>CACZHT010000010.1 GCA_902781045.1 uncultured Bacteroidales bacterium | reverse complement strand
GCCCACATTCACAAATTAGGCAAAGAAATGGTTGCCGCTGTTTTCTGATTCCTACCAATTCCAGCAAAATGTGCTGATTTTGAGATTTTTCTGTGGCAAGATGATTTCCGTAATAGATTGCAAGCATACTTGCAAGTGGAATGTTGCAAAGGGTTGCGAATGACACCGAAATGTTGCAAAATTGCTGTTTTTTTGGCGATTTTAGTACCATTTAGGTACGAAAAAAGGCACTGATTCATTAGCTATCTTGCTAATTTTCAGTACCTTTTTACTTCAGTCGGGATGACTAGATTCGAACTAGCGACCCCACGCCCCCCAGACGCGTACTCTAACCGGACTGAGCTACATCCCGAACTGTGCCAATCGGATTGATTTTGATAATCTTGGTGGCACCTCAACTAACTCAAGCAAGCTTGGTTTGCATTCGGTTTACACTAGATTTCCGAAAAGCGATGCAAAGGTACTGCCATTTTCTGGACCGTGCAAATTTTTTCGTGATTTTTTTCGAAAAAAGTGTGTTTTGGGGTAGTTCTAGGGGTATTATTGCCATAAGGCAACTTAATTTCACGCAGACTGCACAGATTTTAATGCCAAGTCTAGACGGTGGGTGATCACGCGGCACGCCGCGTCCGTACATGGGGCTTAAAAAAGGTGTGCCAATTGGCACACCTTTTTTAATTGGATTGTGTGTAGTGATTAGCGGACAACCACCTTGCGGCCGTTGTGGATGTAGATGCCGGCGGGCAGGTTGCCGGTGACCTTCTGACCCATCAGGTTGTAGTAGCTGTTGTCGCCAGTGGTCTCGACCTTGACAGTCTCAACACCCACAAAGGGATCCTCGGCGAGAGTGGTGAACAGGGTCGACTCGGTCCACTCGGTAGCCCTGCCACCAGCAGCGTTGAACGTCACAGGCTCGACAGGACCGAAGGCCTTGACCTGCACCTCGTAGGTGGTCTCGGGAGTCAGCTCGTCGATGGTGAAGGGATTAGCCACATCCTCAACCTCAATCCACTCTTGAATCTCGGGAGCGTCGGGGTTAGTAACCTCGATATCATCAACATAGATGGCCCACAAGTCTTCGCAATCATAGTGACGGAATGCGATCTGTGCAGTGCCCTCGAATTCGCTCAGGTCGAACTCAACCTCCTCGGGCGTTGTACCCGGAGTGATGTCCTCGCCCAGCTGAATCTCGCCGTCCTCGGTGACGACATAGACAGCAATCTTGTCTGCATACAAGCTGCTGCGGTTCCAAGTCTTGAACTTGAGTGTACCACCCATTGGCACCTCGGGCGTGAACAGCCAGTTGTCTGGGGTGAGAGCTTCATAAGTACCAGTTTCATTGGTATAGCTATAGCTGTAGAAGCACGCATCATCTTGTGCATTGCTCGAGAATGCCAGAGACCAGTTGTAACCATCGCCATCAGCGTCATAAATCGTGAAGCCTTCAATCTGCTCCTCATATCCCGGGTAGGGCAGATCCCAGAGGCGACCTTGAGTAGCGGGGTCGACATAGGGACGATAGCGCAGGTTCCAGCTGTCGTTGTTCTCACCGGGCACCCAAGCCACATCGGCATAGGTAGCGGCGGGCTCAACGGTCAGCTCGGTGGGCAGAGTGGGCAGGCCCGGAATGTCAGCCTCCAGAGTCACCATATCGTACTGGCCGCTCCGCGAGACGGTGAACACATAGGTGCCGCCAGCGACAAACTCGAAGTCATCCATGCGGCCATTGACGTTTCCATTTTGGGATGCAATCCAGATGCGGTCGCCCGGTGTGGGGTTGGTGATGCAGAAGTCATAGATACCGGCCGGAATCTGGATGGTTACCGTGCTGTTGAGCAGGATGTTAGCGGTGTTCATTGCACCGTCAGCATTCTCGGGAATCTTGTACTCAAACTCGGCATATACTTCGGCAGAGGCATCACCGCCAGTAGTCAGACCACCGGTTTCGGGGATGATGGTGCCGTATGCCGTTGCGTCGGCATCGAGGAGCATCTGATAGCCCGAGCCATCGCCCCACACATCGCCCACACTGAGTGTGACTTCGGCCATACCGGCTTCGGGAGCGTGGTTAGCAGCTTTGACAACTTGGGGAGCGGGAGTGGAGTTAATCACACCCACAGCTGTGCGCACTTCAGCATTCTTGGTCACGTTGGCGGAGTAAGCCTTGACGGCAGCTCCCTTGAGCGGTTGTTGTGCTTGCAGCGACATTGCGCCAAACAAAGCAACACTAAGCGTAAGTAAGAATAATTTCTTCATAAGCTTGAAAATTAAAAAAGTGAAACAAAAAGGTTTATATTTCGACTGCAAATGTAAGAAGATTATTCGACCTAAGCAAGGATATTTCAAAAAAATTACGGTATAATTTGAAAATTTGTTGAAATTTGTTAGATGGATGCAGACAAAAACCCGAAATCGGCAGAAGATTGTATATTGATGTGTTGGGGAAATGTGCACGGTGGTGATCCCGCGGCATGCCGCGTCCCTACATTGTGAGTCCACGGCACTGCATTGTGCATTATAATATGGTGTAAGGATAGGTGATATCCCAGAGGAAGAGGGGGTGTGGCGGCATCGATGTGCCGGCCTTGCATCGGTCACGCTGTTCGATGATGCGGCAGAAGTCATCGATGGTGATGCGGTGCAGGCCCACCTCAACTAGGGTGCCCACCACGGCCCGCACCATGTTGCGCAGGAAGCGGTCGGCAGTGATGGTGAACACCCACTGCTCCCCCACCCTGTCCCACTGTGCCCGGGTGACGAGGCAGTTGTTGGTCTTGACATCGGTGTGTAGCTTGCTGAACGAGGTGAAGTCTCGGTAGTCCATGATTCGGTCAGCGGCTTGATTCATCAGGTCGAAGTCGAGGTCGGGTCGGCATTGCCAGCTCAGCGGATAGAGGAAGGGCGACTTGAGGGTATGCGCAAAGTACTTGTAGGTGCGGCTGGTGGCATCGAATCGGGCATGCGCGTCGTCATGGACAGGAAAGATGGTGTAAATGGCGATGTCGCGCCCCACGATGCCATTGAGGCTGCGCACGAGCATGGCGGTGTCGGCGATGGGAGTATCGACATCGAAGTGCGCCACCATCATGCGAGCGTTGACACCGGTGTCGGTTCGTCCTGCTCCGGTGATGGACACAGGCCGACGAAGCACCGTTGCCATGGCCTGCTCGACGGTCTGCTGCACACTATTGTCATTGGGTTGTATCTGCCATCCGTGGAACCCTGCTCCACGGTAGCTCAGTCGCATGAAGTAACGCACGGCTTTTTTTTAGTTTATAGTTTAAAGTTTATAGTTTATAGTTAGCGGCGTGGCCGTACAATGGTGCAAAAATAGGGAAAAAAAAGGATTGTTAGGCAAAAAATTCTGAGAATTGCGAAAAAAAGTGTATTTTTGTCGATTGAAATTGTTGAACCCGATAAATATAGAAGAAGTTGACAGGCATGAACAAATGGCGCATTGAGGACAGCGCTGAACTCTACAACATCAAGGGCTGGGGTCAGAAATACTTCGGCATCAACGAACTGGGTCACATCACCGTCACTCCCAAGCAGAGTTGCGTGTCGGTCGACCTGATGGACGTGATGAACGAGCTGCGTTCTCGCAACATCTCGGCTCCCGCTCTGCTGCGTTTCCCCGACATCCTGGACAACCGCATCGAGCAGCTGGCCGGCTGCTTCAAGAAGGCGGCCAAAGAGTATGACTACCAGGGCGAGAACTTCATCATCTACCCCATCAAGGTCAACCAGATGCAGCCCGTGGTGGAGGAGCTGGTGACCCATGGCCGTCGGTTCAACATCGGCCTGGAGGCCGGTTCCAAGCCCGAGCTTCATGCCGTGCTAGCCATCAATATGGCCGACATCAAGGCCAACTCGCCCATCATCTGCAACGGCTACAAAGACCGGGGCTACATCGAGCTAGCCCTGCTGGCCCAGAAGATGGGTCGCCGCATCTTTCTGGTGGTCGAGAAGCTGAACGAGCTAGTGCTCATCGACGAGATAGCGCGCCGTCTGGGCGTGAAGCCCAACATCGGCATCCGCATCAAGCTCTCGAGCTCGGGCAGCGGCAAGTGGGAGGAGAGCGGCGGCGACCGCAGCAAGTTTGGCTTGAACACGAGCGAGCTGTTCACTGCGCTAGACTACCTGAAGGAGCACAATATGATGGACTGCCTGAAGCTGATACACTTCCACATCGGAAGCCAGGTGACGATGATCCGCCGCATCAAGAACGCCCTGCGCGAGGCGGCCCAGTTCTATGTGCAGCTGTGCAAGCTGGGCTATGACATCGAGCTGGTGGACATCGGCGGCGGCCTGGGGGTGGACTATGACGGCACGCGCAACAGCGCCAGCAGCCATTCAATGAACTACAGCATCCAGGAGTATGTCAACGACGCAGTCTACACCTTTGTCGACGCGAGCAACAAGAACGGTCTGAAGCACCCCAACGTCATCAACGAGAGTGGCCGTTCGCTCACGGCCCACCACTCGGTGCTGGTGCTTGACGTGCTGGAGACCGCCGGACTGCCGCAGTGGGACGACGATGTGGACCAGGTGACCGACGAGGATGACGAGCTGGTGCGTGACCTCTATGAGATTTGGGACAAGATCAACCAGACACGCCTGCTCGAGTACTGGCACGACGCGTTGCAGATACGCGAGGAAGCCTTGGACCGCTTCAGCCTGGGCCTGATAGACCTGCGCACCCGCGCACTGGTCGAGAAGCTGTTCTGGAGCGTGGCGCGCGACGTGAACGACATCGTGTCGAACATGAAGCATGCTCCCGAGGAGTTGCGCAGTGTGACCAAGATGCTGCCCGAGAAGTACTTCTGCAACTTCTCGCTGTTCCAGTCACTGCCCGACTCGTGGGCTATCGACCAGGTGTTTCCCGTGGTGCCGCTGCAACGCCTGAGCGAGCGTCCCGACCGGTTGGCCACCATCCAGGACATCACCTGCGACAGCGACGGCAAGATAGCCAACTTCATCTCGCAGCAGGGCGTAGCCCACTCACTGCCCGTTCACCGGCTGAGGAAGGGTGAGCACTACTATCTGGGGGTGTTTCTAGTGGGTGCCTATCAGGAGATTCTGGGCGACCTGCACAACCTGTTCGGTGACACCAATGCGGTGCACATCGACGTCTACAAAGACCACTACGAGATAGACCAGGTGATTGACGGTGAGACTGTTGCCGAGGTACTCGACTATGTGCAGTTCAGCCCCAAGCAACTGGTGCGCAACGTCGAGTCGTGGGTCAACGATAGCGTGCGTTCGGGCAAAATCACTAGTGAGGAAGGCAACGACTTTGTGCGCAACTACCGTTCGGGCCTGTATGGCTACACCTATCTGGAGAAAGACTGACGACCAGTTGACAGTTGAAAGTTAAAAGTTGAAAGTTGAAAGTTTTTGATGACGATAAATCGCTGGCGGCTCTAACGGGCTGCCAGCGATTGCATCGTGGGGAGTGTGATGGTCACTTCTGCTCGAGGCGGGCTTCATCCTCCTGAGTCCACAAGGGGTTTTCGTCCTCGTCCCAGTCAAATGCGTCATCAAATCCGAAGAATGCCTCGTCGGTGAACTCCTTCATCTCGCGTCCATCCTTCTTGGTGGGTCGTCCCATGCCCTTCTGCCGGTTGACAAATCCGTCAATCTTCACCATCTCGAGCAATTCGAGCTGATCGCGCGTGGTGATGTTGCGCAGGTAGTTGGGCACCAGTTTGGCCCCCACCCTATTGTTGAGCACCGCCAGCACCTCAAAGGTGTAGGTCACGGGTGGCTTGCGCACGGCGATGACATCGCCCGGCTTGACCAGCCGCGACGGCTTGACATTCATGCCGCCGATGGTGACACGTCCCAGCTTGCAGGCATCGGTGGCGATGGTGCGTGTCTTGAAGATGCGTGTGGCCCACAGCCACTTATCAATTCTTACTTCGTTCATAGTCTTTCAGTTTTTTTGTTCCGTCTGATCACCAGCATTGCATCCCGACGCTGGGGCTTGCAGTACTGTTCAAACAACTCGTTGTGCGCTTGCTTGAATGCTGCGCGGTCAAACTGCATGACCGTTCGCGGCGCGGTATAGGTTACCGAGAATTCGTCCGAATCGATTCTCTCGACATGCGCTTTCTCCATGCTCTGCATGATGTGGATGCGCAGCATCTGGATTTGAGCCTCAACGTCCTCTTTTATGGCCAGTAGGCGGTCATACTCGTCGAGCAATGCTTCTTGCGAGTCGATGGCTGGCGTTTCCTCGTCATTCCATCTGGTGTAGGTGTTGTGGCGCAGCATTTTTTGCCGCTCGATGTAGGGTTGCTCCGAATCGGCGAGTTGCGGCTTGGCGGCAACATTGTCTCCGGTCATCACAGCAGCCACGAGCTTGTGATGCCATCCCTCGAAGCCCATCCCCAACGACAAGGTCAGAAAGACATTGTGCAGGATTATGTCCTGTTGCGCCTGATTGTAGAACTTGGCCAAGAACTCCGGGTCGGTGACAGGAAACTCGCATTGCACACCATGGTAATAGAACCTCATCCTGACCTTGCCCTTTTCTCTGCTCTGGTCGAGAAACGTCTGCGCCCGGTCAAGGCGAATCATCATCAGTGAGTAGTCGACAAATGGTGGTTGCTGCTCTGGCACCGCGTGTCCATTGTTCTCAAAGATGACCCGATGCACGACGTCGGCAAACTGACTGAGGTTAGTCACCTGCTGATTGAGGCATTGCATAGTGCCAAAGGTGACATCCTCGGTGTGCACCCCGTCCGGGCATGGCACGACATCGGTCAGCCTGACCACCGACATCAGCCTGATGCCTTGCGCCATCTCGTTGGGAATCTGGCCAAACTGTGTGTCGACGACAGGCCTAACCCAACATGGCGATCCATCATAGTTCCAGACCACTCCCCATCCATCAGGCAGCTCATCATCATGAACCACCTCAACCCCGGCGACGCATCGTCCTCCGCGCTTATAGGAGTTGGCCAGACACACAAAATACTTGTCCATAAGCACTAAACCAGATGAACGATTGAGACGGCTTGTCCGCTGTGCTTCTTGAAGTACTCGGCCAGCAATCGTCGGTGACACTGTTCCGGGGTTTCTTCGCTGCACAGGAAGCACGCCCGGTCAAATTGTTTCACGTCGAAACGGTTGATCACATCCCGCTCGTGGAGCATAGCGGTGTAGATTTGCTCATACTCATCCCAGCTGACCTCCTGTTTATGCCACTTGTCCAGCAATTCTTTTGTCGGAGCGAAATCGGTGATGTGGCGATAGGGAATGCCACAAATCTCGTTGACAAAAAACTGCAAGTCTTTGCCCTTGGCAAATCCCGCCAGCTGGCTGGTGTTGCTGATGCGCACATCGACGAGCTGTGCGACATGATTGTCACGCAGCAGCCCGAAGAACCGGGCGGCACTCTTCTTGGTGAACCCTATAGTGTACAGCACTGTCATCTCGTCTCAATTTCCTCCGCTTGTTGTTCGACATATCCAATCTCCTTGTTTTTCAATCGATAGGCATCCCTGAGCTGTTCATCGGCAGTATAGGTGCCAAAAAGCATGTCCACCTCAGCCAGACGATATTTCTTGGAATGCAGAAATTCATTGACCATCAGCTTCTCCAACTCTTGATGAGTTGCCAGGTTGCCGTCCTTGAGGATGTGCCGCACATCCACGCCAATGTCGTGAAAGTAGCGCGCCACCAACGAGAACCTGTGGCACTCCAGGGGATTGGCCTCAGAACACATGAGCGAGATGTTAAAGCCCTTGCGCAATCCCTCCATCAGCCGCTCGACCCCTAACTTGAACTTTGGTGTCAAGACTGCTTGCTCAAAGTTAACCTTTCCGTCATCGTCAAGGCAATCTGTCCTCCTGGCCCCAAACTCCTCACCAAAGTGCAGATACTGTACGCCGGCCTGATTGAGAAAATGCTTCAACAGGTCTCTGTTGAACTGCGGCGCGAACTTGCTGGCCGGCACACTGCGCACATCGACAATACAGTTGATGCCATGCCTTGACAGCAATGCCAGAAACTCCTCTTGCGACTGATTAGAATGCCCGATGGTATATAATCTGTAATTGTCCATAACGTCTTCAGCTTGGTGATGCAAAGTTAACACATTTTAATCAAAAGGCCAAAGATTCCATCTGATTTTCCGGGTTCTGACATCAGACACAAGCCAGCAGCTGGTCGATCTGTGCATCGGTGGTGGCCCAGCTGGTGCACAGGCGGATGATGGTGTGCGTGTCGTCGGCCGCCTCGATGATGTCGATGCCCACGCGCTGCTGCAGTGCCGCCAGGCGGTCGTTGCCGATGACAAAGAATTGCTGGTTGGTGGGTGAGTCGATATAGAGCTTATAGCCCTTGTCGACCATGCCCTGACGCAGACGCATGGCCTGCTGGACGGCATTGCGGGCGATGTCCCAATACAGACCGTCGGTCATGAGTGTGGCAAACTGCACACCCAGCAGCCAGCCCTTGGCCAGCAGTGCACCGTGGCTCTTGATGAGCCCCCGCGTGAGCCGTATGTCCTTGTTGAGCACGACAACTGCCTCGCCGAATAGCGCCCCGACCTTGGTGCCGCCGATATAGAACACATCGACCAGACTGGCCAAGTCCTTGAGTGTCACATCGCAGGCGGGCGACATCAGTCCATAGCCCAGACGCGCCCCGTCGACAAAGAGATATAGCCCATACTGGTCGCAGATGCCACGCAAGCGACGCAATTCGTCAAGCGTGTAGAGTGTGCCCAACTCGGTGGGCTGCGAGATGTAGAGCGCACGCGGAATCACATAATGCTCCCAGCCGACGGCATTGAACTCGGCTGTGACCGTGGCCATGTGATGCTCCAGGGCATCGATGTCGACCTTGCCTAGCGTGGCCGGCATGGCGATAACCTTGTGCCCACATGCCTCGATGGCTCCGGCCTCATGCACATTGATGTGGCCGCTGGAGGCCGCCAGGATGCCGTCGTTGTGACGCAACATGGCATCGATGATGATGGTGTTGGTCTGCGTGCCACCCACCAGCAGATGCACATCGGCATCGTCGCGTCCGCACTGCTGGCGGATGAGCTGGCGCGCCTGCTCGCTATAGGGGTCCAACCCATAGCCTGTGTTCTTGTCCAGATTGATTTCGGACAGGCGGCGCAGAATCTCGGGATGCGCCCCTTCCATATAGTCGCATGCAAAGGATAACGCTTTCATAATTCATAATTTATAATTCATAATTAATAATGAGTGCCTGCGGCGGACGGGTGGCATCACTGCATTATGAATTGTGCATTGAGTTAAGGACTATTTGTTGTTGTAGTGGGTCATGGCGAAGTCGATGCCCGACAGGCAGAAGGCCTTGATGGCATCACTAGCGACCCGGGCCCGGTCGGGCAGGATGGCCAGCTCCTCGGCAGTGGGATGGCCCAGCACATAATCGACCTGCGCCCCGCGTGGGAAGTCATTGCCCACCCCGAAGCGCAACCTGGCATACTGCTGGCTGCCCAGCAGCTGGTCGATGCTCTTGAGTCCGTTGTGCCCGCCATCGGCTCCCTTGCCCCGCAGGCGAATGGTGCCGAATGGCAACGCGATGTCATCGACCACCACCAGGATGTGGTCCAGGTCAATCTTCTCCTTCTGCGCCCAGTAGCGCACAGCCTCACCGCTGAGGTTCATGTAGGTGGACGGCTTGAGCACGACAAGCTGCTGGTTCTTGACCCGCATCTGCGCCACGTCGCCATAGCGCTGTGTGGTGAATGTCGTTCCAGCCTCGCCGACCAGCGTGTCGACCACGGTGAAGCCTATATTGTGCCTTGTGCCCTGATACTCAGCACCGATATTGCCCAGTCCTACTACAAGAAACTTCATTTGTTCGGGTTCAGTTTGTTCGGTTTGTTCTTGCTTCTTGCCAAACAGAGCAAGAATCTTGTTCAACAAACGGTTCATCACTTGATTAGGTTTATGATAAACCGCGAATTTCCACAGCCGTCGATAGCGTTGCAGAAATTCGCGGTTAGGTTGGTCGTTCAGAGTGTTACTCTGCAGCCTCTTCGCCTTCCTCGGTAGCAGCAGCGTTGGCCGAAGCGCGAGTAGCCTTGACACCGCAGATCACCAAATCCTTGGCGCTGACCAGCTCATAGTCGTCAAACTGCAGGTCGCGCACCTTGATGGCGTGTCCAATCTGCAGGTCGCTCACGTTGACCATGATGGTCTCGGGCATCTTGCTATAGAGACCGCGCACCTTGACCTTCTTCATCGACAGGTAGAGCTTACCACCAGCCTTGACACCGGCTGCATGGCCCTCGACGTGCACGGGCACCTCCATGGTCACGGGCTTGTCCTCATAGACCTCAAGCAGGTCGATGTGCATGATGGCGTCGCTCACTGCATGGAACTGGATGTCCTTGAGCACAGCCTTCTTGGTCTGTCCGTCATAGGTCAGCTCGATGACATAGATCTCGGGGGTGTAGATGAGCTTGCGCACATCGGCTGCATTGACAGTGAGGTCGGTAGTGATGATGGCCTTGCCGTCACGTCCGATGGGCACCACCTTCTCGCCGGCGAGCAACTTGCCGTCATACTTTCCGTCCTTGAGCTCGACGAGCTTGCCACCGTTGAGCACCACGGGAATCTTGTTCTCTTTGCGCAGGGCCTTTGCGGCCTTCTTGCCGAGGTCGGTACGCGGCTCGGCGTTCAGTTGAAATGTTTTCATTGTTAAGTTGTTGTGTTACTAAAAATTAAGTTCGCCTTAATTTCCCATCACACGGGAAACCTTGAGAGTTTCTCAAAAAGCGCGGCAAAGGTAGTAAAAAGTGCACAATGCACAATGCACAATGCACAATTATTTTTGTGACAGTGCGATTTTTAACAGTTGAGCAATCGTTATCTACGATTTAGCTTACATTTAACGACGCAGGGGGCTATCGGGGACTGTTTGACAATGACAGACCCACACTAAAAATCAGGTTCACGTTAGCCAATGTACCGCTCAAGTCCCAGTCCTCATGATACTCGTCGCACGGCTTGTGATACCACACCGGCATGGGATATTTGTTGGGTCGGCTCACATCCACAGGATGCTTGCCGTTCTCCAAGACCACCGCAGGCACACCCCGCTTCACGAAATTATAATGGTCAGAGCGATAGAACCAGCCGTCGGAGTTGTCGTCGTCGAAAAAGATGGACCTGCCCTGAGCAGCGGCGGCAGCCACGTAATATTGGTCTAAGTCGCTCTCCCCGCCCCCCAGAATCACGACATCGCGCGTCAACTCGGCCGGGCCTATGCTCTCAAAATTCAGGCATGCCACTGTCTTCTCCATTGCAGCGACAGGGTGAGCACAGTAATACGCAGAGCCGAAAAGTCCGCTTTCTTCTGACGATGGGAAGATAAACACCAAGTCGCGCCGCGGCTGGGGCATTTCCTTGAACTTCTTGGCCACGAGCAAGGCACCTGCCATGCCCGAGGCATTGTCGGCCGCACCGTTATAAATCGTGTCGCCGTGCTCGTCGGGCTTGCCGATGCCCAGGTGGTCCCAGTGTGCACAGAACACCACGGCCTCGCCTTGCCGAGCACTCCCACGCATGACACCGCCCACGTTGCGCGTTGGCTTGATGTTGTAGGTGACATTCATCCTCACATCACCTCTCACATTCAGCGCAAAGCTCTTGAAACCCGGTTTTTTCGCGTCAGCCAGTGCCTTGTCCATATCCATGCCGGCTGCCAGAAACAGCTTTTTAAGGCCATCCTCATGCAGCCATCCTCTGACGGCCAGTTCGTCGGCATTGCGCGTTGCGGGATTATAGATGGCCAGATTGTCGCTCAGGTGGCCATTGACACATACATGCCAGCCGTAACTGGCTGCTTCGGTGTGATGCAGCACCAGACAACCGGCAGCCCCTTGACGCTGTGCCTCCTCAAACTTATAGGTCCACCGACCGTAGTAGGTCATGTTACGTCCTCTGAAGAGCCGTCCGTCATAAAAGCCCGGGTCGTTGACCATTACCACCACTATCTTGCCCTTGACATCGATGCCCTCGTAGTCGTTCCAGCCATATTCAGGGGCATTGATGCCAAAACCGCAAAACACATACTCCACCTTCTTCAGATTAATTCTCTCGGTGGCGCGGGATGTCCAGATGATTGCATCGTCGGGATAGCGAAGCACCGCTTTCTTCTTGCCGCTCACCGCGAGTCTGCTGCCCTCAGGCTTGGCAGTCACCGCAATCAATTCAAAGGGTTGGAACCAACTGCCGTCGAAGGCAGGCTCCAGCCCCATCACTTCCAACTGCCTGGCAAGATAGTCGACCGTCTTGTCCTCGTAGGGCGTCATGGGCTTTCTTCCGCCAAACTCATCCAGCGCGAGCACCCTTGTCCATTCCCTGAGCAACTGTTCGTCACTTGCTGTTCGCAACTGCTCCTGCGCAATCTGCGCACCGGCATTTGCCACCCCAAGGGCAACAAATGCTACCGCCGCCAGCAACACTTTGGCATTCATTCTAGCCAACATTAATAATTGAGCCCACCTTGCGAAAGTCATGATTGTTTCTTTTATCCGGAATTAAAGAATTATGCTTTTGGCCCCGACGATTGAGGCTAGTCGAAGTGCTTGCGGCGGAAGATGAAGTTGGAGCCGAGGTACTTCTCGCGGACAATGGGGTTGACCGCCAGCTCCTCGCTAGTGCCCTCAAAGAGGATTTTTCCCTCGAACAGCAGATAGGCGCGGTCAGTGATACTGAGCGTCTCGGGGGCGTTGTGGTCGGTGATGAGTATGCCGATGTTCTTGCTTTTGAGCTTGTAGACGATGCTTTGTATGTCCTCGACGGCAATGGGGTCGACCCCGGCAAACGGCTCGTCAAGCATGATGAAACGCGGGTTGATGGCCAGACAGCGCGCAATCTCGCAGCGGCGCCGCTCGCCACCCGAGAGGCGGTTGCCCAGGTTGCGGCGCACCTTCTGCAGGTGGAACTCGGCGATGAGCTGCTCCAGTCGTTCGCGCTGCTGCTCAGGTGTGGTGTCGGTCATCTCAAGGATGGTGCGGATGTTGTCCTCGACGCTGAGTGTGCGGAAGACCGATGCCTCCTGTGGCAGATAGCCTATGCCCAGCTGCGCTCGCTTGTAGACGGGCAGACTGGTGATGTCCACGTCGTTGAGAAAGACGCGCCCCGAATTGGGCGTGACCAGCCCCGTGGTCATGTAGAATGTGGTGGTCTTGCCAGCTCCGTTGGGTCCTAGCAGCCCCACAATCTCACCCTGATGCACCTCGATGGACACCTGGTTGGCCACTGTGCGCTGGCGGTATTTCTTGACCAGCTTGTCGGTGGTGAGCACGAGCGTGCCCTCGTCGCCCGACCGGTGCAGCCTGGCTGCCACCTCCTTGCTGCCGGGCTTGACGGTGCTCTTCTTGCCCGGCTCATCCTTGCCGCCCTGCCGGGTCCATGGTAGTCTGATGGCCATGTTCGCTACGACAGTTTGGCCTTGATATAGTCAGTGATCATGTTGATAGCCACCTCGTTGTGTCCACCCTCGGGCACGATGATGTTGGCATATCGCTTGCACGGCTCGATGTGGAGCATGTGCATGGGCTTGAGCACGCTCTGGTATCGGTCGATGACCTCTTGTGCTGTGCGTCCGCGCTCAATGCAGTCGCGGGCGATGACACGGATGAGCCGGTCATCGGCATCGGCATCGACAAATACCTTGATGTCCATCATGTCGCGCAGTCGCTCGTCGCTGAGCACTAGGATACCCTCGATGACCACCACCTCGTGCGGCCCCATGGGTATGGTCTCGGCCTGACGAGTGCTGGTGATATAGCTGTAGGTGGGCATCTCAATCGACTTGCCCTGCTTGAGCATCTGCAGGTGCTGCAGCAGCAGGTCCCAGTCGAATGCCGCCGGCTCGTCAAAGTTGATTTTCTTTCTTTCCTCCAGGGGGATGTGGCTCGAGTCCTTGTAGTAGTTGTCCTGCGAGATGATGCCGACCTCACCCTGTGGGAGACGTTCCATGATTTTGCGCACCACCGTGGTCTTTCCCGACCCGGTTCCGCCAGCGATACCGATGATTAGCATAGTGTTAAGTCTTTAAGCGGGATGCTGCATTGCATTCCAACCGACAAAGTTACAAAAAAACCGCCAGAAGCCGACAGATTGCACCTTTTTATTTTCCAAAGTTCGTGTTTTTTGCGATTTTCTTGGCCTGAATGGACAAAAAACACTATCTTTGTCGCTTGTTTTGCTACAGCAAACAGCAAACAACTCGAAACCCGAAACCGAAAAGATGACTGCATCACTCAACGACCCGACGATAAAAATGGGCGACCTGGTGACGGCTCACCCCGAGCTGGTGATGATTCTGCCCCGCATGGGCATTGCCCTGGGCTTCGGCGACCGCTCGGTGGCCGATGTGTGCCACCGGCACGGTGTGGATCCTGACTTCTTCTTGCTGATGTGCAACGTCTACTGCTTTGCACAGTATGCGCCCGGTCGCGAACAGATATTGAGCACCGACATGACTTGTCTAGTGCCCTATCTGCGCAACTCTCACGACTACTATGTTCACCGTCAGTTGCCGCACATCGAGCATCACCTGCACCGCATCGCCGAGCACTTGCCCGAGCGTGTTGGCATGGTGTTGCGGCGCTTCTTTGAGGTGTACCGCGCCGAGGTGCTGGCTCACTTCGGTCACGAGGATAACACGGTTTTCCGTCACATCGAGGCATTGCAGACAGGACAAAGCGACACCACCTATTGCATGAGCGACTTTGTCAAGAGCCACGGCAACCTTGAGGAGAAGCTGGGCGACCTGGTGCAGATTATCTTCAAGTATCTGCCCGAGAGCGCCACTGGCGACGACACGGTCGACGTGGTGTATGACATCCTGCAATTGTCGACCGACCTGAACCGCCACAGCCTGGTCGAGGAAAAAGTGATGGTGCCCTATGTGATGCATCTGGAAAGGAGCGTAAAATGAAGACCCGCGTATTGATTATCGAGCCTTCGGAGGTCATCGTCGAGGGGCTGTCAAGCGTGCTGGGCGAGCAGACACGTTTCAAGGTTCTTCCGCCCCTCAACGACCTTGCCGGTCTGGATGAGCGCCTGGTCACGAGCAAGCCAGACGTGATTGTGCTCAACGCCACCCTGTCGGCCTCTCCGCAGCAACTGCTGGCCGACGAGTCCATCCCGGTGGTGGCGCTTGTCTACCAGTATGTCGAGCCTCTGGTGCTCAAGCGCTATGACGGCGTGATTGACATCCGCGACAGTCGCGGCACCATCGGCGAGACCCTGATGCGCGTGACACAGTCGTTCCAGCCCGATAATCACAAGTCAGGAGCCAGCTACGAGCTGTCGCGTCGCGAGACCGACGTGCTGGTGCAGGTGGCCCGCGGGTTGACCAACAAGGAGATTGCCGACGCGCTGAATGTGTCGGTGCACACTGTGATTTCGCATCGCAAGAACATCATGCACAAGACGGGCATCAAGAGTGTGGCCGGCCTCACGGTCTATGCCATCCTCAACAACCTCATCGACGAGAGCGCTCTGGTTTAGTTAATAGTTAAAAGTTTATAATTAAAATAATGATTCTGAATAGATCTCTGGACTCTTTCGGCAATTACTGCACGTTCATGTGGCGCAGCATCGGCATTCCTGAGAAGTGGAGGGTGTTTTTCCGCCGCTACATGGACGAGATTGCCAAGCTGGGCATCGACTCGATTCCACTCATCCTGATTGTGTCGTTGTTCATCGGTTCGCTGTGCACGATACTCATCAAGCTCAACATCAACAATCCGCTGCTGCCTCGCTACACTGTGGGCTTGACCACTCGCGAGATTATCCTGCTGGAGTTCTCATCGAGCATATTGTGCTTGATATTGTCGGGCAAAATCGGGTCTAACATCGCCAGCGAGATTGGCACAATGCGTGTGACCGAGCAGATTGACGCCCTCGACATCATGGGCATCAACTCGGCCAACTTCCTGGTCATGCCCAAGGTGCTGGGCATGATTACCATCATGCCTTTCCTAGTGACCATCTGCATGGCTACAAGCCTGTTTGGAGGTTACCTGATTTGTGTGTTGACCAGCATCGTCGACCCATCGACCTATATCTATGGCATCCAGACGATGTTCATCGAGTGGTATGTCTGGTTTGCGCTGATCAAGTCGCTGTTCTTCGCGTTCATCATCTCGAGCATCTCGTCCTACTATGGCTACACGGTGCAGGGCGGCTCGATTGAGGTGGGCAAGGCCAGCACCAATGCTGTGGTGATGAGCAACATCATGATTCTGGTGGTGGACGTGATATTGACCAAGCTGATGCTGCAATAGCCTGGTAGCAAGTCAGTAGCAAGGTAGTGGAGTAGTAAGGCCAATACATTCTGGTGACACCACTTTCAATACGAAACTCAACTCAGCACAACTCAACTCAGCACTTGCAACTTGCAACACGAAACTCATAACTCGTAACACGCAGCTTGAATCTCAAAACTCGTAACTCGAAACTGAAATGATAGAAGTCAAGGGAGTAGAAAAATCGTTTGATGATGTGGGCGGCCGCCGGCAGGTGCTGTTCGGCATCGATGCCACATTTTATGACGGCAAGACCAACCTGATTATCGGGCAGAGCGGCTCGGGCAAGACCGTGCTGGTGAAGAACATCGTGGGCCTGTTCAAGCCCGACGTGGGCCAAATCTTGTATGACGGCCGTGACATCACCACCATGGACGGCAAGCAGCTCAAGGAGCTGCGCAAGGAAATCGGGATGCTGTTCCAAGGCTCAGCCCTGTTCGACAGCGAGACCGTCATGGGCAATGTGATGTTCCCGCTGATGATGTTCTCGAGCATGAGTGTCGATGAGCAGCGCGAGCGCGCCCAGTTCTGCATCGACCGTGTGAACCTCAGCGGCAGCGAGGACAAGTATCCCAGCGAGCTGTCGGGCGGCATGCAGAAGCGCGCCGCCATTGCCCGCGCCATTGCCCTGAACCCCAAGTACCTCTTCTGCGACGAGCCCAACTCGGGTCTGGATCCCAAGACATCTATTGTGATTGACGACCTGCTGAGCGACATCACTCACGAGTTTGGCATCACCACCATCATCAACACGCATGACATGAACTCGGTGATGGGCATCGGCGAGAACATCCTGTTTGTCAACAAGGGTCATGTGGGTTGGATAGGCACTAAAGACGAGATTTATAACCAGGACAACGACGACCTGAACAACTTTGTCTACGCCACCGACCTGTTCCGTGACGTGCGTCGCTACCGCCTCAAGCACGGCTACCAGAAGGGATAATGGCGGATTGGGGACGGTTCTTTTTCGCCACTTGTTAAATTCTTTAACTTTTGGCGAAAAAGAACCGTCCCCAATCCGCCACTTGTTAAATTCTTTAACTTTTGGCGAAAAAGAACCGTCCCCAATCAGCCATCGAGTGGGTTCAGCGGTGGCAGAAGTCGGCAAAGCGGCAGTGTCCGCAGCACTTGCTGCCAGGCTCAGCCTGGGTGAACGGTTCGCTCATGTCGAGCAGCCTGCCGATGACCCCGCCCATGCGCTGACTGAACTGGGCATTGAAATCGTCGCCGGCATCAAACACCAGACTCTTTTTGGCCTTGTCCTCGACACGGAACACCCCCGTCTCATCGATTGCCTTGAGTTTGTAGATCATCGGCTCGATGAGGCGGTCTTCGTTGTGCTCCAGCTGCCAGGCGTTGCAATACAGCATGAGCTGGGCAATGGCCTTGCAGCGCTTGCTGCTGGACGAGGGTGGCGGGGTGACAAACAAGTCGTCGAGCGTGGTGAACGACGTGGGGTCGCTACCGGTCTTATAGTCGACCATGCGCAAACGTCCGTCGATGCGGTCGACACGGTCGGGCTTGTAGGTGAAGTTGAACCTCACCCCGCCCAGGTCGAGTTGGACCTTATGTTCCTTTTCACACTCGAGCACCACGAGCTGCCGGTCGAGCGACTCCTTAATCAACTTCAGGTCAAAGTCCAGTGCCCGCTGCACATAGGTCTTGATGGCCTCCTCCAGGATGAGTCCCTCGCCCTCAAGGGCGGCATTGTCGCTGTGGTGCAGATAGGACCGGTTGATGTTGCGCCGCACCGCATCTTTCAGTTTCGCTTTCTTGAACGACTCAATGTCATCGGCAGTGACCCGATAGTCGCCGGTGCGCTCTTTCTCCGCGTCGATGCGCGGATAGTACAGCTCCTGCAGCGTGTCGTGAATGATGGTGCCAAAGGTGCCATAGTCCATAAAGTCGCTTGTGTCATCATCGTCGCTCAAGTGCTCGACGTGGTGGAAGTAGAACTTGAGCGGACATTCGATAAACTCCGAGATTGAGCTGTGCGACAAGCAGTGGGCCTCCTCGGGGCGGTCTTGCGCACTGGGCTGGACATAGTCATGCATGGGTGGGTTCACCTTGTCGACAGTGATGGGCGGCTGAGTGGGCGAGGTGACGCGAGTGTCAATCTGGTAGTCGGTATAGTCCACCTTCTCCTGCTCCACCTCTTTCTCCTGCTCCTGCTCCTTCTCCACCTCTTTCTTCTCCTCTTTCTCCTTCTCCTTCTTCCGTATGCCATAGAGCAGCTTCAGCTGCGAGATGAACCGCGACGGCTCGCTGCCTCCGCCGCCTGCAGTTGCGCTGGCATAGACCAGCACGACATTTCTGGCACGGCCAATCAGGCGATAGAAGTCGTAGGCGGCAATGGTCTCCTGCCGCGAGCTGGTGAGCATATAGAACGCCGCCCGCAGGTTGTCGGGGATGAGCGAGGCGATGCCGTGGCGGCGCGGGAAGACCCGCTCGTTCATCGACAGGATGATGATGTTGTCAAAGTCGAGCGACCGCGTCTCTTGCAGCCCCATGACCTGCAGTCCCTTGAGCGGCTCACCCTCAAAGGGCACGACGGCGGTCTGCGTCAGCCGGTCGATGAGAAAGAACAGTGTGTCGTCGGCCACCGGCACGCCATGGACAGCGAACGAGAGCTTGATTTGCTCCAACGCGTCGACATATAGCTCGATGAACGCACTCTGCAACGGCAGGTGTTTTTTGGTGTCATCATCGTCATGTTCCTCGCGAGGGTCTTTGACCATGTCCTCCTGCTTGATGCGCTCGTTGACCTGCCGGCAGAACTCCGTCAGCCGGTCGATATAGGCAATCACCTGATTGGAGTCGGTGACATCTTGCATGGGTTGGAACAATGTGCCGAATCCCATTTGACACAACTCGTTGGCCGGCACATTCCACAGGTTCTGGGCCGTGATGCGGTCGGTTATGGCCAGGGCCTGCCGGGTGAAGACCGCCTTGATGATGGGGTGCGACAGGATGTCCTTGACGTCCTCGCGATAGTAGGTCCACTCATTGTCGCGCCGCGAGGCTTGCTTGTGCGCCCGGGCCACCAGGTGCATCAGCGAGACGATGTTGGACTGGCGCAGCGGGTAGCCCATGGTCACGTTCAGCTGTCCCACGCGGTCGCTCACCGAGTTGATGAGCGGCACAAACAGGCTCTCGTCGGGCAGCACAATGGCCGTGTTGATGGCATTGTCAGGGTGGGCGATGTCTCCGTGCTCAATCATCTGGTCGATGCGGTCAAACGCCCACTTGGCCTGCCCCACCACCGATGGCACCGCCACTGCCTCGACATGCTTTCCGGCCAGCTGCACCGGCTCGAGCTGTTGCGGCATGGCAAACATGTCGGCATACACCCTGACCATGCTGCCGGCCGGGTTGTCACGGTCGTTGCGCAGCACGTCCAGTGCCATGTCCCACCAGAAGTCGGCCACGCCCCTCTGCTTCAAGGCCTTGAAGACGGCCATCTCGCTCACCGACAGCGACGAGAAGCCCACCATGACCACGCGCAGTGGCAGACGGTCGTCGGGCATGAGCTTGATGCGGCTGACGGCATCGCGATAGATCCGCCCCACGGTGTACAGTCCCTGCTGTTCCAGCAGCTGATGGAACGTGAGGTAGATGTCATAGAGCTTCTGCCACAGGCTGAAGTATTGCCTGCGCACCTCGCCATCATCGTCATGCCCCTGCCAGTCCTTCCACAGCCGCTCGCCATCTGCGTCGGGCGGCAGGTTGATGCCCAGCACGCGCTCGATGTCACGTTTGAGGTCAGGGTCAAGGTAGTCGGTGGCTATCTCACGCAGGTCATGCAGGTTCTTGTAGAGCTGCTCAACGTCCACCAGATTCATGTCGGCATCATTGAAGTCGTTGATGATCAAGTTGGCCCAGAACACAAAGGTGTCCATCGGTGCGGCACTGTCGCCCATCACCTGCCTGTAAGCCTTGTATAGGACCAGAGTGGCCTCGAGCTGTCCCACCTGATTATAACTGGTGACATCGCCCAGAAAGTCGGCCATGGCCATGATGCGTGGCATCATCATCCTGCCGCGTGCGGCTTCGGCCAGGCGCTGTTCAAAAAATTTCCCGCTTCGGCGGTTGGGGAAGACAAAGCAGTAGTCTTCGAGGTTGGCGGCAGCGGCATAGTGGCCAGCTACTTGTTGCAAGAATGAAAGCATTATGGGTTGCGAGTTATGGGTTGCGAGTAGTCGAACATTCGAACTAACAACTAAAAACTAAAAGCTCTAAGCGTCGGCAAATGTCTTGCCGTCATCCAGGGTGACCACCAGCTGGGTGTACTCACTGTGGAAGTCGTGCTGCAGACGGTCGAGATAGCGGGCACTCTCCCACTTGCACATGGGCAGGTCGTGGAGCAAGCAGTTGCCACAAGTCTCGGGAGTGGTGGCCGGCACCTGTGTCTGCTCCAGTATCCACTGCAGGCACTTGATGGTCAGCTGACGCACGTCCTGGACGGTATAGGTTCCGGTCATGATGAGATACATGCCTGTGAGGCAGCCCATGGGCCCGACATAGACCACGTCGTCCTTGGCCTCGCTGTTGCGGAACCAGGTGGCCATGAGGTGCTCCAGGCTGTGCATGGCTGCCGGAGCGACAGCAGGTTCTTTGTTGGGCTGGGTGATGCGCAGGTCGAATGTCGTGAACCCCTTGTCTCGTCGCGACACATAGATGCCCGGCATGAGGTTAGTGTGGTCGATGGTGAAACTTTGTATTACTTCCATAAGTGAATGATGACGTGTGACGAATGGTGAGCAATGATTCAGAAATCAGCAATGAATTTCGAATCATATACTATGAATTATAAATTATGAATTACACCTTGATGAGAATGGTGATGCGCACGGCCATGTCAAAGAGCACAATCTTGGCGTTGCCATTGCCGGCGATGTGTTCGGCCGCCCGTCGGAACTGCTCGTACATGCGCTCGACGTTGGCCTCGTTGATATAGGGCGCAAAGCGTGTGCTGAACTGCTGCTCCTCGCGCGTGAGGTAGTTCAGTTCGGGGTGACGCAGGTTGTAGATGAAGTTCTCGCGCACCTGCCTGGCAGCATAGTCAAGAAACCGCCTCGACTTCTCGCGCTTCATGTCGGCCACCCGCTCGGCCCAGTTGCGCAGCTTGCCCAGGTCGCGCAAGTAGGCCATTCTCATCAGCTCGA
Organism: uncultured Bacteroidales bacterium; assembly: GCA_902781045.1. Lineage (GTDB taxonomy): Bacteria > Bacteroidota > Bacteroidia > Bacteroidales > Muribaculaceae > Sodaliphilus. Next base: position 90,351 of record CACZHT010000010.1, on the reverse strand, counting down.
CAAACGCCAGGTGGAACTCGTGCAGCTCACTGTCCTGCCGCATGCTGTGCAGCGCCAGGTTGACATTGCCGTCGGCGGGGGCCGCCACAGCCAGCGCATCCTGCATCTCCATGCCATAGTGTCCGGCCAGATAGTGCGCCACAGTCGGGGCACTGAGTCGGCGCAGCTCGATGCGTTGCGTGCGCGAGTAGATGGTGCCCAGGATGTCCTTGGCATTGTCGCTGACCAGTATAAACTTGCAGTCGTCGTAGGGTTCCTCAATGAGCTTGAGCAGCTTGTTGGCTGCATCGTCCTTGAGCTTCTCGGGCAGCCAGATGATGCTCACCTTGTACTTGCTGGTGAACGATGACATGCTCATCTTGCGCAGGATATTGGCACTCTCGCGCACCAGGATGCGCGGCTGCGAGTTCTCGTTCTTGAGAATCTCTAGCCAGTGCTGGTAGTCCTCGACCAGCGGGCAGTCGGCCAGGAACTCACGCCAGTGCTGGATGAAGTCGTCGCAGTTGGCCTCCTCGTTCTTGTCCTTGCGCCAGTAGGGAAAGGAGAAGAACGTGTCGGTGTGGTTGAACGTCTCGTGCGCCCGGCACGAGGGGCAGCGTCCACACGGCTCGCCGTCGTGGCGGTCGGTGCAGTGCAGATATTGCGCCATGGTGCGCGCCAGGGCCAGCTTGGGCACGCCTGGCTCGCCATGCAGCAGCAGGGCATGTGGCAGACGGTCGTTGTCGATGAGCCGCCTCACCTGGTCGGCGGCTTGCTCATTGCCTAGTAGGTCGCAGAATCTCATTGTCTCTCGGTTTATCAGTGCAAAGATAGCACTTTTGCTCCAAACGGCCAAGCGTGCAGGCCATCAAATGCCGAAAGTCACAATTTTTTTGCCCATTTTTTGCCCGAAACGATGACGGTTTGGCCAGTTTGGCTCATGCCCGGCGACCGATTGCAAGACTTTGCCGCAAATTGTTGTCAAAAGGGCAAAAACTGCCGGTCGAGGCCCAGCCACAAAATGGCCCAAAAAGTTTGTGCAGCAAGAAAAAATGTTGTACTTTTGCACCCGATTTTCATACAAGATTATTACCAGAAATCTAAGAGAATAAAATGGCAGAAAAAGCAAAAGTCCAGTTCAGGCAGAGCATCGTGGTGCGCTTCTCGGGCGACAGCGGTGACGGTATGCAGCTGGCTGGCAACATCTTCTCGAATGTGAGCGCCGGACTGGGCGACCGCATCTCGACCTTCCCCGACTATCCCGCCGAGGTGCGCGCCCCGCAAGGCTCGCTGGGCGGCGTGTCGGGCTTCCAAGTCCACATTGGCCACGGCGTGCACACACCCGGTGACGAGTGTGACGTGCTGGTGGCCATGAACCCCGCCGCGCTGAAGCAGAACGCGCAGTATCTGCGCAAGAATGGCGCAGCCATCGTCGACATCGACACCTTCACCCAGGCCGGCCTGGACAAGGCACTGTACACCACCACCGAGCCCTACGAGGAGCTGGGCATGACCGCACAGGTCATCGAGGCCCCCATCACCACCATGGTCAAGGAGGTGCTCAAGGACACCGGCATGGACCTCAAGGCCCAGCTCAAGTGCCGCAACATGTTTGCGCTGGGACTGGTGTGCTGGCTCTTCAACCGCCCCATGGAGGCTCCGCTCAAGTTCCTCAAAGCCAAGTTTGCCGACAAGCCCGCCGTCTACGAGGCCAACGAGCTGGTCATCAAGGGCGGCTACAACTATGGCCACAACATCCACGCCACCGTGTCGACCTACCGCATCCAGAGCGATGACGTGCGTCCCGGCATCTATACCGACGTCACCGGCAACAAGGCCACGGCCTGGGGCCTGATCAAGGCATCAGAGATGAGCGGCCGTCCGTTGTTCCTAGGCTCCTACCCCATCACCCCCGCCACCGACATCCTGCACGAGCTGGCCAAACGCCGCGACCTGGGCGTGAAGGCCATACAGATGGAGGATGAGATTGGTGGCATCTGCGCTGCCATCGGCGCAGCGTTTGCCGGGCATCTTGCCGTGACCACTACCTCTGGCCCCGGCTTGGCACTCAAGAGCGAGGGACTGGGACTGGCTGTCATGGCCGAGCTGCCGCTGGTGCTAGTCGACGTGCAACGCGGTGGACCATCGACAGGACTTCCTACCAAGACCGAGCAGACCGACCTGCAGCAGGCACTGTATGGTCGCAGCGGTGAGAGCCCGCTGGTGGTGCTGGCCGCCGCATCGCCCACCGACTGCTTCAAGATGGCATTCCAGGCAGCACGCATCGCCATCGAGCACATGACCCCGGTCATCCTGCTCACCGACGCATTCATCGCCAACGGCTCATCGGCCTGGCGCATCCCCGAGGAGGGCGAGTATCCCGTCATCAAACCCAACTATGTGCCCGAGGCAATCAAGCCCACTTGGACCCCCTTCATGCGCAACGCACTGGGCATCCGCTACTGGGCTGTTCCCGGGACACCCGGGCTGGAGCACGTGGTCGGCGGACTGGAGAAGGACTACAACACAGGCATCCTGAGCAACGATCCCATCAACCATGCCCACATGGTGGAGACACGTCGCATGAAGATTGCCAACATTGCCAACTATATCCCCGAGCTCAAGCTCAAGGGCGACCCCACCGCCGACACCATCATCCTGGGCTGGGGCAGCACCTACGGACACATCCTGGATGCCGTCAATCGCCTCAATGACGAGGGACACAAGATAGCGATGACCCACTTGCGCTACATCAACCCGCTGCCCAAGAACACCGCCGAACTGCTGAGCCGGTTCAAGACCGTGATTGTGGCCGAGCTTAACACCGGCCAGATGGCTAGCTACCTGCAGAGCAAGATACCCAACCTGAACATCTGTCATATTAATAAGGTGCAAGGACAGCCGTTCATGGTTCAAGAGATTGTTGACGGAGTGAAGAACATCATGATGGAGGAGGAATTGTAATGGAACAGAAGACAAACACAGAGGCCCCGAAAGCCTACAAGCCACTCGACTACAAGAACAACCAGCCCATCCGCTGGTGCCCGGGCTGTGGCGACCATGCCGTGTTCAACGTGCTGCTCAAGGCCATGGCCGCCCTGGGCATCCCGCCCGAGAAGACAGCCGTGATTTCGGGCATCGGATGCAGCTCGCGTCTGCCTTACTACACACGCACCTATGCCTTCCACACCATCCACGGTCGTGGAGGCGCCATTGCCACAGGTTTCAAGACGGCCAACCCCGACATGACCGTGTGGCAGGTGGCTGGCGATGGTGACTGTCTGGCCATCGGTGGCAACCACTTCATTCACGAGGTTCGCCGCAACCTGGACGTGAACCTGCTGCTGCTGAACAACCGCATCTACGGCCTGACCAAGGGGCAGTTCTCGCCCACCAGTGCACGCGGCTTCAAGAGCAAGTCGTCGCCCTACGGCACGACCGAGGACCCGTTCATCCCTGCTGAGCTGGCATTCGGTGCCCGCGGCACATTCTTTGCCCGCAGCATCGATGTCGAGCTGGGCATCAGCCAGGAGGTCATGGAGGCCGCCGCACGCCATCAGGGGTGCTCGGTGGTCGAGATACTGACCAACTGCATGATTTTCAACAACGGCATACACAGCAACATCACCGACCGTGAGGTGCGTCCCGACCGCACCATCCACCTGGTGCACGGCGAGAAGATGATCTTCGGCCGCGACCACAACCGCGGCATCGTGCAGGATGGCTTCGGGCTGAAGGCAGTGACCATCGGCGAGGACGGCTACACGCTCGATGACGTGCTGGTGCACGATGCGCACTGCGAGCATTCGTTTGTCCACCAGATGCTGGCCATGATGGACGGTACCGACCTGCCGGTGGCTGTTGGCGTGATTCGCGATGTTGAGGCCCCGAGCTATGAGCGCGCCGTTGCCGAGCAGGTCGAGCAGGCCAAGCAGCTGCACGGGTTCACCTGTCTGCGCGACGTGGTGATGGCCGGCGACACCTGGGAGGTGAAGTAATCGTTGACATGTGAAAGTAACAGGTGTCAGTTAATTTGGACAGCTCACAGTAACCGCCACCTGACAACGACAAAATGCAACCGAGCCCTGGACGATGTGACGTTCAGGGCTCGGTTTTTGTGTCACTTTGACACAGAAGATTATTTTTTGAAAAAAAAATCAAAAAAAACACCTACCAAATTTTGTAGTTACCGAAAATAGTACTACCTTTGTTGGCGAATCGAATTAATCATCCAATTATTAATCCTTTCATCCAAACTATTTTTATTAACCAATTTAAAAGGCTTATGAAAAAGTTATCAGTACTTTTCGTTGCACTTGCAGTAGCCGCATCGGCTTCTGCTGCTGGGCAGTTCAAGTCTAGCGTTCGTTCAATCAACAAGTATCAGATCAAGAAGGAGAGCGTGCTGTCGAAGAAGGACATCGCTCAGGCCAAGAAGTCGCCTTCGCGCGTGATCACCGAGCAGCCCGAGGGCACCGCCTATGACTTCCAACGCACCGGTGGTGGCGTGTATGTAAGCGGCGGTTATCTGACCCTGGGTGACCAGGCCGGAACCAAGGCTCGCTTTGTGTTCGACGCCGATGGCACCACCGTCTACGTGCGCGACCTGCTCTACAACTCGGGCAACGGCTTTGGCCACGCTTGGGTACAAGGCACCATCGAGGGCAACACGCTGACCGTGCCCATGGGCCAGTCAATCTACTGGAGCGACCAGTATCAGGCTGATGTCGTGCTGTGCTGGGGCACCACCTCGGCTACCGGCGAGACCCAGATTGGTTTCACCCGCGATGAGAGCGTCACTGCTGTGACCTACACCATCGACACCGAGAACCAGACCTACACCCTGAATGGCACCGTGGGTCCCGAGTCGACCGACGCCAGCGATATCAACGCTTATCTGGGCACCGGTCTGTCGGCCTACTGGACCGACGACAACAGCTGGAGCGGCTACATCGAGTGGAACACCGTGTTCTGCAACCCCGCCGAGCCCGCAGTTGCCCCGACCATGATCACCGAGCAGCCCGAGGGCGAATTGTTCACCTATCTGCGCAGTGGCGACTGCATCTACAGCAGCTTATTCGGCCTGGGCACTACCCCCGTCGAGGGCAAGATGAAAGTCGTGTTCAACGACGAGACCGGCAAGGCTTATATCCAGAATCCGTTGTGGTGGCTCGACGGCAGCAACACCTGGGTTGAGGGTGACTTCGATGCCATGACCGGCGTGATCACGGTTCCCGTGGGCCAGTACCTGACCTGGTATGAGGACAGCGAGTACGGCGTGCAGCTGATGTGGGGTTCGACCTACGTCTATCAGGATGTGGACGAGAACGGTGAGACCGGCTACTACCTGGGCACCGAGCTCGACACCGAGGCCGAGTACATCTATTTCCAGGTTGATGGCGACAAGATCATGCTGCTGAACAGCGAGGGCGACGCAACCCTTGAGTTCCCCGAGAACTACAATGCCACCGGTATGTATGCCATGTACAGCGACGATCAGAGCTGGGCAGGCGCTCTCGAGTTCGGAGTCAATGCACAGATTCTGAACATTGTTCCCGCCGTTCCCGCCGATCCTATCATCGACACTGAGAACGAGGTATGGCGTGACGGTGGCGACGAGAGTGGCTACAGCCGCTTCTACTTCACCCTGCCCACCACCGACATCGACGGCAACCCCATCGATCCCGAGCTGCTGAGCTACAGCATCTACACCGACGACGACCAGCTCTTCACCTTCGAGGCCGCTACCTACACCTACGACCTGGAGGAGGACATGACCGAGATTCCTTACTCGATCTACAGCAGTGGCTATGACTTCTACAGCAACGGTTGCTACTTCTATCGCACCAACGCTGAGGGCTTCGAGCCGTTCTTCCAGAACCGCATCGGTGTCCAGGCCATCTACACTGTCGACGTTCCCGAGGTTGAGGGCGCTCCCGCCAAGGCTCCTGTTGTGAACAAGTCGAACATTGTGTACTATGAGCTGAACTACGACGCCATCGAGAGCGTTAAGGCTGAGCTTGATGTCAACGCTCCTGTCTACAACGTGATGGGTCAGAAGATGAACAGCAAGAACCTGCCCGCCGGCATCTATATCCAGAACGGCCGCAAGTTCATCGTCAAGTAATCATCGCTCCTGATTAAGGGGATAAAGGTCTGGGGTTAAGGTTCTTTCAGAACAACCTGCCCTTGCCCATATCGCCCTGAGCTGAAAATGCTAGAGACTCCCTTGCCGGAGTCTCTAGTTTTTTTGGTGCCCGGCACAGATATGCAATACTACTGAATATAATAGCAGAGCAATGGTTACAACATTACTGTTTTCGGTAGTTTTTAACAACAAAAACAAACAAATTCGCACAAAAAATTTGCGAATACGAAATAATTTCTTAATTTTGTCGGCGAATCGATTTAATTCACTTTATTTATTTACCAAAACCAAACAATGCTTATGAAAAAGTTATCTGTACTTTTCGTTGCACTAGCAGTGGCCGCATCGGCTTCTGCTGCAGGGTTTAAGACCCACGTTCGCCCCATTGACAAGAAGATTGTCAAGGAGCAAGTGATGACCAAGAAGGACATCCAAGCCGCCAAGAAGGCTTCCGCTCGCGTGATTAGCGAGCAGCCCGAGGGCGCAGCCTACAACTACACCACCAGTGGCCGTTGCGACTATGCCAGCAGCGGTTATCTCTATGGCGGCGAGATGTCGGGCAACACCCGCGTTGTCTTCGGCGAAGGCAACACCGTGTATGTTCGCAACCTCCTCTTCAACTCGGGCAGCAACTTCGGCAACAACTGGGTTGAGGGTACGCTCGAGGGCAATGTTCTCACTATCCCTCTGGGACAGTCGGTTTATTACAGCGCCAACTATGACGCCGATGTCGTGCTCACTTGGGGTACTGTTACCTTCGATGGCGAGTACTTTGACTTTGTTGTCGACGACACTGTGACCGAGGTCACTTACCTCCTGGGCGAGGATGGCAGCCTGACCATGCAGGGCGGCGTTGAGCCCACTGGCACTGACGCTTCGGCCGAAGACTACTATACGGGCACCGGCTTGTCGGCCATCTGGACTGACGATGCCAGCTGGAGCGGCTTCTGCAACTTCTCGCAGGTGCTGAGCGACCCCGTCAGCCTGGATGACATCGTGATTCCCACCGTCATCACCGAGCAGCCTGAGGGCGACCTGTACAGCTACTATCGCGCCGGCAACTGCATCTACAGCAGCTTATTCGGCCTGGGCACGAGCGCCGTGGACGGCAAGATGAATGTCGTGTTCGGCAAGACCGACGGCGAGCTCAACGGCAAGGTCTACATCCAGAACCCGCTGTGGTGGCTCGACTACTACAACACTTGGGTCGAGGGCACCTACGACTGGATGACCGGCATGATCACCATCCCCGTGGGCCAGTACCTGAACTACTATGAGGAGAGCGAGTACGGCGTGCAGCTGATGTGGGGCTCGACCTATGTCTATCAGGACGTGGACGAGAACGGCGAGCCTGCCTATTACCTGGGCACCGAGGTTGACGAGGAGGCCGAGAACATCTATTTCATGATTGGCGACGATGTCATCGAGCTGCTGGGCAGCGAGGGCGACGCAACCCTTGAGTTCCCCGAGAACTACAACGCCACCGGTCTGTATGCTATGTACAGCGACGACCAGACTTGGGCCGGCGCTCTGGAGTTTGGCGTCAAGGGCCAGATTGTGAACGTTGTTCCCGCTGTTCCCGCCGATCCCACTCTGCCCGAGGAGCCTTGGTATGACTGCGGCGACGAGAGCGGCTTCAGCACATTCGACTTCGTGCTGCCCACCACCGACATCGATGGCAACATGATTGATCCCGAGTACCTCAGCTACAGCATCTTCACCGATGACGACCAGATCTTCACCTTCGATCCCGCCGTCTACACCTACGACGACCTGACTGATCCCATCACCGAGGTCCCCTACTGGCTCTATGAGAGCGGTGTTGACTTCCACAAGGGCTATGTCTACTTCTATCGCACCAACGCTGAGGGCTACGAGCCTCTGTTCACCCGTCGCATCGGTATCCAGGCCATCTACACTGTCGAGGCTCCCGAGATTGCCGGCGCTCCCAAGAAGGCACCCGTGGTCAACAAGTCGAACATTGTGTACTATGAGCTGAACTACGACGCCATCGAGAGCGTTAAGGCTGAGCTTGATGTCAATGCTCCTATCTACAACGTGATGGGTCAGCAGATGAACAGCAAGAACCTGCCCGCTGGTGTCTACATCCAGAACGGCCGCAAGTTCATCGTCAAGTAAGACGCACTCTAATCTGAATTAAATCTAGAGGCTCCAACCGGAGTCTCTAGATTTTTTTGTAACTTTGCGGCATTGTGCGCAAGATCATACATGTCGACATGGACGCGTTCTTTGTCTCAGTCGAGGAACGCGACGACCCGAGTCTGGTGGGGCTGCCGGTAGCCGTGGGCTTCGACGGGCCGCGTGGCGTGGTGTCGACCGCCAACTATGTGGCGCGTCGCTATGGCGTACACTCGGCGCAAGCCATCGCCACGGCTCATCGTCTGTGTCCCGGCCTGGTGGTCGTCGACCCTCACTTCGACAAATACAAAGCGGTGTCGATGCAGATTCGCGACATCTTTGCCGACTATACCGACCTCATCGAGCCGTTGAGTCTGGACGAGGCCTATCTGGACGTGACCGACAACAAGCCCGGCATCGAGCTGGCGGTGGACATTGCCCGGCAAATCAAGCGCCGCATCAAGGCCGAGACACGCCTCACAGCGTCGGCCGGGGTGAGCTACTGCAAGTTTCTGGCCAAGGTAGCCAGCGACTATCGCAAGCCCGACGGCCTGTGCACCGTGCATCCCGACCGCGCCTTGGACTTCATCGCCGGCCTGAAGATTGAGCGGTTCTGGGGTGTGGGCGAGAAGACAGCGACACGCATGCATGCCCTGGGCATTCACACCGGTGCCGACCTGCGCGCCCGTCCGCTGAGCCTGCTCACGGCCCACTTCGGCAAGATGGGCGGAGTGTTCTACAACTTTGCCCGCGGCATCGACGAGCGCCCCGTGGTCACCGAGTGGGTGCGCAAGAGCGCGGGATGCGAGCGCACCTACGCCCACGACTTGACCACCCAGGCCGCCGCCATCATCGAGCTGAACCACATCGTGGACGAGCTGCTGCACCGGCTGGAGCGCAGCGGCTTCCAGGGAACGACATTGACCCTCAAAGTCAAGTTCCACGACTTCGTGCAAATCACGCGCAGCTTCACCCAGACCGAGGTGCTGAACACCAAGGAACAGATTCTGCCCATGGCCAAGCAACTGCTGCGCGAGGTAGACTTCAGCCAGCGTCCCATCCGTCTGCTGGGCCTGACAGTGAGCAATCCGCCCCACAACGCAGCATCACCACCTCAACAACCCACCCTGTTCGATGACGACAATCTATTACTTCAACCCTGAGAATGACCTGGCACTGGCCAATGGGGGGCTGAACTACACTGCCCCGCCACGGGCGGCACGACTGCGACACGACCTGCGGCTGCTGCCGGCATGGCTGGCACATCCCGGCGACCTGGTGCTGTGCCATGACCGCACCGACCGGGCGTGGCTGTACGGACAGGGGCTGGACGTAGACATCATCACCCCCGACGAGCTGGCCACAGTGACCGAGGCACAGGTTGTGCCTTGGGGCTGGAGCCGCGCAGCACGGCGCACACTGCAGCGACTGGGCATGCCAGAGCATCTGCTCCCCAGTGCCGAACGCATCGAGGCGGTGCACCGCCTGGCTCACCGACGCACCTCCATCGCTATCCACCGGCAGCTGCGCCAGGCTGGCTACAGCGACTGCCCCACCCCGGTCGAACTGACCACGGTCGAGGCTGTCCAAGCGTGGGCACTTGAGCATCCGGGATGTTACTTGAAATTGCCCTGGTCGGGCAGTGGGCAGGGCATCTATCGTGTGCTGGACATGGATGACGCGCACCTGTGGCAGTGGTGCCGTGGCGGGCTGCGGCGGCAAGGGTCACTGCTGTGCGAGGTCGGGCTGGACAAGGTACAAGATTTCGCCACCGAGTGGCTATGCAATGACGGTAAAGTTGAGTTGCTGGGATACTCGGTGTTTGACAGTGATTTTCATCACCAGTATGCCGGTGGACGAGTCGACTCATGTGCGGCCCTGCACGGATTCATCGCGGGGTATTACCCCGCTCTGGACGCAGCCGTCGCAGCATTGCGTCAAGCCATCGCCCTGGTGATTGCACCGCACTACGACGGGCATCTGGGTGTCGACATGATGCTCTATCGCACCATCGACGGCGACATCGCTCTCAATGCCTGTGTCGAGGTCAACCTGCGCTGCACCATGGGCTTGGTCACCAGCATGTTGGGTCAACGCCATGGCATGCGCGGCACCTTTGGCATCACCGATGCCCCCCACCCCGCCGGTCGGTCACTCACCCCACCGGCCCACTTCACCGCCGTGGTCACAACTTCTTGAGCAGGGCGTAAAGGCGGGGGACAGGAAGACCCATTACATTGTAGAAACAGCCGTCGATGCGCTTCACCCCCATGTAGCCAATCCACTCCTGTATGCCGTATGCTCCGGCCTTGTCCAAGGGGTGATAGTGACTGATGTAGTAGTCAATCTCATCGTCGGTGAGTTGGGCAAACTCGACCTGGGTGGTGTCGGCGAAGGCCAGTTGGCGGTCTCGGGTTGTAACACACACACCAGTGACCACATGATGCACCTTGCCGCTGAGTGATCGCAGCATGTGGTGTGCCTCGGTTTCGTCGGCAGGTTTGCCCAGCACATGGCCGTCCAGCACCACGATGGTGTCGGCAGTGATGAGCAGTTCGTTCTGACGCAGGGCGTAGGGTTTGGCCTTCTGCCTAGCCAGGAACTGCGCCACATCATCGGCAGGCATGTCGGCAGGATAGTTCTCCTGAATGCCCTCAATGAGTTCGACCCGGAATTTCACGCCCAGTTCGCTGAGCAGTTGCTGGCGGCGGGGCGACTTGCTGGCCAGCACGACATCATATTGTTCTAACACTTCTTAGAGTCTTGAGTTTAGGGTTTAGCGGTAAATAGCCGGTCGGTGTATCGCGAGACACGTGTCTCGGGCAACCCGAGACTCACCAGCCGAATGCGTGACGGTCGTCGAGCCATAACCCCTGCGCGCGCATCACTTGCTCGAGCAAGTCGCGACCCACGCCATAGCCACCATTACAGGGCGAGACATATCGTGCCACCTGGCGACACTCCATTGCCGCATCGGCAGGAGCCACGGCCAGGCCCACAGCCTGCATAGTCTGCAGGTCGGGGATGTCGTCGCCCACAAAGGCCACCTGGTCGGGCGAGAGGCCATACTTGGCCATCCACTGCTCCAGCACAGGCAGCTTCATGGCCGCCCCCAGGTAGACATCCTGCACCCCAAGTCCCTCAAAGCGCACCCTGATGGCCTGGGTGTCGGCGCCACTGATGATGGCCAGCTGCAATCCATGCTTGACGGCCAGCTGCAGTGCATAGCCGTCCTTGATGTTGACCATGCGCATCGGTTCGCCTGTGGGATAGAGAGGTATGGTCGAAGCCGACAACACCCCGTCGACATCGAAGGCTATGCCACGAATGCGAGTCAAGTCGTAGTCTATCTTATTATCCATGAATCGTCGTTCTAGTGATTGATGGCGCAAAGATACTACATTTTGGCCGAACATAGAGAATCGCCAGCCCGGAATCGTCAATTGACGGCGATTTCGTCGACAAAGAGGAAGCCGTTGCTGCCGGCAAACGCATGCCAAGCAGGCAGACGACGCTCACTCTTGATGACCACGCGCACATAGCGAGCCTCGACCGGCTTGAAGTCGACCTGATGGTGCTTGATGACAAACTCCTCGGCCTGGACAATGTCGGGATAGTCCTGTGCGGCAACGCGGTGGTAACGCTTGCCGTCGGTCGAGGCATAGACCTCAACGCCCCGTGCATCGACCACACCATCGCACTGAAAGACATCGGCCTCAAACGCCACCTGACTGATGCGCTGCATGCGTCCCAAGTCGATGGTGGCATCCAAATCATTGCCACAGAAGCCCAGCCAGAAGCCTGTGCGGTAGCTGTTGGCTCCCCGCAACCCGTCGACCAACGTCGGTGCTCCACCGAAGACATAGTTGGGATGCGGCTGAGTGTTGAGCGTGATGTGGCAGAAGGTGGCCTTGTTGACCCGCACGGTATCGGTCGAGATACGCTCGGGAAAACCCAACACGCCCATCGTGCGCGAGCGCACAATGGCATCACCAGTGAGCATCAGCGGCTCGGTGTAGACGGGCGATGCCTCGTTAGGCTCGGAGCCGTCCAGAGTATAGTGGATGGCATTGCCCTCAAGTGAGGTCATCTCTACGCGCAACGCCTTCTGCTCCGGAACCGGCGTATAGGTGGCCGTCACGCCACACAGGTGGCGGGCATAGTTGTAGCCCAGCAGATTGTAGAGCGCCAGCAGGCGCGGCAGCCGCTGGACAAACGACCGATAATCCTTGCGCTCGACCGGTGTCCACTGCACCTCGGCCAGGGCGGCCATGCGCGGCAACACCATGTATTGCACATGGTCGAACGTAGTGATATACTCGGTCCACAGGTTGGCCTGGCACCCCATGATGAGCTTGCCTTGCTCGGGGGTGAGCTCGGCCGGCACGGGGTCGAAGGCATAGACCTTCTCGACCGGGATATAGCCGCCGATGGCAAACGGTTCGGCCGCCATGTCGCGCGACTGATAGAAGTCAAAGTACATGTGCGAGTTGGGTGCCTGCACCACACGGTTGCCCCGGCGAGCGCCCTCGATGGCTCCCGCCTCGCCCCGCCACGACATGACGATGGCATCCTGTGGGATGTCGCACTCCAGAATCTCGTCCCATCCCTCGGGCGAGCGTCCACGGTCGGTCACCACCTTGCAGGCAAAGTGAGTGATAAAGCCCTGCAGCTGGTCTTCGGCAGTGTACTTGCCCTTGGGCTTGATGCCCTCGGCCTTGATGCGCGCCTGGCACTTGGGGCAGTCGCGCCATCGGTCTTTGGGACACTCGTCACCGCCGATGCAGATGACCGGCGAGGGGAAGATGTCCATCACCTCGTTGAGCACGCCACGAATCAGTTCAAGCGTCTTGTCGTTGCCCGGGCAGATGACCTCGGGGGTCACTCCCCAGCACGTCCACACACTGTAGGGTCCACCCGTGCAGCCCAGCTCGGGATAGCTGGCCAGGATGGCCTGGGTGTGTCCGGGCATCTCAATCTCGGGCACGACATTGATGTGACGGTCGGCGGCATAGCGCACAATCTCGCGCGCCTGCTCCTGGGTGTAATAGCCCCCATGCCGTTCGCGCTTCCACTTGCCGGGGTTGCGGCCGATGACGGTAGAGTCGCGCCAGGCGCCCACCTCAGTCAGGCGGGGGTACTGCTTGATCTCAATGCGCCAGCCCTGGTCGTCGGTCAGGTGCCAGTGGAAGTTGTTGATGTTGTGCAGCGCCAGCATGTCGATGAACGTCTTGACCTGGTCGATGGTCCAGAAGTGCCGGCACACGTCCAGGTGGGCCGCGCGATAGGGAAACCGTGGCGCGTCATAGACCTCAACGGCGGGCATCATCACTGCCGTGGTCTGACCCACGGGCAGTGCCTTGCGCAGGTTCATGATGCCCCAGAACACTGCCGCCGGCGATGCCCCGCTGATGGTGACCTGGCTGGGCGACACAGTCAGCCGGTAGGCCTCGGGATTATCATCCTTGAGATTCAAGTCCAGCACAATCAGTCGCTGAGCCGTACCTCCCAGCTTGAGCGTGATGCCGGTGCTCTGCTTGACATAGTCGCACAAATATTGGGCATTGCGCTGCATCACCGGGTCGTCAGGAGCCACGACTGCCACAGTGGCATCGAGCTGAAAGGGCACGGAGCACTGGATGCGCGTCACTTGCCTGGGCATCGGTATCACCTGATAGTCGGCCACAGGTGCCTGAGCCATCATCACTTGGCAGCACAGCAGCACTGCCATCATTATCCATTGTCTCATTTTGTTTTGAGTTTTGAGTTTCGAGTTACGAGCATTCGAGTTTTCGAGCATTCGAGTTTTCGATTAAGCGTCTAACATCAGGTGCGCCAGAGGCAGCCAAGGCGGGTAAAAAGCATCGTCACCATCACCGCCAGGGCGGTGAGGATGACCCCATGCAGGAAGCCCAGCCAGGGCGAGGTTGCAAAGATAGCAAAAAATGGCCAAATGTGCGTCAGTTGCAACAGCGGAATCACACAGAGGTCGCCCGCGACGTAGGCCACCATGGGGTTGCGGCCCGACATGACCAAGAAGTTAGTTGAGCGCCGACACCGCCAGGCATCGCAGATGACACTCAGGGCAATGAGCAGAAAGCATGCCAGGGCACCCATGACCAGCAGATAGCTGAACGAGGGCGGATCCTTCTTGATGCCTCCCTCAAACGGTTCAATCATCAGTCCAATCACCAGCAACGCACTGGCCAGGCCGAACAAGTCACGCCATAGAGCCACATACCCTCGGCCTCGCCGCAACGCCAGCCACCCGATGGCCAACAACCCGGCACTGACCGCCATGTTGAGCAAGAGCTGGCGGGTGTAGAGCAGACAGAGGTTGGTCACCACCAGTGCCAAACACACCAGCAGCACCATCCCCGCCCTGACGGGGCGAGGGGCGGCAGCAGGTGGCTGCGCCATCGCCCGACGCATCAGCTCGCCGGCATGAGCGGCAGGAATGACGACGAACAGATACTTGAGCATCCAGGGCTGGTAGTACCAGTCGAGGGGTGTCCAACGCAGGGCAGCCTGCGCCCAACTGCCGTCGACGGTCGACGACAGGAACAATGCCGCCAGCGCAAGCAACAACAGCCAGCGCACGCGCTCGTGGCCGATGGTCAGCAGATAGAGCAGTCCTCCCCACAGGGCCACATTGGCCATAATGAGGATGATGATGTTGCTGCGATGCGGGTCGAAGCCTGTGCCGTCGGGATAGTGCATCATGAGCATCGCCACCAGTCCCAGCAACAAGGCCGCCGGCTGGATGGTGTGACGCAGCCATGCGGGCCACCGCTCGGGCAGGCGCATGAACATGGCGAACATGGCCGCAAAGCACCCTAGCGCCATGAGCCAGTGATGCCACGTCTGCTGTCCACCGCTGGTGACGTAGGGATAAAAGTGCTGCACGAGGATGGCAAAATAGGTGAGCAGGACTGCACGCCACACTATCTGCCCAGCCAGCCGCAACCGTGACATGCCTCGCTCGCGCCGCTTGCCGATGCTGAACGGGAATGCCGCCCCCATGGCAAAGAGGAAAGCCGGGAACACCAGGTCCACCCAGGTGACACCGGCAATGGCGGCATCATAGGCATGAGTGGGGGGCGGCTCCTGGCAGTGATACATCCATCCGGGCAGTATTCCACCCACAACGGTGGCACTGAGTATCATCGTGATGATGGCATAGCCACGCAGGGCATCGAGGGCAAGTGAACGGTTCATCTCTGGGGTTACAAGTTGCGGGTTGCGAGTTGCGAGTTGCGAGTTTCAGCCACAACTAAAAACTAAAAACTAAGAACTAAAAACTAAATGCTGTGCAGGTGTAGGTGCGACCGAATCGGTCGGTGGCCCGCACCTGGATGTGGGCCGTGGGGTTCTTGGGGCGGGCTCTGAACAAGTGATGAGTGAGGTTGGGCGTGATCCACTCATAGACCACCCGCTTGCGGTCGGCACAGTCGATGCGCGACTTGGGGTCATAGCCGGTGAACTGCTGCATCTGTGCGGTCACACGTCCATTCTCGAGCAGTTCAACGCGCCAGTGCGAGTCATAGTTCCAGACATTTGCCACCACCTCATCGGGGTGGTCGGGGTCGGCACCGGGCAGGTAGGCCGTGAGTTGGTAGTCGCGGTCATGCCCCACCCCCTTGTAGTACCACCGCACCTGGTCGCCGTCGAAGTCGTAGACGGCATAGCCCCTGGGAGCACCGTCCAGACACTCGGGCAATCGCCACCAGGTGCCACACGCCGCCGCCGTGTTGTGCTCGTAGAGGCGGTCGCTGTGCTCGATGTTGAGGTTGTAGTGCATGTGCCCCGAGATGATGTGCACGCGGTAAGGCTTGAGCAAATCATGCAGAGCCTGCGCATTGACCATCTGGTCGGCAATGGGGCCATACTCGTAGGCAAAGGGCACCTGCTTGGGGGTAAGCCGGGTGGGAATGTGCATGGCCAAGACAACTAAGCTGCCCTTCCCCACCCCGGCCAGGTCCTGCTCCAGCCAGCGAAACGTGGCCTCGTCGCAGTAGCCCATGTAGTAGAACTCGCGGCCGATGTAGAAGTTGTCGTTGATGACAATGTAGTGCACCTGCCCGCGGTCGAAGCTGTAGTGATCGGGGCCGAAGTAATCCTCAAAGGTGTGATGTGAGGTCTCATGGCTACGTCCATTGTAGTCCATATCATGGTTGCCGATGACACGATAGACGGGCATGGGCAGCGGCTCGACGCGCTTGAGATACTCGGGAAAGAGCCAGGGACTGTCGCCCACGATGTCGCCACAGTCCAGTGCCAGCACATCGCGGTCGGTGATGGAGCCGGCCAGCCGGGCCATCTCGGCCACTTGAGCATCATACTGGTCAAGGTCGGCCACAGCGGTGACCTGGGCATCGGCCTGGACGATGAGGGTGTGGCGGCGGTCATCGCGCGGGTTGCGTTGCAGAACAAAGTCGTAGCTGTTCTGCCCCTGTGTGAGGCGATGATAGAATGCCGGAACTGTAGCGCGGCCCATGGGCGGCAGGTAACCGGCCGGCGTGGTGACATAGACAAACCGTGCCTCATCGGGGCAGACAATGGTGTATTGCCCCTGCCGGTCGGTGCGCACCACGTTGAAGCCATCGGTGACGGCCACCCCGGCCAGAGGCTCATCGCCACAGAGCACACGACCGGTGAGTGTGCGCGTCGCCAGGCCTTGCCCTGAGGCCGTCAGTGCCACCAGAATAGCACACAATGCTGTTGTCAACTTATTCATCACGGCTATACAATGTGTTCAGATAGTTGTTTACACCTTGGCTGATAGCATCCCAATAGTTGAAGTTGCGCACATGCACCATGTCGAAGATAAAGTAGCCGTCGGCGGCGTTGATGCAGGCATCCACAGTCTGCGTCACCTCGTTGGCCTTGCCGCCATCGGGCCAACCGGTGGGATTGCCCACATCGGGGCCACCGGCAAACTCGACATCGCCCATGAGCAGCGACCTGGCCTGGGTGCAGAAGCCCTGGCAAGTCCACTCACCCGTACCGTAGATACTCTCCGTTCCGGCGTATGCCCCCACCAGCAGGAAGTCCAGCTCCCCGGCCAGGCCATAGTTGTGATAGTCGCTGTTGGCCCAGAGGGGATAGTAGCTGGATGTCTGATAACGGTTGCTGGCCCAGTTCACTCCATAGTCATAGTAGGTCGAATACCAGCCACCGACATAGACGGCAAACTGCAGGTCGGGGTTGCAAGCCTTGACTGTGTCGCGGGCACTGACCACGAAGTCGTGGATGACCTTGGCACGGAATGCCATCCACTGCTTGAAGTAGGTGGGCGGCCACCAGGGCAGGGGCGAGACCGCCATGCCCGGTGTCATCACGCTCGAGGGCCAGTTAGTGACCGCATGACCCAAGTATTGCTCAAACTTCTGCCGCGACACATCGCTGAAGTCGCTCAGGAACTCATCGTAGCGACAGCGGTCCAGCACGATGCCATCCAACTGATACTTGGCCAGGTCGGCCAGCATGGTGAGCAGGTAACGCTGCACATCGTCGTTGGCCGGGTTGAAGAACTTGCAGTGGTGGTCGGTGTCGTCCATGGCATTGACCATGCCATCGGCCGTGTTGAGCACGGTGACCCAGTCGCGCTTGTCCGCGTCGCGGAACACCACCCCCTGCTTGCCCATGCCATAGTAGTACTCATAGCCGCCAACCATGGTGTTGACCCCGGCATGCACACGCAGGCCAATGTCGTGGCCGATGTCGATGAACGCCTGCAGATAGTCCCAGGTGGCCGTGCGGGTGTACTTGCGGTAGTAGGGGCCATCCCAGTAGGGCAACCAGGTGACCTGGTCGATGACCGAGCAGTCGAACAACACATCGCCCTCAGTGGGGCGCACATCGACCACGACATCGGTGATGCCGGCATCACAGGCCAGCTGGAGGTCGCGGCGGATGTTGTCCTTACTGTCGGCAAAGACCGGGAAATTGGCACTGGCGTCAATCCACATGTAGCGAGGCTTCTCGCTGACGGCCCGAGCCTTGCCCAGCATGATGTTGATGATGGCATTGACATCGCTCACGTCAATCGTGCCATCGCGAGTGACATCGGCCAGCAGCCGCTTGCCGCCCGGCTGCGCCTTGCCCAGCATGATGTTGACCACAGCGTTGACATCGCTCACGTCAATCGTGCCATTGCTGTCCAGGTCGCCTCGCGTAAAGGCACTGGCCGGGGCTGCAGCCAGGACCAGTGCCATCAAAAATGCGAGCAGATTCTTGATCTTCATATAATAAATTTAATCATCTAGTGTTTTCAGGTAGTTGTCTACGCCGAGGCGGATGGCATCCCAATAGTCGAAATTGCGCACATGCACCATGTCGAAGATAAAGTAACCGTCGGCGGCATTGATGCAGGCATCTACACTCTGCGTCACAGCGGAGAACTGCCCTCCACCGGGCCAACCCTCGGGGTTGCCCACATCGGGACCGGCAGCAAACTTCACGTCATCCTTGAGCAGTGTGCGGGCCTGCTGGCAGAATCCCTGGCACGACCACTCGCCACCGCCATAGATACTGTTGGTAGCCGCGTATGCCCCCAGCAGCAGGAAGTCCAGGTTCTGGGCGAAGCCGTATTTGCGGTAGTCACTGTTGGCCCAGCGTGGATAGTCGGCCGATGGGTCATATTTGCTGCTTGCCCAGTTGACACCCACATCGTAGTAGGTCGAGTACCATGCCCCGACATAGACGGCAAACTGAATCTTGTTGTTCGTCCCCTTGACGGCATCACGCGCACGGAGGATAAAGTCATGTATTACCTTGGCACGGAAAGCCATCCAGTCCTTGAAATAGGTGGGTGTTGTGCTGGGGATGGGAGTGACTGCCATGCCCGGCCTCATCACATCGGCGGGCCAGTTGTCGACGGCATGACCCAGATATTGTTCAAACTTCTGTCGCGAGACATCGCTGAAGTCGCTGGCAAAGTTGTCATAGCGGCAACGGTCCAGCACGATGCCGTCCAGGTCATACTTGGCCAGGTCGCGCAGCATGGTCAACAGATAGCGCTGCACGTCGTCATTGGCCGGGTTGTAGAACTTGGTGCCGCGATCGCTCTGGTCCATCTCGTTGACCAGTCCGGCAGTGGTGTTGAGCACCGTGACCCAGTCGCGCTGCTCGGCATTGCGGAACACCGCTCCCTGCTGCCCCAGGTTGTTGTACTTGCATCCGCCCACCATCATGTTGACTCCGGCATGCACCTTGAGACCCAGCTCATGGCCGATGTCGATGAATGCCTGCAGATAGTCCCACGTGGACGTACGGGTGTACATCGTGTAGTGCCCTCCTTGCCATGAGGGTAACTGAGTGACACGGTCGATAACCGAGCACTCGAACAGCACATCACCCTCGGTGGGGCGCACATCGACCACGACATCGGTGATGCCCGCGTCATGGGCGCGCTGCAGGTCGCGGCGGATATTGTCCTTGCTGTCGGCAAAGATGGGGAAGTTGGCACTGGCGTCAATCCACATATACCGCGGCTTCTCCTGCCGGGTCGGGGTAGGCTCGGGGTCGGGAGTGGGGGTCGGTGTGGGCGATGGCTCATCGTTGCCACAGGCCGTCAGTGCGGCTGCCATGGCCAGGAGCATCAGCAGTGAGCGAAGTAGTTTCATCTTTCTTGATCTGTTTTAGTAAAGGACTGCAAATCAGGCCAAATCTGACCCGACTTGCAGTCACAAGGGTTATGGATTATTGTTCAATGCAGTCAAACTCCACGCATCCCACCGTCAGGTGCGTGTTGCTGGTATAGACCAGGTCGAGGCGCTTGCCATCCTTGGTGGGGATGAGCTTGACATCGGCCACACGACCGTCGCCGGCGTAGGGAGTGACATCGAAGTCGGCGTCACCCACGGCGTAGGTGCCAAACAATCCTGGTGCAGTTGCAATGGTGTTGACACCATCAAAATAGTCAACCGTGTCGGTGTTGAAGAGGTACAATGTTCCCGGCAGCCCCCAGTTGGGCCAGAAGCCCATGGTGAAGAGTACGGTGTAGTTCACGCCATTGAACGTGGTGCAGTAGCAGTTGGCATATTTCCAACCCGACACGTCGCCTGCGATAGCAGGCAGCAGCGTACCAGCGATTTCATTAGTGGCACCGTCAATGAAGTAGAAATTGTCGACTCCACTGGCATACTGACCCATGAAGTAGCCATCAGCGGGGTCACTGGTGCGTTGAGCCACGTTGAAGTTATTGTCGCGACTCCAAATCTGCTGAACGCTTGTGCCACCCACTTGAACCACCTGGGCCTCAGGATTAACCACACCGCCGGTGACCGTCCAGCGTGCGATGTGCTGGGCATAGAGTCCACCGAAGGTAGCCACGATGGTAGCATCGCCATCGAGGTTGCCGATAACCTGCACATAGTCGCCCAGAGTGATGCCCCATGCATTGGGAACCTCGAGAATCTTGACCGGTTCAGCCGTGACATCTGCGGTCTTCCACAGGCAGAAGTTGGAACCTTGCCCATCGGCCCAGTTGGCGATGACCAGGTTGCCGTTCTCGTCGCTGGTCACACTGCCCGTAGGCACAGCCTCGCCCAGAGCAATCTCACCCAGCTTCTCGCCCGTGGCCTTGTTGACATAGACCGGTGTGCGGCCATCGCCCAAGCACACCACCACATAGTCGCCCACAGTGGCCACCGTGGGATGGATGGCATTGGCATCCAGCTCCTCATAGAGAGCCTTCAGCTCAACCTCGAACAACTGCTGTGCCGAGCCCTCACGGATGCCGTCGCCCGGCTGCTCGGGAGTGACCTTGCCCAGCATGACGTTGATCACCATGTTGACATCGGCGATGTCCACCTCTCCGTTGCCGGTGAGGTCGGCGGCCGGATTCTGCTCGGCTCTGCCGAGCATGATGTTGATCACTGCATTGACATCGGCGATGTCCACCTCTCCGTTGCCGTCGACGTCGCCCAATGTCGCTGCGCTAGCGGTGCCACACATTGCGGCCACCATAGCGCCAACCATGAAAAGTCGTTTTAGCTTCATAAGATTGATAATTTAATTGGTTAAACTTTGAGTTAAATACTTATTTGTCTCACGTTTCTGTTAGTTCATCGAGACGGCACTGACCACCTTGCGCTCGGTGCCATCGCTGGGCTTGATGACGGGCTTGCCGTTGACCAGCATCATGGTCGACCCACCGCCATCCAGATTCAGTGCCTGCGTGCAACCCATGTCCTTGAGAATGTTGGCCACATCGAGTGTGCTGAGGCCCGGCACATCGGGGGTCATGTTGCGTCCCTCGCACACAAAGTAGATGAGCCTAGTGCCCGTATAGCCGATGGCCGTGCGCGGAGCATTGCCGTCGGCACCGATATCCTCAAGCCACTCGTCCTGCCAGTTGTTGCACACCTCGCCGCCTCGCAGCAGCACCGGCCCACCACCGATGGCGGTGACGGCATCCATGAGTTTGCCACCCTCGGGGAAGGTCGCACTGGGCACCAACCCGGCCTCAAGCGGGAACTGTGTGGGATAGCTGTAGGTCTTGTCGTTGGCTCCAGCCGAGGTGATGGTGGTATAGGTCCACGCCGTCTCGTAGGTGCCGTCGGCCAGCTTGCCGAAATAGCCGTGAACGGGATAGTAGAACGTGGTGGTCCAGTCGGGGCTGCTCACCTGGTTGGCCGGACTCACGAGCTGTCCATCACGCCACATCAGGCTCAGCGAGGTGCCGTCCCAGAAGTATCCACCGTTGATGATCACGGCAGCCGCCTTGGCGTTGAAGAAATCGGTGGGCGTGTTATAGCCCGTAGCCTCGCCCAGGACATCAAACACCACCTTGTTGACATCGGCCACAGCAACGTAGGCCACTGCGTTCTTGCCTTGCAGCGTAGCCGGGGCACGATAGACGTTGATGTAGTCGGGCAGCTCGCCAAACTCGCCAGCCACGTTGGCCCATCCCAGCTCCACAAGCTTGGGGTTGGCGTCCTCGACACCCGGCTCCGGACCGGGTTCCGGCTCCTCGGTAGTCCAGTCCCACCACTGCACGGGTTTGTTCTCGTCGCCACACGCTGTGAATGCCAGCAGGGCAACGGTCAGGATCATTATTTTGTTCAGTTTCATCATTATTCTGTTTTTTAATGGGTGAGGAAGCCGGGAAGCAGCTCCCTCACCACTGACGATTCATGTTGTTACTTGTCGATACAGTCAAACTCGATGCAACCCACGCTCAGGTGCGTGTTGCTCACATAGTAGAGGTCAAGGTAATAGCCGTCCTTGGTGGTCATGAGCACCACATCGCCACAACGTCCGTCGCCGGCGTATGGGATGGTCTCATAGTCGGTCATGCCGAAGGTGGCCACCAGCCCCGACGCGGCGTTGATGGCCGCCCCGTTGAAGAAGCTCGTGTTGCTGGTGTCGAGCAGATAGAGAATGCCCGGCAAGCCCCAGTTGGGCCAGTAGCCCATCGAGAAGAGCACAGTGTAGCTGTTGCCGTTGAAGACCCGGCTGTCGCAGTAGGCGTGCTTCTTGCCCCACGACAGTCCGTCGGCCACAGGACCGAGGCTGCCCACCACGGTGTTGGTCGTGCCGTCGATGAAGTAGAACGGGTCGTTGCCGTCGGCATACTGTCCCATGAAGTAGCCATCGGCCGGATTGATGGTGCGCATGGCCACCTTGGTGTTGTTGTCGCGGTAGTTCCACTGCAGCACACCATTGATGCTCACCACCTCGGGCTGGCCGACGACACCGCCGGTGACATGCCAGCGCACAAAGTGCTGGGCATAGAGTCCGCCCGTGGTAGCCACAATGTAGGCTTCGCCATCCAAGTCGCCCACCACCTGGATGTAGTCGCCCAGGGTGAGGTTGAGCGCATTCTCATAGTCCAGCAGCTTGACCGGGGTCTGGTCGACACCGTCACTGCGCCAGATGCTGAAGGTCGAGCCGTCCGAGAAGTTGGCGATGAGCAGGTGACCGGCCTCGTCGCTCGAGACGCAGCCCGTGGGCACGGCACTGCCCAGGGTGATGTCGCCCACCTTGCTGCCGGTGTTCTTGTCGATGTAGAACGGCGTAGAGCCGTCGCCCAGGTTAACCACCACATAGCGTCCCATGGCAGCCAGCGTGGGATGGATGCTCTCAGCATTGGTCACTCCGGCCATACGAGCCAGGTCGGCCTCAAACTTGAGCACACCCGAGCCGGCACGCATGCCGTTGTCCACCTTGCTGGGCACGAGCTTGAGCAGGGTGTAGGTGGCCTTTGATGTGCCATTGTCGGCAGTGACGGTGACAGTGGCCCCCTCGTTCATGTCCATCGGAGTTCCCGGCTCGGGGCTGATGGTGGCATGCGGCGAGAGCGTGCACTCGAACGTGGCATCGGTCAGGTCGTCGGCAGTGGGAATCGAGATGGTCTTGTTCTCCTCGTCGATGATGCACGACAGGTCGCCGTTGACCGTGAAGGCCAGCACAGCACACTTGTTGGAGCGGGTGCGCTCGCCACGGATGGTGATGGGCCGCTTCTCGCCCTGGGGATTAGTGAACGTGAACGTGTGCGTCTGGTTCAAATCCAGGATGGTGATAGCCGGGTCGATGGTGCAGTTGTTGTCCAGCTCCACCTTGACACGCATGGTCTTGAGGTCGTCCTCGGTGGTGGGGTCATCGCTGTCCTCGGGATAGTACCAGGGGATGGGAATGACAAAGTCGGTCTGATCGGGGTCGGTGACGGTGAGTTTGGCCGCCTCGACCTCGGCATATTTGCCCTGGGTGAACAGAGCCGTGATGCTGGTGATGCCCTGGCGGTCGGCCGTGGGCAGCACATACTCCGGGTCGTGGCATGCGGTCATCACCACGGCCAGCATCACGATGGCTGAGAGATATAATATGTTCTTTTTCATGTCGGTTGAAGTTTTTAGTGTGTGAGACGCTTAGTTCCACTCGGGGAATTGCTGGACACTCTTGTTGCTCGAGAGCTCGCTCTCGGGCAGAGGAGTGGTGTACATCTTGGCCGGGAAGTGGCGGTCTTCGGTGTCACACTCCACATAGTAGTAGGTGAATGTTCCGTCGGCTTTCTTCTCGATGCGGAATCCGTGCACGCGATAGTTGCTGAATGCGCTCTCGGCCAGACGCCAGCGGCGCATGTCCCAATAGTACTGTCCCTCGAAGGCCAGCTCAACCTTGCGTTCCTGGCGGATGGCGGCCATCAGGTCGCTGCCACTCAGGCCATTGAGGCGCGGCAGCCCCACAGCGGGACGGGTACGCACCTGGTTGAGTGCATCGAGTGCCTGCTCGGGTTTGTTCAGGCGATAGCATGCCTCGGCATAGTTGAGCAGGACCTCGGCATAGCGGATGGCCGTCCAGGGCTTGGTGCAACGCTGGTCGACACTGAAGTCATGATCCTCGTCGACGAGCTTGCGCAGGTAGTAGCCCGTGGTCGTGCGTCCGGCCGGCTTGGTTTCGACCTTCCACTGGGCATAGCCATCGGCACCGCCAACAAACGGTTCGATGGTGCGTCCCTTCCACTCGGCCCCATTATAGAGGATGGTGAAGGCAAAGCGCGGCTCGAGCTGGTCGTAGGGCGGCGTGCCCGTCACACCGTCGGCCTCGTGCCAGGCCTCCCAGTTGGGCTTGCCCCCGGTCTTCAGCTCAAAGCTCTCGACCATCTCCTGGGTGGGAGTGCCATAGCCGCCGTCGATGCTGTTGTGCTGGGTGTTCTTGTCACCGCCCGGAGCATAGTAGTTGTCAAACGAGTGGGTGATGCTCTCCTTGTTGTAGCAGTACTGCAAGATGGCTCCCTGTCCGCCCGGTGTGAACGGTGTGTTCAGGTCGGCGGGCATCTCATAGCCCATCGACATGACCTTGAGGGCCGCATCATGGGCATCCTGCCAGCGCTCGGCATAGAGCATGACACGCGAGAGGAAGGCGTAGGCTGCACCGCTGGTGAGCCGTCCGTTGGGCACCAGGCTCACGGGCAGATGCTCGGCGGCAAACTTGAGGTCCTGATAGATGAACTCATAGACCTCGTTCTCAGGAGTGAGCGGGGTGTCCTTCTGATACTTGTCCATATCCTCGTCGTAGAGCACCACGCTGTGGTACTTCTTGGCCAACTCGGCATAGTAGAACGCCCGGAAGAAACGCAACTCGGCCTCGACTTCGTCGCGATCCTGCTGATCGAATGTGGCATACTTGTGCAGGTTGGAGATGCCCTGGTTGGCGCGGGCGATGTAACGATACATCGTCGACCAGCTGCCCAGGTAAGTCGACACATAGCTCGTGGTGAGCGTGGCCGTTCCGCCGTAGGCAAACTCGCTGGGGATGTAGCAGAGCGAGTTGTAGGTCATGTCGCCATACTTGAACTCGTCGGTCAGTGCCTCGGTCATGCCGGCCAGGCACTCGCCGGTGTTATAGTTGCCCAGATAGGCAATGTCCTCATACATGTTGTTGACCACCAGTTGTGCATTGGCCTTGCTGGTCCAGATGAGCTTGTCGCTCACCGAGTTGGTGGGCTCGAGGTCCAGATAGTCGTTGCACGAGCCCAACCCCATCATGGCGCAGGCCAGGGTCATCATTGCTAGATATCTTGTTTTCATGACTGTGCGGTGATTAGAATGTGATTGTTAGACCTCCCATGAGGGTACGCTGCTGCGGATAGTAGCCATTGTTGACCTGTGGCGACTCGGGGTCGAACCCGGCGGGCAGGTCGTCGATGGTGAACAGGTTGTTGCCCTGGGCGTAGATGCGGAT
The DNA here is from genome assembly GCA_902781045.1 of uncultured Bacteroidales bacterium. Lineage (GTDB taxonomy): Bacteria > Bacteroidota > Bacteroidia > Bacteroidales > Muribaculaceae > Sodaliphilus. The sequence goes on along the minus strand of CACZHT010000010.1, from coordinate 64,394 downwards.
TTTCTCGATGCCGATGCGCATGGTCAGCGCGCGAGGCAGGGTGTAGCCCAGCTGCAACGACTTGAGGCGGATGTAGTCGCCCTTGCGGAACCAGAATGTTGAAGCCAAGCCATTGTCGCCACCATGGCCGGTGTTGCCGGCGGTGAGTCGCGGCATGGTGCCATTGGGATTGTCGATGTTCCAGGCGTTGGTGACCAAGAACAACGGCGAGTTACCCTGCTCCTTGAAGGTCTGCGTCCAGATGGTGTTGTCATCGTAGCCGTTGTAGTAGGTACCCGTCATCGACACGTCGAACTTGGCGCCGCCGGTGAACTGTGCGTTGAGGTCGAAGCCATTCCAGTCGGCACTCAGCCCCAGACCGAAGGTGACCTCGGGACGAGAGTCGCGCCCGATGCGTCCACGGTCCTGATAGTCAATCTTGCCATCACCATTGAGGTCGACATAGCGGATATCACCCACATTGGGCCGCGTGCCGAACCATGCCGAGTTGTCAATCTCCTCTTCCGAGCGATAGAGGCCGTCGGCCACCCAACCATAGAAGGCGTTGACGCTCGTGCCCGTGACCTTGGCCCACTCCGGGGTGTTGGGCGCGTCGGGATAGCGCAGCCAGCGGTTCTTGGCCCACGAGATGTTGCCCGTGATGCCATAGTTGAAGGTCTTTCCGCCAGCCGTGAAGTGGTTGCGGTGCGAGAGCATCAGGTCGATACCCTTGGCATCCATCTTGCCGTAGTTGGCATAGGTCTTGTAGAAGCCGCCCATCGATGACGGATAGTCGCCGCCCATCGACATGAGCATGTCGTGGGTGTAGTTGTAGAAGGCGTCAACCTCAATGCCCAGCTTGCCCCCCCACAACTGTGCGTCGAAGCCGTAGTTGAGCGAGTTGGTCTTCTGCCAGGTCAGGTCGGGGTTGGCGATATAGGCCAGGTAGACCGAGTTGACCAGAGCCTCGTTGGTGGCCACCTTGTTGCCGAAGGCGTAGGTGCTGAGGAAGGCGTAAGCATCGCTGCCCGAGTCGTCGCCCGTCACACCGTAGCTCACGCGCAGCTTGAGGTCGCTGAGCCAGCTATTGGTCGACTCCATGAATGCCTCCTTGCTGATGCGCCATGCCACCGACGCGCTGGGGAAGAACGACCAACGCTTGCCGCTGACATTGCCTGAGAACTTGTAGGAGCCATCATATCGGCCACTGAACTCGGCATAGTAGCGGTCGGCGTAGTTGTACTGGCCGCGGAAGACGAAGCCCGCCACACGCGAGTGGTCGCTCCAGCCACCGATGGCATCCATCGTGCCATAGTTGAGCTCGGGCAGGCCGGTGAAGTTGAGGTCCTTGGCGTATGCACTCATGCCGTCACTCTTGTTGTCGCGCACTTCCATCAGGGCCAGCAGCCCCAGGGTATGGTCGCCGAAGGTGCGGTCATAGTTCAGTTGCAGGTCGGCCAGCAGCTGGGTGTAGTTGTTCATGCCCTGTCCCACCCGGATGCTGGTGCCCTTGGCACCTGTCGTGGTGGTGAAGGTGCGCTGACTGGCGTTGTAGTTCGAGACCTCAAAAGGCTCGTCCAGATTCTTGTTGCGCGAGTTGCTGTAGTCGTATGCCCCCGTGAACTTGGCACTGAGACCCTCGACCCATGGCACATCGAAGCGCAGCGACACGTTGGTGCTCAGGCTCATGGCATGAGTCTTCTTGTAGCCGCTCTCGTAGATGGCGGCCAACGGGCTATTAGGCGAGCTGCCATTGGCCGAGATGATGCCCGTGTACAAGCCATTATACCGCTCAGCCAGATAGGGGTGCATGGCGATGGCCTGGTGGGCGATGGAGAGATAGCCCACCTCGTATGATCCATTGTCGGCACCACCCGAGAGGAAACCAGGAGTCTTGGTGTCGGCCACAAAGCCACTAGCTCCCATCGACAAGGTCCAGTACTTGCCAATCTTTGACTCAAGATTGAGGCGCATCGAGTAGCGGTCGTAGGTGAAGTTGTCGATATTACCCTTCTGGCCCATGTAGCCCAGCGAGCCGTAGTAGGTGGTGCGGTCGTTGCCGCCCTGCATCGACAGGGTGTGCTTGGTGTTGGTACCGGTGCCAAAGACCTTGTCGATGTAGTTGACATCGTCATATCCGTCACTGGCATCGCCATTACCAATCTGGTCAATCATACTCTGTGGATAGCGCGGCACATACTGCGTGCGGTCGGTGATCACGCCACGTGCCATCTGATCCATCAGGTCGGCCATGTTGTAGTAGTTCATAAACTCACGCGCGTTCATAAACTTGGGGAAGTTGGCATTATACGAACCACCAATCTGTCCGTCGTAGGTGATGGTGGGCGAACGCTTGGCACCTTTCTTGGTGGTGACAATGATCACACCACCGCTCGACTTGAGTCCATAGACTGCCGTTGCGCTAGCATCCTTGAGCACCGACACGCTCTCGATGTCGTTGGGGTCGACCTCGTTGATGCTGCGGGGGATACCGTCGACGATGTAGGTCACCGAGTTGATGGAGCCACGGATGCGCAGCGAGGCCTGATCCTGCCCCGGCTCACCCGATGTCTGCACCGAAGAGATACCGGCCACACGACCACCCAGGATTTGGGAGATGTTGGTCGACGGAGTCACCAGCAGCTCATCGCCCTTGATGGCCGAGACGGCGCCGGTGATGGATGACTTCTTCTGCTTGCCATATCCCACCACAACCACATCGTCGAGGTTCATGGCATTGTCCTGCATGACGATGTCGAGGGTCGAGGACTGCCCCACCCTGACCTCCTGTGTGGTCATGCCCACATAGCTGAACACGAGCGTCTGCCCGGTGCGGGCTGCTATGGCATAGTTTCCGTCGATGTCGGTGGTCACGCCCGTAGACGTGCCCTTGACCAGCACCGACACACCGATGAGCGGGTCGCCAGACTTGTCGGTGACGACTCCTCTCACCATCTGCTGCGCCCACCCCAGCAGGGGCAGCACAGCCAGCAACATGAGCAGCAACAGCCGTCTCACATTGTCTTGAACTGCATGTGTAACAGTGTGTTTCATAAGGAATCTGTTTATTGTGTGATTAATGTTTCGAGTTATAGGTTACTGGTTTCGGGCCGCGAGTTGCTCAAGCACTTGCCAACACTGATACAGCCCACGCGGCACATGGAAGCATCCCTTCCACTTGCCGCCCTTGAGCGTGAGCAACACCTCGCCGCGGCGGTTGAGGTAGCCGAACCACTCGGGCCACTCGGGGTCGCGGAAGTGCGACCACACATAGTCGTGCACGCGCTCGAACCACTCGAGGCAGCGCGGGTCGCCGGTGAGGTTGTAGCCCTTGATCATGGCGATGAGCGTCTCGATGTGCACCCACCACAGCTTTTGGTCCCACTCCAATTCTTGAGTGGGGCGGCCCAAGCGGTCCATGAAGTAGAAGATGCCTCCATACTCGCTGTCCCAGCCATAGTCGGCCATGCGCAGGGCAGTGTCCTTGGCGCGCTCGATGAGGTCGGGGCGATTGAGACGCTTGCCCAAGTCCATGATGAACCACATGGCCTCGATGGCATGCCCAGGGTTCATGTGGCGCCCGTCCATCGTGTCGACCAACGACCCGTCGAGGGCCACGTTCTCGACCACCAGCCCACCCAACTCGGGACGGACAAAGACATCCATCACCTCGTGGATGCAAGTGTCGATGCACTGCTGCAAGAAGGCCGGGTCGAGCAGCGGCTCAATCTCCAGTGCCAGGTTGCACAAAATCATGGGCAGGGCGAAGTTCTTCATCGGGCGCGTGCCGGGATGAGCCTTGTTCCACCGCCCCTTGGGATTGTCGACACGGCTCAAGATGATGTCGAACGTGTCGCGGGCGATGCGGGCATACTCGTCGTTGCCTGTGGCGATGGCCAGCTGACCAAATGCCATGGTGGCGAAAGTATAGGAAAAGATGTTGTAAGGCTCGACCAGCGGCTGGCCCTCGCGCGTGAGCGAGAAATACCAGTTGAGCTGGCCGTCATGGGCATATCGACGCATGAACTCAGCTCCCTGGACGGCGGCATCAAGCCACTCCTGGCGGTGCTCGACCTTGTTATACAGCATCGAGAGCATCCACACCTCGCGTCCCTGCATCCAGACAAACTTGTCGGTGTCGAATACCGAGCCATCGCGCTCGAGGCAGGTGAAGTATCCCCCACACTCGCGGTCCTGCGACTTCTCGATCCAGAACGGGATGACCCGGTCGAGCAGCTCGTGTTTGTATTGCTCGGAGAGTTGTTTAAAATCTATCATATTGTTTTGAGTAGTAATATAGTAAAAGTAGTGAAGTAGTAAAGCCGTTACCTGATTGTGGCAGCTGCAAACATTGTGCATTAGGCATTGCGTTTCGTCCAGTGGCGCTCGATATCCTCAAGCGAGCGTCCGGCCGTCTCGGGAATGTAACGCCACATGATGAAGAGATAGGGCAAGCACATCACAGCAAAGATGATGAACGTGCCAGTGGGAGTGGCATTGGCCAGCAACCATGGGGTGAGCTGGCTCACCAGATAAGTGCCAATCCACAGAGCAAAGCCGGCTATGGACATGGCCAGGCCACGCACACGGGTGGGATACATCTCGCTGAGCAACACCCACACCACCGCACTGATGGACACTGCGGTGAAGAAGACGTAGAGCAAGAAGAACACCAGCATCACAATGCTGGACCAGCCCAACGACTCGCCGTAGCTGAAATAGATGGCAATGAGCAACAGTGAGACAATCATGCCACTGACACCATAGTAGACCAGCTGCTTGCGCCCCACCTTGTCGATGATGAGCAAGGCCAGCACGGTGGTGAGCATGTTGACCATGCCCACAAGCACCTGGTAGAACAATGAGTCGCCGCTCGACAGTCCCGCATCCTCAAAGATTTTGGGCCCATAGTAGAGAACGGCATTCACGCCCATGAACTGCCCTAGGATGGCGATGCACACTCCGGCAATCAGAGCTGTGCGTATGCCCGGGCTGAAGAGATAGCGCACGTCGCTCTTCTCCTCGCTGCGTGCACTCTGGGCCACCTCGTCGACCTGACGGTCGGCATCGGCCTCACGGGTGTAGATGCGCCCGAAGATGTGCTTGGCGCGGTCGCTCTGCCCGCGCACGATGAGCCAGCGCGGACTCTCGGGGAGCAGGAAGATGACGATGAAGAACAGCAATGCCGGCACGGTCTCCAGACCCAGCATGCCGCGGTAGACCTCAGTGACCATGACCTTGTGCCACAACCCCGAGCCCTCGCCCATGCCATGCGACCACTGCAACAACAGGTAGTTGGCCAGATAGGCGGCGACAAAGCCGATGGTGATGGCCAACTGGTAGGTTGACACCAGGCGGCCACGGAACTGTGTGATGGCTATCTCGCTGATATACATCGGGCAGACGATACTGGCCACGCCGATGCCCACACCGCCAATGATGCGGTAGATGACCAGCTGGTCGAACGTGTTGCACAACGCGCAGCCCACGGCCGAGAGGGTGAACATCGTGGCCGCAACAATCATGGCGGTCTTGCGACCCAAGCGGTCGCTCAAGGTGCCAGCTGCAGCCACACCCAGGATTGACCCGACCAGGGCGCAGCCCACATACCAGCCCTGCTGCAGCACATCCAGCCCATAGAGCTGGGTCACCTGGCCGATGGTGCCACTGATGACGGCGGTGTCATAGCCGAACAGGAAGCCACCACCGGCAGCCACCAGTGCCAGGAATATCACATATCCTATATGGTAATCTTTCATTATGCAAGTAGTTAAGTAGTTAAGAAGTTAAGTAGTAGAGTAGTAAAGTAGTAAAGCCATTACTCGCGCCGATGACAACTTTTAACTGTAAACTTTTAACTGTAAACTTTTAACTAAAAACTCAAAGACCACTGCATCATTCATTTGATCCCGAAGTACTCCTTGTAGCGGTCATAGAGGTGACCCGCCTGAAGGTAGGCCGACTGGGGACTCATGAAGTGGCTGAACTCGAAAGTGATGGCCTTGTCATAGCCGGCACGCTTGGCCGCCTCAAGCTTCATGCGCAACTTGTCGAACTTGATGGGGAAGAAACGTATGGGCATGTCGCGATCGAACGACTCGGCGTTGGTCCAGCACTGCATGCCGAACTTGTCGGCCATACGCTTGTTGACAGTGAAGAACGCGTCAAGTTCGTCATAGTCAATCTGCCCGTCCTGGAAGGCACAGGCATCGACCACATCGTGGATGCCATCGAAAATCTCGCTCCACTCCTTCTCGTGCTGCTCGACCGAGACCGCATCTTCCTTGGTCAAACTCCCCTTGGAGGCATCCACGGCCTTCTTACCGTCGATCCACGGCGAGATGAATGTGGGCAGCCCACCGGAGACATCCTTGCACTGCTTGCCCAAATCATGGAAGGCTTTGATTGCCCCACGGGTGCGACGACTGATTTCGCCACTGATATACCACCCTTGGAAGCTCTTGTGGCGGCTACCATAGCGCGACCAGACCTCGTCGATGACATACCTGTTGTCCTCAACCTCCCAACTCATGTCGCCCGTGTCCCAGTAGCGTCCAGAGTCATAGAGACCAAAGTAAAACTTCATCTTGTATTTGTCGGCCAGGGTCAGGAAGAGCTCAAGCAGGTCCATTGAAGGCATATAACACCCTTTCTTCATCAGATAGGGCGATGGGTAGGTGATGAACTTGCGATAGCCCGAGCGAATCATGATGACGGTGTCGATGCCTATGGCACGCATGTTCTGGAAATCTTGATCCCACTCGCGCGGCCCCCAGTTCTGGTGGGGGATGTCGTGCGAGATTTCATCAAGGAAGGTGCCCGTGATGGGCAAGCCCTCTCCACGGATGAGCAGGTGGCTGGCATCGCCGGTGGCAACGGCTTGTCGCACATCGGCATCGGTGGCACTGCGCATGCTCTGCAACGAGCCAGCTGTTGCGGCTGCAGCCCCAGCCAGTGCCATATTCTTCAAAAATTGTCTGCGGTTACTCATTATTGTAGTTGTTAGTTGTTAGTTTCTGGTTGTTAGTTGTCGCCACGACTAGAGTCTAACATTGCCATTGTGGTCGACTGCGATGGCAGTAAAGGGGTCAAGCACACGGTCGACCCACAGGGCAAACTGCCCCCTGGACATGAAGCAGTCGTCATCATAACCCAGTGGCAGAGCGACATGTGCAACGCCCTGCCTGTGGGCTATGATGCCGACGGCACGCCTGATGTCACGTCCCGTCACCTGCCGTGGCATGGGCGGAGCTGTGACACCATAGTATTCATAGAGCCGGCACAACTCGCCAGCAGTGACTTCACGCTCGGGATGCACCCAAGTCTCATTGCTCCATCCCTCGGTGCGGCCCTCACCACGGATGATGCCCGTTGCCCCCAAGTGCTGCAGCGGAATGAAGAGCGAATCGCCGCGCTGCACGTCCAGATAGGGCAAGAGATATCCGCCGGCATCGAGCACGGCCTGCTGCACACTGCGCACAGGCACCTGCTCGACAGTGCAATGCCCCTTCACCGCCAGTGCCGCCACTGCGCCAGCCGCTGTGCCAGTCTGCATCACCACGGGCTGCAGCCGTGTCGTGCCATTGACGACGTTAGAAACCGAAATTGACTTCTCTGCCACAACCAGGTTGTCAAACCCGGCGGGGATGAGTGTGCCCAACGGCAAACCATAGGACGGCACTGGATGGAAATGAAGGTCGGGCAACGGTTCGCTGCCCTGATAGCGGTCGTGATGTTGGTCGACCGGATAGTCGCCCACAGCGATTGTGGTGCGATAGAGCGGCAGTGGCTGGTCAAACGGTGCTGTGATGTGCTGAGCGGTAAAGCGCACCAGCCCATGGATGCGGCGGCTCTCGCGGTGATAGGGATACCACGGCAGACGGTCGGCCGTGGGATACTCGTCGGGCGAGAGTGCCAGGTTGCGGTAGCCCAGCTCGGTCTGGATGAAATAGACAAAACCCAGCGTGACACGCTTGGCCTGCTCGTAGGCCAGCTCTCGCTGAGTCGCTGAGGCATCCACCACATTATTATAATAGTCATTGCCCTCGATGGGCCAGTTGATCATGTATTTGCCCCCGGGCAGTCGCCCGTATGTGATCATCTTGTCGACAGGCCACATGCGCCCGGGTTGGCTGGGCTGGGTGCAGCCGTCGTTGATGGCCGAGCATCGATAGAGCGACGCGTCATAGCCTTCGGGCCGCGGGATGGTGGCATCGTGACCCACATCTTGCAGGATGGCGACATAGGTCATGTCCTGCACAATGGGCGACGACTGCTCGGGGGCCATGTCTTCGCCAGTGATTGAACGCGCCTCCAAGCCCACATCGTAGGGCACACCGGCTCTGCGCGCCACATCGCCCAGCTCGGTGGCGTCAATCACCACCGTCGGCGAGAAGTCCAAACGCCCCCGCGGCGTATTCACCGCAACCCGCCACTTCATTCCTTTGTGCCAAAGTCCGGCGAGCTCGCACTCGTAGTGCACGGTGATGAGCGGTTCACGTCCGACCATCGCCTTGAAGATCGAGTCACCCACATGAGGCTCAAACATCACCTGGCTCACCCAGCCCGTCTGCAGGGCCTCGAGCGAGCCATAGTGCCGCACCAGCGCATCACGGAACTCCCCCCACAAGCCGGCCGGCAAACGGTAGTTGCCGTCGACGGCACTCACGCCTGCAGCTGTGAGCATGCCACCCAGCCAAGTGGTGGACTCGACCAGTGTCACCGGCACGCCCATGCGCGCGCACTGCAACGCAGCGGCGACACCACTGGTGCCACCACCCACCACCAGCACCGAGCCGTCAGAGGCACGCGCGGTCAGCGCGCTGCCGAGCAGCACCAGTACAGCCGCAACACACGCCACAAGACGTGCCAGCGACCATCTTCGGGCTATAGTGGCAGATTCATTCATACGCCTCATCATTGAATTCGCTGCAAATATAAGAACTTTTTATTAAGTACACAAGATTTCCTAAAAAAATTTATTAAATACATTCCATTTTTTAATCTAGCCAACCACAATCGGCAGGAAAAATAAATTATTTGGCTGTTTTAGGGCCAGATGAAGCACAGATTCAAAAAAAATGCCTATCTTTGTAGTCCACACCCCAAAACGAACAACAAGGAAATGGCTAAATCGATTTTCAAGTCACTGGAACAGGGCAGCAAGGGTGCCCTGCTGCGCAAACGCATGATCTCACACCTCATCCTGCACGGCAACTCCACCATACTGGAGCTGTCCAAAGCACTGGACCTGAGTGTGCCCACTGTGACAAAAATGATTGACGAACTGTGCCAACAGGGCATACTCAACGAGTTCGGCAAGATGGAGACCAACGAGGGACGGCATCCACACCTCTATGGGCTGAACCCCGAAGCGGCCTATTTTGTGGGTGTAGACATCAAGAACAGCGGTGTCAACCTGGGACTAATCAACTTCAACGGCGACCTGCTCGAAGACCACATGAACACACCCTACCACTTCGAGAACTCACTTGAGGGACTGCAAGCATTGTGCCAAGTCATCAACGACTTTGTGGACCAGTGCCAGGTGGAGCGTGACAAGATTGCCAATGTCAATGTCAATGTGTCGGGCCGTGTCAACCCCGAGAGTGGCTACAGCTATAGTTGGTTCAATCTGGGTGAGCTGCCCCTGACGGTGACGATGAGTCAGCTCACGGGTCTGCATGTGACCATCGACAACGACACACGCGCCATGACCTACGGCGAATATCTGCGTGGCAACAACCAGGCTAAACGCGACATTCTGTTCGTCAATGTCAGTTGGGGATTGGGACTAGGCATCATCATCGACGGAAAGGTCTATACTGGCAAGTCGGGCTTCGCGGGAGAGTTCGGACACACACCGGTGTTTGACAACGAGGTCATCTGTCATTGCGGCAAGAAAGGATGCCTCGAGACCGAGGCCAGCGGCAGCGCCATTCACCGCAAGCTGCAGGCCCACATCGCCGCCGGCGAGAACAGCATCCTGGCCGAGGCTATGGCCACCGACCCAAAAAGCGTGACACTCGAGACCATCATCGACGCGGTGGGACGCGAGGACATGCTATGCATCGAGTTGGTCGAGGAGGTTGGCTCCATCTTGGGCAAACAGGTGGCCGGGCTCATCAATCTATTCAACCCCGAACTGGTTATCGTAGGTGGACTGCTGAGCATGACAGGCGACTACCTGCTGCAGCCACTGCGCACGGCCATCCGCAAGCACTCGCTGCAGATGGTGCACCGCGACACCCATGTGGTGCTCTCGACCCTCATGGGCAAAGCCGGGCTGGTGGGAGCATGCATGCTGGCCCGCAGTCGCACCTTCGACGACCTGTCGTGAGGTGAGACGGGCGCAATAAACATGGAGGTGAGCCGTTGTTGTCTATGTATAAAATTATTTTAGTAATTTTGCGGCGATAACTCCGATTTGGCTATGAAAAAACTAGTGATATTTGACCTGGACGGCACTCTGCTCAACACCATCGAGGACTTGGGGCATGCCGCCAACTACGCGCTGGAGAAGAACGGCTTTCCCACCCACACCATCGCATCCTATCCCTTCTTTGTAGGCAATGGCGTGCGACGGCTCATCACCCGAGTGCTGCCCGAGGACTGTCGAGACAAAACTACCATCGACGCTCTGCTCAAGGACTTCCGCGAGTTCTATGACCAGCACTGCTGCGATTGCACTAAGCCCTATCCCGGCATACCCGAACTTCTGCGCGACCTGCGCGACCAGGGGGTGAAAGTGGCTGTGGCTAGCAACAAATATGACGCTGCCGTGCAGCGAATCATCAGCCATTACTTCGGCGACATCGAGTTTGTGGCCATCCAGGGACAGGTCGAGGGAGTCAATGTCAAGCCCGACCCCAGCATCGTCTTCGGCATCCTGGCACAGGCACATTTGCCCAAAAGTGAGGTACTCTATGTGGGCGACTCAGGAGTGGACATGGAGACAGCCCGCCGCGCCTGTATCGACTCGGTGGGGGTGACTTGGGGCTTTCGCCCCGAGAAGGAGCTGGTCGAGTACTATGCCGGCACCATTATCCACCAGCCCGCAGCCATCCTCGACCTGCTGGACGCGCCCAGCTACTAGACGTAGGGCTTGATGGCATCGCGCCAGATGAGATAGGCCGGTCCCAGCAGGTGCAACCCGTCGTTGGTATACTCGGCTTTGAGCTTTCCGTGCTCGTCAACAAACAGCGGATAAAGGTCTATCCACGTCACGCCCTGGCGACGCGCCACCTGCTCGAGTGCACGGTTGCCCTCGACCACAACATGCTCGCGGTCACGCAACAGTTTCCACATGCGCACGTCATTGTTGAACGGCAACATCGACTGCAGGTAGATTTTTGTCCTGGGGCTGCGGGTTTTGATGAGCACAATCAGCTTCTCCATAGCGCGGGCGATGCTGTCGCCCGACACATCGTGCGAGATGTCGTTCACACCGCTCATGATGAAGATTTTCTTGGGTTGCCCTTTGAGAATCGGTTCCATGCGTTCATACAGTCCCTGCACGATGTCGCCCACGATGCCACGGTTCTTCACATGCCGGTTGCCCAGCAGCTCGTTCCACTCTGCCCCGTCGGTCAGACTGTTGCCCAGCATGATGATGTCCTTCTTGCCCACGGGCAACTGCTCAAACAGCGTGGCGCGCCTCACATAGTACACATCCTGGTTGGCCTGTGACAGCACCGACAGCACCGACAGCACTGCCACCATCACCATTAATAATCTCTTCATATTACCAAATTTGGCGGATTAGGGACGGTTCTTTTCCGCCATTTTTAACATTTTCTTAACTTTTGGCGGAAAAGAACCGTCCCCAATCCGCCAAAATCGTTATTGGGCGCGGTAGGCGTCCTCGGCTTTCTTGACCGATCCGTGAAGCAGCAACAGTCGCCGGGCATCATCGTAGGGCAGTCCCAGCGACTCGACCAACCAACGCGATCCCCGGTCGATGAGCTTCTGGTTGGTGAGCTGCATGTTGACCATCTTGTTGCCCTTGACACGCCCCATCTGAATCATCACGCTGGTCGAAATCATGTTGCATATGAGTTTCTGCCCCGTTCCGCTCTTCATGCGGGAGCTTCCGGTGACATACTCCGGCCCGACAATCATCTCGATGGCAATCTCGGCTACCTCGCTCACCGGTGCGCCAGGATTGCTGGTGATTGCAGCGGTGAGGCAACCGTGGGCGCGCGCATCGCGCAGGGCACCGATGACATAGGGTGTGGTGCCCGATGCCGCAATGCCGATGATGGTGTCCTTGTCGTTGACATTATGTGCCTGCAAGTCTTTCCATCCCTGTTCGGTGTCGTCCTCGGCATTCTCAACAGCATTGCGCAGAGCCGTGTCGCCCCCGGCAATGAGCCCGATAATCCATCCCGGATCCATACCGAATGTGGGTGGAATCTCGCTGGCATCTAGCACTCCCAGGCGGCCCGACGTGCCAGCTCCCATGTAGAAGATGCGTCCGCCCTGCCGCATGCGCGGCACAATCTGTGTGACCAGTTTCTCGATTTGCGGGATGGCCAGCTGCACGGCATCGGCCACCTTGTGGTCCTCCTGGTTAATCTCGGTGAGCAACTCGTGCACCGACTTCTTCTCCAGGTCATTGTAGAGCGAGTCTTGCTCGCTAATCTTGACAAAAGCCATTTTTATCTCTTTGGGTTAGAGGTCAGGGGTTAAGGGGTAAGGTTGAAACAGGATGGGAGGCTGATGCAAGAGCCACTGGCAGAAGCCTCAATCTTTGCCCCTTAACCCATCCACCTTCAGTTCGAGTGATACTTGATGAGCCCCTCCATGGGGTTCTTGATAATGTTGCCGATGGTGATGCCCAGTGGCTGCGCTGCCTCGCGCAACACCTGCTCAAACACATGAGCCACCGACCCCACAAAGTTGCAGGGAAGCTCCTGATAGCCCTTGTAACTGGCCACATTGCGCACAAAGAAGTCGGTCATCGAGCTGAGCACCAGCTTGTGAATCGATGGCTCGTCAATGTGCTTGGCAAGGAAGGGGCCAAATTGTGCCAAGAAGCGATTGGCTGCCGGCTGGCGATAGACCGCAGTGATAATCTTGTTGCGGTCCAGCCCATACTCGGCCAGAAACTCGTCGCACAGTGCCTCGGGCAGCTGCTTCTTGAGCACATCGCCCACCAGACGCTTGCCCAGCACGGCACCACTGCCCTCGTCGCCCAGGATGTAGCCCAGAGGCGAGACATTGTCGACCACTCGCTCGCCATCGTAGTAACACGAGTTGCTGCCCGTGCCCATGATGCACGCAATGCCCGGCTGGCGCTGGCACAAGGCACGTGCCGCAGCCAGCAAGTCGCTGTCCACCTCGATGCGCTGTGCCATGGGCAAGTTGGCCTTGAGAGCACTGACCACATTACCCTTGATTTCGTCACTGATGATGCCCGCACCATAGTAGTAAATCTCGTCCACCTCCTTGTAGCTGGCCAAGTGCGGCATCAGCTCGTCGTGGATGCGTTGCGTCATCTCCTCCTGCGTGAGCATGAGGGCATTCATACCGGTCGTGAAGATTTGCGCGACCTTTTCTTTTCCGTTGAGCAGGCACCAATCAATCTTGGTCGACCCACAGTCTGCAATAAGTATCATATCTTGTTAGTTTTTTGTTTCTTGTCTTGGTGTTCCGAGACTGCGTCTCAGAATACATCGACATGATGCAACTTAATTCAGTGTTCTCAAAGTTATATCTTGATGTAAATTTTCTTTTTATAGAGGATGTAGCCAAAGCACCAGGTGATCAACACAAAGGTGATGGCATAGAAGCACGATGCGGCCTCGGGCGTAGTGGTGACCGACTGCCAGAAGTCGTAGAGCATCGAGTGGATAGTGATGGGCGTGCCATCGACCTGCTCACCAAATCGGACAGCCCCGAAGACGATGCTCAGCAACGTACCAACCAGGTAGCAGAACAGCGGGTTGACACCGAACGACTGGAAAAACCGACACCACCGCTTGTGCCCCTTGATGTCAATGAAATAGATGAGCATGCCCAGTATGCACGAAGCCATGCCGCAGGTGATGAGCACGTAGGAGCTGGTCCACACCTTCTTGCTGCATGGGATGCCATACTGCGCCAGCCAGCCCACAAGCACCATGATGCTGCCCCACAGAGCGGCCTTGCACACGCGGATGTTGTTGTCGCGGATGTCAACCAGCATCTTGCCCATCATCAGGCCGATGAGCACATGGGCGATGCACGGCAGGGTGCTCAGGATGCCCTCGGGGTCAAGGGCCAGTGCCTCGCCAAAGGCGTGCTCATGATACATGTGATCCTCGCCCAGCACAGCCACGTCAACACGACTAACGATGTTGTCGAGCGTGAAGTCATAGCCGTTGCCCGTGCCCAAGATGATGGCATAAATGACCAGAATGGCCCCAATAATCCACGGAATCCAACGGGTGCGACACAAGATGGCTATCATCGACCCGAAGAAGTAGACCAAGGCCAGGCGCTGGAACACGCCCAGAATGCGCAGGTCGCCAAACATGCGGGCGAAAAAGTAGCTCTCCGGGTTGTAGAGTCCACGCAGCCACATGCCGAACCACTGCACAGCCCAGCCGATGAGAAACAGCACGATGGTGCGCCGGCAAATCTTCCAAATGAGCGCGCCACTGGGACGGAAGTCAAACTTGCGCAACGAGAAATACATCGCCACGCCCATGACAAACATGAAGAATGGGAACACCAAGTCGGTGGGTGTGAGGCCTATCCACTCGGCGTGGGCGAGTGGTTTGTACAAGTGGCCCCACGACCCAGGGTTGTTGACCAGCAACATGCCGGCAATGGTGATGCCTCGCAAGATGTCGACTGCGAGCAGTCGTTTGTTTTCACTTTTTTTCATTGTCATTAATCCTTTGGTTTTTCCGAGACAGTCTCGGAACACATGACGGAACGGATAACCACTATTTAATTTTTAACTATCTTGTCGCCTCGTCGATGAGGTAGATGAGCGACTGGTAGGGGATGCCACTGTGAGTTGTCAGGCCAATCTCGCAAGTGCGACTGTTGCTGAAGCCGCGCCGTGCCCCCGACTCCTCAACCGCCTGACGCAGTCGCCGCAGGCCGTATGCATTGAGTTCGGGATGCGAGAAGCCCTTGTCGCCGGCAAAGCCGCAGCACCCAACCCCCTCGGGGACAATCACATGGGTCGAACACCGCCGCGCCAGGTCGAGCACCTTGCCGTCGATGCCCATCAGACGTGTCGAGCAAGTCAGGTGAAGCATCACCGGCTCGTCTGTGCGATGGAACGTGAGTGAGCCGGCCACATAATCGTGTACAAACTCCATCAATTCTAATGGCTTGATTGGCTTCATGTGTTCTCGCATGCGGTGCAGGCACGGACTCTGGTCGCACACAACTGGCCACAGCCCTCCCTCTGAAGCCTCAAACAGTGCAGCCTCAAGATCCCAGAGTTTTCGGTCGGCCACATCGGGCATGCCCTTGCTCTCCCAAATCATGCCACAACACAAGTTCTTCATGCCCTTGGGGAAGATGACCTCCCATCCAGCGCGTTGCAAGAAATTGACCACCGTGTCGACGAGATCGGTCTTGACGCCCTGGCCACGCCCCATCGTCTGGTTGAGACAGCTGGGGAAATAGACCACTTTTTTAACCTCGGCATCACCGATGTTCTCATGACGGGAGCTAGCGCCTTGCTCTTGATTTCTCGCCCCCTTTCTCGGTTTGGGCAATGAGGGTGTCCACAGGGGCAAGCCGATGCCGTGAAGGGCTTTGCCCATCGTTGTCACGCCCTTGTCGCCCAGCACGCAGTGAGCGGCATCGGCCACATAGAGCAGCGAGCGCACTCCGGCCTTGACACCGGCAAAATGGTCGGCGCAGAACGCCCCAATACCATGAGCCATGGTGCCTGGGCCATGCTTGGCATTGCGCAGGTCGTGCGTCAGATGCCCCACATTAATCTTCATGGGACACGATGTGCTGCACAATCCGTCGGCGGCACACGTCTGCTCGCCATAGTAGCGATATTGCCGCTCTAGCCTGGACAGGCGCTTCGGGTCATCGCCTGCAACACGCAGACGTGCTATCTCGCGCTGAACAATCACTCGCTGGCGGCTCGACAGGGTCATGCCGTGACTCACGCAATTGACCTCGCAAAATCCGCACTCGATGCAGCGGTCCACATGTTCATCGGTGAGCGGCATGGGCTTGATGTCGCGTGTGAAGCTCTCTGGATCCTCGTTGAAGATGACCCCTGGATTGAGTATGCCCCGAGGGTCAAAGATGCGCTTGACCTCGCGCATGATGTCGTAGGCCTTGTCGCCCCATTCCTTGCGCACAAACGGTGCCATGTTGCGCCCCGTGCCATGTTCGGCCTTGAGCGAGCCGTCATATTTGTCGACCACAAGCCGCACCACCTGCTCCATGAGGTTGCGATAGCGCGCGACTTCGGCGGGAGTGTCAAACGACTGCGAGATAACAAAGTGGTAGTTGCCCTCCAAAGCGTGGCCATAGATGCAGCTGCCCTCATATCCGTTGTCCTTGAGCATTTGAGCCAGGTCAACCGTGGCATCTGGCAAGTCCTCGATGTGGAAGGCCACGTCCTCGATGATGACCGTGGTGCCCAGCGGACGCATCCCCCCAACACTGGGGAAAATGCCCGAACGGATGGCCCAATACTTGCCATACTCCTTGGGGTCGCTTGTGAACCGCGCTGGCACATATAGGGGGTAAGGCTCCAGGATGCGGTTGATTTCAGATATGTTTTGGTCCAGTTCGGCCGGCGAGTCGGCAAAGGTCTGCACCAACACTGCCGTCAGTCCCTCACCGGTGGGATCGTTGACACTGGCCAGCGACACAGCGTCGAGCAACTCGGCACAGTGAACGGGTCCCTGTTTCATCGCCACCACAGCCTCGCATGCCGTGCGCATCTGCTCGAAATAGAGCATCGCGCTGGCACGGCAGGGCGACAAGTGCCCAGTGGCCATGGTGAACTGGCTGGCAAAGCCCAGCGTGCCCTCGCTGCCCACCATCAGGTGGGTGATGATATCGAACGGGTCGGTAAAGCGCACAAAGGGGGCGATGTTCAGTCCCGTGACATTCTTGATGGCATATTTGCGCTGGATGCGCTCGACCAGTTCGGCGTCGGCCATCACCCGGTCACGCAGTTGCTCGATGGCTCGGATGAAGTCGGGATGCGACAGTCTGAACTGCTCACGGCTGCCCTCGTCGCCCGTGTCGAGCACCGTGCCGTCGGCCAGAACGATGCGCATCGAGCGCAGGACACGGTCGCTGTTGGCATGCGTGCCGCAACTCATTCCCGAGGCATTGTTCATGACGATGCCTCCCACCATGGCCGAGCCTTTCGAGGCCGGGTCGGGAGTAAACGTGCGTCCCAGCGGGGCCAGAATTTGGTCAACCTTAGCCCCCACCAGCCCAGGCTGGAGAGTGATGGTCGAGGCATCATCCGAGATGCTGTAACGCTCCCAGTGCTTGCCGGCGACAATGAGTATCGAGTCGGTCACCGTCTGCCCGCTCAGACTAGTGCCTGCCGCCCTGAAGGTGACAGGCAGGCACATCTCATGAGCGATGGCCAGCAAGCGACTCACCTCCTGCTCGTCGCAGCTGCGCACCACCACCTGCGGCAAGTGGCGATAGAAGCCCGCATCCGTTCCCCAGGCCAGGCAGCGCAGGTCGTCGGTGTAGATGCGGTCGCGGTCGACAAACTCGGCGATGCGCTGCACATATTGTTTATACTCTTGTTTCATAGTTCCCTTGATAGTCTAGCAACTCTAGATATTCAAGATGCTCTGGATAATCTTGAGTTTCTAGTCTAGTTATACAGATAGTACTTGGCCGAACGCTGCTTGAAGGCCTCGGTGTCCTTATTGAAATAGTCGATAATGTCGGCCACCTGATAACGCTTGCAGAAGCGCTCGCGAATCTCCTTGGTGCCGCACACCTTGTCGAACATGTTGTAGCGCTTGGTGTTCTGCTCAAACAACTGCTTGTCGGGATACATTTCGTGGATGACCTGCAGGAAGTAGAACTGCGTCATCACCAGATTGGCCTTGTCCAAGTCGGTGATGTAGGTTTGCACTCCGTGCACCTCCTGCAGCGACTGGTCGACCGCCACACCCAGCGCAAAGAACGGCTTGTAGTTGATGGGACGGAACTGCATGCCAGGCAGGTTGAGGGCGTTCATGCGCTCGGCCAACGCGTCGGCATCAATCCACGAGGCGGCAAAGCACTCAAAGGGCAACGTGTAGCCGATTCCGGTCTTGAAGATGTAGAGTTCGCCCAAGATGCCGCTCACGGGATAGAAGAAAGCATTCTCGGGAGCGGGAATCTGTGGCGACGGAGCCACCCAGGGCATGCCCGTGTCGCGAAACTTCATGTCACGAGTCCAGCCCTCCATGGGGATTACAGTGAGTTTGGCCGTACCCTTGATCATGTGTTCGCCATTGAGGAAGCGGGCCAGCTCGCCGGGCGTGAGGCCGTAGAGGTAGGGGATGGCATACTTGCTCACAAACGAGAAGTAGCCGTCCTCAACCAGGTTGCCCTCCACCTTGTTGCCACCCAGCGGATTGGGCCGGTCGAGCACCATAAACTCCTTGCCCTGCTCGGCACAAGCCTCCATGCACACACCCATGGTGGCATAGAAGGTGTAGCTGCGACAGCCAATGTCCTGGATGTCGTAGACCAGCACGTCGATGTTACGCAACATCTCGGCAGTGGGCTTGTGGGTCTTGCCATAGAGCGAGTACATCTTTACGCCCGTCTTGGGGTCGACCTCGTCACCCACGGCATCGCCGGCATGGGCATTGCCGCGCACACCGTGCTCAGGCCCAAAAAGGGCCACCAACCGCACACCCGGTGCCTCATTGAGGATGTCGACCGTACTCTTGAGATTGTTGTCGATGCCGCTGGGATTGGTCACCAGCCCCACGCGCTTGCCTTGCAGCTGCTTGAAGCCGCCGTCGCGCAGCACCTCGATGCCGGGCTTGACCACGGCACCCATCGCCAGGCTGAACACCAGCCCCACAACGATTGCTAGAATGTTTCGTTTCATATCGCTAATTTGTTTAAATCAAATGTTTCGCCTCGCTGCCCCATGGCCACGAGCCGGTGATTGTCACCATCGTTGCAAAAGATGCGCCAATGGTCGACCAGAGGCAGATAGAGCTGTCGCAGGTTGTGCAGTCCGGCATGATAGTGCCGAACAACGACATCATCGGGCACATACCGTCCACCCTGACTCACACGGCTAGCCACGCGGCCAAGTGCCGCCTCAGGCGAAGGCAGGTGGAAGAACAACAGGCTCACGTCGTAGCCCTGCTGCCGCGCCTGCAGCACCGTTCGGCTAAAGCATCGCGGCGCCAGAGTGGTCTCGAGGGCAAACGTCTCGCCCTGGCCGAGTAGCCAGTCAATGCGCTCGAGCATCAGCCTGCCGGCCCGCACAAAGACCCGTTCGGGGGCTTGCGGCGACAGACTGTAGGCGATGTCGTCGTCACTCACCCAGTGCCGGCATTGCAACGCCTCGAGCAGCGACTGCCGTGCCGCTGTGGTCTTGCCCGCGCCATTGCACCCGGCAATGATATATAGCCGCTTGCCTACCATGCTTTACTCCGATTTCTTACGTTTCACTTTATGCTTCAACTTAAGTACGGCAAAATTCAGTTCAAACTCTGTTTCCGTATCGGTTGTCTGCAACTCGTCGCCAAAGAGGTCATCGACAATCTCACCGCTCTTCTGCATCAATGACTTCTGCTCCTTAGCATTAGAACTTTGCGACATTCGACTGATGGCCCGAGACAACTCGCGCAACTTGGAAAACGCCTCTATGATGGCGATGGTTGTCTGCACGGCACGCTCCCCTTTCAGAATGGTGGCAAGCATATACAACCCCTTCTCGGTGAAAGCCTTGTAGTTGTATTTAGAATATTTACCCTTGCCCGCACCTATTTCTAAGGTCGAAATTTTCGACCTTAGAAATGCTGCTTCGTCTTTATCCAATTCAATAACATAACCTTCGGGAAACTTTTCCGGGTTATTCTTGACTGCCTCATTAACTCGCTTGGTCTCCACACCGTACAACTCTGCCACGGCAAAGTCCAAAATCACCTCCTGACCTCGCAGTACAATGATTTTGTTCTGCACGGCCTCAAATTTAACTATATCATTCATATTATAAGGATGTTTGGCAATCACTTGTGCCCATAGTCGGGATCAATCTTGCGGTCGGCAAAATAGGTCACTACCAGCGTTGCGACACAACAGGCAATCACCATCCAGAAGAAATTGGCATAGCCCAGAGCCTCCTGGATGTAGCCGGCAAACATGCCTGGAATCATCATGCTCAATGCCATGAATGCGGTGCAGATGGCATAGTGCGAAGTCTTGAACTCGCCTTCGCTGAAATAAATCATATAGAGCATATAGGCCGTGAAGCCAAATCCGTAGCCAAACTGCTCAATGGCAATGGCTGTGCTGATGCTCACCAGATTGGTGGGCAGCAACTCGGCCAGATAACAGAAGGTGAGGCACGGCAGTGTCATGCACGCCGCCATCACCCAGAGCGACTTTTTCAGACCGACTTTAGAAGCATAGATGCCGCCCAAGATGCCGCCAATGGTGAGGAACAGCACACCGATGGTGCCGTAGGCCAAACCGACATTCTCGGTCGACAAGCCCAGGCCACCCACCTCGCGACCGGCCACCAGAAATGGGGTACACATCTTGATGAGGAACGCCTCGGGCAGACGGTAGAGCAACATGAACGCGATGGCCAGCCACAAGCCAGGCTTCTTGAAGAAGGTGGCAAACGACTGCCCGAACTCACGCATAATCTGCCCCGCACTAGTGGTCTCCTGCGTGTCGGCGATGTGCGAGCGGTCGCTGGCTGGCTTGGGGATGGCAAAGGTGTGGTAGAGTGTGACGACACAGAAGATGACCGCCGACACGCCCATGGTCACCTGCCACGAGAGCGGGATGTTGCTATACTTGGTCTCGATGGCACCGGCGATATAGACCAGCACACCTTGCCCGAAGATAGACGACAGACGGTAGAATGTGGAACGGATGCCCACAAAGGCTGCCTGATTCTTCTGCGTTAATGCCAACATATAGAATCCGTCGGCCGCAATGTCGTGAGTGGCACTGGCAAAAGCCGTAATGACAAACAGCATCAGCGTGACATAGAACATGCTGATGGGCGTCTGCCCACTGGCAATGACATCGGGCGTCGGTTTGGGCATAGCCATAGTGAGCAGCACGAATGCCACAGACATGATGATCTGCATGGCGATGACCCACCAACGCTTGGTCTTGATGATGTCGACAAACGGGCTCCAGAAGGGCTTGATGGTCCACGGCAGATAGAGCAGACTGGTGAAAAGTGCCATCTCACCGTTGGGAACGCCCATCTTGGCCAGCATCAACACCGAGATGTTGTTTACAATAAAATAAGGTATACCCTCGGCGAAATAGAGTGTCGGGATCCACAACCACGGATTGCGTGTTGTGGTCGCTGTTGCGACCGTCTTTTTATCTTCCATAATTCTTTAATATTGTTTCTCGATTTGTGCTCCGGCGAAGTAGTGGAGCAGGATTTGCTTGTAGTCGTAGCCCTTGGCGCCCATCACGGCGGCTCCAATCTGGCACAGGCCCACGCCATGGCCCCAGCCGGCGCCACGCAGCACAAACTTGGCGGGATAGCCGTCGGCACCGATGTCGTGACGCTCGACCACAAAGGCCGAACTGTAGAGTGCGGTCTCGCTCAGGGCATAGCGGATGGCCAGCTCCTTGCCGATGATCTGGCTGCGCTTCTCGCCCACGATGCGCATCTTGTAGAGGCGACCGCTGGTGCCACGCGCCACGGGCTGCAGGTCGCGGATGCGGCCATAGTCCACGCCGGTGCGACGTGCGATGAGGTCGGAGAGTTGCTCTTGCGTGTACTCGATGCGCCAGCGATAGAAGTCGGTGGTCTCCTGGTCGTAGTCGTTGAGCACCTGACTCAATATCTCAGGGTCATGGGTGTTGCAGAAAGCTGCAGGGCTGGACAAGATCCACTCGGCGGCATTATCCTCGCGCGTCAGGTCAGGGAAGTCCTGCTCGTCCTCACCGTCACGTCGTGCCACCAGATAGTCGTGATGGTGGTCCTGCCAGCAGTTCTCAAACTCCTCGAGCACACCACCGCACGACTTGCTGAAGCGTGCGTCGCACAGCTGACCGCCGTGCATGAGCACCTCGCCCCAAGTCTGGGCAATCGCTTGCTCTACTGCCGGTGTCGAGGCACGTGTGATGCCCTGGTAGCGCTGGCAGTGGTCATCGGCACACACATCATAGTTGACATGGTCGTCGCGGTCCCACCAGCGGATGTTCTCGTCGCCATCGCCGCCCAGCGAGGGCTGCAGGTCGCTCATCACCGAGTCGGCTTTAGAGGAATCGGCGGGTTTGTGCTGAATCTGCGCCAGCAGCCAGCTGCGCGAGATCACCGCATGGGCCTTGAGCAGCTCGAGCGAGGCCTTGGCACTCATCTCGCTGCTGATGACGCTGGTCAGATAGTCCTCGACGGGCACAATGTTGATGGCCGTGAGTTTTCCATTTTCGACAATAAACTTGAGGGTACCTTTGAAGGTCTGATCCTCCTTGCGCCGCCAGTGAAAGCTCACACCGATGGTCACTCCGTGCAGCGTGAACGAGCAGTTGTCATCCATCGGCTCAAAGTAGAGTGCGTCCCAGAACCAGGTCTGGATTCCATCAATGTCAAACTGCACCTTTTCTTGGCTATTCCAATTGACTCCGAAGTGCCCTCCCCAAGCTCTCCAGTCGTCACGCTCCCAGGTCACGCCATTATTGACACCCCATATCTTGAACTTGCCGTGCAGGGTGATGTCAATCAGTATATCGGCCATGATGCCGACACTCACTGTGGGTTGTTGCTTTTCCATATTCGTTCGGTTTAGTAGTTTACTTCGTTTCATGTATTGCCAACTCCCCTCCTAAGATAGGAGGGGTTGGTGGTGGTATGACCGGCTGCCTCAGCTCCCCTCCTAAGATAGAAAGGGAGCCGGGTGTCTGATATGCCCTTGTTTCATTATCCATTACATTTCAGGTTTGATAGAAGTGGTCGATGATGTGCACCAGGGTAGCATTGTCGGCACAGAGTTCGTCGTAGAGGGCCTGCAGCTGCAAGGCAGTGAGGGTGTCGTAGTCGCGGCGCATGGCACACGCCCACACGCCACCCATGTCGACCGAGGCCGGACTGAGCAACCGCTGCCCCTCGCCTTCGCCATAGCAGTCAGGCCGATGCTTGCGGCGCGGAAACACCACGATGTTGCTATAGTCGCCATCTTGCCAGCACAGCAGGTTCTGCATCGGCTCGTCGCCGCTGCCACATGCCTGCATCATGGCCAACTGCAACCGCGCCAGATAGAAACCCGCCAGCTCGCGCCGCTCACAGCGGATGAAGAACAGCGGACGGTCAAGCCGCTGCGTCATGCCGATGAATCCGTCGCCCGTGGCCTCGATGCGCTCGTCATCGGGCCACAACGCGGGGTCAAGCACCTCGTCGCACAGGGGCAAGAAGCCCTTACACCCCGCCTGGAAGTGCATGTGGTCGGGAGCCGACGCCCCACACTGCGGTCCGTTGTAGAACAGTACCCAGTCGGGCAACAACTCGGCCAGTTGCAGCATGTGGTCGATGCGACGGGGCAGCAACCGTTGCGGCATGTGCTCGAGCGCGGCGATAGTCAGGTGCGATGGGAAGATGGGATAAGGGTTGACCTGAATCTTGTAGGCCCCGCCCCACTCCACTGTTTCTTGCTCGGCCGGTTGGTGCTCGCGGCACAAGAAGCAGGGTCGCGCCGCCAGTGAGGCGGCATCGACCCGGGCGGCACTCGAGCGGCGCCGCTCCGGGTTGTGCTGCAAGATGACCTCGCTGTGAGCCAGCGACACACTGCGCAACGCCGCCCGCTCGAGGGCGGCATAGTTGTCGCGCACCAGCGGCCATTGGCTCAGCTGGCGGTCAATCAGTGCATCGATTTGCTCACTCAGTTTCATCTTTAGTTTATTTTGAAAAGCTAGTCTAGATTTTCTAGAGATTCTGGACTAGTCTTTCTTGTTCATCTTGATGCGGGCCTGCAACTCCCATGTGCGGATGCGGTCCTTGTAGAGGTTGTTGCGGTTCATCTTCTCGACATCGAGGCTGGCATCGCTGTTGTCGTCCCAGCGTCGACACAGATAGACCGGCTCGTAGACGCGGCCAATCTGATAGGTGCGCGAAATGTTCAATCCCAGGGCATAGTCCTCGCCGTAGCTGGTGTTCGGAATCTTGACGGCTCGCAACACGGGGGTGTAGAAGGCACGCGGTGCACCCAGTCCGTTGATGCGCAAGGCGTTGTTGCGTCCGTTCTCGGGTGTCCACTCCTTGTGGTCGATCACGCCCGGTGGGATGGGGTTGCAGTCGATGTCGGTCATCAGATAGGTGCCAACGACCATCGCCACATTCTGCTCATAGAAGGCGTTGACCATCGTCTGCAGCGTGTTCTCGTCCTTGTACATGTCATCGCTGTCGAGCTGCACAATGAACTTGCCGGCCTTCTCGTGATGAGCCGCCAGGTTCCAGTAGCCACCGATACCCATATCATAGTAGTCGGCAATGATGTGAATCAGGCGCGGGTCGTCATACTCGGCGATGGCCTCGCGTGTGCCGTCGGTCGAGAAGTTGTCCACCACCATGAGGTTGAACTTGAAGGTTGTCTTCTGCTTCAGCACACTGTCGATGGCATCGCGGATGGTGCGGATGCGGTTGCGCACCGGAATCATCACCGTAGCCTCGACCTCAAAGTCGCCCTGGTCAAACTCGATGTGCCGGAAGTTGGGTTTCCCGTCGACCTCGGGAGCCAGGTAGCCACCAATCTCCTTGAGATGCTCGGTGCAGGCGGCCTCCATCTCAATTTGGCGGCCACGGTTGCGCGGGTCGACATAGTCGAAAATCTTCTCGCCGCTCTTGCGCGTGTCAAGCTCGACATCGCTATAGAGATACTCGTTGATGTGGCAGATGTCGGCAAACTGCGACAGTTTCAGGCGCAGGTCATACAGGCCGGCGTGCTCATAGTCGGCCTTCATCGCCTGGGCGGCCTTCTTCAGGCAGCAGCCGCAGAACAGCAGCACCGACCCGAAATCAAAGTCGTCGCGCAGCGAGCCCATCTGGTAGTCAATCACCGGAGCCTTGACGGCACCCTTGTCGGTGACGTTGTAGTGGTCGGCATAAAGCATGCCCGCACCACTGTCATCGGCCAACTTGACAAATCGCTCGACGGCAAACGGAGCGAACTTGAGCGTGTTGTACTTGGTGTAGAGCATGGCATAGTCGCTCTGCACATGGCCGGCGATGGTGCGCATGGTCTCGCTGGCGGTCAGGTTCTTGACCTTGAGCACCTGGCATCCCTCGACGGGAGCCTCGGCATTGTCACCGGCCAGCAGATAGATGTTAGCCACCAGGCCCTCGGCCTTCAGGTTCTCGACGGTCTGTCCGGCCTGCTCGGCACTGACAAACGGGATAAAGCAATCAATTCTTTTCATTATGTTTTATTATTTTGTTTTTCTTGATGCCCTAGATGTTATAGAAATTCTAGACTATCTAGACTATTTGTTGAAAAAGTTGAGGATGGACTGCATCAGGTGGTTGCGCTGGGCTGCATCGGTCATGACCTCAAAGGGGAAGCCCATGACCACAGTGCGGTAGCCATAGCGGTCGCTCACCACGCCGGCAGGAATGTTGTTCTCGCTGTAGCGCATGAAGGTGTGGCCACGGTCGTCGCTGGCCTTGATGGCATCAGGCGACTCGACGGCATAGAGCTTGTCGTTCAGTTGGTTGCAGAACTGGAACTTGTCACCATCGGTGAGCAGATTGCCTGGCGTGGGCACAGTGTAGGCCTCGCCACGCAATGTGGCCGAGCGATCAACCCACTGGAACCCCAGCACATTCTTGGCAAAGCTGGTCTCGGCCTGGTTGACACTGTCCTTGTCCCAGATGTCGGTGCCGACGTAGGCACCGCTCACCAGCACCGAGCCTCCCTGCTGGGTGAACGAGCGCACGGCATCCATCAGCCGGGGCGTGAAGGCCTTGAAGCGTGAGGGCTTGACACCACGGCCAGTGGGAATCTCCTTCTGCTTGCCCAAGATGAGGTCCAGTGTCTTATAACCATTGAGGGTCCCCGGATTGTTTTCGACAGCCTGCACACTGCTCGAGACAAACGAGTAGCCGGCCTGCATGATGGCCTCGCCGTGAACGGCAGGATAGTCAAACGTGTTGCCGGCGATGACCTCGGTCTCGTGGTTGCTGCGGCAGGCTCCGAAGCCCGGCGCGTCGTCGTCACGCCAGTCAAGGTGGCGACGGAACTCGTGCTGCGAGCCCAGGTAGTTGATTTGCTGCATATAGGGCACACCGTGATCCTTCTCGTCGTAGAAGCCGGCAATCTTGTCACCGTCAAACCAGTCGGGGCCACTCACACGGGTGAAACCATTGACCACCATCACGGTGCCCTTGCTGTTGGGGGCGATGCCCAGCGACAAAGTCTCGCTCGGGAAGCTGCGACCGCCATCGTTCATGGCAATGATCTTGTAGGAGTGGATCTTGTTGTCGTTGACGCGGGCCAAATATTGCGGGTCGGGAGTGACGGCAACCTCTTTGAAGCCGCCATCGCGACCCACCTGCTCAAGCACCACATACTGCTTGGGGTCGGCACCCGTCGAGAGGTCATCCTTGGTGGGTTCCCAAGTGAGCAGGAAGGTGCCGGGCGACGAAGCCTCACTGATCTCAAACGAGTTGACAGGAAGTGGCTGCACCATATAGTCGCGGTGGTCGCGCTTGGCAATGAACTTGAGGATGCCCTTGTAGATGGCTCGGCTCACATCGAAGCGGAACATCGGATCCAGACCATACTTCATGTCGGCAAAGTTCTGGTGCGAGAGCAGCTCCATGAGCAGGGCTGGCACCTCGGGCACACGTGCCTCATAGTACGACTTGTCCCACATGCCACGGCGCGTCCAGTTGGGTTCCCACTTGGCACGGATGTCGCCCACAACCTCGGTCGAGACGATGTCGGCAAACTGCCGCGAGAGCTCGCGCGGTGTGCCGTTCTCATATTTGCCGAAGCGCTTGCCGTCCTTAGTGGTGCAATAGATGAGCAGGGTGCCTATGATGTCGTCGTTGGGCGTGGTGCCGGCATCGGTGTGCAGGCAGAACGACACGTCGACAGGGATGTTCAGGCCCGGCTTATTGGGCAGCACACTGCTGCCACCGGCCAGATAGTTGACCCACTCGCCACGGCTGCGGTAGTCGTCCACATAGTCGTTGATGCCGTCGCTGGTCGAGTAGACCTGGTGGGGGAAGCCGGCCCACTGCAGATAGTAGCGCGAACCGATGTGGAACCAGGGATGATCGCCACTGCCCACATACTTGTATTCCATATCCTCACGACCCAGGTACTTCTCGTCCTTGTTCTTGGCTGCGATGGCTTTGTTCTCCTCTGTGGGCAATGCCACACGGCGCACGATGTTGCCCTTGCCGCCGCCCACGCGGATAGCGTCGGCGGTGATGATGCCGTCCTTGTCATCGCTGTAGTTTGAGAGCACGACCAGGTCTTTGTTCATGCCCTTGGCCAGCTGGAACATGCCCAGATAGACCCACACGCCGCCACCCATGGTCTGGTCGACCTTGAACTGCCGCGTGCCGTCGAGCGAGTTGACCGTGTATAGAGCGTCCTTGACGCTCTTGGGCAGGGTCTTGTAGCTGATATAGAGGGCAAATGTGCCTGCCTCGGGCATGTCGACGCTCCATGAGGCAGTCGAGACTTTCTTCTTGTCCTTGATGGCCTTGACCTGACGGAATGTGCCTTCCTCAAACGGATTCTCAAAGTCCTTATAGGTAGCACGGGCGAATGAGAAGCCCGTTCCTTGACCGGCCTCCCACTTCTGCTTGCCGTTACGCTCGGCGTAGCCCGTCTGAGCCTGCCCGCCGTCGTTGTCGACCACCGCACCGAAGTTGTGGGTGTCGCGCTCACGTGCGTCCCAGACATAGGCACCAGCGTTCTCGAGCATGGGCATGATGAACGGAATCATGTAACTGTGCGTGTACATATCCTCGACCGTCTGGAACATGCGGGCGCGCTGCCACTCCCAGCGGTTGAGGTAAGGCTCGAAGTACCAGCCGTGGCTGGGCCACACGGCCACGATATTGCCGTCCAGAGCCTTCTTGTAGTGACGGTGCTGGTCGACCTCGGTGATGAATGGCGTGTGACTGCGCTTGTAGTCGGTGTCGAAGTCGGCGAAGTAGTTGTCGATGTCGTTGCCGGCGATGGTCAGGCGAACGTCTTGATCGGTGCCCAGGGCGCGCTTGATGTCCTCCTTCAGCTGCTCAATCGAGGCCTTGGTGAACGGCACATCGGCAAAATTCTCGCTCAGGTCCACCACCACTTCATCACCTTCATCAACCACGGCGTTGGCCTTGAGTTGTCCTATACCCATATTGGCGGGCAAGAATGCCCGCACCACCTGCTGCACACTGTTCACATGCGCCTCGTCGACAATCTCCTGTGCCTGCAGCACGCCACACCCCATTGCGGCGGCCAGTGCCAGTGCCATCATCCGACGAGTTGTTTTAGTCCTATCCATTGTCATATTCTTTTAAATCTTCTTTTTTCAATCTACAAAAATACAACAATCTCAACGAAACAGAAAAACAAACACCTTATTAAATCATCGTTTTAAACATTATTTAATGTTTAACTACAGTTTTTCAGCAATTTGCCACACACAATATCGAACATCTGATGAAGATTTTGGCAGTAAGACAGTAGAGCAGTAGAGCAAGTTCGGTAATGTGCCAACAGATTGTAATCTCTTTCCCCTTCCCTAGCAGGGGAGGCCGCTGAAAAAGTACAGGCAAATAATTGATTTGCTTAACGATGGATATTTCAAACTATATTCAAGAAATATTGCGCCCGTTCGGTTGCGAGCTAAAGGTTCGCGTTTCATTCGCGTAATTCGCGGTTTATTACTTTTTCAGCAGCCTTCAGGGGAGGGGTGAGGGGTGGGGCTGAACGACACAATGCAACAAAAGGGACGGTTCTACTATGTTACAAAATCATGAACATCACGATTGTCAAAATCAAAGCGGAGCGGGTGATTACCTCCCCGCTCCGCCCTATAAAGCGTAAGTTACATTACTCCTTGCCCAACATCACGTTGATCACAACATTGACATCGCCGATGCCGACACTGCCGTCACCATCAACATCGGCAATTTCAGTTATTGGGACTTTGCCCAACATCATGTTAATCAACGCATTGACATCGCCGATGTCAACCTTGCCGTCACCATTTACATCCCCCTTGAGCCCCCCGCCTTGCTCACCGGTGTAATAAACGGTGAAGTTGTCGACATAGACCGGAACCGTCTTACTGCTAGAGTTCTGAACGACACGAATCTGAACGGCTTGCTTGTTGGTCACAGGGACAAGCCAGTTGCAGGAAGTGCGTGTCGAGGCTGGTACCGAGATGTCGGTACTTCCCATGACATTCTTAGCCTTAGTCCAAGTCGCACCCTCGTCGAGTGAATAGGCCAGACCCATCTTGGCCGTAATACTCGATGTGTTGTAGATGTCGTAACTCACCTCTTGAATGTTATAATAAATGGGTGCAGCCATAGAGAACAGGCTAGGATAGACCATCTCGACGGCTTTGGTGCCCATGCAGTAGTCACTGCCCGGTTCCTTGACAAAACTCTTAACAAAATCCCATGTGGTGAACACACCCTCGACTCCCTTGGTAGGACTGGTAGTCATCACAGGCATGCCCTCGAAGGTTTCGACCAGCGACGACCAGATGTGATCGCCATTGTCAACGACATCAAAAGTGACGATGCCATTGGCCTCGCGGATGTTCACAATATTATACTTGTTCTGCGTCTTGTCCCAAGTGCGCAGGCAGGGATAGGTGTCATTGGTGATGTGAGTGATGCCCATTGTGCCCGGAAAGGGGTCACTGGCCGACTGCTCATACTCTGAATTGCCGGCACGCAACAGTTCCAGATAATTATGGCTAGGGTCGACATTGACTGTATTGTTATTCCAAACATTGGTGTCGGTCGAGTCAACACGCCAAATCAGCATGCCATGACCCGGCAAATACTGGTCCCAGCCGGCTTGCTGACGGTTCTCAAGCATGAACGTCTCGTGCGCGACCGGCGTGGTCAAGATATAGCCATGATTAGCCTCGTTGACCGCGCCCAACTGATAACTGCCGGTCTGACTGATCACCGACGCACTGCCAAAGCCCAGGGCATGGCGCTCAAAGATGCTATAACCCGCCGGCGTGATCGAGTAGTTCAAGTAGTTCCCGCCGGCCATGATATCCCATTCGCCGGGAGTCTGGCTCCCGCCTCCCGAACTGGCGTCATCTGTGTCGTAGTGGTCGGCCAGCCCCAGCACGTGGCTGAACTCATGACAGAAAGAGCCGATGCCGTCAATCATCGAATAACTGGAGTCATACAACAACTCGGTCGTACAAGCATAGTCACGCAAGTCTTTCCCATCAAACTTAGCGGAGGTGTAAAAGCTGGAACGATAGGGCCACAAATTGCCTGAATCATTGGGACTGGAGTTTGCTCCGGTGCCGGCGACCAGAAAAAACACCAAATCGATCTTACCGTTATTGTCGACATCATACTTGCTGAAGTCAACAGTAGGATTAATCTCATTCACAACATTCATAAAAATACTATAACTATTCGACTGAAACTCACAGGCCGGACGGTTGACCTTGACAGGGCCGACCACGTCAAACACCGGCTTGAAAATGCCCATCGAATTGTCGGCATAATAGTCTCGGACCGAGCCCGTACAATCGACCCATTCTTTCTCCAGAGACCAATCCGTCCCCCTGGGATGATGATAACCAGTAAACCCCTCTGTGTTAATCATGTCGCCGTAGAAGGCAACGGGATCGGCAGCCAGAAACTTCACATCGCTGGGCTCGACGAGCACCACCAAACCTCGGAATTTGGCGTAATCGATAACACGTCGCGAGCCGAGCGCATCACGTTTTGCACGCAACACGCGCCCCCGATCACACTGCTCACGGCTGAACAGATTGCGAGGCAATTCGGCCAACAGACGCTGCTCTGCCACGGTGCGCTGCGCCTGGTCGTGCGCCACGACACCCGATGCAACAAGCACGCCGTCGTGCAGAGTCGCATACTCATAAGCACCCTCGTCGGTGCGCACAACGGTGAATCCGTCGCTCGTGCGCACATAATTGAAATACTCATCACCCACGATCTGCAGGGTGACTCGACTGCCATCAGGCTGCTGCACGTGGTGCAAGCCCGGCCAGGCCGGAACGGCACTAGCCACACAGCAACACATCAGCGCCACCAAAACCGACAAAATATAGGCCTTGTTCATTGTGAATTGTGAATAACCTCTATAAACTATAAACTTCAAGTTTCTAAAGTGCTAGCACTTTAGAAACTTGAATTAATGAGTGTGGTAGGTCACCAGTCCCGGCATCGAGTTGCGCACAATCTTCTGGATGTGAACACCGTAGCGTCCGGCAACATCAAGCAGTAGCTCACTGTAGGTCGAGGCCACCGTGCCCACAAACGCCACCGGCAGACGGTCGTAGTCGGCATACTGGCAGAGGTTGCGCTCAAAGAAGCGCGAGAACTCGCGGTCAATCAGCGACACGACATACCCGTGGTCAAGGTGCTCGCTCAGGAACGATGAGTACTCACGCAAGTTGCGGTTGGCTCTGGCATTGTTGTAGACGGCATCCATGATGTCATCGGCAGTGGCCTTGAACTTGTCGAAGAACGCCTCAGTGAGCTCCTTGGGAGCCAGTCCCTTGAGCACATCGCCCAACAAGATGCGGCCCAGTGCCGAACCGCTGCCCTCGTCGCCCAGGATAAAGCCCAGCGAACGCACATTGCGCACAATGTCCTGCCCGTCGTAGAGGCACGAGTTGCTGCCCGTACCCAGGATGCACGCCAGACCACGCTCATGCACCAGCAGGCCGCGTGCAGCTCCCAGCAGGTCGCTCATCACCGTGACCGGCGTCTTGAACTGCGCCACCAGCGACGACTCAACCACCTTGTTCTTCTCGGGGTTGGAACAGCCCGCGCCATAAAAGTAGACGTGCGTCCAGCGGCGCTTGAAGAACGTCTCGGGCAGCTCCAGGCGGATGCTGTGACTGATCTCGCGGCGCGAGAGGAAATAAGGGTTCAGACCCACAGTGAAGGCATGCTCCACCACCACGCCGTCATCGACCAGCGTCCACTCAGTGCGCGTGCTGCTGCTCTCGCCTATCACCGTCATATTTCGGGAATTACTCGTAGCCATGTTAACAAATAGTATCAAAGGTTAATATCGAGCCAAGCTTGTTAATTTTATCTGATTTTGAATTACAAAGATACAACAATCTTGACAGTGCCGCACAACCATTAGCAACAAATCCACCAGAATTATATATCATTTAACACTTGTATACAATGTTTCACCATCGCCAGCACTTACATTAAGATATATTGGCAGTTCAATTGAACGTTAAACTTGTTAAAACCATGATAGAGTAACAAAAATTATCTATACTTTTGCAAGTGATTTATCATACATCCAACAAACAACATTCTCTAACCAATTAAAACACATTAGATTATGAGAAACATTCTACTGATGATGGCAACAACCATGTTGCCCATGTGTGCAATGGCACAACAGTCACTCACCGTCAACGTCGAGGAACCCGGCACCCTGGGCGACCAAATCGCCGAGGACATCCGCATGGAAGTCACCTCGCTTACCGTTACAGGCAGCATCAACGGCACCGATCTGGGCATCATCCGCACCATGGCAGGCAATGGCACCGACGGCTATGCAACTGAGGGCAAACTCGAGACACTCGACCTGTCGGGAGCACGTCTGGTGCGCGGCGGAGATGTCTACTACAACGATCCGCAGGGCTATGATGCATATTCGCAGACATTTAATGATGCCATCTGCTCCAATTCATTCTGGGAGTGCAAGAGCCTGGTCAAGGTTGTTCTGCCCGAGGGCATCACACGCATCAGTGACGACGCCTTTTCGGTGTGCACCAATCTCAAGAGCATCAACATTCCATCGACAGTGACGAAGTTTGGCAGTGCATTCTATCACTGCTTCAGCCTGGAGTCAATCACCATCCCTGATGGCATCAAGAAAATTGACGATTTGACTTTCTCAACCTGTCGCTCGCTGCAATCCATCACTATCCCCGAATCAGTTACCGAAATTGGTGCCGCAGTGTTCCGCGACTGCGATGCTCTGACCGAGGTTGTCATCCCCAACGCCGTGACATCGATCGGCAACTATGCCTTCCAGTGGTGTGACAACTTGACCAATGTCACATTAGGCGAAGGGCTGACCAGCCTGGCCGATGGTGTGTTCTATGGTTGCACCCAGGTGACCAGCATCACCGCCCTCAACCCCACCCCAAGCTACTGCGGCACCGATGCCTTCGCACAGATTGACAAGGAGGCATGCACGCTCTATGTCCCCGCCGAGGCAATCGAGGCCTACAGCAACGCCAACGGCTACAAAGACTTCATGCACATCCTGCCCATCACCACAAGTGGCATCAGCACCAACATGGCCAGCGAAAAGCATGAGGTGGCACGCTTCAGCATCGACGGCCGTCAGTTGAGCCAACCCATCACGGGCATCAACATCGTCCGTTACAGCGACGGCACCACCACAAAAGTTCTGGTCAAGTAAGACAAGAAGGATAATTTGACAATGTTGGGCGCGGCTTCACACAGAATCCGCGCCCAACTTACATTTTACAGGCTTGTTGGCCAACTGTTAAGTGACTCACTCTCGTGGAGCAGGGCTCTTGTCAGGGGCATTGGAGCGGTAGATATAGCAATAGACGCGATTGCCCTTGTAGCCAGGCGAGTAGGTCAAACCATTGTCACCGCTGAAGAGATGAGTATCTGTCTCATAATAGCCTCTGTCCTCAAGGGCATCCTGCAACTCGGCACACTGGGTATATGCCTTGTCGGTCTTGCGACTCACTGCGATACCAGTCAACACAGCCGAAGTATTCTTGACCGGCTTGTCGAAGAAGAATTGATAGCGCACACCGTCACTATGCTCATACAGGATCTGGTTGCCATTGACCTTGCCCAGGGCACGCATGTCGGCGAAACTATTGACGCTCACACCCGACTCACGCAGCAGGTTTTCGACGGACAAAACCATGTTGGAGAAACCTTGACTGCCCGATGGAGCATGCCGCGGAGCAAACACGCCTTTGTTGTCCATCTCGTTGGCATCGTTATCATCGCCCTCTTTGTCGATGGGAGCGCCCTCGGTCGGCTCAAAGGCTTCACCCACAGTTGCCTCAGAGGTCGTCACGCTGTCGGTTGTTTGAGCGGTGCCAGCAGGAGGTTCCTCTGTGGGTTCGCTAGTACTAGCACGGTTGTTCATCCACCACCAACCAAGTCCTCCTAACACTGCTAACGCCAATATTGCAGCCGCAATGATGAGCGGCGTCTTCTTGCTTGAAGATTGATGCGCGTTGGGCTGCTGCATCGGCTGATAAGGCTGTTGCTGGTAAGGTTGTTGCTGGTAAGGTTGCTGAACAGGCTGTTGAACAGACTGTTGAACAGGCTGTTGCTGAACTGGCTGCTCAACAGGTTGTTGAACAGGTTGTTGCTGCATAGGTTGCTCAACGGACTGCTGTTGAATGGGTTGTTGCTGCATAGGCTGCTCAACGGACTGCTGTTGAATGGGTTGTTGCTGCATAGGCTGCTCAACGGACTGCTGTTGAATGGGTTGTTGTTGCATAGGCTGCTGAACAGGCTGCTCAACGGGCTGTTGCTGAACAGGCTGCACTGGCACAAACAGAGCGGCCAACTGAGGCACTTGACCTGCAGGCATCCACTGCTGCATCCCGAGATCCGGACACCAAACCCATGTGTTGGCGGTCAAATTCTGAGCACGCAGCTGGTCGATAGTGAACGGACCCAGCCGTTCGTGATTGTCGTTGATGTAGTAGAAGTTCATAATATTATCAGATTGGTAATTATCAATATACTATATCTTTCTCCATTGGCAAGGATGGAAATTAATCTGGCTCAATATAGACGGGCATACCCACATAAGCATAATGCTCCTTCAGGTAGTCAAGATCGGCATCACGCAGGCGGATGCAGCCCTCGCTGTCGCGGCCCGGCATCTTGTCCTCGTTGTTGGTGCTGCCGTGGATGCCGATGCCCGAAAACGGAGTCTTCAGGCGCATAAACCAGTTGCCATAGGCACGTATCTTGCCCCGCCCATCGCCGAAGTCATGCTCCCAGTGGCTGGCCGGAACAATCTCGGTGATGGTGAACGGCTTGCCCGGCTCGGTCTCGGGCGTGCGCATGTCGCCACTCTTCTGCTTGGGACCCTTGTTGCGCGACAGGCACACGGGGAAACGCACCAATGCCACTGTGTCACCCCCCTTGATACCCATCACATAAAGTCGCAACTCTCGCTTAGAAATGACGATGAATGTTGAGTCGCGCACAATGGACTGATTACTAAGCACCCTCATCGTGTCGGGACGATAAGTCACACGACCGGCAGTATCGACGCGCTCGGCAACATCGGGGTCAATAGCTGGCACCGCTGGCCGGTCATCAACCGGCTTGCCGCCACACGAGCACAAGGCCACCACAGCGGCCAACGTCAGGAGTCGCACTAGTCTGTTGTTCATAATAGTTGTTAGTTATTAGCCTATAATCTTTAGTCATTCCAGCAGCAGACCAACGTCTAACCGCCTAAAATCTAATGCCTGATTTGAGACCACAAAGATAACAAAAACTATCAACTTATGCAACAATCACCGGATTTCTCACAGAAAAAAGCCTCAAAACTTTCTCAAATCAATAATTTGTCGTAACTTTGCGACAACCAACAAACCCCAAATGCTATGGCAAAGAAACAACGGACATTCATCAGCTTTGACTGGGCGCTGAAGCGCCTGCTGCGCGACAAGGCCAACTACGATGTGCTCGAGGGATTCTTGTCGACGCTGCTCAACCAGGACATCAAGATTGACTCCATCCTGGAGAGTGAGAGCAACCGCGACCGCGAGGACAGCAAGCAGAACCGTGTGGACTTGCTGGCCAGCAACGGACAGGGAGACCTCTTCCTCATCGAGGTGCAGGGCGAGAACGAGTTTGCTTACTTCCAGCGCATGCTCTTCGGGGCATCAAGGCTGGTGACTGAGTATATCGAGAAAGGCGAGAACTACGACCACGTCAAGAAGGTGTATTCAATCAACATCGTCTACTTCGAGCTGCGCCAAGGCGAGGACGTGGTCTATCACGGAAAGACAGAGTTCCGGGGCATACACAACGATGAAGTGCTGCAGCTGTCGCCCTTCCAGCGGCAAAAGTTTGACGTGAGCGAGGTCTACGAGCTATACCCCGAGTACTACATCCTCAAGGTCAACGACTTCAACCGCTGGTCGAAGGTTCCGCTTGACCAGTGGCTCTACTTCCTGGCCACCAGCCAGATACCCGATGACGCCACTGCACCTGGACTGCAGGAGGCCCGCCAGAAGCTGCGGCTGTCGCGCATGAGCCGGCAGGAGAGCCTGGACTATGACCGCTACTGGATGGATCGCCATATACTCACCAACCAGATGATTACGGCCCGCGGCGAGGGCCGGCTCGAGGGACTGGCCGAAGGACGAGAAGAAGGAAGAGAAGAAGGAAGAGAAGAAGGAAGAGAAGAAGGAAGAGAAGAAGGAAGAGCTCAAGTGGTCAGGAAGATGGCTCAAAATGGCATGACAGCCCAACAAATTGCACAAATCACCGAGCTACCACTGGCAACCGTGTCGCAAATGCTCGCACAGCATTGACGTATTGTCACAACAAAATATGACGGCCACCAAAAACTGGTGGCCGTCATGGTTTGTGATAATACGTCAATGCGAAATGGCCACCCGGTGGGTCGAGGTGAGACCATTGACATGCACGCGCAGCAGATAATGTCCAGCGGGAATCTCAGCAACATTAATATAGTTGCCACCGTGTCGCACCCTGACCCGGCCATCTAGGTCAAGCAGCTCGACACCCTGAATGCGGCTGTCAGCACTAGCCACGATATAGTCGCTAGCCGGCACGGGACCCACCTTCACGCCGGCAAGGGTCATATCGTCTACACCCGAGTCGGGAAGACCATGCTTGTAGAGCACATCATCAATGAGCAGAGAGCCACTCTGACCCATACGTGGGTCAGAATTCACGAGGCGGAAGCCGCTCACACGATAGTTGGCCAGCGGCATTTTGACATACTGCCAACCGTGGAAATCGAGCGTGACCAGGTCGATATAGTCAATGCCCGGCAATGCCGGCTCATCGCCTACGGCAGTGGGCACGGCCATCACCTGCAAACGGTTGCAACTCATATCGCCCCACACATGCACACACAGCGTGTCACCATCGGCAAACGTCTGCTCAGGCACCGCGCCGAGCGACATCAACACCTCGGAATTGTCCACACCGGCAAAGTCCCACTTGAGCTGTAGCGACTTCGAGCCGAACAGATGTGTAGTCGAGGCAGACAAAGACGCTGACTTGTAGGCACCGCCCAACTCAATGCCGGCGACATCCTCGCCGTCATAGAGCAACACTGTGCCCGGCTTGTCTGTGCCCATGTCGGCCGCCACAAAACCATAAACCAGATCGCCAGGCAGATGAACGCCTGCCGTGTCGCTGACGCTGCGCTCGATGGTGACCGTGTAGGGCTCGCCGGGATTCAGGTCTTTGAGCAACGGCAGACGGATGTAGCCGCATGCATCACCTTTCTTGTTGTTCTTGATGCCCCGCTTGTTCCACTCGAGTTCGTTGCCATCCTTGTCATGGACATGGAACAAGTTGAACAAGTCCTTGGATTGCAGCAGTGAGTCGGTGCGGAACTCGACGTATGGAGTCTTGAAGTGCACCTTGCTGCCCTCGCGCGGCCACAACGCCAGCGTGTTGAGATGGCTGCGCTCCTGGGTGGTGAACTGGAAGGAAAAGTCCTCGTCCATCGGTGTGCCGCCACCGTGCTGCGCCGACTTGTGCAGCGTGACAGTATAGAGCGTATTGGTCTGATAGGCATCAGTGGGCGTGAACACCATCCGATAATTGGTGTCCTCCCAGCGGAACGTGCCCTCAACGGCGGGTTGAATCTCCAGGGCCGCCTCGGTCGACTCAATGTCCATGTCCCAGTTGAACTGCAGCACGATGGGCTGGACACACAGCACTGCCGGGTCGCCATCATGCCACACGGGCGAGTAACTGACAACCTCGGGCGGTGTGTTGCGCACACGCTTGAGATTCATATTGCAGTAAGTCACACCGTTGGCCGTCACATCCACCTCGTTTGTAGCCGTGAAGTGTTCAGGTTCGCTGGCCTCGACAGTATAATGACCAGGTGTAACATATTTGAACAAGTAGATGCCGTTCTGGACACTGTCGGTCGTGGTGGTCTGCACCACATTGCCCTCACTGTCGAGCAGACGCACAGTGGCACCATTGACAGGTTGACGGCTATCATCGCCGAACATAACGTATGTTGCCTGCCGCAGCAGGCGGTCGTCGCGCAGGTTGCCGGTGATGATGCCCGTCATCTGGTCGCCATAGCTGTCGAGGCGGCCGAAGTATCGGTCAGCTCCGAGCGAGAAGTTGAACCCCTCGACCCAGCAGTAGTCATGATTGATCAGACGATAGGCCTCAGGAATATAGTCATGGAACGAACCCTCGTCGAGCATCGACACGGCACGGTTGCCGCGCAGCACGCCCAGCCCCTGGTTGTTCCACTCGGGGTAGAACGTCCAGTCGCCGGCGATGCGATAGTTGTTCTCGCTCCACACGGTGCTCTGATTGGCCAGCAAGTACACACCCAGGTCTTGCGCGAGCTTGTCGCTGCCGGGCACCACGGGCGAGCCGGTGTAGCCACGGTAGAGACCCAGCGGGAAGTTGATGCGATAGTTGTCGCCCGCACCGGTGGCGTTGCTGTGTATCGAGTAGAACACATCGGCTCCACTGGCATTGCACAGTGCCACGATGGTGGAGAGGTTCAGGTCGTCAGCGCTGGTGTTGCGCACGCGCGAGATACTGGTCTTGTAGCCCTTGTGCTTGAGCATCTCCTGCAGGGCGAAGCCCTTCCACAGGTTGGAGTTCGACTCCCAGAAGCCCATGGTGTCGCCCTGGGCAAACGGTGCCACCACCACGTTGCGGTCGTCGGCATCGTGGCCGCCGTGGCCGGGGTTGATGTAGACGTGCGGCTGCTGTGCCAGCGCGCAGTGGATGCCCATGACTGCCACAAGCATCACCAACATTGATTTGATTGTTGTCTTCATTGTTCTTGAGCAATTTATGGGTTAATCTGTATCTTCATCTGGCTCAACCGGCCATCGATGGTGGTGTAGACGATGCGACCGCCGCCACATGTGGGCTGCATGGTCATCGACGTGGATGCAGTCAACGCGTGCTGGAAGGTGCCGTCGACCTTGAGCAACACAATCTGCGACGAGGTGAACTGATGCCCGTCGTCGGTGGCATGCTGCGCCACGAGGTAGTTGTTGTCATACCAGCAGGGCATCTCATAGTTGCCCAGGCGCGCCAGCACACGGCCATCGAGGTCGATGATGACAATGCCCGTGCCGGCGGCAAAGAATGCCACACGGCTCTGGTCGGGCGACAAACTGGCCCACAAGTAGCCGCCATGCGACTCTACTGGGGAATAACGCCGTTCCTTGCCGCCACGACTGACGATGACCTCGCTGCCTTGTGTAGCCACCGCCACTCCCAAGTCGCGCGCCGAGGCATAGCTGACTCCGCCACGCAGGGCCGCGCCACGGGTGGCGGACATGGGGCGCACTGCACCATGCTGCGGCTCAAGCACAACACACGACTGGGCCGCCGCTACGTCATAGCAGTGGCCGGTGCGATAGACCAAATTGCCGGCTCGCCGCTGCTGCGACACATAGTAGACGCGACCGTCACCGCCCCAAAAGGCATCAATGCCCGCGCCCGGCTCGTCGCTGATGCGCGTCACGACATGATCGGCAAACGAATATAGCTTCAACCCGCTCTGCTCACCGCTGCTGAACAGCAGTTGCGTGCCATCGGCATTGAGCACCGGGTGATAGGCCGGCCCTTCGACACCCTGCAGCAGCCGCGTCCGCTCAATCACAGTCACCTGCTGCGCCGCCATTGTGAGGGTCGCGCAACATAACAATAAAGGTAGAAATTGTTTCATATCGTTACGAGTTTAGTGATTTTCGACCCCCAAAGGTAGTAAAAATTAATCAACAATGCCAACTTTTCAGATTTTTTCACACTCCACAGCAAGTTGGTGACAGTTCAGCGATTGGTTTCAGCCAGCCTCCCCTCCCCTTTCTCAAAGGGGAGGGGCTGGGGGTGGGGTTTGCAACCAGCAAGTGTTGCCACTTTTTTATAATTATTGCTGTATCGAAACCCTACCACTGACCCCTCCCTTTTGGGAAGAGGCCGCTGAAAAAGTATAGGCAAATAATTGATTTGCTTCACGATGGTTATATTCAAACCTAGATTTGAATAAATTAACTGCAAATTATGTGATATTTCAAATTATATTTAATAGATATTCGTGTTTTATTCGCGTAATTCGCGGTTTTTTACTTTTTCAGCGGCCTCTGGGAAAGGGGAGGGGAAACGCACTATCGGTAAGAGTTACTAGTTTTCAAAGAATTATGAAACAACAATAAATCTTTTTAAAAAAGCACAACACGATGTTTTTGCGATTTCAGCACTTTTGGCAGGGGTGTAGCAATAACGGGTGCCCCGGTGTGCTATGCTTGATGCGGTCTGAGTGACCGAAGCCATGTCCATGGGGACGGTCACGGGGTGCCGAACAGGGCGGTGAGCTCTTGGAAGCGGGCGAGGGTGGCGGGACCGAACTTGGCCAGCGACTGGCGGACACGTTCGAGCGAGCGGGCCGGCTCGCCCAGGTGGGTCTTGCTGAAGAATTTGTCGGCATAGCAGATGACTTTCTCCTCCATGGTCACCGGCAACATCTGACGGTGTGGCAGGGGCAGGTCTTGACTGACAATGTCGTCGAGCGAGAGTCCGGCACCCGTATGACGCTCACACACAAGAGCATGTTGCGGCAAGTCATGGGCCCGAAGCATTTCAGCGCCCAGTATTCCGTGGCAGATGTATGGCTCGGTGCCGTGGCAGTGGATGCCGGCGGCGTCGGTGCGGCAGATGCCGATGTCGTGCAGCATCGCAGCCTCGCGCACAAAGTCGATGTCGAGTGGGTCAATGGCCGGATGCAAGTCGTTGTAGCGCACGGCCAGGCGCACAGCCAGGTCGGCCACTTGGCGGCTATGAATCACCAGAGTATCATAGAGCGCGGTACCTGGCGTGTAATAGTGCTCGATAATAGCGTTATAGTCTAACATAGGCACAAAGATAGTGAAATTGGCCGACACACGCCCAATTTCTGACCATAAGATTTGCCATAAACCCATTTTTAGACTAATTTTGCAGGCCAAAAACGATAACATTATGCCCAATAACACTAGAGAAGACAAACTCAAAGCCTTTGAACGGTTGCTTGACGTGATGGACACCTTGCGCGAGAAGTGCCCCTGGGATCGCAAGCAGACCAACGATAGCCTGCGCGAGAACACCATCGAGGAGACCATGGAACTGTCCGAGGCCATCCTCAACGACGCACCCGACGAGATACGCAAGGAGCTGGGCGACGTGCTGCTGCACATCGTGTTCTATGCCAAGATTGGCGACGAGAAGGGACAGTTTGACATTGCCGACGTGTGCAACTCGCTGTGCGACAAGCTCATCTTCCGCCACCCCCACGTCTATGGCGACCAAGTGGCAAAGGATGCCGAACAGGTGCTGCAGAACTGGGAAATCATCAAGACGCGCGAGAAGGGGGGCAACAAAACCGTGCTCAGCGGCGTGCCTCACACTCTGCCCTCGCTCATCAAGGCCGAACGCATCCAGGAGAAGGCCGCCAATGTGGGCTTCGACTGGCAGCGCCGCGAGGATGTGTGGGACAAGGTCAAGGAGGAGCTGGCCGAGGTCGAGGCCGAGATGCGCCGCGGTGATGTAGCTGACGAGGAGAAGGAGTTTG
Organism: uncultured Bacteroidales bacterium; assembly: GCA_902781045.1. GTDB lineage: Bacteria > Bacteroidota > Bacteroidia > Bacteroidales > Muribaculaceae > Sodaliphilus. The sequence goes on along the minus strand of CACZHT010000010.1, from coordinate 22,209 downwards.
GCGACTTGCTGTTCAGCATCATCAATGCCGCCCGCCTCTACGGCGTGCGACCCGACAACGCCCTGGAGCGCACTAACCGCAAGTTCATCGCCCGCTTCAACTACATCGAGGCCCGTGCCAAGGAGCAAGGCCGCCACCTGCGTGACATGACCCTCGCCGAGATGGATGCCCTGTGGAACGAAGCGAAACAGCTTACTGCCAACAATTAGCCGTATTTTAGCTTATTCAAGTTCAGCAAGTCTGCTCCCCCTGTCAGTTGAGCAGTTCCCCTCTCTAAGTTAGAGGGTGTTAGGGGGAGTGTGTCACGCGCTCGCTGCTTTTTCTATCCGCTCAACAATTCGTGCAATTCGGTGCAATTACTGCCTCGATGGGTTCTTGGGCCGCTCAACAATTTGTGCAATTTAGTGCAATTACCGCCTCGCTGGTTCTTGGGCCGCTCAACAATTTTTGCAATTTAGTGCAATTACTGCCTCGATGGGTCCTTTGACCTCTCAACAATTTGTGCAATTTAGTGCAATTACCGCCTCGCTGGGTTCTTGGGCCGCTCAACAATTCGTGCAATTTAGTGCAATTACTGCCTCGCTGGTTCGTTGGCCGCTCAACAATTCGTGCAATTTAGTGCAATGCCTTTGTTGCTGGACGAAGATAAAAATTGCACATAATTGCATAAATTGTTGAGAGGTTTATCCCAGCCACTAGTGCCGCTCAACAATTTGTGCAATTTAGTGCAATTACCGCCTCGTTTGAGTGGATGAAGATGAAAATTGCACATAATTGCATAAATTACTGCGCTGCGCTTGCCCTCCGGGCTCCCATTCGGTCGTGAGCACTTCGTGGTTGTTGAGCGGTTTGTCCCTGTCACCAGAGCCGCTCAACAATTTGTGCAATTTAGTGCAGTATTCACCACGAAGACACGCGAACTTTTGTCCTTTCTTGACCGCGAAATGTCGCGGAACCTTTGCAATGAAACTTCTGCCCTTTTGTTCTTATGTCTATCCCTCGCGAATCATGCATCAGCCGGTTGCGCCGATGTCGTGAGCTTCGGGGCGAGCCCTGTGGGGCTTTCGCCCCCGAAGACTCACGACATCATGCGAATGTTTTCTCTATCTTTACTCTCCACTTTTCTTGAAGGGTGGGAACTAAAGAGCGAGGCGCAGGCCAAGGTCAGCGCTCGTGTAGGACGGTAGGCTGAAGTTCCGAATCAACACGCGGCAGTCCTTGGCGAAGTCGCCCCAGCAGCCCCCACGGTACACGCGACCCAAGCCCGAATCAGGGCCGGTGGGATTGGTCTGCGCGTCACCGCTATAATTGTCGTACCAATCCTGACACCACTCCCGCACGTTGCCGCTCATGTCATACAAGCCCAATTCGTTGGGTGCCTTTGTGGCGACCGTCTGCGTGCCGTAGCCCGCTGTTTCATATAATTGAGAAGGGATGTTCTCCAAATACCATGCTACATCATCAACGTTGTCGCTGCCGGAGTACTTGTAGCCCTGACTGAAGTTACCACCATGGGCGGCATACTCCCACTCGGCTTCGGTGGGCAGGCGGAAGGTCTTGCCCGTGAGCTGGTTCAACCGGGCTATGAACGTCTGGCAGTCATTCCAGCTCACACGCTCGACAGGACGTTGCAGGTTGGTGCCGTAGTCTGGGTTGGTGGAGGATTGAAAGCAGCTGGGGTTGCTGCCCATCACCGCCTGCCACAATTCCTGCGTGACCTCGGTCTGCCCGATGCTATAGTTGCTCAGTGTCACTTGATGGGCTGGTTTCTCCCAGTCGTTGGCTTCTGTGTCATCGTCTGACGCACCCATGGTGAAGGTGCCGCCCTCGACCGCCACCATCGTGAACGTCACGCCGTTGACGGTGAAGGTTTGGGTCTGCGGATTGTCGCCATTCTTGGTGACGGTGACGGAGATGGTGGCGACCTTGTCAAACTGCGTGTCTCTCACCACAACGGTGGCGGTGCCTTGCTTGACACCCTTAATGAGCACCACTTGCTGCGCGCCCTCGCCCTGCAAGGTGGCGGTGGCAACTGTGGGGGTGCTGCACTCGACCTCATACTGCCCGCTGCCGGAATAGAAGGACACCGTCGCGGTCTGCCCCTCGTTGACCTCGACACTGCCGGTCGAGAGCACCAGTTCGCCCGGCGGGCCGTCGAGCACAGCGACCGCGACGTCCTGTGTCTCGCCGGTCTCCTTGTCGCCCACCGCCAGGGTGACTGTGCCCGCCTTGAGCGCGGTGACCTTCAGCACACTGCCCACAACCGTTGCGTCGACCACATCCTTCTTGGGGTTGTTCACCTCGTAGACCCCGCTGCAGCCGCTGATTTGGGCCTCTTTGGTCTCTCCCACGCTCAGGTTTAATTGCAGGGGGGTCACCGACAGGTTAGCCGTGCGGAATTCTTTGGCAGGCCCGGCAGTCATGGTGGGAAGATCCATAATGCGAACCAACGGCCGGCAAGTATAATACTCATTGGGGGTTAACGGGGAGGTGGCTGTCATGCTGAACTGACGCGGACGCGAGTCAGACTTGCCCCAATAGAAATGGTCGGCACCGTTGTCGATGTCCTCGGCGACTTTATTGCCTTGACGGTCGAACAGCCCCATGCCCACCCAGACGGGCACAATCAGGTTGTCGTCGGGCCGGGTGCTCGCCAGGACACGGTTGTTGCCACAGTAGTTGATGGTTGGTGTGGTGAACGAGGGCAGCAGTTTCCACTCTTTCCAGGGGATGTCCCACTCAAATTTCAGGTCCCACTTGCCCTCGACTGACTGGTTGGGCTTCACGCCGGGCCAGCCCTGACCGGGGGTCATCGTGAACCGCTTGTTCAGGATCATGTAGTCCACGTCCAGGCCGATGTTGATGTCACCCTTGACCTTGCTGTCTTTGAGCGCGTTGTACCATGTGGGGTCTTCCAGGGCGCCCATAGCCGACAGGTCGAGTGAGGCCGTGAACTTGGGGCCGACGTTGAGCGTGCCGGAGATGCTGGCCAGCTTGCGGTGCACGAAGTTGACACCAATCAGCGCGGCAATGCCGGCCGAGGCCGAACCGCTGACCGACAACTTGAGGTCGGGCCGACCCAGGTCCATGCCGAAGTCATGCACCAGCGAGAGGTTGTCCCAGTCATAGCCGTAGCCGTGATAGTCGAATCCCAATGCATGCTTGACGGTGATGGGTGCGCTGCCATTCAACGAGATCTTGCCGGCCATCTTGGCAAACACACCCAGGTCCCACATCAGTTTGAAGCCGTGTCCGATAGACACTTCTTTTGGCTTAGACTCGGTCCAATCGCTCCCCTTGTGATAGAGCCAGGCGGTCTTCTTGACCTCGCCCAGTGTCTGCTCGAGCTTGAACTGCGGCGTGAAGGTGTGCTCGGCGCCGACCACCAGGCGGATGTGCTTGGGCTGGTTGCGCTGCACATAGAGCACATAGTCGATGGTGACCACGGGATGGTACTTGAGCGACACCGGGAACTCGTCATAGCCCAGCTCAACCTCGGGAAACACCTCGTCGAGCGTGATGACCGCGCCGTTGGGGTTGTCCAGCCCGAACAGCCGACGCGGGCCTACACGCTGCCCGGGGACGGTGGGGTCGTTGGTGGCCTTGGCCACCAGCACCAGTTGCTCGAAGATGTCATCGAAGGTGACATCCTCGCACACATACTCCAGCTCGCCGTCGGCGAGGGTGTTGACCGAGGCGACCCGGCCGGCGAAGCCGTCGGCCACAGGCTCAACAAAGAGCTCGCTCACTATCACCTGACCCTGCGCCGGCAGCGACGCCGCGGGGGTGGAGGCCATGAAGCGGATGGTGTTGTCGTCGCTGTAGGTGACATAGCCCACATTGTCCTCGTTCACCACATAGAGGTTGTCGCGCAGGATGGGGCGCGGTGCCTCGAAGGTGATGGAGTCGACGGCGGCGATGGGGGTGCGGTAGACGGTGTCGGGGGTCCACACCTCCTGCACCAGTGCGTTGTCATACCAGGTGCTGTCGGTGCCCACCGTGCTGAAGCGGATGCTCTCGATGTCGATGTTCAGGTGGGCGTTGAAGTCGTTGTCGTTGCGGTAGATGTAGACGGCATACTGGTTGGGGTTGCCGGCCATGGGCGCGCGCCGCGACCGGCTGGTGACTTTGGCCTGGGTGTAAGGCATGTAGTAGATCTGATAGAGCTGGTCGCGGCCATAGTAGCCGGTGGCGTAGCGCGACTCGACCAGCAGGTCCTGTCCGCTGAAGCTCAGCTGCGGATTGTCGGCCAGCGGGAACACGTCGCGAGAGCCGCCACGTGTCTCCACCACCAGCGACATGGGGTCGGCGTGCGCGTAGCCCTTGCCCAGCATGATGTTGATCACACCGTTGACGTCGGCGATGTCGACCTGGCCGTCGTGGTTGAAGTCGGCATTGCGCAATTGCGCCTCGGTCTGGTCGCCCAAGCCCAGCATGGTGTTGATGATGCCGTTGACATCGGCGATGTCAATGAGTCTGTCCTCGTTCACGTCGCCGGGCACAAACGGGTTGTTCGGGGCACCCTGTGGCTGCGCCGCAACCATGAGGCACATCATGGCAATCGCCACGACGGCAATGAGATGTTGTAGTTTTCGTTGCATAGTCAAAATGTTTTAAATTTTGGCAAAGATAGCAATTTTTTTTGCATATTTCGACAAAATTCACAAAAAAATCGTAACTTTGCAGACTGAACAACAATCAAGCTCTATAAATCATGAATGCAATGGAACTCAATGCGCAGATTTGGCGCGACATCGCCGAGATTGCCGATGACGAGGCTCTGATGATTCGTCTTGCTAAGTATCTCAAGTGCCTTACGGCCAAAAAGAACGACCCGACCGAGATGACCAAGGAAGAGTTCTATCGCCATATTGAGGAGGCTGAAGCACAATATGCCAGAGGAGAGTACAGCGAGATGTTGCCTGGCGAAGACTTGACCACCCACTTAAGACGGCTAGGGTATGGCATATAGGGTTATCAACACCAAAAAAGCTGATGAGGGCTTTGCACATCTGGCAATGAGCGATCCAAAGGCTTTTGCCAAAGCAACGCGTCTGGTTGAGGAACTGCGCGAACATCCAACAACCGGACTTGGCCATCCTGAACCGCTAAAAGGAAAACATGCGTCTGTTTTATGAGAGTTGGCAAATGCTTGATGTTAATTCGTCAGTCATGACTGACGAATTACAAACACCTGAAACACAAAAGAATGGAATTTCGTCAGTCAGAACTACCGACAAAACGTGATGGTAAAGGTTGTTGTCAATCTTATTAAAAAGAATAACTGACAAATGAAAGTCTGTGTGACAGAGAAGCCGAGCGTGGCCCGGGATATCGCCAATATCCTGGGGGCTACCACACGCCGCGACGGATACTACGAGGGTAACGGCTACCAGGTGACCTGGACCTTCGGGCACCTGTGCGAGCTCAAGGAGCCGGGCGACTACACCGACCTGTGGAAGCGATGGAGCCTGAGCGCATTGCCCATGATTCCGCCCAAGTTTGGCATTAAGCTCAAGGATGACGAGGGCATCCGCAAGCAGTTTCATGTCATTGAGACACTCATCGCCGGTGCCGACGAGGTCATCAACTGCGGTGATGCCGGACAGGAGGGAGAGCTCATCCAGCGGTGGGTCTACCAGAAGGCCAACTGCCACAAGCCCGTGATGCGGTTGTGGATCTCGTCGCTCACCGACGAGAGCATCCGCGAGGGTTTCCAGCACTTGCAGCCGGCCAAGGACTTCGACAACCTCTACTTCGCCGGACTGTCGCGCGCCATCGGCGACTGGGTGCTAGGCATGAACGCCACACGGCTCTACACGCAGAAGTATGCCCAGTCGCGCAACGTGCTGAGCATCGGGCGTGTGCAGACCCCCACCCTGGCCCTGATTGTGGCCCGCCAGCGCGAGATTGAGAACTTTGTGCCCGAAGACTACTGGGAAATCAAAACCCTGTATCGTGGAGTGACCTTCAACTCGACCAAGGGCCGCTATAAGACCGAGGGCGACGCCAGCCAGGTCATCGAACACATCCATGAACTGCCCCTGACGGTCACCGGCATCGAGACCAAAAACGGCCGCGAGGCCCCGCCTCGGCTGTTCGACCTGACAAGCCTGCAAGTCGAGTGCAACAAGAAGTTCTCTTACACCGCCGACGAGACACTGAAACTCATCCAGTCGCTCTATGAGAAAAAGGTGACCACCTATCCGCGTGTCGACACCACCTACCTGAGCGACGACATCTACCCCAAAGTGCCCGACACCCTGCGCGCCATGGTACCCTATGCGCCCCTGACCGCCCCGCTGCTGGCCCTGCCCAAGCTACCCAAGAGCAAGAAGGTGTTTGACAACAGCAAGGTTACCGACCACCACGCCATCATCCCCACCAATGTGGACCCGCGAACCGTGCCGCTGAGCCGAGACGAGAAGCTGGTTTATGACCTGGTGGCCAAGCGGTTCATAGCCGCCTTCTATCCCGACTGCGAGTTTGCCACGACTACCGTTATGGCTGCCATTGGCGACTATGAGTTCAAGGCTACAGGCAAGGTCATCCTCAAGGACGGCTGGCGCAGCATCTACAAGAAATCGCAGGAAATCGAGGAAAAGGGCAAGGACGATGACGACAATGGCACCATGCCGCAGATGACCGTGGGCGAGAGCGGCCCACACGAGCCCTCGCTGCTCAAGAAGAGCACCCAGCCCCCCAAGCCCTACACCGAGGGTACGCTGCTGCGCGCCATGGAGACCGCCGGCAAGACCGTCGATGACGACGAGCTGCGCGACGCCATGAAGGAGAACGGCATCGGGCGCCCCTCGACACGCGCCGCCATCATCGAGACGCTGTTTCGCCGCCGTTACATCCGCAAGGAGCGCAAGAGCCTGAGTGCCACCCTGGCCGGATGCCAACTCATCGACACCATCAAGGAGCCGCTGCTCAAGAGCGCCAAACTCACGGGTCTGTGGGAGCGCAAGCTGCGCCAGATTGAGCGCGGCGAGTACAGCGCGCAGCAGTTCATCAACGAGCTCAAGCAGATGGTGAGCGAGATTGTGCTCAACGTGTTGCGCGACAACAGCGGCCCCAGCATCATCGTCGAGCAAGACACGCCCAAGCGCCCCAAAGGGCCAGCCGGCACAGCTGCAGCACAAGCCGGCGAGGAGTCAGGACAGGCCACCGAGAAGAAACCCCGCGCCCCACGCATCACCCGGTGGGAGCAGGTCATCTGCCCCGTATGCGGTCGTGGCCATATTATCAAGGGACGCACCGGCTATGGCTGCAGCGAGTATCGCAACGGTTGCCAGACCGTCTTTCCCTTCACCGACTACCCCGCCGATCTCACCCCGGCCCGCCTTAACTCCCGCCTCAAGAAGCTCAGGAAATAGTCCAGCTGCAAGGTCAACCATGCACTTTCTATCAAAATTTGTTGTTTTGATCTTGCATTCCAGGGCAAGATTGCACATTTTTCAGTACACTATTGCAAAACTTAGACTCCTATCACAGAACTAAACTATTTAAAAATGGCTAAACCTACCAATAAGCAAGAACTCATCGCAGCCATGCAAATGGGCTACGAGAAACTGAACGAACAAATCAACAAGCTAGACCCGGCGGCGGCAGCAGCCCCGTTCGGCTTTGTTGCCGACCCCAAGAAATGCGGTGTGCGATGGCTGCATGACCGCTGTCTGCGCGACCTATTGGCACACCTCTATGAATGGCAAGTGCTGATGCGCGTGTTCGTCCGGAACATCCGCGACGGTCAGCCCAAAGATTATCTGCCCGACGAATACCGTAAAAACTATCATGAGATGGACCGAATGCTGGTCGAGCGCCACCAGAGCACGAGCCTAGACGAGGCCAAGCGACTGCTGGAACAGACGCATCAAGAGATGATGGGTCTGGCAGATAGTTTCACCGACGAGCAATTGTTCCAGAAAGGGGTGTTCAAAACCACCTACACAACCAACATGGCGGCCTACTTCGATAGCGTGACTACTAGTCCCTATTCCCAGGCCGTTAAGTTGCTGAAGCTACATGCTAAAACCATAAAAGAAGCTAAAGTCTAAATTCAATGATACGAACCATCGTTTTTGACCTGGGAGGCGTCATCTTCAACATCGACAAGCGGCAAGCCATCCGCCGCTTCAACGAGGCGGGCTTTGCCGATGCCGCACGTTATCTTGACGCCTTCCATCAGGTGGGCATCTTCGGCGAGCTGGAGAGCGGTGCCATCACCGCCGAGCAGTTCCGCGCTCGGCTGAGCGAGCTGGCTGGCAAACCGATGACTATGGACGACTGTTCCCGCGGCTGGCAAGGCTATTTTGTCGACCTGCCAGCAAGCAATCTGGACAAACTCGTCGAGCTGCGCCAGCGGGGCTACCGGCTGTGCCTGTTGAGCAACACCAACCCGTTCATGATGCAGTGGGTGCGCAGCAATGCCTTCGATGGTCGTGGTCATGGCATCGGTCACTACTTCGACGCACTCTATCTGAGCTATGAGATGCGCGTGATGAAGCCCGACCGGCGCATCTTCGAGATGATGCTGAAAGCCGAACATGCCGTGCCGTCCGAGACAGCCTTTGTCGACGACGGCCCACACAATGTCGCTGCAGCCGCTGCCCTGGGCATACATGTGCTGCAGCCCACCGACGCCAGCGACTGGCACGAGAGGCTCGAGCGCCTCATCGCCGACTGCCAGCAGCAAAATCCTGATTGAGACCACAGGATAAATTGATTGGTTTTAGACCATGACCTCGGGGTTGACTGTTTTGCCGATTTCCCTTTTTCTTCCCCTTCTCCTGATGGTGAGACCCATTGAAACGAACCAAGGAACAGTCAACACAAATGGTTTTCTAACAAAAAATGTGCAAAAAATTTGGTGGTGTCAGAAAATGGTATTACCTTTGCAGTCGCAAAACCAAAATGGTCGCATGGATGAGTGGTTTAGTCACCGGTCTGCAAAACCGGGCACAGCGGTTCGAGTCCGCTTGCGACCTCACCATCAAAGCGTTGATTCCACCCAGGAGTCAACGCTTTTTCAGACATAAGTACACGATAAAAGACATAAGAACAGAAGAACAAAAGTTTTTCGCGAAATTCGCGGTAAAAAAGACACAAGAACAGAAGTTCTTAATTCTTAATTGCTTAACGTAGTCGCCATCATGTTTTGTGGCATCGGTGTGGGGTGGCTGTTGCGCCATCGCCAGTTGACGATGCTCTCCCGAGTCATAACGGTGCTGATTTGGGCGCTATTGTTTTGCCTGGGCGTTGAGGTGGGAATGAACCCGCAGGTCATCAACAGGCTGCAAGACTTGGGGCTGGAAGCTTTGGTGCTGTGCCTGGCCGGCACACTGGGCAGTCTGGTGCTGGCATGGCTATTGTGGCGCGTGGTGCTGAAAAAGAAAGGAGGCCCGTCATGAAAGGGAGCATGACGATTGTCGCCTTCTTTGTGCTGGGCATTGCCTGCGGATTGCTGCACATCATTCCCGACGGCATCGACATCGGCCCGTGGAGCTATGGTGCATTGTGCGCGTTGCTGTTCTGTGTGGGCATCAGTGTGGGCTGCGACACGCAGATGCTGCGGCGGTTCCGCTCGCTCGACCCCTTGTTGCTGTTGCTGCCGCTGATGACCATCATCGGCACCCTGGCCGGAGTGACGGTCGTGTCGCTGGCCATGCCTCATCGTTCGCTCACCGAGTGCCTGGCTGTGGGGGCAGGTTTCGCCTACTACTCTCTGTCGAGCATTTTCATCACCCAATACAAAGGGCCCGAACTGGGCACCGTGGCACTGCTGGCCAACATTCTGCGCGAGGTCATCACGCTGCTGGGCGCCCCGCTGATGGCGCGCTGGTTCGGACGGCTCGCCCCCATCTCGGCCGGCGGAGCCACGACCATGGACACCACCCTGCCCATCATCACCCGTTGTTGCGGCCAGGACTACGTCATCCTCTCGCTCTTCCACGGCTTCTGCGTCGACTTCAGCGTCCCCTTCCTCGTCACGCTGTTCTGCACCCTCTAGAGCAAGGCAATCGCCTGCTCGACGATGTAGTCCTTCATCGTCTGCCAGTCGGTGTCATCAAACATTTGCGGCATCCTCTGCCTGTCGGCATCCTCAAAGTACATAATACTCCTGAGAACGATGAAGTTGTCAACATCAGGATATTTCTGACAAAAGTAGCCAAGTATCTGATTCAAAGAATAATGTTGTAACAAAAAATACAAATCGATAAAATCCTTGCGCGATCCTCGTCCGATAATGGCATTAACCTTCATGGCAGCGATATCTTTGGGTGAAGCCAGCACCAGACCTTCTTCAACAATGGGATCATCAATCCATGGAATCGTATAGTTCACGACATCCAATTTCACTTGGTCCAAATCATACACCGACATAAACCGATTGGAATGAACCAAAGACACTGAACCCAATTCGCCGAGTAACTGGGTCAATAGGGTACGGTCTCCATCAAACATACCAAAAACATCCAGGTCAACTGATGTGCGATGCCCATATTGCAACGCAAGGGCTGTGCCACCCACCAGCCGGCAAGACGCAAATTCGGGATAGGTAAAGAGGCCCTTCACGAGTTCCAGAGTGTGGGGTGCAATTGTGTTGTAGTGTAGCATCGATAACTTCGTTTATCTGTTTTTGAAATTGTCGCTATAAAATTCAGATCTACCAAATCCATAGTCCGAAGATGCTTGCAACAATCGGCAATCTGCTCCACACCATAATGGTCGCGAATAATTCGCCAATCGCTCAATTTACCCACTTCCAGCACACGAGATATAATAAACTCGGCGTCATCAGCCCAATCTAACAAACTACTGTCAACGTCCCAGAAACAGACTGGCGATAAATCTGATATTTGATGACTCTGCTCCATCACTAAAAATCTTTCACACCGCAAAGTTAACACTTTTTTTCCGAAGTTCGGAAACTTGTGATGCCAAAAATCTCTCATCAGCGCCCCAGATGATGTCGCAGCAGCGGGAGCCAGAAGGCACCGACCACCGAGCGGGCCTGCATGCCGCACTTGTCGGCGTTGGTGGTGCGCACCAGGTCGCACAGTGGCACGCGCGAGCGCGTCTTGTCCACCTGACGGTAGAGTCCGTGCACCAGCGTCTCAAAGTCCACGCGGCTATCGGCCAGCGAGGCGGTCCACACCAGCCAGTCAATCTTCATGTAGGTCTCGCGCGAGTCCAGCGGCAAGCCAAACGGGTTCTGCTTGGTAAGATAATAGGCGACCTCGGTGCGGGCAATCTTGGGGTCAAAGATGTTCCAGCCCAGCACGCGGTCCCACACCAGATTGTACTTCTGACTCCAAGTGCCGGGACGGTCAAACGTCAGGCGGTAGTGGTCGCCGTCATTGGCCATGCGCTCCCACTCGACGGCCATGCCACGGGCCATCTGCTGATAGCGGCGGGCGACATCTGTCTTGCCTAATCTCTCGGCTAGAAAGCCATAGCCATAGAGTCCCAGTATGGCCTTAATCGACAGGTTGGTGTTGTGTGCCAAATGGCCTGCAAAATCATCGGTGCAGAGCTGGTTGGCAGGGTCAAGGCCAAACTCCGACAGATACTCGGCCCAGGTGGTGAGCACCTGCCAGTGGCGTGCGGCATAGTCGGCATTGCCCTCGACCGCCGCCAGGGCCGCCGTGAGGATGAGCATGTTGCCGGCCTCCTCCACGGGCATGTCCTCGCCGTAGGTCTGGCCGTTGGCCAGCGGATAGGTGCCCACGTCATGCGCCGGGAAGGGTTTGGTCCACCCGCGGTGCTCGCTATAGTCAAAGATATGGTTCATCATCCCCTGGACCAATAGTGGGTTATAGAGCAGGAACAACGGTGCCGACGGATAGGTGATGTCGACCGTGCCAATCGAGCCGTTGCTGAAGTTCTCCTTCGACAGCCACAGCGGCTCGCCGTCGGGCGACTCGACCAGCTTGTGGGCCGAGATGGCCTGCCGATAGGCCAGAGCGCACAGCTCGGCATATTCGCGTCCACCCACCGCAGTGGCCTGCACCATCAGGTCGCGGTCGAAGCGGTCACACCGCTGCCGCAAAACCTCATACTGGTCAAGCGCCAGCCGCAGCTGCCCGTCAATGGCATGCTGGCCATCGCGGTTCCACCAGGGCCGCAGGTTCTGCCCGAAGTACTGCACCGAGTAGATATCGTCGTAGGCCACCATCACCATGCCCTCGCCTTGTTTGACATGCCCCAAACGCTGCGATAGCACCAGCTTGTCGTTCTCGACTGTGGCCTGGCTATTGCGTGCATCGGCGGCCAGATAGAAGTAGCCCCAGTCGATGCGCACATCGTCGCCTTTCTTGCCCAAGATGTTTTGAGCCTTGGTGCCCACATGCGCCATGGCAAGGCCGCCGTTCACCATCGTCTGTCGCTCGACAGGCTGCCCCACAACATCGGTGGCCCAGGCATCGCTGGCCACAATACGCACCGTCACGTCATGCGCCTCTCCGTCTCGACTCTGTACATTGTAGGCCAGATAGTTAACCGGGCGTGAGAGCAGGTCCAGATCATCCATCAGCAACGGCGCGATGAACGAGAAATCCAGCGACACCGGCCCGCAAGCAAATCGATAGTGCGTCTGTGTGGCCTGAACGTCCACCTCATACTGTGCGGCCACCCGCCGCTGGCCGGTGGTGGCATCCTCCAGCTCGAGCGAGAGGTCAAGTACCCCACCCCACTGTCGGTTCCAGCAAGTGGCGGCTATCACGTTCTCACCCGGGTGCAGTGCTGCCAGTGCCTCGCCCGTCAGCTCGACACGCTGCTGTGTGCGCCAGGCATGGCCGGTGTCGACGACCTTCACACCGTTGACATAGATGACCGCATCATCGTCGTGCGAGTAGCCCAGCACCACTCGCTTGCCGGCGATGTCGCCCAGCGTGACGCTGCGACGCACCCAGATGTGGTCGGTCTTCCACGGCGTGCCCTGGAAGGCATCATAGTCGGTCGAGAACGCTCCCTCGCCTTGTTTCCAGCCACTGTCATCATATTTTGGAGTGGTCCAGCCGGCCTTCGGCTCATCGGTCGTATAGCGGCACGGCCAAGGCATGGTCACTCCACTCGGAGCCACCACTTGTGTCGCGGGGTTGTCCAGCCCCATGAACTGATAGTCCACACCATCGACCGTGATGATGCCCAGCAGAGGGCGGTCTTTCTCGGTCCAGTGCTTGACGTTGCTGTCATACAGGCGGTCGGTGAGCGACCAGCCGCTCATATAAGGGTCAACTGTGATCAATGGGTAGCCAGATGGGCGCAGATGGCTCACAGCCTGTGCTGTCAGAGCCACGGCCACTACAGCGGCCAGTAGAGTGATTGTCTTCTTCATCATTGTGCCAAGAATTGTTTCTGCAAAGGTAGACATATCCCACCAACAAACAAAATGGGCAAAGGACTCAAACAGCCCTTTGCCACAATTGTGTCATAAATTGATACCAGTTTTCAGTTCTCGGTCTTCAGTTCTCGGTTTTCTCCACGACTTAATCAAACCTCTAACGTCTAACATCTGACTACTAATACCTGACATCTAAAGTCTTACTAAAAGCTATTTCCGCACCGAGAACTTGTAGATGCACTGACTGCGATAGGTCTCGCCAGGTCGCAGCACCGTGCTGGGATATTCGGGCTGATTGGGCGAGTTGGGATAGTGCTGCGTCTCCATGCAGATGGCCGAGCGCAACGGATAGGCCACGCCACGCTTGCCCTTGACCGTACCATCCAGGAAGTTGCCCACATAGTACTGCAGCCCCGGCTCGGTGGTGAACACCTCCATCACGATGCCAGTCGTGGGGCTGTAGATACTGGCCGACACCTTGCTGATGTCACCGCCGGTGTTGAGCACATAGTTATGGTCATAACCCTTGCCGTTGCGCAGCTGCTCGTCATCGGCATTGATGTCACGCCCCACCGCTTTAGCCTGACGGAAGTCGAAGGGCGTGCCTTCAACAGCCATCATCGTGCCGTGGGTCATGAACGTCGAGTCGATGGGTGTGATGCTGTCGGCGGCAATCATCACCTCCAGGTCGAGCATGTCGCGCGAGGGGTCACCGTTGAGGTTGAAGTAGCTGTGGTTGGTCAGGTTGACGATGGTGGGCTTGTCGGTAGTGGCGGCATACTTGATGACCAGGGCGTTGTCGTCGGTCAGCTCGTAGTTGACTGTCACCTTGAGCGTGCCGGGATAGCCGGCAAAGCCGTCGGGCGACTCATGGGTCAGCTCCAGGTGCTGGTTGTCGATCAGCCGCGCATTCCACATCTGGGCGTAAAAGCCCGCGGGACCGCCATGCAGACTGTGGCCATAATTGTTCTGCGGCAATTGATATTCTTGGCCATCTAGCTTGAACTTGCCCTGATTGATGCGATTGCCATAGCGCCCAATGAGTGCCCCGAAATTGTTGCCCTCGACATGAACATAGTCGGCAATCGAGTCAAAGCCCAGCACCACGTCCTGCAGCTTGCCGTTGCGGTCGGGAACCATGATGCTCACCACACGACCGCCATAGTTGGTGATGCACACCTCCATGCCGGCGGCATTGGTCAACGTGTAGAGCGCGGTGGGCTTCCCGTCCACCTCGCTCACAAAGTTCTGTGGGTCGAGACCCGACTTGGTCACATGGCCCGCTCCATCAGCGTTGCAGGCCGCCAGCATCACCACCAGCGACGCCAGGCACATCAGTTTTTTCATCATTGATTTTATTGTTTTAGTTAAGTTTCGCAAGTCAAGTTGAGCAGCTCCCCCTCGAATCCCAACCCCACATTCAATAATTATAAATTACAAATTATGAATTACTTCAGCCCCTGCCAGGTACCTTTGATCTGCTTGCACTGGGTGTACATCGCCGGACAGTTGCTCACCACATAGTAGGCCTCGCCCTCGGGACGCACGACCTCGACCCCGCGCCAGTTGGTGTCCCAGCCCTCACTGTCAATCTGCAGATAGATGACCGTGCCGCCCAGCATCTGACTCTCCTGATACTGCGTCACAGGATTAACACGCACCTTGACACAATAGGGATAGCTGGGAGCGTAGGCATTGCTGGGTTTTGCGCCATCCATCAGCGCAGCGGCCAGATAGGGACGGTTGTATGACTGATCCTTGCCCATCAGCTCTTTCAGTCGCCCGATGGTTGAATTGTAGTTGGTGCTCGTGTTGTTCAGCTGCAAGGCTTCTTCACCCATCGCACGATCGCGACGATACATCTCGAAGGCCATCACCTGCAGCGCAACGGCACCTTGAGGTTCTGTCCCCAGCGTCTGTTGCAACTGGCGGAACTCGTCGATGCTGGCGGGGATACCAGTGAAAGTAACACGGCTGTTTTGCGACTTGTTCCAGCCCTCATGATTGATGCGGCCGTCGATTTTATAGGTCTTGCCGCCCACGCTGCACTCCACCTTGCTCTGCGCATCCTTGTCGCTACGCGTGCGCGATGCCACCTCACTCACCACTTGACCGGGATTGTGCGTTGCCTGATATGCCTTGTTCTGCACGGCACTCTTGGCACGTTGCTTGATGCGGTTGCCCAGATTGCCAAACTGTGCGCTTGCACCCACTGTGGCCAGCGACATCAGTGCCACGGCTAGCACTTTAACGATTGTTCTGTTCATGTTTTCTTCGGTTTAGTAGTTATACAATATTGATATTCGGGGACAAAGATAATACATTTTATTGACCTTACAAAGCAGTGCCGAAGTTTTAATCACAAAAGTCTAGCAAAAGTTCGTCTTTTCAGCCCACCCTGTCACATTTTTCGCATGTGAGACGAGTCAAAAGAGGCATTTTGAGACCGCCACACATTTTTTCGGCAAGTTTTTTGCCACATTTCTTGCACAGCGGTAAAATTAACTGTAAATTTGCGACTTCACTTCACCAGTCAATAGTTAATGAGACCATACAGAACATTAACAAAATATCATCATCTCAAATGAAGACAAAACACCTATTGTTGTCGCTCGCAATCATGTTGTGCGCGACATCACTGACACGCGCCGCAGATGTCGACCTGGCCACTGCACAAAATGCAGCCAGGGCTTTCCTGAACCGGCAAGTGGCCAACGGACGACTGAAAGCACCGGCAGCAACCAACCTGCAACTGGTCAAGGCCGAGGCATCAGTGGCCAAGCCTACTGCCGTTGACTACTACATCTTCAACGCCGACGAGTCATACGTCGTCATTGCCGGCGACGACCAGGCACCGCAAATCCTGATGTATGGCGAGGAGGGAAAACTGGACATGAACAACATCCCGCCCGCCATGCAGTGGCTGCTCAACAAGTACAAGTACCAGATTGACGGCATCAAGGCCGGAACTATGGTACCGGTCAAGGCCCCCAAGTTTGCCACCACCGCCGTCGAGCCGCTGGTAACAGCCAACTGGGACCAGGACGCCCCCTACAACAACCACACTCCCACCAGTGGGGGCAGCCATGCCCTCACCGGCTGTCCGGCCACCTCGCTGGCCATGTGCTACTACAAGTGGAAATGGCCCAAGACCTACCCGGCTGTGGCCGCCATACCAAGCAGTGCCGGCATCGCCGCACCGGCCCTGCCCGAACGCACCGCCGACTGGGACAACATCATCGACGAGTATACCGGCCCCAGCAACTACACCTCCACTGCAGCTCAGAAAGATGCCGTGGCATGGCTCATGCGCTATGCCGGCCAGGCCATCCCCGATTATAATTACGGCATCGGTGCCAGTGGGGCCAATGACCCCGAGATTTATCAGGGTGTCCTCAACATGGGCTACACCGACGCCCAGTATCTGCTGCTCACCGAGCTGGTTTCTAATGGATGGTATGGTTATACCAACGGCCCGCAGCAATACACCGATGCGCAGTGGAACGAATTTATGCTGAACGAGCTGTACAAAGGCAACCCCATCGAGTATCTGGCCTACGACTATAGCTATTACAGCCTGTCAGGGCACGCCTTCAACGTGTTCGGCTGTGACACAAATGGTAAGTACTATGTCAACTGGGGCTGGAGCGGCGACAGCAACGGCTACTGCACGCTGCACAACTTCACCACCTCCACTGGTGCCACAGGGCAGTCGGGCTCATACGTGTTCAACTATGGCGAGGCCATGATTATCGGCATCGCGCCCCCGGGTCCGTCGCTCGAAGCGTCAGTCACCGACCTCAACCTGACGTGCAACACCGGCGAGATCGCCACAGCCACATTTACTGTCAACGGCGACCGCCTGACCGGCAATGTGACCATCACCAAGACCGATGCCGCGGGTGTGTTCACCGTTAGCCCCACCAGAGTGACAGTCGCCCAGGCCGAGGCCGGACAAGCGGTCACGGTGACCTTCCGGCCCACGGTGCATGGCACCTTCACCGGCAAGTTGACACTCAAGAGTGCCGATGCCGAGGATGTCATTGTCAACCTAAAGGGTGTGGCGACAATCAAGAAGAGTGACATCACCCTCAAGGAGGCCACCGACGTGACCGACACCTCGTTCAAGGCCCTGTGGGCCGACCCCACCCCGGCCGCCAATGTGGCAAGCTACACGCTTGAGGTCAAGGAGTATGACCCCAATGCCGCCACCCTGTTGCTGGAGGAGAACTTCAATAAGTTCACTGCCGCAGTCAACACCGACATCAGCTCGAGCCTAGACAGCTGGATGGACAACAAGGGCTGGACAGGCAGCAAACTCTTCCGCGAGAAGGGCGGCATACGCCTGGGCTCCAGCCAGGCGGTGGGCGTACTCACCAGCCCGGCATTGGACTTGAGCGACAGTGAGGGGAAAATCACCGTCAAGTTCACTGCCCGAAGCAAAGACAAAAATCCCGAGCTGACCATCGGCTGCGGCGGCGCAAAGCGGACCCTGGACATGACCGCCACCGACACCGAGTATGTTGTCGTGCTCGACGTGCCCACACAGGACGGACAGAAGGTGGAGTTTGCCACCACCAAGAATGGCAAACGTGTCGTCATCAGCCACATCGAGATTCACAACGGGGATCTCTCAGAGGCCATGACAACGCTCCGGGCCGCAGCCGAGCAGGGCGATGCCACCTACCGACTCATCACCGGCATCACCAACCGCTTCTACACCGTGCTGGGCCTCACACCCGCCAAGACCTACCGATTCAAGGTCAAGGCGGTCTATGTCGACGGCACCGAGAGCAACTGGACCAAGAACAAGCAAGTGACTCTGGCCGGACAGGCGGGCATCGTGGGCGACATCGACGGCAACGGAACGGTCGACGCCAATGACATCAACATCCTCATCAACATCGTCCTGGGCAAGGAGGCTGCCGACAACCACCGAAGCAAGGCCGACCTCGACGGCAACGGAATCATTGATGTCACGGATGTGAACTTGCTCATCAACCTCGTCCTGAACAAACAACAGTGACTCCACGGTTGACACAATCGGGTGGATTCGCCTCAACGGTGCGAATCCACCCAATTTTATCACACTCAGTCGCCAGCCACCACATTTCTACACCCATTTGCAACCATTTCGCTTAAAATGCTTGCATAATGCAACATTAATTTATATCTTTGCCAACATTAATTAGTAACCAAACAAATATTCTATGAAACTAATCAACCTATTGAAAATGTCGTCGCTGGCACTGATGCTTTGCGCGGCGACCCAGCTGCAGGCAGCCGATGTCAATCTGGCCACCGCGCAGAATGCAGCCAAGTCATTCCTGACACGGCAAGTAGCCAACGGACGACTGAAAGCACCGGCAGCAACCAACCTGAAGCTTGTCAAAGCCGAGGCATCAGTGGCCAAGCCCACTGCCGTCGACTACTACATCTTCAATGCCGACAAGTCATACGTCGTCGTTGCCGGTGACGACCTGGCACCGCAAATCCTGATGTATGGCGAGGAAGGGAAACTCGACATGAACAACATCCCACCCGCCATGCAGTGGCTACTCAACAAGTACAAGTACCAGATTGACGGCCTCAAGGCCGGCACACTGGCGCCAGTCAAGGCACCCAAGTTCGCCACCACTGCCGTCGCACCGCTGGTCAACGCCAACTGGGACCAGAGCGCCCCCTACAACAACCAGTGCCCCACCAGTGGGGGCAGCCATGCCCTCACCGGCTGCCCGGCCACGTCACTGAGCATGTGCTACTACAAGTGGAAATGGCCTGAGACCTACCCCGCTGTGGCGGCCATATCAAGTAACTACGGCATTGCAGCTGCAGCTCTGCCCGAGCGCGCAGCTGATTGGGACAACATCATCGATGAGTACATCATCGATGAGTACACTGGCAACACGTCCTATAACACCACTCAGGCCAATGCCGTGGCATGGCTGATGCGCTACGCAGGCCAGGCGATTCCTGACTATAGCTACGGCACCAGCGCCAGCGGTGCCGATGACCCGGAAATCTACCAGGGCGTGCTCAACATGGGCTACACCGATGCCCAGTATCTCATGCTCACCGAGCTGGTCGAGTCGGGCAGCGGTTATGCCAACAGTTCACAATACTACACCGATGCGGAGTGGAACCAGTACATGATGAACGAGCTGCAGAACGGTCGCCCCATCGAGTATTTAGCCTACGACTACACCAACCGCCGGATCTCGGGCCACGCGTTCAATGTGTTCGGCTGCAACAGCAGCGGACAGTACTACGTGAACTGGGGCTGGAGCGGCGACAGCAACGGCTACTGCACCCTGCACAACTTCACCACCGCAACCGGTGCAACAGGGCAGTCGGGCTCATACGTCTTCAACTATGGCGAGGCCATGATCATCGGTATCGAGCCTCCAGCAGGTGCGCTGACCAACCCCAGAATCAAGGCTGCCCCCAGCACGCTCACCATGAGCACCACCGTGGGCACGCCCACGACTGCCACGTTCACGGTCACGGGCTACAACCTCACCGACAACGTGACCCTGAGCCTGAACGGCGACAACGCCTTTGCGCTGAGCACCGGCAGCATCACCATGACACAGGCACTGAACGGTGTGACCGTCACCGTGACCTACGACCCCGCCAGTGTCGGCACCGATGAGGCAACAGTCACCCTCACAAGCGACGGTGCCGAGACCGTGACCGTCAAGCTCAACGGCACAGCCGAGCCCACCCCGCTCGAGACCTACGCCCCGGTTATGCTCGATGCCAGCAACATCAAGGCTACCTCGTTCACCGCCACCTGGACCGACCAGACACCGGCCGAGAACGTCGAGAGCTACACCCTCTATGTGAGCAGCAAGCCCGCCGTAGCCCTGCTCGACAGCATCGACTGGACTGCATCTAATGCTATTCCCACCGGCTGGACGCAATCTGGCCTACAATATTACAGCTCAAACAGCGCATGCTACTTGAGCTCAAGTGGCTATGTGCAGAGCAAGACCTACGACCTCGCCGGCTATGACAAGCTGACCGTGATGGTCTACACCGAGCCTTACGGCAGTGGCAACACCATCACCGTCACCACCAGTGCCGGCAGCAAAACCGTCAACCTGCCGTCTAGCGGCTCGTTTGCCTGGTACACCCTCGTGGTGGACTGCGCCAGCAGCGACTATGTCAAGCTCACCGCCAGCGGCTTGCCCGACATGCGCAGCATGAAGGTCTACGCCGGCGAACTCACCGGCACACAGCACACTGTCAGCGAGACGGGCGATGACACCCAGCGGGTAATCACCGGCATCACCGACAAGAGCTACACCGTCAACGGACTCACCAATGGCGGCACATTCTTCTTCTACGTCGTGGCCAACTACGCCAACGGTGCCATCGACAACAGCAACACCAAGGAGGTCACTCTGACCGCCACACCGGCACCGGTCATGCAGCCGGCCGACGAGAGCTACATCAAGCACACGTCGTTCCGCGCCGACTGGACTGATGACAACCCCGCCGAGGATGTAGCCAGCTACACCTTGTGGGTCAACTATGTGGTTCCAGCCCCCATCAAGCTGGGTACCATCGACGGCAGCAACTACACTGGCAGTTACGAAAACATCACACTGTCCGAGCCTTGGGGTGGAACAAATACAGTCGGGGGCAACAATGCGGTATACTTCCGCAACCGTAATAACAGCAACGGCAACATCACGTTCACTATTCCCGAGGGCTACAACAACGCCACCTTCTCGATGCGCATCACATCAGCCTCAAACGACAACGGTGTCGGGAACATCACCGTTCAGTCCGAGCAGACCGAAGCGGTAGGAGTCAGCTTTACCGGCGGTTACACCTACACCTGGCTGGTCAAAGGCAGCACGGGTGAGAAAATAACCATCACCTCAACTGACAACAGCTACTCACCCGATATGACTATGATTGAAGTGTATTCAGGTGACATCACCGCTCAAGCCACTGCACTGCACGCCGTTGCCGAGCAGGGCGACTCGACAACGCGCACCATCACCGGCATCACCGACCGCTTCTATGTCGTGAAGGACCTCACCGGCGGCGGCACGTTCGACTTCAAGGTCAAGACTATCTACAACGATGGTTCAGAGAGCAAGTGGTCTAACATCGAGCAGGTGACACTGAGCGCAACTGCCGACGAGGGGCTTTTGGGCGACCTCAACCAAGACGGCTCGGTCGATGTCTTGGACATCAACATCCTCATCAACATTGTCCTGGGCAAGGATAACGCCGACAATTACGGCACACGTGCCTACATCAACGATGATGACGTTATTGACTCCAACGACATCAACTTGCTCATCAACATCGCTCTGGGCAAATATAGCGCACGCTAACGACCCGTAACTGATTCCAAATCGGGCGTGCTGTGGATTTCCACAGTGCGCCCGATGTATTTTTTCATACGCCTGGCCCTATGTCGCGCGACGCTCCCTTAATCACCTAACCTGCACAGAAGCAAACGAAGCGACCCGCTGCCACCACATTTACGCCGCATCGCTGCCACCACATTTCCGCCCCTCCGCTGCCACATTTCCGTCCCCCCGCTGCCTCCTTTCCGCCCCCTCCGCTGCCTCCTTTCCGTCGCTGCACCTCCTTTCCGTTGCTGCACCTCCTTTCCGTCGCTACAGGGGGTCAGACCCGCTGTTGCCAGCCGAGTAAACTCGGTGGCACATCGGGTCTGACCCCTACCGCCACCCGAGCCTCACTGCCACCACCAGTCGCCACCCTGCCGCCACCCGTCGCCTCCCTGAACTCCGCTCAGGTGAACGGTGCGACAGGGGGTCTGACCCTCCTGTGACACCGAGCAACGCGAGGCTGGCAACAGAGGGTCTGACCCAATG
>CACZHT010000009.1 GCA_902781045.1 uncultured Bacteroidales bacterium | reverse complement strand
TTGAGCGTCTCAACCAGCTCACCGGGCTGCAGTTCCGTCTGCCCACCGAGGCCGAGTGGGAGTTTGCCGCCCGTGGCGGCAACAAGTCGCAGGGCTACTGGTACAGCGGCAGCAACGATCCCAATGAGGTGGGATGGTGCAGCTACAACCCCTGGGGGCCGGAAGAGAGCAAGAAGCCTCGCCCCGTGGGCAGTTTGCAGCCTAACGAGCTGGGCATCTATGACATGAGCGGCAACGTGTGGGAGTGGTGTCAGGACTGGTTTGCCGACTATACCGACGAGGCACAGGTCAACCCCACGGGTCCTGAGACAGGCACCCAGCACGTCATTCGTGGCGGCTCGTGCTACAATGATCACGACGAATCGCACTGCGATGTATACAACCGTGCCGCTGTCGAGCCGATAAAGACTGTCTTCGGCAGCAACAACCAGCCCATCGGCATCCGCCTGGCCATGAACTACACGCCCGAGCTTTACAACCGGGCATGCGACATGACAGGCGACGGCAGGGTCGACATCGCCGACGTCAACGCGGTGATCAACATCATGCTGGGCCACGCCGACTATGACGTGCCCACCGGCAACCCGGGCCACGACACGGCTCCAGAAAAGGAGAACTAGCGGTGGCGTTGGCCACACATCATTTGAATTGCCTCATAGTCACCTTTGCACTATGAGGCAATTCAAATGTTGTTCAATGAACTTATTGGTTAATGGCTGTTAAAGGCATCCATAATGGCTGTTGGACGGTGGTTCTTGAACGCTCCCAGAGGATAATGACCCTCAAGCTCGGGTGCCCAGTAGAACACGCCGTGGCAATGTCCGCCCGTCTGTGTGCGGGCGGCCTCTATCAGCCTGCGCATAAATTGCTTCCCTTCTTGGGGCCGCGCCACCTCATAACCCGTCTCGACAATCATCAGTTCGGTGCCATAGCGGTCATAGAGCGAGTTGATGTTGGCGATGCAGTCGCGCAACGTGCCCTCGTCGTCAGTCTCGAGACCGGCATCCTGGTCCCAGTACGGATAGACGCTGAGCCCAATCATGTCCCACTGTGCGCCATGCTGTTGCAATCCGTCGAAGATGAAGTGATAGCGCATGGGGTCACAGCCTCCATCCAGGTGGACGATGACCTGCGCCTCAGGGTAGACTTGCTTGACGGCATCATATCCCGCCTGAGTCAGCCCGGCATACTGGTTCATGTGCAGCTCGGCGCGTCCCATGTCCCACAACATGCCGTGGGTGGTCTCGTTGCCCACCTGCACCCAACGCACGTCGATGCCGCCACTCTTGAGCAGCTGCAGGGTGCGGCGAGTGTGGTCGGCCAGGGCTTGTTTCATCTGTTCATAGTCCAAGTCCTTCCACGCCTCGGGAATGTTCTGCTTGGCGGGGTCAGCCCACCAGTCACTGTAGTGGAAGTCAATCATCACCGCCATGCCTAGTCGCTGGGCGCGTTGGGCCATGACCAGGACATCATTGGGGCTGCAGAACCCATCCTTGGGGTTAACCCACACCCGCAGCCGCACGGCGTTCAGCCCCAACTCGTGCATGAGCTGAGTGTTCTCGCGTGGCTCGCCTTGCGCATTGTAGAGCTGCACGCCGCGAGCCTCAAGCTCGGTGGTGCCGCTGATGTCGGCACCCAGCCAGAAGTCGCTTGCCACAACCTGCATGGCCAGGCATGCCATCATTGTCAGTAAGAGTCGTTTAATCATTGTTTTTTAGTCATTTTAGGTTAAAGCTCGAAACTCTGAGCACATAGTCTTTGAGTGAGATTAGCCACAGCTAGAAAAAGAGGTCGCGGATAATGGAGTCGCTGATCATGACGGCCTCAGGGGTCAGACGCAGCCAGCCGCCACTGGCGGTGAGCCGGCCGGCAAGGATGTGCGGACGTGCCTGGCGCATGAGCCTGTCGTAGGCATCCTGGCCGAACTGGTTATGGATGGCACCTGTGTCCAGTCCTCGCGCAGTACGCAAGGCCAGCATCACTCGCTCGTCATATCGTTCCTGCCACGAGAGCTTCTCCTCCTGATAGGCCACATTCTGGTCGATGATGAGATGGAAGTAGCCCCTTAAGTCGGCGATGTTGTAGCGGCGCACAGTTCCGTCATAGCTGTGAGCTGCAGCACCTAGACCCAAATAGGGAGTGCCGTCCCAATAGGCCGAGTTGTGACGCGAGTGGTAGCCGGGCAGGGCAAAGTTGGAAATCTCGTAGTGTTGGTAGCCTGCTTGCCGCAGCTTGGCGACCAGCAAGCGGTACATCGCCACGCAGGTGTCCTCGTCCACCTCCTGAACCTCACCGCGCTCGCGCATGCGCCACAATGCTGTGTCTGGCTCGTAGCTCAGGTTGTAGGCCGAGATGTGCTGGGGACGCAGGGCGATGACCTGGTCGACCGAATGGCTCCAGGAGTCAATTGTCTGCAGAGGGATGCCATAGATGAGGTCGAGGCTGATGTTGTCGATGCCCTGGTCGCGCAGGCTGCTTATGGCATTGATGGCTCCCTGGGCATCATGCCGCCGCCGCAACAGGCGCAGCTCACTGTCGACCATGCTCTGTACACCCATGCTCACCCGGTTGACTCCGAGGCCGGCAAGCTCATTGGCCAGCTGTGGGGTGACATCATCGGGATTGACCTCGACAGTGAACTCCTCCACCCCACCCAGTGGCAACGCATCGCGCAGACCCTCGACGAGTTCTGGCAGGAGCTGGATGCCCAGCTGTGAGGGGGTGCCACCACCCAGATACAGCGTGGTGAACGCCTCACGCACTTCGCACCGGCGGTGGCGCGCCTCGGCAAGTAGCAACTCGACGTAGGTGGCACGCAGCGATGCGTCGGTTGTCGAGTAAAAGTCGCAATAGACACAGCGTTGCTTGCAGAAAGGTATGTGGACATATACTCCAGCCATAAACAGCAAAAAATCACGTTCAAGGGGCAAAATTAGTTATTAAAAATTAAACACAGACATTTTTTAGACCGAAACAGATGTTTTTTCACAACTTATTACTAATTTTGTAGCTTGAAATGGAAATAGGCCTTACTTGTGCCAATTCCACGCAATCCAGTGAGAACAAAATTTTTCATCAAATTAACACAAATAAATGAAAGCTTACAAGACGAACGAAATTCGCAACATCGCCTTGCTTGGCGGCAAGGGATCGGGTAAGACCTCGATGGCCGAGGCTATCCTCCACGGATGTGGCACCATCAATCGCAGGGGCAGTGTCGACGCCGGAAATACGGTGTGTGACTACTTCCCCGTAGAGAAAGAGTATGGCTACTCAGTGTTCTCAACCCTTTTCTATGCCGAGTGTGCAGGCAAGAAGCTCAACTTCATCGACTGCCCTGGCAGCGACGACTTTGTGGGCAATGTGGTGACGGCATTGGGAGTGACCGAGGCTGCGCTGATGCTCATCGACGGCCAGTATGGCGTGGAGGTGGGCACGCAGAACCAGTATCGCATCGTCGACGCTGCTCACAAGCCGCTGCTCATGGCCATCAACAAGATGGAGGCAGAGAAGAGCGACTTTGACAATGTGCTGAACAACCTCAAGGAAACTTTTGGCAACAAGGTGGTTCCCATCCAGTTCCCCGTTACCAGCGGTCCGGGCTTCAAGAGCATCGTTGACCTGCTGCTCATGAAACAGCTCAACTATGGTCCCGATGGCGGCAAGGCCACCATCACCGACATCGACGCATCAGTGGCCGACCGTGCCGAGGAGCTCAAGAGCGAGCTCGTTGAGATGGCTGCCGAGAACGATGAGGCCCTGATGGACAAGTTCTTCGAAACCGGCGAACTGAGCGAGGAGGAGATGATTGAGGGTATCCGCAAGGGCCTGGTTGACTGCAGCATCATTCCCGTGATGTGTTGCAGCGGCGAGAAGGAGATGGGCATCGACCGCATGCTCGAGATTCTGGGTGGCGTGGTGCCTGCACCGCAGGATATGCCTGCACAGACCGACACCGAGGGCAACGAGGTGAAACTCGACCCCAACGGCCCCGTGAGCCTGTTCTTCTTCAAGACCACCGTCGAGCCACACATTGGCGAGGTGAGCTATTTTAAGGTGATGTCGGGTACCATCAAGGCCGGAACCGACCTCAACAATATGAACCGTGGCTCGAAGGAGCGCGTGGCACAGCTCAATGTTGTGTGCGGCCTGACCAAGAATGCCGTCGACGAGATGGCGGCTGGCGACCTGGGAGCTACAGTCAAGCTCAAGGATGTCCGTCGTGGCAACACCCTCAACGAGAAGGGCCTCGAAAGCATCTTCGATTTCATCGAGTATCCTGCTCCCAAGTTCCAGCGTGCCATCCGCCCGCAGAACGAGAGTGAAATTGAGAAGCTGGGTGCTATTCTCAACCGCATGCATGAGGAAGACCCCACCCTGCTCATTGAGCAGAGCAAGGAACTCAAGCAGACCATCGTCAGTGGACAGGGCGAGTTCCACCTGCGCACACTCAAATGGCGTGTCGAGAACAACGACAAGGTGATGATTGAGTATCAAGAGCCCAAGATTCCTTATCGTGAGACAATCACCAAGGCTGCACGTGCCGACTATCGTCACAAGAAGCAGTCGGGTGGCTCTGGTCAGTTCGGCGAGGTGCATCTGATTGTTGAGCCTTATCGCGAGGGTGACCCCGAACCCGACACCTACAAGTTCGGTAACCAGGAGTACAAGATGAGCATCCGCGACAAGCAGGAGATTCCGCTGGAATGGGGCGGTATGCTGGTCATCTACAACTGTATTGTCGGTGGTGCCATCGATGCGCGCTTCATCCCCGCCATCGTCAAGGGTATCATGGACCGCATGGAGCAGGGCCCGTTGACGGGTTCCTATGCACGCGACGTGCGTGTGTGCATCTACGATGGTAAGATGCACCCGGTCGACTCCAACGAGATTTCGTTCCGTCTGGCTGCACGCCACGCATTCAGCGATGCGTTCCGCAACGCTAACCCCAAGGTCCTTGAGCCGGTCTATGATGTCGAGATTTTGCTGCCTAGCGACAGCATGGGTGGTGTGCAGAGCGACCTCCAGGGTCGCCGTGGCATCATGATGGACATGAGCAGCAGCAATGGTCTGGAGAAAATCAAGGCCAAGATTCCTCTGAAGGAGATGGCAAGCTACTCGACCGCGTTGAGCTCAATCACCGGTGGTCGCGCTTCGTTCAACATGAAGTTTGCAAGCTATGAGCTTGTTCCGGCCGACGTGCAGGCACAACTTCTCAAGGAGTACGAGGAGAGCAAGCAAGACGAGGATTAATCTCCCTCACCCCATCTGGAGATGGAGCCATGCCAACAGGCATCGGCTCCATCTTTTTAGTTTTGTGTTGCGGCAAGTTGTGGACTGTCTCACGCCGATGCCACAAATGATACAAAACAGAACCGTCCCCAATTGTATCATTCTCCCCTATTTTGGGGGTGTTTTGACCTTATTTTCGCTAATTTTGGTGATTGTGGATGCCCATGGCAGGGTGTAATTTTGCATGTTAGACATATTTTGAAGTCAATGAAACTGTCAGAACTGAAAACGGGAGAACGTGGAGTGATTGTGAAGGTGCTGGGACATGGCGGCTTCCGCAAGCGCATTATCGAGATGGGATTCATCAAGGGCAAGACCATCGAGGTGTTGCTCAATGCTCCGTTGCAAGACCCGGTGAAATACAAAATCATGGGCTATGAGGTGTCGTTGCGCCACGACGAGGCACAGCTCATCGAGGTCGTCGGCGAGGAAGAGTCCAACGACCAGCACACTCTGCCTGACAATGGTGAACCCATCGCCGAGACCATTCACTTGAGCGACGAGGAGTTGCAGGCCAAGGCTCGGCGCCAAAGACGCACCATCAATGTGGCTCTGATTGGCAATCCTAACTGTGGCAAAACTTCGCTCTTCAACCATGCCAGCGGTGCTCATGCCCGCGTGGGCAACTACTCGGGTGTGACGGTCGATGCCAGTGTCGCGCATGCCACATTTGAGGGCTATGATTTCAATCTCACCGACCTGCCAGGAACCTACTCGCTGTCATGCTACAGCCCTGAGGAGATGTATGTGCGCGAGCATCTGCTGGAGCAGCGTCCCGACATCGTCATCAATGTCATCGACTCGAGCAACCTCGAGCGCAACCTCTATCTCACAACGCAGCTGCTGGACATGAACCTGCGCATGGTCTGCGCCCTGAACATGTATGACGAGACCGAGCGACGTGGCGACCAGCTGGACATCGACACGTTGAGCACGCTGTTCGGAGTCCCCATGATACCCACATCGTTCAGGAGCGGACGCAATGTCGACTTGTTGTTCCATGTCATCATCAACATGTATGAGGGGGCAGACTATATCGACGAACACGGAAATATCAACCCGGAGGTGGCGCGCGAAATCAGGGAGTGGCACGACCGTGAGGCCGACCAGCACTTGACCCACGATCATGCCGAGGACTTTGCTGAGGGGGGGCGACCAGTCAAGAACTATTTCCGTCACATCCACGTCAATCACGGCCAGTATGTCGAGCAGGCGATTGCCACTGTGCAGGCGCCCATCAAGCAGTCATCGCATCTGCGTGCTGTCTTCTCGACACGTTATTTGGCCATCAAGTTGCTTGAGCACGACAAGGGTGCCGAGCAATTCATTGCCGATGACCCCATGCGACGCGCCATTTTTTCGGCTCGCGACCGTGCGGCTGTGCAGATTGAGCGAGATACGCAAACCGACTCCGAGACAGCCATCATGGATGCCAAGTATGCCTTTGTGCGGGGCGCACTGGCTGAGGCGGGACATGCTGTGGGCACAGGACACGACAACTACCGCGTGACGCACAAGTTGGACAGCATCTTGTCCAATAAGTATCTGGGGTTCCCCATCTTCTTCCTCATCCTGTTTGTGATGTTTTATGTCACTTTTACGCTCGGGCAGTATCCGATGGACTGGCTTGAGGCGGGTGTGGCCTGGCTGGGTGACGAGGTGGCTGGGGCAATGCCAGATGGCCCATTGCGCTCGCTGCTGGTCGATGGTGTGATTGGCGGTGTGGGCTCGGTCATCGTGTTTCTGCCACAAATACTGATTCTTTACTTGTTCATCTCGCTCATGGAGGACTCGGGCTACATGTCGCGGGCAGCATTCATCATGGACAAACTCATGCACAAGATGGGGCTGCACGGCAAGTCGTTCATCCCATTGATTATGGGCTTCGGCTGCAATGTCCCGGCAGTGATGGCCACGCGTACCATCGAGAGCCGTCGCTCGCGTCTAATCACGATGATGGTGTTGCCATTCATGAGTTGCTCGGCACGACTGCCCATATATATCATGATTGTGGGCACGTTCTTTGCTGTGCAGTGGCGGGCATGGATCATGATCGGAATCTATGTCATGGGCATTGTCATGGCAGTGATAGTGAGCAAGGTCATGTCACGCCATGTGGTGCGGGGCGAGGACACACCGTTTGTCATGGAGTTGCCACCCTATCGCTGGCCCACCTCCAAAGCCATCGCTCGTCACACATGGGACAAGGGCAAGGAATACCTCAAGAAAATGGGAGGCATCATTCTGGTGGCGAGCATCATTGTGTGGGCTCTGGAGTACTTTCCGCACAACGAACAGCTCACGCGCCAGCAACAACAGGAGCAAAGCTACATCGGACGCATGGGCAAGGCCATCGAACCGGTGTTCGCACCACAGGGATTCAACTGGAAGATGGATGTGTCGCTTATTGCCGGAGTGGGAGCCAAGGAGATTGTGGCCTCGACCATCGGCGTACTCTACACCGATGACGACTCGTTTGCCGATGATGACGCGTTCAGCGATGACAGCGAGAAATACACCCGACTTCGCCAGCAGATGACGGCCGAGGGCATCACACCGCTCACAGCGTTCTGCTACCTGTTGTTCATCTTGCTATACTTCCCGTGTGTGGCCACGATAGTCGCCATCAAGAACGAGACTGGGTCATGGCGTTGGGCTTTGTTTGTCGCGTTCTACACCACGGTGATTGCCTGGCTGGTCAGTGCCGCCGTCTATCAGATTTTCAGTTGAATGTGACACAACTCAGTCAAGGGACGTTCACTATCAGGCCATCATAAGCCAGGTGGACATTGGAGGGGAGCGAGAGCGCTGCATCGGCATGCAGACCGATGCCGTGGCTCATGTGTGTGAGATAGGCCTGGCCGGGGTTGATGCGGCGGATGACTTCGAGTGTGGCCGCCAGGTGCATGTGCGACAGGTGGGGCTCAATGCGCAGAGCATTGATGACCAGCAGAGGGATGCCTCGCAGTCGGTCAACCTGCTCGGCGGCAATGGTCTTGCAGTCGGTGATATAGGCCATGGGACCGATGCTGAATCCCAGGATGGGCAACCGATAGTGCATGACAGGAATGGGAAGGACATTGATGCCCTGAACCATAAAGGGGTCGGTGTCATTGACGGCAGTGAAATCGAGCAACGGCACACCTGGATAGGGATGTTCGGCAAAGCAATAGGGCAAACGCTCACGCAGATTGTCGATGACATCCTGGCGGGCATAGACGGGAAAGTGGCGGTCAATGCAGTAGGCGCGCAGGTCGTCGATGCCTCCCACATGGTCATAGTGGATGTGTGTGATAAGCAGGGCGTCGAGGTCGTTGTGGCTGGCACGCAGCATCTGCTGGCGGAAGTCCGGGCCACAGTCGATGAGGATACTCTTGCTATGATACCGGACGATGGCCGAGCAACGCAGACGTTGGTCGCGCGGGTCGGACGAGCGGCACACATCACAGTGGCACTGCAGTTGTGGCACGCCGGTGCTGGTGCCCGTGCCTAGAAATTCTATTTGCAGAGTGTTGTTCATTTGCGGAATTGGTTCAGCAGTCCGTCGATGAAATAGAGGTAAGCACCTCCGTCATAGTACCAGTATTCACGCAATCCCGACTGATTGGGCAGTTGGCTGATGCGCTTGGGCGCTCCCATGGCCAGCCGGCACTCTTCCTTGTTCATGCCCACAGCCAAGTCGCCGCTAACGATGAGTTGCCAGGTGGCATCAGAGATTTCGGGATAATTCTCATGGAGGTCACGCAACGAGAAGAGCGAGTCGAAGTCGCGATTGTGCATGGTGGCATTGGGGGCAC
Source organism: uncultured Bacteroidales bacterium (assembly GCA_902781045.1). GTDB lineage: Bacteria > Bacteroidota > Bacteroidia > Bacteroidales > Muribaculaceae > Sodaliphilus. The sequence continues at coordinate 73,320 of CACZHT010000009.1, read as the reverse complement.
TCATCCACAAGAATGCCTTTTGCCCTGTGTCCACTGCCGTAAAGCAGACCTTGAGAGGCAACACCTTGTTGCCAGGCACAACGGCATCGACACGAACACGCACAAACTGTCGTCCACGCATCATGGCCTCGGTGTGCTGATCATACCAGATGGGAGTCTTGATCCACACCTCAGTGCCTCGCAGCTGGCGGTCGACATCGGTCACCATGTCCATGTCGATGAGCAATGGTACACTGAACCGTGAGGTGAACTGGTCGGCGGTCTTGCCTGTGCGGTAGACGTATGTTGTGCCATCCTGTGAGCGGAACCTTAAGTTGAGCGCGTCGCGGTTGTCGAGCACGCTGCCCTGGTCATAACCGTCGTAGGTGAGCAATTGACCTGCCAGTGACACAGTGTCAGGGGCAGTAGAGGTCATGATGAGGCGCACTTGATTGTCGGTGACAAAGAATTGTTTGCCATGTTGCCAGGCTGGAACCGAGTCGACAAAGGGGCGAAGTGTCATGGTGGGCTGGCGCCGCTCAAGCTCGCCCATGGTGCGCTGCACCTCCTTCTCGGTCACGCGCTGGGTGCTCTCGACTCCGGTGAACATGCAACCGGCGAGAGATGTGGACATGATCAGTGTAGCTGTGTAGACAGTGAATTTTCTCATATCATCATAACTATCAGAATCAACAATGCCACCAAGGCAAAAGCAATAACAATCTGACAAAAACTCTTGAGAATGGTCCTGAACAGCGATTGCCAGAACCCCATGTTATAGAGCTGCGCCAAAGTGAGCCACTGATAGAACATGATGACCAGCGACAGCACTCCCCATCCTGGCAGCTCATCAAGTTCGGCTCCAAAGAGCAGAATACTCAGCGTGGCAAAGATATAGTGTTGCACGCTCAGGTAGATGTGCGCAAAAAACAACTCCACCAGCGACCACTGGATTGCGGCCTTGAGAAAAGCGATGCGTGTGGCTAACACACTGATGCTCTCACCCACGATGACCCCTATAGCTAGGTGGTCGTTGAACCAATCAAATATTTGCTCCAGATAGACGCTCAGCTTTGTGCCACGCTCTGAGGCATCACCATTGACCGAATCCAGAATCGAGTCCATCTGGATGAGACCATCAATGGGCACATCGCGCACCCACCCGGCCAGCAGATAGATGACTGTAGTGACCACAAGCATCTTGAACGGCGGGAAGTAGAGCGGTTGATGTCCTGACAGATATTCACTAATCATGTATCCCGGACAAGTGAATAATTCGCGCAAGGTGCGGAACATGGGTCTAGAGCCGAGTCCCCAGATGTCCAGAAAATTCTGGAAAAGGTTTTTCACCTTGAGCTTCGCTATCGATGCTTTGAGGCCACACTGTGGGCAGAAGTTGCCTTGAAACTCGGTCTCACAGTTGGTGCAAACACGCTGAACCGTGGTGAGCACAGGATGCATCTGTCGCACCTGTGCCCACTGGTCATATTGCTTGCCCCACGTCTTTATTTTCTCGACAATCTTCAATTTTGGCGTGAACGAACCAGACTGTTAACTATTTTGCCAGACTCATCTGGATGGAGAGACCATAGTTGCTGTTGGTGGTGGGATAGGCAGTGTTAGACACGAGCGGAGTGTTGACCTGGTGGTCGAAATATGCGCCCATGGTGACGCGCTTGCTCACCACATAGTTGGCCTTGAAATTGATGCTCAACGTCTTGGTGCCGCTGGTGGCCTGGGCTGTGTTGGTGTCAATCTTGCGGATGAGTGCTGTGTTGTTGTTGAACTGCACGTTCAGATTCATCGTCAAGTCGTTGTTCACGCCCTTCTGCTTGCCCTTGATTTTGAGCACCTTGTTAAAATTGGCAATCTTGTACCCTACCCCAAGGACGAATGCCTTGGTATAGGCCTCAACGAGCTGGCCGGCGGCAGAGTTGAGCGTGAGCGTACGGCTGTCGCGGTAGTCGGCGTTGATGGTCATGCCATTGTTGAGCGTCGCGTTGAATCCCAGCAGTGGGGCGAACTTCTCGGTCAGAGTAATGGACGAGATGTTGTAGGGCGATGACGGGATAGCATTGCCCGACAGTGCGTCCTGGGTGAATCCCAACCCATTGCCGATGTCTATCCAGTCGGTGAACGAGTTGAACTGACCCACCTGGTAGGTGCACTGGTAGGTGTGGGTCAGCGTGAAGCTCTTGAACCACTTCTTGAAGAACGGAATCTTGATCAGACCGTCATAGGTCACGCGCCAGTTGGGCAAGATGCTCTTGATGCCCGGGAATGGGTTGAGGTCAACCTTGCGGGCGTTCTTGCCCGAGTAGGCAGCCAAGAATGCCGGGATGAGCACATCGCTGCTCATGGTGTTGACACCACCTAACTCGGGGTCGAAGGCATGTCCGGCATACTCCTTGCCGGCGATGAAACCCCGCTCGGGATAGGTGACTCCAGTGTAGCGGTCTTGCAGGCGTTGAGCCACGATGGGGATGTTGTTCAGAAACTCGTCGAAGGCATCGCTCTTGTAGCCGTTGCGGTCACTCACACCGCGCAAGGCTGTGGCAAGTGCCATGTGAGTGCGCGTGTAGCTGCCCGAGTAGATGGCTGTGGCGTCATCGTACATGAACTGGAGCTGTGTCGTGCGGTTGTCGGTGCGGTTGCCGGTGAGTGTAATCTTGAGGCCGCGGATGGGCTCGAGCTGAATCTCGGCATTAAACTCCTGAGTGCGTCCAAACAATGCCGGTGAGGTCTGCGTCTGGTCGCCAAGCAACCAGCCATGGCGCTTGGCTCGGTCAATATAGCCCTCGCCGACCAGACCGAAGGCGAAGTCCAGTCCCGGCGACATGATGTCGTAGTGGGTGGTCTGTCCGAAGATGTCGCCAATCTCGGGCACAAACTGCGGTAGTGAGAGCTGGCGAGTGGTACGGAACTTGACACTGACATTGCGTATGCTCATGGCGAACCTTGCAGCATACTGACCAAAGTCCCACCAGAATCCGCTATGCTTCTTCTGCACCTCGGTGACGGTGAACTTGAGGTTCTCCTCGCCCAGGGTCAGAATCTCTACATTGTTGGCATCCTTGACCTTGAACTTGATGGGGAACGGCTTGTCGTCGGTCGTGGTGGCCGTGACCTTGACGTTCTTGACATTCATCTTGTGGTTGATGACAATGGCTGTGTCGGGCGAGAGCTTGAAGGTGCGGTTAAACTTTTTGGGCTTAGGCTTGGCTGGCTCACGCTTGGCACCGCGCTTCTCCTTGCCGCCATCATCACTGCCGCTGCCGCTGAAGCGTTTGTTGACTTCCTTGAGGTAAGGAATCTTGTTATAGAATTGCTCCATGGCCAGGCGACCATCGACATTGAACGACGACTGGTTGGCGATCTTATTGCCGCTTGACACACCATCGACCACAGTGCCACGGTCCCAGTTGTATGTGGCGTTGTAGCTGGCGTTGGCGGTAATGAAGCTCAAGATGGGGATGGCACTGAATGGAGCTTTGTAGCTGGCAGTGAACGTCTGATTGTAGGCCCATGGGGTGCCCAAGTTCTTGATGCTCTGCCACACCGAGTCTTTCCAGATGGTGTACTCATCGGCCAACAGACGCTTGTTGACCTGCCCTATCGGCTCCAGAATGTGAGCAGTCGTGGCACTGTTGAACGACATGGTCAGCGACTTGGTGAAGCTCCAAGAGAGAGCAAACTGGCGGTCCCAGAGGAAATTCTTGCTCACTGCCACTGGCAGCTCAACATCGATGCCAGTCTCGTTGCGCGTCTGTTGCTCGTAGTAGTATCGCGACATGTTGGTGTTGAACGCGATGTTGGTGGGCAACCAGCGAATCTCGTAGTCACGGAAGAACTTCATGTTCTTGTTCTTCTCGCTGACCATCCGGGCAAAGGGCTTGAACGGCTTGACATAGGGAGTCCAGCTGTACTGGAAGCTGCCGCGGTAGTCGTTAGTGTTCTCGTAGACGTTGTTCGGGTCGTTGAGGTGCTGCTTATTGCTCGAGTAGCTGAATGTGAAGTTGGCAGGGTCCCAAGGCATAGGATTCTTGCCAAACTTATAGTCAAACTTGAGGCCAGAGATGCTGAAGCTCTTGACCGTGCGCAGGGTCACGGCATAGTCGTTGATCGAGTCCTTCTGATGCTTGGTCTCGCAGGCGTCGATAGCGTCCTTCAGCACCACGTCCTGGTCCAGAGGATTGTATTTGGGCGTGGTTTTCTCATTGCTGTAGCTGTAGTAGATGGGGGCTTTGAGCTTGACCTTCTCAGGCAGGAATCGGCCGGCATCGCCTTGAACAGCGATATTATACTGGTTGTAGTCATCCAGACGGCGCTGCGACAGGCTCTGATTGACGGCTCCGAAGCCATGCGTCTCGCGGTGGTAACCCACATTGACCGTGGCAATGTCGCTCATGCCCAAGGTCATGTTGGCCTTGGCTGCCCAACCACCCTCGTTGTCAAAGTCGGTGACGCGCAGCTCATCGGCCCACACGACGCAGTCCTTGGTCGAGTTGGCGTTGTTGCGCACACCAATCATAATCACGCGCACGTCGCTCAGCGACGGATTGCCCTGCACGGTGACACGGTGGTTAGGATGGTCCGGGTCCTGCTGGGTGAAGCGTATGGCATAGCCCACATTGGGATCGCCCGACATCTTGGCTGCGTTGCGTGCCTTCTTGACACCGGGCAGCAGGTCAAGGTCGATGTCGAGCATGTTGTTCTCGGGCCACACCTTGTAGCGGTCGGCGGTACTGTTGGTGTTGTAGCGTCCGTGAGGGGTGAGGTCGAGAGGAATCTCATACTCGTAGTAGTTGTTCTTGATGTCAGAACCCAGTCGGAGGAATGCCGACACGTCGCCGTTGGCCAGGTTGGTGGGGTTGTCGACGGTGGCCTCGGCATGCAGGAACATCTGCAAGCGCTGGTAGATGCGAAGGTCGTAGCTGGTGTTGCGATAGATGCCTCGCGCATCGCCTGGCTGCAGGCCCTCGACAGCAACTTGCATCGACTGCTCGTTGAGTTGGGTGATTTGTGAGTGTCCCGAGTCGACGATGCGGGTCACGCCAGGAGGCAGAACATAGTTGACGGGCTCGCGCGAAGCGTTCTCCTCGATGTTGACCGTGTTGACGTTGACCGTGCCCATGGCAGGAGCGTCACCGCGCATGTTGAGGTTGTAGTCATAATTGCGCCACTCGCCGCGCATGAGTTCGAGAGTGGCAAAGCGCAGGTGGGTGGTCTCCCTGAAGCCGGTCATGAACATGCGCATGAAGCGGATGGTCGAGAAGTCGGTGATGTTGCCCACTTTCTTCTCATAGCGCCGCAGGGGGATGCTGAACTGATACCATGTGGTGTGCTGCTTCTGTCCATTGCGGGTGTAGGCCTCGACCTCCTGCTTGTCGATGATGTAGTTCATGCCCACGCGCATCGAGTCGGGGTGGATGGCCACGCGATACTGGAAGTAGCGCTCATACTCGTTGAGCGTGTTGTCCTGGTTGATGTCCTCGACATCAGGCACACTGCGTGCGCTCTGGTAGAGTGCGTCATTGGCATCCTCGGCTCCGAGCGAGTTGCCCTCGGTGCCGTTGTAATGCTTGTATCGCTCCAGAATGTTGAGGCGCTGTTCATCGTAGTCATAACCGCGGAAGAAGTGGTAGTTGTCGCCGCCTGGGTCGTTCAGTGGCGAGAACTGGTCTTCTTCCATGCGGGCGATGGCATCGGGCGAGAGTTTCTGACGCAGCTTCTCGACATAATCACGATAGGTCGGGAAGAGGCGTTCCTCGTCGGTCGAGAGGCCATTCAGACCCACGTCCTGGGCTCGGCGAGAGCCTTGAGCATTGTCGAAGGCATAGGTCATCGAGGTCTGTGTCGACACCTTACCCCATGTGGTGTTCTGGATGTAAGCCGAGTCGACGTTGGTGCCCAGACCGTTCTCGTAGGCCTTTAGTCCATCCTTGAGGATGTCCTCGCTGATTTCTCCCAGATTGAAATACAGGTAGCCGCCGTCGCGATTCTGCAGGTTCTCGTCCATGAATGGATCCATGAGCCAGAATTGGATGTATTCGATGTTTGACTGCTCAAAGTCGGTGTTCTCAAGTTTGCGCATGATGCCGCCCCAGCGCCGCTCGGGATTGAGCAGGCTGCCATCACTATCGATGTTGTCGGCATCCAGATTGTAGGGGCCGCGTTCCTTGGGATAGAACGAGAGGTTGAGGGTCTGCACGGTAGAGGCCTCACCGTAGTTGAGCTCGCGTCCGGGGAAGACCTCGCTGTAGGGCACCTCGCGGATGTAGGGGTAGGACAGCTGGTCCAGGTCGTTCTTGATGTAGCCTGGCACAAAGCTGCTGTTGCGCTGGGTGAACAGGCGGTCAATGTAGTTCCAGGCCAGCAAGGAACGGTTCTTGCCGTAGTCCAAGTCATTGCTCAACGATGCCTCAGGAAACATGCTAGGTGTTGAGGACAGGAACCATGAGTAAGGCGAACGCAGGTCGATACCGCTCTGCGTTGACTCGAAGTCATCGATATAACTGCTACCTTTGTTTGAACCGGTTTTGGCCTGATGGGGAATAAGTTGAGCAAACTCGCCCTTGAAGGTCAGGGTCGACGGGGCTGTGGCATTGACGGTCGGAATTTTGTTGAGCAGGTTGGTCAGCCACATGAACTTAGTGTTATAGTTCATGTTGACACCCCAAATGGTGTTGTTGACCAGCTCCTCGCCGATGGCCACCTTCTCGGTGATGTTCTTCTCGCCATAGTGCATGATTGTACCACCGATGTTGAAGTTCTTGTTGAACTGATAGTTGAGGTCCAGTCCGAGCAAGGTCTTGCGCTGCATGCTGAAGGTCGACTGGTTCTCGAGCGAGACACTGATGTTGGTGCCGGCGTCGATGATGCTCTGGTTAGTGATGGTGACTGTACCCATGTTATAGTCGACGGTGTAGTCACTGTTCTCGGTCAACTCGACACCACCGGCTGTGACATGAACTGAACCTCGGGGTACATTCATGGCATTGAGGCGGATGACATTGCCCGACGATGCTTGATACTCGCCCTCGAGCACAAACTTGTTCTTGTCCTGATACTGACGGGCCACGGTCAGGGTCGAGTCGTAAAGCTCCTCGTAGACATACTTGTCGGCCAGTGCGTCATCGTCCATCTGCTTGCGCAGGTGTGAGCCGAATGGCTCAACGACAGGGAAGATGACCTTGCCGTTGCTGCTGTTGATGGTGTAGCCCTCGACAAAGTCAAAGCGACCGTCAATGTTGGTCTCGTTGTTGGCATCCAACCGGTCCAGGTTCATCACCTGCAACAGAGGCTTGCCGTTGATTTTGCCGGCTGGGATATAGATGAGTTCGGTGCCTGTGGTGTCGCTCAGATACTTGATGTTGAGCTTGAAGTGCTGCTTGGAAACAGAGTAGGCTCCCAGCGAGTAGATGTTCTTCATCATCAGGTCCCAGTTGGGCATGTGTGGCGACACGGTCGTGCCCTTGAGCATCTTGACATAGAGCGACTGGTCGGTGGTGGTGATGTCGCCAGAGAACTCGCCCACCTGGTAGGTCTGTCCGCGATAGGTGTACTGATAGGCCACCGCGACTGCCTCGTCGGCATTGAGGGCGGTCTTGAGCTGGATATAGCCCAGACTGGAGTTAAGAGTGTATTCTGATGAGTTGAGCAGACGAGCACTCTCAATCTTCTCGTAGTCCTGGCCTCCGACAAATCCGAAGGCTTGCAGCGGTTCCAGGACAGTTGCCACCTGGCTGATATACCGAGCTTCGGGGTAGTTCTGCTTGATCTCGTCAAGCATGTTGTTGCTCTGGTTGCTGGGATTGTCGGCACTGCGGTCGCCCACCCAGTGGTCACAGGCTATATGTCGGTTCTCGCCCAAGTCCATGAAGGCCATGAGGTTGCGCGCCTCGTTAAAGTTGCTGCGCTTGTTGGTAATCCACACCTCGATGCGGGTAATCTGCACACCACTTGACACCAGTGGCAGACGCTTGCACCACTCATCATAGTTGTCGCGGAAGAAGTGGGCCAGAAAGAAGTTGCGGTTCTGGTCATACTTGTCGGCACTGATATAGAACGATGTGGTCTGCGCCCCACCCTTGGTGTTGACTGTCTGCGACTCGCTGTTCTGCTGCGACACCAGGGCTGTGGCGGTGAGCTTGCCAAACTGAAGCTTGGTCTTGACACCAAACAATGCCGAGCTGCCTCGGATGAGCGACGACCCGGTGGTCATGCTCACATTGCCCGCCTCGATGTTCTTGATGATTTCATCTTCTTTGCCGTCGTAGGCCAGCTTGAGGTTCTTGTTGTCAAAGTCGAACGTGGCATTGGTGTTATAGGTCATGTTGAACTTCATCTTGTCGCCGACCGAGGCCTGCACGGTGGCTTGAATCTGCTGATCGAAGTCAAAGTAGGTCTTGCGGCGCGACTGCACGGACATGGCGGGGTTGTCGGTCTTGTTGCTCTTTATGCCCATGTTGATGTTGACCGATCCTTGGGTCTTGAGCTGTACGCCGCCGGGACCGAAAATTTTCTCCAATGGGCCGAGGCTAAACTGCATGTCCAGGAAATTGAATGGATTTTTCTCCTTCTCCTCGGCGGTCTCTGAGTATTTCTTGCGGTAGTACTCCTGCATCGACTGACGCAGATACATGTTGTTGTACTGGTCGGGAGAGAGTATGAACGGGGTGACAATGTCGTTGTCGCCTAGACGGGTGTGGATGACATAGCAACCCGTCTCGAAGTCATACTCAGCTTCGGTGGTGATGTTGCTGGGCGACTTCAGGTCGAGCGAATACTCATTGCTGCCCTGAACGTCACTATAGTTGCTGGGCACTGTGGGATGCACGTTAAACTGGACATTGAGCGTGTCCAGTGGGTTGCGTGTGTTGCCACTCTGCGGGGTGGGCACTGGTTGTGTGGGGGGCGGTGGAGGTGGAGCCAGTTTGCTGGTCACATACTGGGCTAATGCGGTGTCGTTGCCGGCCCACAGCCCCAGCAGTGTCCCGGCAATGACCAATATGCCTTTTTTCAGTCGATCAAACATATCTCTACAATGCATTAATCATGTTGCATGATGCCTGCTCGCATCGTGCAACCACTAGCAGCCAAGGCGGCTCAAGGCTACATCATCTTGAGAGCCTGCTTGATGGCTTGCTCAACAGTGATGTCAGGCTGTTGCTCAAAGAGCTTCTTCAGGGCCTTTTGGGACATCTGTTGTGTGAAGCCAAGCATGACAAGGGCGGCAAGAGCTTCGTCGTAGACCTCGCCGGCGGCTGCGCCTGTCACTGATATTAACGTAGAGTCTACCACTTTTATTTTATCCTTGAGGTCAACAATGATGCGCTGTGCTGTTTTGGCACCGATTCCCTTCACTCCTTTGAGCAGAGCTACATTGCCCTGGGCAATGGCTCCCTCGACCTGCTCGGTGGGACCGGCACCCAATATCATACGAGCTGAGTTGACACCTACACCACTGACACTAATCAAAAGCAGGAACAGGTCGCGCTCGCGCTTGGTGGCGAAGCCATAGAGCATGTGCGCGTCCTCGCGGATGGCCTCATACACATAGAGCTTCCCCTGGCGATGGTCGCCACGGTTGAGCTGGTCGTAGGTCGTGAGCGAGATGTTGATCATGTAGCCGATGCCCTGGTTGTCGAGAACGGCAAAGGCTGGATTGAGTTCGGCCAGTGAGCCGGAAATATAGTCGTACATTTGCTTTGTTTTTATCGTGAATTAGAAGAATCAAAAATAAATGACAAAGGTACTATTTTTTTTGCACACCGATGATTTCAAGTCAAACAATTTTTAGCACTATGCTTACGTTATTGCTAGTATGAAATCAATGAGAATCATAACGATGGTCATGGTGGCCATGACAGCGATGGCTGCGAGGGCGCAGGTCATCACCCAGCTGGCCAAGGAGAGCACTAAGGTGCCACTAGGACTGAAACCCGATGCCAAGCCTCAGCACTACACACCGGTGGAGATTGACATGGACACGACCTCCACCTATTATATTATGCTCGACTCGGCGCAGACGATGATTGACCAGCAGCGCTGGAGCGAGGCCGAGGCGTACTTCACGCGCGCGCTGGCCAGCAACCCCACACATCCTGCCAACTCGATGCTGCTGTCGAACCTGGCCACACTGCAACGCTATCAGGGTCGGCTGGACGAAGCCATCAAAAACTACTCGATGGCGCTGGACCTGACCCCCAATGCCGTAACACTACTGCTGAACCGTGCCGCCGCACTGATTGAGGCCGGCGAGACCGAGCGCGCCACAGCCGACTATGAGCGCGTGACCATGCTCGACCCCACCGACGTGGAGTCGCGCTATAGCCTAGGTATGTTGGCGGTGGAGACGCAAGACTACAAGCGCGCCGAAGAACTGTTTGAGCAAATCAAGCGCATCAAACCCAACAGCGGCCTGGCCAGCGAGGGATTGGGCATGATGCACAAGCAGCTGGGGCACTACGACAAAGCCATAGAACTGCTGAGCGAGGTAATCAAGGCCCGTCCCAACGCCCGACTGCTGGCCAACCGTGCCGACTGCTACTTGACACAGAAGCAGCTCAACCGTGCCGAGGAAGACATCCGCAGTGCCCTGTCGATGACTCCCGGCGACCCCTACCTGTATGTGCTGCGTGCCAAGCTGTCGAAGCTGCGTTTCGGACGCGATGACATGGAGCGCGACATCAATCTGGCCGTGGAGCACGGCCTGGACCGCAAGCTGGTGGAAGCTTTATTGAATTGACTGAGGTGGGTTTAGCAGAAAAAGGCAAAAAAAAATTTGCACAGTACAAAAAATGTGTGTAATTTTGCCCCTGCATGTACACCATTATTGAGCATATTGAATACCTTCTGACGAGTCATGACTGTGTGGTAATCCCTGGATGGGGAGCCCTTGTGGCACAGTATAGCGACTCGCGATACAATCCCGTTGCAGGACACATCGAACGTCCGCGGCGCGAGCTGGGCTTCAACGCCAGCGTAGACCATAACGACGGTCTGCTGGCGCAGTCGCTCGTTCGACGCGAGGGAGTGACCTACGACGAGGCGATGCGTTTCGTCAGGCAGAGCGTGAGTGCATTCCGACAGCAGTTGGCGATGGGCAACGAAGTCTCGTTGGGGCGTCTGGGCTATTTCCATAGCGCAGATGGTCATCGCATCGAGTTCACACCATTCTATCACGAGCAGAGCAATGATGGCTACTATGGCCTGCGTAGTGTCAAGTTCCAGCCGCTGGCCGTGGAAGACCGTCGAGCGCAAGCACAGGCCGATGCTGAGGCGGCATTCTCCTCTAATGCCGCACATCGACACGGATGGAGCCGTGCGGTCAAGGTGGCGGCTTCCATCTTGGTGCTGATGTGCCTGACGGTGGTGCTGACCACACCGGTCATTGTCAATCGCAACCAGCAGGACTATGCCACGCTCAACTTGCCCACGGTGACCAAGCCACAGCAGCAAGTACTCAATGTGCCGCGGCCAGCAGCAGACACCACCATGTGTCGCGACACGAATGGGGCCGAAGAACAACCTGCCGAGCAACCCACAAGCCACCTATTGCTTGATGAGGGTGGAAACAGCTTGCTCGTGGTCGCATCGTTTGGCTCGCGAAAACAGGCCGAGGCATACATGCAGATGCACCCCGATATGGCAAGGCAGATGCAGGTGGCACGTGCCAGCGAGCGGCTCTATCATGTCTTTGTGGCACGCAGCTACGACCAGACGCATCTCTACGCTGTGCGCAATCACTTGCCAGATGGATATGGAGACTCGTGGGTGAAACCCTAATTTTCTCTGGTGAGATTTCTAAAGCTAATCAGCCTGGCAGACTACATGTCGCTAGGCTGATTTCTTTGCTAGGTGCCACAAGCATTGAGCAAAATCATGGAGGGGAATGCTGGCTTGCTCTACAGCATCAAAGGGTATCATCACAAATGTAAAACGCCGCACACGCAACATGACCAGAAAGGCATCGCCACCCAGTGCGACGCCGGTAACATCGCTCCAGGGGATGACGCGGTCGTGCATCAGGTTGTCCTCAAAGTGCAGTGCTATGCCCTCGTTGGTCAGTGTCAATGTCTTTTTTAACAGCGACCACCGGGCTTCGGCCGACAGGGCATAGTTGATATAGGCCAAAGCCAGCACCATGGGAATGACGATGAAAAGTAACATCAATCCGACTACAGCCCACCGCACATCGCTCATCCATACCGACAGGGCGGAACAAAGCAGCAACGGAGCAACTAGCCAGGGCAAGCGGGAACGCAAGTACATCAGGCTCAGTTGGCGCAGATATTGCGACGATGTAACGATGCAAGGAATGGGCGTGAACATCTTGATTTTAACATTTGGCGAAAAAGAACCGTCCCCAATTCGCCAAATGGCGGCGAGAGGGGGCTTTTAGAGCCGGTTGTGAACAAAAAAGCAGGTCGTGAAGACCTGCTTTCTGGTAGGAACGATCGGGGTCGAACCGATGACCTCCGCAATGTGACTGCGGCGCTCTAAACCAACTGGGCTACGCTCCTATCTCAATTGCGATGCAAAGGTAGAACTTTTTTTTGAACCCCACAAGTTTTTTCCAAAAAAAATGCGTAACTTCGCCGAAAATTTAGGAAAATTGACAAAAAAGACCAAAAAACTGCTCAAAATCGCCTTGCTGGCAGTGCCCTTTGTGGCTGCTGTGGCTTGGCTTGTGGCATGGCCCTACACGGTGCTTGACGCCACTAAACGTGACAACCTCTTGCTGACCAATAGCAAATTTGTGCCACTGAAAACTACCTCACCTGTCACCTTATTATATAATAGGTTTTGGCCAAATGACGACAACAAGTATCCCCGCATCCTGATACGCCGTCCCGAGGTGACCGATTCACTCAAGCGATACCCCGTGATTGTGGTCGTGCAGCAAGACCAAGAGGATTTTAACACGCTTGCACAACAATGGCCTGCCATGGACAGTTGTTATGTCATGATCATGAGCCGCACGAACGAGAAATCGCCCCAGCGAAATGGCCTGCTGAGGTTGTTGGACACCACCCTAGCCCACTGGCTGAACCACTGTGGTATGTGTGTCGATTCCAATGATGTGACCCTGGTTGACCGCACTGCACAAGGGCAACAAGCCAGCCAGTTCACTCATCGTCGTGTGCGCAATTTGGTGCTAACAAGAGCTGCCGCCGACACCTCGCGACTGCTGGCACGCCGCATCCACCTGCTCCCCCCCACCCTTGCCGACACAGCCCGCATGGCTCGGTCGCTGAGACAGCTGCAGGAAGTGATGGCCGATGCCGACCTCTATAAAGCAGGCGACTCGTTGCAGCAGGTGGCGCACGACATCGCACTGGAGCGAAACCCCGTGTCGCAAACCAGGCTTGCATTGACGCATCAACAGGCCATTGCACGTGGCTATGACGAGCGATATGTGTTGTTTGCCGATTTCAGCATCCCATCGGGCAAAAACCGATTCTTTGTCTATGACTATGAGAAAAAACGCGTGATTGTGAGCAGCAAGTGTGCCCATGGCTGCGGCAGCGGCAGCACGGGCATGATTCCGCAGTTCAGCAACGAGAACGGCAGTTGTGCCACATCGCTGGGGCTATATGAGATTGACGACGTGCACCGCATGTACAAGAACGGACGTATCGCAATCAATGTCGAGGGGCTGGAAGACACCAACAGCAACGCGCGCATGCGCGGCATCAAGGTGCATGGCGGCATGCGATATGAGGGCGAAATTCACCCACGCTATCTCAAGCTGGGCAAACTGAGTGAGGGGTGTTTCGCACTGAGCAATGTGCCCTTGAGCGCAGTGGTTGTGCTGGTCGAGCAAGCGGCCCCCAAGCATTTGCTGCTGTCGGCTTATACCCACTGACTTCTCACTCAACCTTGAGGAAGGCGAAGTAGACTGCGGCGATGAGCAGAAAGAATGCTACGAAGTGGTTCCAGTGCAGGTGCTCGTTCTTGAAAAAGATGGTCACAAAGACGGTGAACACAGTGAGCGTGATAACCTCCTGAATGACCTTGAGCTGCATGAGACTGAAGGGACCTCCGTTTTCGGCATAGCCAATGCGGTTGGCCGGTACCATGAACATATACTCAAACAAAGCGATGCCCCACGAGAAGAGAATGACTCCAATCAGTGGCCAGTGTGTGCTGATGCCCTCGGTCTGTAGCTTGAGGTGCCCATACCACGCAAAGGTCATAACGATGTTGCTCACAACGAGCAGTGCCAATGTGGCAATTGCGGTCCAGTTCATTTTTCAATGAGTAGCCTCGGCAGAACCGAGGCATACATAACAAAAAATCTAATATCTAGTTAAAAAATCAGCGTTTCTTTATGGCGGCTCGGCGCCGGGCTATCTCGGCATAACCCTCCTCATAGGTCTTCATGTTCTTCTTGACAAGCACTTGCGCATAGCCTGTGCCTGCCTTATTGTAGAGCTTTGAGAGATTGATGTAGTGCTGCCCGTTGCCGCGCGTGATACTGAACACCTCGGCCTCACGCTTGTTGACCAGGTCGCACTGCACCGAGTGGCGTTTTTTTGTTGTACCACGCAACACATCAGGCACGCCATTGTCGCCTGTCCAGCAGGCAAACACCTCGGCGCAGGGAGGGTAGCCCAATGCAATCCACATGGTGGTGAGGCTCGGATCCTCGCCAGGGAGTACTCCCTCAATCACTGCCGAGGCTGTGCTGATGCGCCGTGGAATGAAATCCTGGTCGATGAGCCACTCAAGGCCACTGTCGTTGTAGTTGCGCTTGAGCCGGCTGTGATAGAATGTGCGTGAGATGACCTCGGTGAATGTGGCAGGTGTGATGTTGCATTCCAGCACATAAGGCCGCAGTAACTCGCGCTCGTTGTCGTGCCGGATATAGCCCATGCCCTCGCCGTCACGGCCACTGACCGAGTAGTTGGTGCGCGTGAGAATGCCGGTCGGTTCGTCGGCCAGGTCATATTTAACCCACTTGTAGTTGCCGGTCTCGAAGTATGCACCATTGCCCTGAGCATCAATGACACCGAAGTTAGCCTCGACACCCAGCGGTTTGGGCAACTGCTCAAGCACATGCTCAAAGTCGTCGACCGTGGTGCAGCGCTCCAGCGCATATCGCATGACCACACCCTCCTTGTCCATGTCTCGCTCTGGCACATTGTCCTTGTTGAGGTTATAGGATGCGGTGTTCATGATGGCAAAGCCTCGCTCGTTGAATCCGAGCCAGGCCGCCGAGTCCTTTGAGTCGCGGGCATCGAACAGTGCGACAAACTCAAGCAGGCCGTCGTGGGCTTTGACACGCTCGACACGGTTGTTTTGGTCGCCGGTGTCGCGGTTTTTCCACAACAGCGGCCGGCCGTTGGCGGTGAGCCGTCCGCTGACGATAGCCGATGTGCAAGCATCGGCAGTCACGATCGCGGCGATCAGTAAGATTGCACAGATTAAGCGTTTCATATTTGCCGTTTATTTCGGGTCTATCGGTCGTAGTGAGGTATCTCGTCGGGAAGTATGATGGATATTTCGACCATCCCCTTTACCTGGCCGTCGACTTTCCATGGCGACTGGAAAATCATCTTGCGCACTCCGTTCTTGGTGATGGTGTAGCAGTTGGTGGTGTCGCTCTCCATCATGTGGCGAATCATCTGTTGCGAGCGCTCCTTGTGGCAAGGAAAGAGGTTCTTGCCTACCATAGTCTCGCCGTTTTTGTTGAACGTCTGTCGTGACCGTTCGTTCATGTAGATTACAGTACCCTCGTTGTCACACACAGTGATGGCACAATGCAGTTGTTCAGCCCAGTCCATAGCTTTTCAGTTGTTAGTTGTTAGTTCATTTGTGGTTAGCTTCTTGTTGTGGGTCTTCAGCTTTCGCTGAAAACTGAAGACCCATCGCAAGATTCCTTTTGCGTGGCAAAATTAGTGAATTTTGTGGGAACATGAGCCATGGTTTTGAGTTTTTTTGTACCTTTGAGCCTTGAATTTGTCGAGACGCAATGAAAGAATATATTTTTTCGCTCGAAATCCCGGTGCGGGACTACGAGCTGGACAGTGAGGGCATCGTCAATAATGCTAACTATCTGCACTACCTTGAACACACGCGGCATGCGTTTGTCAAGAGCCGCGGCTACTCGTTCGGCGAGATGTCGGCCGACGGCATCATCCCTGTGGTGAACCGCATTGAGGTCGACTACAAGCGTCCGCTGCGCAGCGGCGATGTGATGGTCAGCCGCCTGTGGGTCGAGCATCTGGGTGTACGCTACCTGTTTCATCAGGACATTTATAATAAGGTAGACGGTCTGCTGGTGGCCAGTGCAGTGGTGAGCATTGTGACATTGGTCAATGGACAACTGTCGCGCAGCGATGAGTTGTGGATGAAACTAGGATTGGACAATGGACAATGACCTGCTGAGATATCGCATCGCGTTCGCTTCAATCCGGGGAATGGGCGTGAACCTGGCCCGACAACTGCTCGAAGTCGCCGGCAGCGAGCGTGCTTTCTTCGACATGAGCGAGAAGGAGTTGCGCACACTGACACAAGGACAAAGCAAAGTGTATACCAACTACTATCGCCAGCAACAACTGGAGCGTGCCGACCGCGAACTCAACTTCATCGAGCAGAACCACATCGACACCACCTACTTTACCGATGGCTCTTATCCTCGCCGACTGCTTGAGGCCGAAGATGCCCCCTGCATGCTCTATAGCCGTGGCGAGTGTGACCTGAACGCAAAACATGTGGTCAGTGTGGTGGGAACTCGCCATGCCACACAATATGGTTTGAGCTTTTGCGACACGTTTGTGCGCGACTTGGCAGCTGCCCTGCCCGATGCCGTGGTGGTGAGCGGCCTGGCCTACGGTATCGACATCTCGGCTCACCGTGCCAGTCTCAAGCACGGGTTGAGCACTGTGGCCGTGATGGCGCGAGGCTTGAATGGCATCTACCCTGCCCTGCACCGCAATGATGCGGTGAAGATTGTGCGCAATCATGGCATGGTGGTGACCGACTATCTGAGCAGTGACGAGATTCACCGTAGCAATTTCTTGGCCCGAAACCGCATCATCGCCGGGTTGAGCGACTGCACGGTCATTGTCGAGAGTGCCGACCACGGCGGGTCGCTGGTGACTGCATCGCTGGCTCAGAGCTACAATCGCGACGTGATGGCTGTTCCGGGGCGCGTGGGAGACGAGTTCTCCCGCGGTTGCAACCGCATCATCCGCACGAGTCTGGCTATGGCCATCACATGCGCCGACGACCTCATTGAAGCACTCAACTGGGGTGAAGTGCGCAAGGCTGGCCAACCCAAGCAGCTGGAGGTGTTCCACGAGCTGAACAAAGAGGAGCAGGCGGTGGTCGATGTGCTCAAGCAGCAAGGCGATGTGCACATCAACACACTTGCCACCGCGCTCAAACTCCCCATCTATCGGCTGATGAGCACACTGGTCGAGCTTGACTGCCGTGGCATCATCCTGACATTGCCGGGATGCCGTTATTGCATGAAGTGAACCCCGGAGGGATTTTAGACGCATGATGCAACATGTGTTGCTCGAATGCGAAAAAGAAGTTACTTTTGCTCAACCTGGCTTATATGAAGATATGGGGGAAAACGAGGGACGGAAACATAGCTCACTTATACTTTAAATAATGAGCACATGCGGAATAATCCTTAAATTAAGATAAGATAGGAATGATAGATCAAAATACAGTACAGCAGATAATCGACACGGCCGATGTCGTGGACGTGGTGAGTGACTTTGTGACACTGCGCAGGCGGGGATCGAACTGGGTGGGCCTCTGTCCGTTCCACAACGACCGCACACCGTCGTTCAATGTGTCGCGTGCCAAACAAATATTCAAGTGTTTCAGTTGTGGCGAGGCGGGCAGTGCCGTGAGCTTTGTGATGAAGCATGAGCAGATGACCTATCCTGAGGCTTTGCGTTATCTAGCGGCGAAATATCACATCGAAATCAAGGAGCGCGAGCAGACCGACGAGGAACGCGCGGCACAAACCGAGCGTGAGTCGATGCTCATCGTCAACGAGTGGGCCTGCCGATGGATGGAGGAGCAGCTGTGGCACACAACCGATGGCCAGGAGATTGGGTTGAGCTACTTCCGTGAGCGGGGATTCACCGATGCAACAATCCGAAAGTTCCGCTTGGGCTACAGCCCTGAGGACCGCACAGCACTCTACAAGGCTGCCACACAGCAGGGCTATAACCGCGACCTGTTGTTCAAACTGGGGCTATGCAAGGACGACCAGCATGGCGGAGGCTATGATTTCTATCGGGGGCGGGTGATGTTTCCCATCCTCAACGTGGCGGGCAAGGTGATCGCCTTCGGGGGGCGCACGCTCAAGAAGGATGACCATGCCAAGTACTTCAACTCGCCAGATTCCATCATCTACGACAAGAGTTCAAGCACAATGTATGGCCTGTACCAGGCCAAGCGTGCAATAGCCAAACAGGGCAAGTGCTTCATTGTTGAGGGGTATGCCGACGTGATTTCGATGCATCAGGCCGGATTTGAGAATGTGATTGCCTCGAGCGGCACGGCACTGACCGATGGCCACATCCACTTGCTGCATCGCTTCACCGAGAACGTCACCGAGCTGTTCGATGGCGATGCGGCAGGCATACGTGCGGCTCTCAAGGGGATAGACAAGTTGCTGTCGCATGGACTGAACATCAAGGTGTTGCTGCTCCCCGATGGCGACGATCCCGACAGCTACAGCCGCAAGCACAGTTCGAGCGAAATACAACACTACATTGACGAGCATGAGAGCGACTTCATTCAGTTCAAGACACGCATCCTGCTGGACGGTGTTCAGGACGACCCCATCAAGCAGTCGCAGGCCATCGCCGATGTCGTGCGCTCGATAGCAGTCATACCCAGCGAAATCACACGGTCGGTCTACGCCAAGGAGTGCAGTCGGCTGTTCGGGGTGAGCGAGCAGATGTTGCTGCGCGAGATAAAGAAGCGCATCGATGCCAACAAAGACGAGGAATTCAAACAGCGCGAGCGCGAACAGCGCCGACAGGAGGCGCAAGCTGCCGCACAAGAGCCGCACGACACACCCCAGCCAGTTGTCCCCGGGCAGATGTCCACAGAGTCACCCACTGCGCTTGTCGCACCCAATGTGTCGGCCACCTACCGTGAGGAGCGCGTCGTGACCGAACTGGTTGCGCGATATGGCATGTGCTATCTGTGCGACACGGAGTATGAGGATGGTGCGGTGAGGCCAACAACTGTTGTGGAGCACATCTACAACGAGATGACCCTGGATGACATGAGTTTTACCGACCCGACCTTTAGTCGCATTTTCAGCATCGCACTGGAGAATCTGGAGCCGTTCTATAATGACCTGGCACGTGTTGAGCAGGAGGTGGCCGTGCACAACAAGGAACTGTGTGACAAGGAACTGAAAGGTGTCGACCCTGTGGGCAAGTCTGTCGACCAGATTGAAAATGAGGAAAAACGCATCCGCAGCAAGTATGACCTGCGCTGCGTTGACCAGGTCAACGATTTCCGCCAGCTCTATCTCGAGCGAAGACTATGCTCACATCCTGATGACCGTGTGCGTGAAATCTCGACTCGCCTGGTAACCGAGCAGTATCAGTTGAGCAAAATCCACACACAGTACGCTCATGTGCTCACCGACTTTGAGCGTCTGCCTGTGCTGGTGCCTGCGGCGTTGAACAACTGGAAGAATATCATCATCGGACAGCGCATCGATGAGCTAAACCAGCAAATCAAGGACGGCAATACACAGGTTGATGTGGCCACCGTGCTCAAGGACTTGCAGGAGCTGTATCGAGTGCGCACCAAGCTGGCCAAGCTCATCGGCGAGCGAGTGGTCAACCCATAGAAACTGACGAAATCTGGATTCAGACCAGACTCTCGCTTCTTGTTTCTCGCATCGGATTTTGGTAATTCAAGAATTTGTTGTACATTTGCAAATTCTAGATGGAGCTTCTGGCACATCTAAGATTAAACTGATGCTTTAAACATTGCAAACCATTAGATTGACTATGAATAAGATGCGATTGCTGATCTGCATCATTGTGTCATGCTTTGCGTGCCAGTGGATGCAAGCTCAACTCAATCTGCCGACCAAGCAAATTGCCGGCAATACCTTTTACTACTATCAGGTCGCCAACAAGGAAACACTCTATGGCATCGCTCAAAAGCTGGGTGTAACCACCGACGAGATTTTGCGTTACAACCCCGATGCCTCGGGCAAGCTCGAAAAGAAGCAGTTGCTGTTTCTGCCAGTGACGTTCACCACCGGGCAAATGAGTCCGTCCAACCAGGTGCGTTCAGCTTTCGGTGGCACGCCGGAGGTCACCATCTCGTCATCCAACGAGATGGTTAAGCACACCATCCAGCCAGGCGAGACCATCTACAGTATTGCCAAGCACTATAACTCGACCATCGAAGGGATTATTGGCAACAATCTGCGACTGTCGCCCGAGCAGTATGTCGTGGGGCAAGTCATCAGGGTCAATAAAGACTCGGCCTTGCCATTCTACTACGAGAAAAAAGGGATTCGCTTCTACAACTACAAAATTCAGGAGGGTGAGACTTTCACATCCATTGCGCGTCGTTTTGGTGTGACTCAAGAGGACATCCAAGCAGCCAACCCCGACATGAAGAAGGCCAAGAAAGGCAAGACCATCGTCGTGCCGAAGGCCTATACTGAGCGAGTGCTGGGCGACATGCAGTCCATCTCGCTCGACGACTTGGAGGCGCATTATGCACCACGGCTCAATGAGTTGTATACCCAGCTGGTGACCGAGCACCGCAACAGTCGGGTGAACATCGGCATCGTGCTGCCCTTCCAGCTGCACAAGGACCCGGCTCCTCGACAGGGTTACTTGTACACCGACTTCTACAAGGGCTTCTTGCTGGCTCTGGACAGCGCGGGCGCCACGGCCACTAGGCCCATCAACGTGCATGTGTGGGACACACAGCACAACCTCAACGTGACCGACAGTCTGTTGGCTCTGCCTGAGATGCAGGAAATGAATGTGCTCATTGCCCCGAGCGAACCCAAGCAGCTGGAGCGAATCAACAAGTTTGGAGGTGACCATGGCATTGATGTCATCAACTGCTTCACGACCAAGAACAATGACTATGAGCAAAACCCCAGCGTCATTCAGGTCAATGCCCCCACTCCGCTGTTCACCAAGCGGGTTCAGCACTGGTTTGGCACGCAGTTTGAGGGATATCATGTGATTTATCTGATGGACGCATCGAGCGAGGGCAAGGAAATCTTTGACGACCTGCGAAACCACATCGAACAGATGGGTATGCACACATCGACCATCACAATGAGTGGCGACCTTTCGTATGACAATCTGTCGCGCCACATGAATCCGGGCTCGCGGTATGTGCTGGTGCCGTCCTCGAGCAGCAAAGAGTCGCTCCGCAAGGTAATCAAGGCACTGAAACAGGCCAAGCAGGAAAGGTTTGACTGTGAGTTCTGTTTGCTGGGCTATCCCGAATATGTGACCTATCTCAAAGACTATCAGACTGACTTGCAGGATATTGACACCTATGTGTTCTCACGTTTCTTCAACAGCAAGGGATTCCGTACACGCGATGTTGAGGCGATGTACAAGCAGTCGTTCAATGGCGAGATGCTGAACTCAGTGCCAAACATGGTACTGATGGGGTTTGATCTGGGTATGTATCTGATCAACACCCTGGGCCATGGCATAGCCATCGATAACGAGGCACCTCTGCACCGTGGCGTGCAGACGAGTTTCAAGTTTGAGCGCGCAAACATCGAGGGTGGCATGATCAACCGTGCCATCGATGTGGTGCACTTCAGCACCGACCACCAGATCACCACGGTCGTCCAACCATGAGACGGTTGTTCATCATACTCGCCTTGATGGCATGCCTGTGTGGCGCATTGTCTGCCCAGACCCACTATGAGGGGGCTATCAGTGTGGGGGGCAAGGCTGGTGTCACTCTGTCGCGCATGCAGTTCAGCCCGTCGGTGCCGCAGAGATTTTTGCCTGGCATGATGGTGGGTGGCACGTTCCGTTACATCGAGGAACGGCATTTTGGACTCATCCTGGAGCTGAACATGGAGCAGCGTGGATGGAAAGAGATGTATGAGGGCACTGACTTCCGATACCAGCGGAGGTTCACATATCTGCAGCTGCCCATGTTGACACATATCTTCTTCGGTAAACAGCGCTTCAAGGGCTTTTTCAATGCTGGCCCCGAACTGGGTTACATGATTGCCCGCTCGACAAGCTCAAACTTTGACTATCGCAACTTTGCCGATATTGAGAATTTCCCGACAACCAATCGGCACAATGAGCAGCTAAATCTGGAGATTCACAGCAGGTTTGACTATGGCATTTCGGCCGGGTTAGGCATGGAGGTGGGGGTGGCACAAAGGCACTCGCTCACCATCGAAGGGCGTTTCTACTATGGCCTGCGTGATGTGTTCAGCAATCACAAGAAAGATGCCTTTGCTGGCTCCTCGGGCATGTCAATCATGGTGACAATGGGATATAATTACCAAATCAAATAACTGCAAATAGAGATGAAGAAAACGATTCAATTGATCCTGTGCTTGTCATTGCCGATGATGGCCATGGCATGTGGCAAGGGGAATCCAACATCTGCCTCTTTGACTACTGCCGAGGCGATGGTCTCGAACACAGGCGATGACAGTGGCGAATGCCTGACTGTATTCAGCCACATTAACCGGGAGGATGTGGTGCACTATCAGGTCACCGATCCCGACATGAACATCGAGGGGCAGGACGGATTCTACGCTCGTGCCGCATGCAGCCTTGCCTGGCCCAAAACTGTGATGGGACGCAGTTCGGCTAGGCTTCAACAAGCCCTGATTGACAAAATTGTCGGCGAGCCTGAAAAATTCAAGTCGCTGGAGGACGCACTCAGACACGAAATGGATGCCACCAACTATATCCCATTTGAGAAATCTGACATCAAGGACGTCAAGCACATTAAGAAGATTCCAGATGATGCTGGAATGAACCAGGCCTACTATGACGTGCAGCTCACGCCCATGAAAATGGACAAAAACTTGTGTGTCTTCATGTTTGCCAAGGACTCGTATATGGGTGGTGCGCACGGCATCTACTGGACTGAGTATGTGACCTACGACGTGGTCAAGGACAAGGTGGTGCAACTCACTGACCTGGTCACCGACACCGTCAAGCTCAGTGAGGTCATCACCAAGGCACTATTTGATCAAGAGGGAGTGAACAACATGGCCGCACTCAACGATAAAGGTTTCTTGCTCGACGATGTGAAGTGGGTTCCAATCACGCAGAACATCTATGTGGAGGATTTCAGCATTCACTTTGTGTATCATCCCTATGAGATTGCCTGCTATGCACGCGGGCAAGTGGATGTCGAGGTTGAGCCTTACCGTCTGGATGAGGCTGGAATACAATCAAAGTACTTGCAGGAACTGATTGACCGTTACACACGGTAGTCTATGCTAGTATTAACAAACTGCAGCCACCCATTGCCGGGTGGCTGCAGTTTGTTCTGGTCATTACATCTGGAGCAACATCTGGTGAAGCACCTGAAATGTGTGCTGTGGCGCATCCTGCCAGAAGTCGTTATACTGCTGGGTGTTGTCGTGACTGGCACCGGGCGAGTCGCTGATCACACGCAGACTCATGAAGCCCACCCCGCGCACGTGGCATACTTGGGCGATTGCGGCACTCTCCATGTCGACCGCCAGGGCTTGCGGAAAAGTGGCCTTGATGTCGTTCACTTTGTCCATCGAGTCGACAAACTGGTCGCCCGAGCAGATGAGACCAACATGGATGTCATCGCGCTGGGGAACCAAGTGTAACATGGTCGCATCGGCCTCGTAATACAGAGGCAGCCCTTGAACCACTCCCCATGGACTTTCAGGGCCGCACCACACATCGTGGTATGCAACCTGACGACCAACGACGATGTCCATGACGTGCACCTGTCTGTCGGCACCACCAGCCACACCGGTGTTGATGACGCGCTCGGGCGCAAAGTGATTGATGAGCGTCAGGGCACCCATTGCGGCATTAACTTTGCCGATGCCACACTGCATGGCCACAATCTGATTGGAGCCGATGCTTCCTTGATAGAACGTGAAGCCGCCATTGACGGTCTGGCTGATGTTGCTTAGCAACGGCAAGAGCAAATCCAGCTCTTTGCGCATAGCCACAATGATGCCTGTCATATTATTGAATTGAGAATTAGGAATTCGAAATTGAGAATCATTGCAGCAGTGACTGTGATTCTCAATTTCTCAACCGCGGTGATTAAATAATGAATTGTCTATAATGTCTTGAGACGTTTGTCGATGGACTCAATCTCGTCGCAGAACTTGCGCTCGATGCCCATGCGCTGCTCCACCTGTTTGCAGGCATGCAGCACTGTGGCATGGTTGCGCGACAGCCTCAACCCGATGTTGGTCGACGATAGCTGAGTCCGGGTCTTCGCAAAGTACATCAGTACCTGGCGGGCATCGCTGATCTCGCGCTTGCGCGACTTGCCGAAGAGCAAGTCGGTGTCAAGGTTGTAGAAGCTGGCTACGGCTTCGGCGATGAGTTCAAAGGTGAGCTGATGTTGCGACACATGCACAGTGTTGCTGGCCACGGACTGAGCCAGCTCGAGGGTGATATCCTGATTGAGCATGGTGGCGTGGGCCAGTAGTGAAACGACCACACCCTCGAGGTCACGCACACTGTCGGTGACTTGCGTGGCGATGAAGTCGAGCACATCGTCGGTGAGCGTGAGTCCGTCTTGGGCGGCACGCTTGATGAGCACGTTGCGGCGAAGGTCATAGTCGGGCTTCTCAAGCTCGACAGTCATTCCCCACTTGAAACGCGAAATCAGTCGTGGCACCATGCCGTCCATGTCGACGGGGCGCCGGTCGCTGGTCATTATCAGTTGCTTGCCGTGCTGATGCAGATGGTTGAAGATGTGAAAGAACGTGTTCTGGGTGCCTGTCTTGCCTGCCAGCTCGTGAATGTCGTCGATGAGAAGCACGTCAATGCTCTGGTAGAAATTGATGAAGTCATTGACTTTGCCCTTGGGCACAGCAGATGTATACTGGCTCTCGAAAACCCGTGCCGGGACATAGAGAACCCGGGCACGAGGATTCTGCTCCTTGATGCGGATGCCGATGGCCTGAATGAGGTGAGTTTTGCCTACACCGGTCGAACCGAAGATGAACATCGGGTTGTAGGTCTTGACTTCAGGATGGTCGGCGATGGCCATGCCCACTGTCACGGCCAGCTTGTTGCTCGTGCTGCAGCAATAGTTCTCGAAGGTGTATCGTGGGTTCAGCTGTGGGTCGATGTCCTCGAGCTGTGGCTGTTGGAACGGGTTGCTCAGTGCTTGAGGCACAATCTTGGCTGCGGACTTGAGCTTGGCACTCTCGCCGCTCTCGGCCAGGGTCACCTCAATCTCGCTGGCCACCTTGACTGCATAGGCTAGATTGATGCGCCCTCCGAATACTCGACCGAAGGTGTGCAGCAGCAGTGTACAGTAGTTCTCCTCGAGCATCTCGACAAAGAACTGCGATGGCACGCGCAGAGTGAGCGTATTGTCCTTGAAACTGACAGGCACAATGGGCTCAAACCAAGCATTGAACTGCTCGGGTTGAATGTTGTCCCGGATGATGTCCAGGCACTTGTCCCACATTTGAGTCACATTGTCGGTCATTTCTCAATTTGTTGCTGATGGTGCCGCAACGTATACGCGGAGTCGCTACACCACCTTATAATATAATTAAAAGTTCAGTCAACAAACCTCTCGACTGACGAGAGGTGTTTTTTGCAGTACAAAATTAGGTCAAATTTTGTTGAAAAAAAGTGTCAGAAAAATTTTGATTTTTCAAAAGAATTGTAAGATATTTGAGAAACAGCACTTTAGTGACAAGGGGGTCAAAATGCTACTCAAAACCATAGTTCACACTGAAACTGTGCTATTTTTCAAGGGGTTGAAAACTATTGCTATGCATGCTCTAAAATTAGTAGGCGTTGAGCAAAATGCTGATTAAATAGGAATTTTAAAATTCAGCATTACTTGAGAGCAAAAAAGACAAAAAAAGCTTATTTAGAAATGGTCTAAATAAGCTTTTCGGGTGATGTTTAGTCGTCAT
The DNA here is from genome assembly GCA_902781045.1 of uncultured Bacteroidales bacterium. GTDB lineage: Bacteria > Bacteroidota > Bacteroidia > Bacteroidales > Muribaculaceae > Sodaliphilus. Next base: position 47,201 of record CACZHT010000009.1, on the reverse strand, counting down.
CAGAACACATGCACATTGATGTATCGTTTGGGGTTCTTCTTGATGTCGGCAAGCAGCGAGTCGAGCGTGGCCACGGCATTGGTGGCGTTGACATAGAGTTGCTTGTCGTTAATGAGCATGCCCAGGCTTGAATTGGGGTTGTTCAGCTGCTGCGACAGTGCATTGAGGTTGGCGATGGTGGCATTGACTTGCGCCATGGTGCTGTCCAGTGGTAGGTCTTTGAGCGTTGTCGAGAATGTCTGTAAGTTCTCGGTCGTGCCATTGAGGTTGGTGGTGATGCCGTTGACGTTGCCCATCACAGCTGGCACCGAGCGGTTGAGTGAGACCAGCAGAGTGTGCAGCTCTTGGCTGCTGCGCGACAGGTCGGCGGTGATGCCGTCCAGGCGCGCGAGGGCTGCGACTAGGGCCGGGTTGCCCACCAAGCCATTGACCGATGTCATGATGGAGTCGACCTTGGGGACCAGGCCACCCACTCCAGGGAGGACTTCGGTCTTGACCTTGTCCATGAGTCCTTGAGGTACAAAGGATGGTATCTCATCGCCAACCTTATAATACGCCGTATTGTCGCCAAGCGTCAGTTCCATGGAGGCCGACCCAATGAGACCAGACGTGATAGCAACTGATGACCCCACAGGAATCTTGAGGTCACGGTTCATGCTCATCATCACAGAGATCTTGTTGGTCGCATAGTCATATTTGATTTCTCTGACCTGTCCCACCTGGAAGCCATTGACGGTTATAGGGGCTGCGTCGATGAGGCCATTGACCTTGTCAAACTTGGCATAATAGAAATTGGCGGGCTTGAACAGGTTGACACCTTTGAGAAACTCGATGCCCCAGTAGAGCAGAGCCAGACTCACGATGATTGTGAGGGCTATTTTCACATTCTTGTTGAAAAATGACTTCATTAGTGTTCTGAAATAGTTTTGTCGGTGCAAAGTTAATACTTTGTTGTCATTGTCAAGTCACAAAAAAGGCTAAAAACGAGTCAGACGGTCAAAAAGTTGTGACAAAATTCGACTTCTTAGGCAAAAATCACTAAATTTGCAGTCCTGAAACTGAAATCTCGAGCAACCCTGATGACAATGACACGTGACACAAAGATATATGGCTTGATCGGTTATCCGTTGGGCCACTCGTTCTCTATCGACTATTTCAACAACAAGTTTGCCTCTGAGGGCGTTGATGCTGTCTACATGAACTTTGAGATTGAAGATGTGCGCCAACTGATGGATCTCATTGCTGAGTATCCACAGTTGTGTGGCCTCAATGTGACTGCACCCTATAAAGAAAAGGTGATTCCGTTGCTTGACGAGCTGGACGATGGCGCACGCGCCATCGGAGCAGTCAATGTCATCAAGTTTGTACGCGGTGCTTCGGGCAACTTGTTGTTGCGTGGCTACAACAGCGACGCGCAGGGGTTTGGGCGAACTGTAGAGTCGTTGTTGACGACTGACCGTGACCGTGCGCTGGTGCTGGGAACTGGAGGCGCAGCCAAGGCCGTGAAGTATGCCCTTGAACGGCTTGGGGTGGCTGTGCAGTTGGTCTCGCGGCACAAGAATGCCCACACGATAATCTACCCGGAGCTGACACGTTCGACTGTCGCAGAGCATCGGATCATTGTCCAGGCAACGCCGTTGGGCAAGTACCCACGGGTGGACGAGTGCCCCGATTTCCCTTTCCGTTTCCTGACTGACAGGCATCTGGTCTATGACTTGATTTATAATCCCGAAGAAACTTTGTTCATGCGACGGGCGCATGAGCAGGGAGCCGCGGTGAAGAATGGCCTGGAGATGTTGTTGTTGCAGGCTTTTGCAAGCTACGAAATCTGGAATTCTCCGCTTTGAACCAGTCACCGTTGTCGCGTCTGCCTGCCTTGCGACTTTTGCTGCCTTTTGTGCTTGGCATCGTGTTGGGCACAATGTTGCCTGGCTTGTGGCTTGTCGTGAGCCTGTTTGTGGCTGGCGGAGTCAGCTATATTGTCATCGCTCTCGGTGGACATAATCCTATGCGCCAATATGCCATGCGCGCGTGGTGGGCACTTCCGGTGGTTCTCTTGTCGATGGCCGCTGGGGCATTGTCACTTGAATTGTACCGTCCTCGGCCACTGGACTTGCAGCAGGTCAATGGGCGCACAGTGAGTGTGCTGGTCGAGAATGTCGAGGCCTATGACTATGGCATGCGGCTGCAAGTGCGGCTGATGGACTGCGGCGGAAATGGGCTGCCGCCACAGCGCGTGTTGCTCACCACACGAGGTTGTGACTACCTGATGCGTGAGGGAGATGTGCTGGCGTTTGACTGTAATCTCGCACCGGTGACTAATTCTGGCAACCCCGATGAGTTTGACCGCGAGAGCCATTTGTGGCAACAAGGCATCCTCTACAGCCAGAACTTGCCCGTTAACAAGCTGTGCCGTTTGGGGCACCGCCCCACCCTGCTGGCATGTGCCTCCTCATTGCGCCGACAGTTGATGACGCGGTTGCTCAACACATCTCTATCGCCACCGGCTCTTGACATGATGATAGCCTTGCTGCTGGGCAACAGCCGGCTGATTGACCCGGGTGTGCGCATGAGCTTCTCGCAAGCGGGAGTTGCCCACATCTTGGCCTTGAGCGGACTGCATGTGGGGCTGATCTCTAGTCTGATTTGGCTCTTGCTGTTTCCGCTCGATTACTTGCGGCTCAAGAAGTTGCGTCTTCTGCTCACGATGGCCGCTCTTGTCGCCTTTGCTGTGTTTACAGGCTTGTCGCCATCGGTGGTGAGAGCCACCATCATGATTGGCTTCACGATGGTGGCCATTGTGCTCTACCGCAAGTCGGTGGCACTCAACGCAATGTCTGTTTCGGCCCTTGTCACTCTGTGCATCTGGCCCACAGCAATCTATCAAGCTGGTTTTCAGTTGAGTTATGTCACTGTGGCGGCAATTGTGGGATGGCAAAGCGTGGCGATGCCTAGTGTCAACCGCAGGCGGCGTGTGTTGCGTTGGCTGTGGTCGTTGGTGGGTACGTCGCTCATTGCTATGGCCGCGACCATCATGCTCAGTGCCTATTACTTCTGTTCAATCTCGATGTATTCAGTGCTGTCTAATGTGCTGATTCTTCCCCTAATGCCGGTTGTCATGGTGCTGGGTGTGGTTTTTTTGTTTTTAGCAGTTATCAGGCTGGAGTGGAATGTCCTGAACAATGCCATCGAACTGTTGTACAACTACATGAGTCAAGTGTCTCAAGCCGTTGCGTCACTGCCTGGCTCTCACTTCAGTGGTGTGTATGTCACCGAGTTGACAGTTATCTTGTTTTATGTGGCTCTGGGGTGCGTTGTCATCTGGGGGGTGTCCCGAAATTTCGGCTGGTTGATGGGGGCGATGGGCTTCATTGCTATCGTTGTGGGACAGCTGGCTTGGCTGAGCAGCAACACGCCTACGCGTGGCTTGATGGTGCTGAACGACTATGGCTCCACACCCATTGTGTGGCATGAGAATGGTCATGTCTACACCTGGATTCCCGACAACCCGACTGCCGACCGGCAACTGTTCGAACAGGTCCATCGCCGTCTGGTGGCGCACATGGGGGCAGACTCACTGCATTGGGTCAAGGACAGTGTCAAGACCACAATGTCGATGGTTCGTAGTCCTTTGGCCTATATTCATGGCAAGAGGCTGTTGGTGGCTGGTAAGGGGATGTCGCGACGGTGGCTTGAATGGTGCAGGAGCATGGAGGCTGTTGATGTGCTGGTTGTGACCAAGCGATACCACGGCTCGCTGCGTGCCTTGGCCGAGGCTTGCCGGCCTGAGTTGGTATTGCTGTCTGGCGACCTGCCCGATGAACGTTGTGAAGCTCATGCCGATACGTGCCGACGACTGAACTTGCTTTTTCATGACATCAAGCACACTGGTGCTTATGTCGCCAGGTGATGCCGAATATATCGACATTAGGGGGCGAAAAGGGTGTGAAATGAGTGTGAAAGGCGGAAAAAGTGTCCATTGGTCGATTTTCGTGAAAAAAGATTTGTTAAAATTTTGTTATTTCACATTTAAGTGTTAATTTTGCAGCCGATTGTTAAAGCAATCATTTTTTTGACGAGATGAAAAAATCGACAATATGGTTACTCACCATTGTGATGGCTCTGACCTTGCTGGGTCTGCTTGCGGTACAGATTATGTATATGGAGAACATGATCAAGATGCGCAACGAGCAGTTCAAAGAGCTGGTGACACGCAGTCTGTACGGCGTGTCGACTATGCTTGAGCAGAATGAGACGAAATATTATCTGGATCAGGACTTGCAGGAGGCCGAGGCGGCTTTTCACCCGCAAGGTCTGGGACTTGACCACGAATCGGACCTCCGGACCGACACAATGGCTATGCTGGACAGCCCTCAGATGCAGCGGCCGGCCAACCTGAGCACACTGCGTGACCTGACCGACACCTACTCGATACGTCAAGAGATTCTCAAGGGGCAATACCTTTATCAAAAGGGACTGCTCAACGAGGTGATTCTCACTATCCTGATGCAGTCGAGCGACCGCCCCATCACCGAGCGTGCCGACTCGGCCACGGTGAGTGAATACCTCCGCAGTGAGCTGGAGAACAACGGTGTGCATCTGCCGTTTGAGTTTGCGGTGACCAGTCGAGCCGGCGGAATGGTGTACTGTACGGACGGCTATGCCCCCGAGAAACAGCGCGACATCTACAGCCAGGTTCTGTTTGCCAACGACCCACAGAGCAAGCGTCACACATTGTGTGTGACTTTTCCCAGCAAGCGTGACTACATCACATCGTCGGTGCGATTCATGATACCGTCGTTTGTCTTTACGCTCATCTTGATGGCAGTGTTCATCTACACGGTGGTCATCGCGTTCCGCCAGAAGAAACTGAGTGAGATCAAGAATGACTTTATCAACAACATGACGCACGAGTTCAAGACACCCATCTCGAGTATTTCGATAGCCGCCCAGATGCTCAACGACGACTCGGTGCGCAAGAGCGACGCCCGGCTCAAGCATGTGGCCACGGTCATCAACGATGAGACCAAGCGTCTGCGCTTCCAAGTCGAGAAGGTGCTGCAGATGTCGATGTTCGACCGAAAGAACGCAACGATGCGACTGGAGGAGGAAGATGCCAATGGCTGCATCTATAGCGTGGTGAATACGTTCAAAATCAAGGTTGACAACTATGGCGGCAGCATCCGTGCTGACCTTGATGCCGAAGACCCGATAGTCAATGTCGACAGGATGCACTTCACTAATGTGATATTCAACCTGCTGGACAACGCCATCAAGTACCGGCGTGAGGACGTGCCACTGCAACTGCGTGTCGAGACACGCAACCCCGACGAGGACACCCTCGAGATTGCCATCAGTGACAATGGCATCGGCATCAAGCGCGATGACCAGAAGAAAATTTTTGAGAAGTTCTACCGAGTGTCGACTGGCAACCGACACGATGTCAAGGGCTTCGGGCTAGGGCTGGCCTATGTGCACAAGATGATCACCTTGTTTGGAGGCACTATACGTGTCGAGAGCGAGCCTGGCCAAGGATCACGATTCATCATTATTTTACCACTCTTAAAATAGACAATCTTATGGAAGAGAAATTGAGAATCCTCCTGTGTGAGGACGATGAGAACCTGGGAACGCTCACACGCGAGTACCTGGAGGACAAGGGCTATAAGGCCGACCTCATGCCAGACGGCGAAGCCGGCTACAAGGCTTTCCTCAAGGGCAAGTATGACATCTGTCTGCTGGACGTGATGATGCCCAAGAAAGACGGTTTCCAGCTGGCTCAGGAGATACGCATGGTCAACACCGATGTGCCCATCATCTTCTTGACTGCCAAGACGATGAAGGATGACATCCTGGAGGGATTTAAGCTCGGTGCCGATGACTACATAACCAAGCCATTCAGCATGGAGGAGCTGGTGTTACGCATCGAGGCCATTCTGCGTCGCGTCAAGGGGAAGAAGGGAAAAGATGTGACTGTCTATCGCATTGGCAAGTTCACATTCGACACACAGCGACAAGTGCTGTTCACTGACGACAGCAGTGACAACCTCACCACTAAGGAGAGTGAACTGTTGAGTCTGCTGTGCGCTCACATGAATGAAATTCTGGAGCGAAACTTCGCACTGAAGACCATCTGGATTGATGACAACTACTTCAATGCACGCTCGATGGATGTCTATATCACCAAGCTGCGCAAGAAACTCAAGGACGACCCCAACATCCAGATTATCAACATCCATGGCAAGGGCTACAAACTCATCGCACCCGACCCCGAGTTGAAGTAATTGCACGGTTCGGTTGTTATTTGCCAAAGCTAAAAAGCAACAATCTCAATTATGGTTGTTGCTTTTTAGCGCAAAAAGCACTACCTTTGCAGACTGAATACCAATAAACCAACAAATGCTATGAAATATCTCTTCATGATATACCAGTGGTGCATCGTTGCGCCCATTCTGTTGGTGGCAACCATTGTCACTGCGGTAGTCACAATCATTGGCACATATCTGGACAGTGAATGGTGGGGCTACTATCCGGCCAAGTGGTGGTCACGCTTGTGGTGCATGCTACTGTTCGTGCGTGTCGAGGTCAAGAATAGACACCTTATTAATAAAGAGACCAGTTATGTGTTTGTCGCCAATCATCAGGGTGCTTTTGACATCTTCTCTATCTATGGGTTTCTGGGGCACCCGTTCAAATGGATGATGCGCAAGGGGCTTGCCAACTTTCCTCTGGTCGGCACGGCATGTCAGCGGGCAGGACACATCATGGTAGATACACATTCGACCGAGGGGCTGAAGCGCACCATGGCCGATGCTGAACGCAAGTTGAGCCGAGGCATGTCGTTGGTGGTGTTCCCCGAGGGACGACGCACTGCCACTGGCAGGATGGGGCAGTTTAAGCCAGGTGCCTACAAATTGGCCGTAGAGTTCAATCTGCCGGTAGTGCCCATCACCATTGACGGCAGCTACCGCGTGATGCCGCGCTCGACATTCAATGTCTCCCCCGGAAAGATTGTACTCACTCTGCACAATCCCATCATTCCATCGCCCGAAGGCCACAATATTGCCCAACTGATGGATGAGAGCCGACAGGCCATTGCTAGTTCACTGCCACTAGAAAATCTTCCGTCCGATGCAGGAAAAAGGTGAAAAATGGGCCGCAAATCGCGAAATTCCACGGAAAAAACCGAAAAAATCACTTTTTTTTGAAATTTTTTTTGGAAAACGCTTGCCGGTTCAGAAAAAAGCAGTACCTTTGCATCGCATTTAGGAATTGTCCTGTGGTGTAACGGTAGCACACCGGATTCTGGTTCCGTTTGCGTGGGTTCGAATCCTACCAGGACAACTAAGGAAGTGACCTTGCAAGAGGTCACTTTTTTTAACGGAGGCAACTCCACATTAACTAACAAATTTAAACTCATTATTATCTAAAATGGCAGTAAAGATTAGATTGCAACGCCACGGTCACAAGGACTACGCGTTTTATCCCATTGTCATCGCCGATAGCAGGGCACCACGAGATGGTAGATTTATTGAAAGGATTGGTTCTTATAACCCCAACACTAATCCTGCTACAATAAGTTTAAATTTCGAGCGCGCACTCTATTGGGTGAATGTCGGCGCACAGCCCACCGAGACTGTACGCAACATCCTCAGCCGTGAAGGCGTCATGCTGATGAAGCATCTCCAGGGTGGTGTGAAGAAGGGCGCTTTTGATGAGGCTGAGGCCCAGCGCCGTTTCGAGGCTTGGAAGACCGAGAAGGCAGCCAAGCTGGAGGCTGTGAAGAATCAGGAGCGTGAGAGCAAGAAGGCAGCAGCCAAGAAGGCTCTCGATGAAGAGACCAAGAAGAACGAGGCAAAGGCCGAGGCCGTTGCCAAGAAGCGTGCCGAGCTGGCTGCCGCCAAGGCTGCTGAAGAGGCCGCCAAGGCTGCTGAGGCTGCTCCTGCACAGGAGGAGGCTCCCGCAACCGACGCTCCCGCCGAGGCATAATGCCAAGTGGCATTCACCGACAGAAGATAAAAGAAAGCGTTTGAGACATCTGGTTCTCAAACGCTTTCGTTTTTTCAGCCGATGGGGTGGTTTTGCTACAATGCCTCGGTCTCGGCAGGAGCGATGCGTGACAGTTCGTCGATGTTGAGCGTGCCCATGACATCGATGATGGTGATGTTGTCATCCTCATCGACCACAATGATGACCTCTTTGTAGTCATCGTCGGTCAGTGGCAAGCCATAGACCACTGTGTTGCGCTTCTTGTCCTTCTTGGCCTGCATGATGACCTCAAAGGCGGGGTCTTTGGCCAGCTTCTCAAGCTGTTTGCGCACCTTCTTCTTGGCTCCACGCTTGTGGGCCATGATGAAGTCGATGCTCTCAACATTGCGCAAGGCACTGATGCTCGTGCCTGGCATGACTTCGTCGAAGACACCGTTCATCCCCAGCACGTTCTTGATTAAGAAACGAGGCACATGATAGGCCGTGATGTCATCGATTCGCTTGATTTCGTCGATGACTGTTGCGCTCTGGCAGGCCATTGAGACCATGAGAGCAAGAATGGTGGAGAGAAGGATTTTTTTCATCTGTCCAAAAAAAGTTGGTGTTGTTTGTTACATGATTCCGCGCTCGCGCAGGCGCTTTTGCCAGTTCCAGGCACTGAGCATGGTTTCCTCGACCGTGGCCTCGGCCTTCCAGCCCAGAACCTCGTTGGCTCGCTTGGGATCGGCCCAAATCTGCTCGATGTCGCCCTCGCGCCGACCCACAATCTTGTGGGGAACTTCAACGCCTGTTGCCCGCTGGAAAGCATCAATCAGTTGCAGAACCGACAGACCGTTGCCTGTGCCGATGTTGAAGACCTCGAGGGGCTCTTTGCTCTCGTCGGTGAGCATGCGGTCAAGTGCACGCACATGGGCCTTGGCCAGGTCGACCACATTGATAAAGTCACGGATACAAGACCCGTCGGGCGTGTTGTAGTCATCGCCGAACACACTGAGCATTGGACGGATGCCAATGGCAGTCTGTGTCAGATAGGGAATCAGATTCTGGGGTACGCCGTTGGGCAACTCGCCTATCTCGGCACTGGGATGCGCTCCGATGGGGTTGAAATAGCGCAACAAGATGGCCTTGATGGGGCTACCGCTCTTGATGACATCGGCTATGATGTCTTCACAGATTTGTTTGGTGGCTCCGTAGGGCGAGGTCGCCTTTTTGGTGGGGGCGTTCTCGGTGATGGGATTCTGGTCTGGCTCGCCATAGACTGTGCATGACGACGAGAAGACAAATCCTTTCACCCCATAGACGGGCATCAAATCGAGCAAGTTGAGCAGGATGTTGATGTTGTTGCGATAGTACATGATGGGTTTCTGCACCGACTCGCCCACCGCCTTGCTGGCTGCAAAGTTGATGATGCCTTGTATGCCAGGGTTGTCCTTGAACAAACGGTGCAATGTGTCGATGTCAGTGCAGTCGCCCTCGACAAAGACTGGACGGATGCCTGTGATGTGTTCAATGCCGTCGAGCACGTCACGGTTGCTGTTGCTCAAGTTGTCGATGATGACCACCTCATAGCCGGCATTCTGCAGCTCGACCGTTGTGTGCGAACCGATGAAGCCGGTTCCACCTGTGACTAAGATTTTTCCTTTCATCTGATATTTGTTTTTTGAGAGTTGTTGTTTGAGCGTTGGGGCGGCTGCTCTAAAGGTTGTGGAGCAGATGGTCGACGATGCGCGAGCACGCATTGCCGTCACCGTAGGGGTTGACGGCTTGGCTCATGGCACGATACGCAGCCGGGTCGGTGAGCAACTGGGTCATGTTGTTGACAATCGTGTCATAGTCGGTGCCCACAAGCTTGACTGTGCCGGCCTCGAGGGCTTCAGGGCGTTCGGTCGTGTCACGCATCACCAGCACGGGCTTGCCCAGCCCTGGCGCCTCCTCCTGGATGCCGCCACTGTCGGTGAGGACAATGGTTGACTTCTCCATCAGGTAGACGAACGAGAGGTACTCCAGCGGCTCGATGAAGAACAGATTGCCCTTGCCGCGTGCCAGGTCGTCGCCGAAGATTTCATGAATGGGACGGCGAACATTGGGATTGAGGTGCATCGGGTAGACAAAGTCGACATCCGGGAAATGCTCAGCGAGCGTCTTGATGGCGCGGCAGATGTGGTCGAAACCGTCGCCGAAGTTCTCGCGGCGATGACCGGTGATGAGTACCATGCGTTGACCATTGGCAATGCGATCAACGTCATAACCGAATCGGCGGATTTCGCCGGCCAGCTTTATTTGTAACTCATTGTCGCCCTTGATGCGGTCAACCACCCAGTGGAGCGCATCGATGACCGTGTTTCCTGTGACGACAATTCGGTTGTCGGGGGTATGTTCGTCCAGCAGATTTTGGCGGCTAAGCGCTGTCGGTGCGAAGTCAAAAGTCGCGATGCGGCCGGTAATCTGTCGGTTCATCTCCTCGGGCCATGGGCTGTAGATGTTGTGGGTGCGCAGCCCGGCTTCGACATGGCCAACGGGGATGTGCTTGTAGAAGGCGGCCAGTGCGGCCATGGTGCTGGTGGTGGTGTCGCCATGCACCAGCACCAAGTCGGGGTTGACCTGGGACAGCACTTCGCGCATGCCCAGCAATACACGCGCACTCACATCATAGAGGTCCTGGTTGGGCTTCATGATGTCGAGGTCAAACTCTGGCTTGATGTCAAATATCTCAAGCACTTGGTCAAGCATCTGGCGATGTTGCGCAGTGACACAAACGATGGTGCGAAACGCAACGTCACGAGCTTTGAGCGCCTTGACCAGCGGAGCCATCTTGATGGCTTCGGGACGCGTCCCGAACACTAGCATGATTGTTTTCATTGGTTCTGTATCGTGTTTTTTGTTTGTTGCTTGTTGCCCCATGGCAGGCTATGATCTATCACGCTCCACAGTGCGATGCGCACCTTGTCTATCAAGATTGAACCGAAGAACACAGCCACGACAAAGGGTATACAATAGAATATAAACTGAAAACGTGGCTCATTATTGAACCAGTTCAGAATTATTTGGTCGTAGAACCGGCCTCCGATAAAACTGCTCGATTGGGTCAAATAGGCGGCAAACGCCGAGATGGCGAGCCAGTTGACCACACGACTGTGGAACGAGAACTTGCTGAAAAACAGCAGCAAGTGCATCGCTCCCAGGATGACCAGAGGGCAAATGTAGAAATAAAGTGCCCCACCCCGACCGGCATGCTGCTTGATGACAAACATGGCGACGGTGAGTGTGGCGACAATGCCCAGATAGATGGCCAGGTCGACCCAGCGGCTCAGCTGCCACACACGCAACGGATGCAGACGCATGAACCGTGCCAACAGGTAGAGGCCAATGAATGAGGGCAATGAATAGCCGGCAACCAACCAGCGAGTCGACTCGAACGCCCAGCCATAGATAAACTGGAAGGCAAAAAATGTCGCCAGCACCATTGCAAACTGACGGCGCGAGGCTTGCTCAACAAATGCGTTGAGCACTGGCGAGAGAAGATACAGCGCAACATAGGCCTTGACAAACCAATAGTCGTTGACTCCAAGCAAGAACAGACGGCTCAACACATCGTGTGAGAGTTCTTCGGGAGCAAACATGGCGCAGACACCGATGGCGAAAACACCAAAAAACAGAACTTGGAACACCAGTTCGGCCAGACGCTTGCCCTTGAAACGGATGCCATACCACCCCGAAAGCAGGACAAAGAGGTCGACGGCATAGATTGAGAATGCCTCGGTCATGAACATCAAGAATGCCGACGAGGGATTAGCGTGCACATGCGTGTAACCCGGCACAGGAAGTGCGCGGAAGTTGGCATGAACGACAAGTACCAGCAGCATGGCCACCAGCCGCAGCAATTCCATGTTGCTGTCACGCGTTTTCCTTGATTTGTTACTCATGTTGTTTCCAGTCATTTCTTGAGATATTTGCTGGCTAGCCTACAGAATTCGTCAAACACTTGCAGCTTCAGTGCCCAGCAAGCACCGATATAGGCAACTGGGCACACAGCCAATGCAGTGAGCAGTGCCCACCAGGCGTTGTCTAGCCACCAGCTGCACAGCCACCCTAAAGCAGCTACCATCAGCGACAAGATGATCAGTGGCAGCAATTCGCGCAATTGAGCAAAGAATCCATAGCCCAGCAACTTGCGTGTATAATAGGTGTTGAGATAGAACGAGATGATTGCATAGGCCACTCGCCCCATGCAGATGGGGATCAATCCGAAAGGCAATGTGGCTATCAGGATGGCAAAAGCCACCGACTTCTTGATGACCTCAAGCCGCAAGACATAGTCGCTGTGACCCTTGACATAAATCAGGTTGAGGTTGACAATGACCACGCAGTCCCACAGATAGGCAAAACTGAGAATCTGCATCAGCGGCACACAGCCCATCCATTCCTGTCCCAGTAGCAGTTGGATGAGGGGACGGGCGACTCCACACAAACCCATGATGAGCGGAAAAACCACTAGGGCCGACATCTGCAAGTATTTGCGGTAAGCACTCAACAGGCGGGTGTCATCGTCCTGAATCTGGCTCAGAACTGGGAACGACACACGTTGCAGGATGCCGCTGATGTTGCTGCTGGCAAATTGGTTGAACTTGTCGGCGCGTGAATAGAGCCCTAGCATGCTGGCCGAAAACTTCTTGCCCACGACCACATCATAAATCTTGGCGTACAGTGCGCTGATCAGATTGGCTACCAGCAGCTTTGAACCAAACGAGAACAATCGATGGAACGAGTCGAGCGAGAACCGTGAGCGGGGAACCCACTTCACATAGTAGAAGCTTAAAGCAACATTGAGCAACGCGCACACCAGTGTCTGCCACACTATGGCCCAAACTCCCCACCCCATTAAGGCCAGGCCGACTCCGACCAAGCCTGACAGAAGTGCCGAGAAAAACGAAATCTTAGACTGCGTCTTGAAGTCGACATCTATGGTGAGTTTAGTCTTGTTGACGGCGACCAGCGAATTGATGACTAGGTTGAGCGAGTAGACACGGGTGACCGGCTCAAGCACTGGCTGGCTGAAAAATGCAGCTATGGCGGGAGCCGATAAGAACAGGGCCAGGTAGAGCAGCAGGCTGATGGCGATGTTGATGTAGAACACTGTCGAGAAGTCGGCCTCGTTGCGCTGCTGGCGCTGGATGAGCGCACTGGAGAACCCACCGTCGATAAACACCTGCGAGACCGACATGAAGATGGCAAGCATGGCGATGAGACCATAGTTGTCGGGACCCACCAGTCGAGCAATAATCAATTCGAGGATGAATGTCACCCCCTGAACCGAGAATCGCTCGACAAAACTCCATGCGACACCTCGCACCGTTTTCTCTTTGAGGTCACCCATCAAGCCCTAATGATTTTACCAGGTCGTCTAGCGTGTTTTGTGCCGTCGATTGGCCGCCGGGCGCCTGCAGGTGTCGGTCGTAGAAGCCCTGACGTTGGGGCAGCATCGGGTCATCGCCCCCCAGCACGACAGTGTCGACAAAGTCCATGATCTCGCGTTCGTTCTTGCCTATGTAGAGTTGTGCGAACGCCTCGCGTGACAACGCGGTCTGCCCAGTTAAGAAGTGGTCTATGTTGCGCGAGATGAACATCACGGGCTTGTGTGTATAGAGGTACTCAATGACAAACGAGCCACTGTCATGAATCATCGCGTCGCTGGTCATGAACAGGTCGACATATTGTCCCAGCTCAAGCTGAGTGTTGGGCATATCGGCCCACATCTGATAGTACTCGTCGGTGCGCTTTTGGCCCCATTCGGGGTGAGCATACAATTCGGTGAGCAGCCGCGGATGGGGCTTGAAGGCAATCTGCACAAACTCCTGGTAACGCTGTGCCAGGTCGAGCATGAAGTGTGCTACCCAAAGAAAGTTGCCCCGGGGCAACTGGCCGAACTTGTCATCGAATGAGAAGTGGGGCGCCCAGATGATGCGCTTGCGTGGTCGGCCATCGCTCATGGACTTCCAGGGGTCAGACCCATTCCACAGGGCAAAGTCGTCACCGTTGGGATGTCCCACGATGCGAACGTTGCGACCACGATTCCAAGCGGTGACTTGAGCCTCATGCCGAATCTCTTCGTTGGGATAGTAAAGCCGCCAGGCCAGGTTGTGGAAGTGGAAATCATAGGAAAACTTGCCGCGCCCGGTCATGAATGCGTAGGGATAGTAACACAACAGTCGATCGTAAAAGTTGAGGCAGTCATGCTCGGGCACCAGCAGGTGCTCATAGGGCTGAGGATAGAAAATGATGTCTGGGTCAAACACTTGCCTGATGTCGACAACGGGGGTGCTGCCTGTCGGGTCAAAATCAACATAGCTCATGTGGTGCTCATCGAAGTAACGTCGCAATGCCTCGACATCGCTTGTCTGCTGTTCGATGCTGTAGTCAATGCTTGGCGAGATGACGATGTGCACATCAAATCGCCGGTCATCAGCAAGCAACTCGTAGAGGTGTTGATACTTCCACATGGGCACGCTCATGGCCAGAAACACCACACGGGCTTTGCCTCGCTGGCGCACGATGTCAATGCGGCGCTGCTGTGTTCTCTCGGCTCGACGATATTGCCACAGATGAAGATACACATATCGACAGCCGTTTTTTGCTATGTCTAACAGTCTGCTCATTAGTGGTGCAAAAGTACAAAAAAGTTTTCATTTCATTGCCTTGTGGCTGTCTAAATTGCTCAATGGCTAGAATTATAGGGCAAATGTTTGTGCAAAAGTGAAGAATTGTGTACTTTTGCAGGTCAAAACAAAAACAACCGAATAATGACAATAGGATACACTACAGGTGTGTATGACCTGTTTCACATCGGGCATCTCAACCTGCTCAAGAATGCCAAGGGCATGTGCGACAAGCTGATTGTGGGCGTGACTGTCGACGAGCTGGTCAGCTACAAAGGCAAGCAGGCGATGATTCCGTTCGAAGACCGCATTGAGATTGTGCGGAGCATCAAGTATGTCGATGCGGCAGTGCCACAGTATGACATGGACAAGCTCACCGCATGCAAGAAACTGGGTGCGCAATTGCTCTTTGTGGGCGATGACTGGTATGGCACCGAAAAATGGCAACAGTATGAGAACGAGTTTGCCCAAGCGGGAATCAAAATAGTCTATTTCCCTTATACCAAGGGCATATCGTCGACCCGCATCAACGAAACACTGCATGTTGTGCGGAAGCACCTATTGACTGATGTTAAATAATCAAATAATCAAATAATCCATCTGCCGATGACCAATAAGAATTTCTGTTTGAGCTCTTTCATGGCCTATCGTTACATCTGTCGCGAAGACATGAATTTTGCCGATGGCCTTGTGCACCACAATTTTGAGCCTATCCCCATCGACCAGCGTGTCGGTGTGGCCTCGGCCGCGGATATGGATCGTGACATCGCATTGCAGATAAGCGCATTATCAAAAACGTACGGGTCGATAGGTGTGCTTCTGTCTGGGGGCATGGACAGTGCCATTGTGGCCAGTTATTTACAGCCAGGTAGTCATGCCTATACGTTCACGACTCGCCGTAGCGATGTCTTTGATGCCGATGTGAGGCGTGCGCAGACCTATTGTCAGAGACTTGGTCTGAAACACCACTTGATTGAGATTGACTGGGATGACTATGTGCAATACACACCAGTGGTGATGCGGCGCAAGTGTGCTCCAGTGCACTCCATTGAGCCACAGATTCTTAAAGCGGCAATGGCTGCCAAAGATGATGGAGTGGAACTGATGCTTGTGGGCGAGAGTGCCGATCTGATTTTCGGAGGAATGGACCAGTTGATTTCGCGTGAATGGGACTTTGATGCTTTTGTCAAGCGTTACACTTTTCTCCCTCCCGAGCAGGTGCTGTCGAACCCCGACATGAGTGTGTATGACCTCTATGAGCGTTATCGGTTGCCCGAGGCAAAGATTGACTATATGCGATTTATGGACGAGGTGTTCTCAATCGAGAGCTCTGGATCGTACTGGAACGCGTTCGGCGCGTGCGGCCTACCCTATCATGACCCATACGCCCGGCTGGTGATGAGCGAGCCGCTGGACATGGAGCGCGTGCGAGGCGGCGAGCCGAAGTATCTGGTTCGAGAACTGTTTGCGCGGCGTTATCCGGGTCTGGAGATTCCGTTCAAGATTCCGATGCCTCGGCCTGTTGATGCCGTCTTTAAGGACTGGTGCGGCCCAGTGCGCGATGAGTTCCGCCAGGACATCGACATGTCCGGTCTCACCGGCAACCAGAAGTGGCAATTGTGGTGTGCCGAGCAATTCTTGAACACCCTTGATTGATGTTGACGAGCCATGGCAGATGGGGATTGTGCCTGACATTGCTGACAGTGTCGGCTGTTCTTCTGTCGGGTTATGGTGGATGGTTTCGGCCGTCACTGTTTGGTGCGGTGCCGGCTGTGATGACGTTGACCTATCCGCTTGTCGTTGTCCTGGCTCTGGCTGTGTGCTTCGGATTGCTGCTCGCGCGCCGATGGTTGCTCGCCGCTGTTGTGGCACTGGCTATTGTTGCCACTGGGTCCAGCCTGAGGGCCAACTTTCCGCTCAATGTGACTCCCAGTGTGGCACAGACTGCCGACACGTTCAGGGTGATGAGCTACAACGTGGCTTCATTCAGCGGCAAGCTGTGGACCGACCGAACACAGATGCACCCTGCCATGCGACTTATTCTTGACGAGGATGCCGATTTTGTCATCCTCCTGCAGCCGGTGGGGCATGGCGTGGGCTACGATCAGCGCAAGTCAATCAATCCCTGGCTGGCCGAGCTTGATCGGCATTACCCCTACCGCACACACAGCAGTAATGACGAAGTGGAATTGCTGTCGAAACACCCGTTTCGTGTCCAGCCTCTAGCTGAGCCTGGACGTGTGTATCGCTATTTCCCCTATGTCATCGAGTCAATCAGCAGGTTTGCCTTCGACATCCGCCTGCCCGACAGTAAGCAACTGCGCATCATCGCTGCTCACATGACCTCTTTCATGCTTGCCAAGGACGAACGGCGGGTACTGGACAGCGTCATTGTCTCATCGCCATGGCCGTTGTATGCCAAGCTCGACACGGCCTTTGTCAGGCGTGAGCGGATGAGCAGAGTGTTGCGCGACTCCATCGACAAGAGTCCGGCCAATGTGATTCTGTGCGCCGATGTCAACGATGTGCCACAGTCGTTTGCCTATCGCACGCTTCGTGGTCACGACATGCGTGATGCCTTTGCCGAGTGTCATACTGGCTACCTGAATACTTTCAATGCCCACAACATGCTCTTTCACATCGACCACATACTCTATCGTGGCTCGCTGCGTGCCACGGGGTTCAAGTGTTTGAGAGTTCCCTTCAGCGACCACTACCCCATCGTCGCCACCTTTGCTTGGCAGTAAGTTTTAATTTATACTCTAAACCAATTTTTGAGAATGAAGAATCGAGATTCCAGAATCGAATTGCTGCGCATCGTCAGTATGTTTTTGATTATCTGCGGACATGCCAACTATAAGGCATTCGGTATGCCTCATGGACTTTCTTGGATTGCATTTAGCCGATCGGCTTTTGAAACTCTGAGCATTGGTTCTGTGATGATTTTTATTGTCATCACTGGCTACTATGGGACATCATTCTCTTTCAAGAGGATTCTCGGACTGCTGTTTCAGTGTTTGTTTGCCGTTGCCCTCTCATTGATTGTGGTTTCAAAGTTTTACCCTGACAGGTCTTTTTCGTTTCAGAGCCTTTGCTACTGGTTCGTAGCCTCTTACATTGGCCTCTTGATTATGACACCAGTGCTGAATTTGGCGGCCCAGTCCATGAATAAGCATCTGCACCTCACATTCATTCTCGTTGCTACTGTGGGATATTCTGTGCTTGACACGTTTCTTCCCTCATTGGGGGTGAGACATGGTTATTCTACGTTATGGTTCTGCGTGGTCTATCTCATAGGCAATTATCTGCACAAGTATCCTGTGAATATTTCCACCCGACTCATCGTGGTCATTGTCTTGTCATGTACTCTGCTTAATGGCGTCATCTGCAGCATCGTTCCTCAACTCAACACCGACTCTAATCTACTGATTGTTGTTGTGGCGGTAGCAATCTTCGAGTTGTTCAATCGGCTTCCGGCATTTGAGAACAAGCACATCAACATGATTTCAAGCAGCACGTTGATGGTCTATCTCACCAATGATTCGTCAATGGGACAGCTACTCTATTTGCGCACCTTGCATAAAATCTACCATTCGACTGACTCAATGCCGTTATTCTTGCTCGAGTCGGCACTGTGGATTGTGCTATGGTTTGCAGTTGCAATTGTTGTTGGGCACATCTGCTCGTTCTGCTGGCGGCACATTTATCGTTGGATTCGCAAGCCCGTCGAGTGGCTTGACAACCGCTTCGCCATGAACACCAAGGCACTGAATTGACTCCAGTGTGCCTCACTTCTCTTGTGGCACGTTGACATTGTGGCGCATCACCAGCGAGTGCGCGCGGTCCATAAACCTGTTGAACTCCGAACGGCTGTCCGCACGGATGAGCTCGGGGCGGTTTTCGGGGATGACCACATAATTCTCGCCGCGATAACTGGGCTTCTGCACAAAGAATAGCTTGTAGCGGGCATCGTGTACCAGAGGCTTGCCGCCCACCATGGTGACTGACACCTTGACCATCGCACCGCCCCGGCTGTCTATGTCGCGCTGGTTGCTGATAAAGTTGCCCAGGCTGTAGACGAGCAGCACATCCTTGCCGTGCTTGTCGCTGTGGCGCATCTCCATAGGCTCGACAACATGTGGATGCCCACCGATAATCAGGTCAACACCTTGGTCTATGAGGAAATCGGCCAACGAGCGCTGGCTCTCGACTGGTTGCAACTGATATTCAATGCCCCAATGCAGGTTGACGCACAACACCTGCGCCCCTCGCTCACGGGCCAAGCGCAGGTCATTGGCTATGAGGTTGCGGTCTATCAGGTCGACCACGGCATCGCCCTGCACTGGGATGCCATTGGTGCCATAGGTGTAGTCCAGCAGGCCGAATTTGATGCCCTTGATAGTGGTGATAAACGGCATTTGCCTCTGTCTGGCCAGGGGATTGTCGTAGGTTCCAATATGGGGAATGTGCATCGAGTCAAGGGCGGAGATGGTGCGTCGCAACCCCTTGTCACGACGATCAAGACAATGGTTGTTAGCCGTGAGAAACAAGTCAAAACCCGATGTGGACAGTTGCTGGGCATAGGTGTCTGGGGCACTGAAAGCTGGATAACCAGTGTAGGGGGCCCCACCTAGCGGACACTCCAGATTGACCACGGCATAGTCGGCCCAGCGAATGTCGTCCTCTACATAGCGGAAACAAGGCGAATAGTCATACGAGCCGTCACCCTGCCTGGCCGCAGTGAGTTGCGGTGCATGCTGCATGGCATCGCCGAAAAACACCAGATTGACCGTACTGCCGCCTTGCAGCAACGACACCAGCGAGAGCAGTAGAATGCTGAGTACTTGCATTATATGTTACGAGTTGTGGGTTTTGGGTTTCCAAGTTTCAATTACTCGAGTGCTCGATTATTCGAGCACTCGAGCACTCGACTAAAGTCTAACGTATAACGTCTAAAGACTATAAATCTGCCTTGTGGCTGCAAGAAGTGTGTTGTGCATCAGCGACACGATGGTCATGGGGCCGACACCTCCGGGCACAGGGGTGATGAACGAGCACCGTGGAGCGACATGATCAAAGTCGACATCGCCACACAGTCTCCAGCCCGACTTGCGAGTGTCGTCCTGGACGCGCGTGGTGCCCACATCGATGACTACAGCACCATCCTTGACCATGTCGGCTGTGACAAAGCCCGGCTTGCCCAAAGCAGCGATAAGTATGTCGGCTTGGCGAGTATAGTCTGCGATGTTCGGGGTTGCGCTGTGGCACACAGTGACCGTACAGTTGCCCGGTGTGGACTTCTGCATGAGCAAGCTCGCAATGGGTTTGCCCACAATGTTGCTCCGGCCGATGACCACGCAATGCTTGCCACGGGTCTCGATGCCATAGCGTTCAAGCAGCATCATGATGCCCGAAGGAGTGGCCGAGCGGAAGCATGGCAGACCAATCGACAAGCGACCCACATTGATGGGATGAAAACCATCGACATCTTTACGGTAGTCAATAGCCTCGATGACACGTTGCTCGTTGATGTGCCGTGGCAATGGCAGCTGCACGATGAATCCGTCCACGTCTGAGTCGTGATTCAGCTTGTCGATGGTGTCGAGCAGTTGCTGCTCGGTCACGTCTTCCTCAAAGCGGATGAGAGATGACTTGAACCCGCACTGCTCGCAGGCCTTGACCTTCGAACTCATGTAGCTCTCGCTGCCGCCATCGTGACCCACAAGCACACCGGCAAGGTGCGGACGCTTGCCGCCAGCGGCAATGATTTTCTCGACTTCGGCTGCTATCTCTTGCTTGATTTGCGCCGATATCTGTTTCCCGTCTATTATTTGCATTGTTGTATTCGTTTTTTCGGTTGTTGGTTTTGAGGGGTTCTCATTGTTAGCGTCGGCGCTGGCCGCGCATCATCTTGAGCGGATTTTTGGCCGTGCTGACCATGTGCATCATCTTGCGCGTTTGCTCAAACTGCTTGAGCAGACGGTTGACATCCTGGATGCTTGTGCCGCTGCCACGGGCAATGCGCTGGCGACGGCTGCCGTTCATGATTTCGGGGTGCGAACGCTCGTATGGGGTCATCGAGTAGATGATGGCTTCGATACCCTTGAACGCGTCGTCGCTGATGTCCAGATCTTTGATGGCCTTGCCCACACCCGGAATCATAGATGCCAAGTCCTTGAGGTTGCCCATCTTCTTGATTTGGCCTATCTGATGCAGGAAGTCGTTGAAGTCAAATTGGTTCTTTGCAATCTTCTTTTGCAATTTCTTGGCTTCTTCCTCGTCATATTGCTGCTGCATGCGGTCGACAAACGACACGATGTCGCCCATGCCCAAGATACGGTCGGCCATGCCGGCGGGACGGAAGGGGTCAATGGCCTCCATCTTTTCGCCCGTGCCGACCCACTTGATGGGCTTGTTGACAACCGAACGGATCGAAAGGGCCGCACCACCACGGGTGTCGCCGTCGAGCTTGGTGAGCACAACTCCGTCAAAGTCCAGACGGTCGTTAAACTCCTTGGCTGTGTTGACGGCATCCTGGCCGGTCATCGAGTCGACGACAAACAATGTCTCATTGGGATGAATGGCCTGCTTGATGGCGGTGATTTCCTGCATCATCTGCTCGTCGATGGCCAGACGTCCAGCGGTGTCGACGATGACCATGTCACGGCCATTGCGCTTGGCCTCGGCGATGGCATTGAGCGCAATCTGTACCGGGTCTTTGCTCTCGGGCTCGGAGTAGACGGGAACTTGTATTTGATCACCAAGCACCTTGAGCTGATCAATGGCTGCGGGTCGATAGACATCGCAGGCTACCAGCAGAGGATTCTTGCCTTCTTTCTTCAGCTTGTTGGCTAGCTTGCCCGAGAATGTGGTCTTGCCCGAACCTTGCAGACCCGACATGAGGATGATGGCCGGGTCGCCCGACACATTGAAAGGAGCTTGCTCGCCGCCCATGAGCTGTGTCAGCTCGTCGTGCACAATCTTCACCATGAGCTGGCTGGGGCTTACAGAGTTAATCACATTCTGGCCCAATGCCTTGGCCTTGACGGTGTCGGTAAACTGCTTGGCCACCTTGAAATTCACATCGGCATCAAGCAGAGCGCGGCGCACTTCCTTGAGTGTCTCGGCCACATTGATTTCGGTGATTTTACCTTGTCCTTTCAGTACCTTGAAGGAACGCTCAAGTTTCTCAGATAGATTTTCAAACATAATATTTTCAGAACATTTTGCCAAGGGCCATAGCCTTTGGCACTAAGCATGAGTATTCATTAGAAAAAACTGTGCAAAATTACGGCAGAATTTCGTTTCAGGCAAATAATTCGCTCAAATTTTGCCTGCAACAAGCCACCATGCGTATTTCAGCAACTGAATCTGTCGCTTGATGCGTGATGGCTGTCTGATGAGCCGATAGGCGAACTCCAGGTTGTGGTCAATCCACCACTGTGGCGCCCGGGCCACATGACCTGTGTAGACATCAAAACTCCCGCCAAGTCCTTGATATATGGCCTGCGCATGCGCTTGCTGCATTTGCTCCATGAAGAGCTCTTGTTTGGGCGAACCCATTGCCACAAAGACAACGTCCGGACGTTTGGCGGCAATGTCATCGATGACTTGGAGCATCTCATTGTCACTGTCAAAGTAGCCATTGTGGGCACCGACGATGTTGATGCCCTTGAAGTCCTGCTGCAACTTCCGGACAGTGTCATCAATGACGTTTTGTCGGCCGCCCACCAGATAAAATGACTTGGACTTGTAAAATGCACTGACAATCTTTAACCACAGGTCGCAGCCGGCAATCTTGCAGGCATTGGCATGACCCTTGCGCCGCAAGGCTAGCATTGCTCCCGCACCGTCACAATAACCGATATTGCGGTTGATGATGCCGCGTGTCATGTCATTGGCGTGAAGTATTTTCTCAGCATTGATGGCGACAAGAATCCCCTTGCGCCGGTCGACATACTCTATCAGCTGGTCGGGCGAAGAAAAGGGAAAGATATTGACACCTCTTACAGATATATAATCCATAAATCGTTGTTTGCTTTTAGTTGTTGGTTTCAGTCGTGCCAAAACCACGCAACTTGTGACTCGAAACTAAACAGTTGTCAGTTTTGGTCGTGATGACAACTAGTTGTCGTTTCAAAAACAGGCGCAAAATTACAACATTTTTCTGTACCACACAACATTTTAGTTGTGATTAAGAGTCTTGTTTTACGCGTTTCGGGCCGTGGCCGAAACTCGCAATGCTAAACTCGCAACTAAAATATAGTCCATGTTGTCAGTATTGTCACTTTCCACGACTAACAACAAGCAACTAATAACTAACAAGCAACAACTAAAAACTAAAATATAGCAATAAAGAGCTCTTTGGCTCGTTATTTAATTTTATGGTGTCGTGGCCCATTTGTTGTTGACCCGAATCACTGCGCCACTTGCCGTAATCTCGGTTTAGTAATCAAACTAGAATATGCAGATAATATTGACATTGGACTATGAGCTGTTCATGGGCAGCAGCACGGGTACTGTGGACAAGTGCCTGGTTGAGCCCATGCGTCGCTTGTGCCAGGCGATTGAGCCTGCTCAAGGTAGGTTCACAATCTTTGTGGACGCATGCTACCTGTTGAAGCTGCAGGAATACTCGTCGGTGTACAACCGTGCAGCGAGCGACCTCAACATGATAACTTCACACCTGCGACAACTCAGTGATGCCGGACATGACCTGCAGCTTCACATCCACCCCCACTGGTGTTTTTCGACCTTTGATGGCATGCGGTGGAACGTAAATTCAAGCTATTACAAGATGAGCGATGTGCCCGATGACACACTGCTGGAGATGTTTCGGGCAGCCAAAGCGATGCTTGAGGACATCAAGGGCAAGCCTGTCAGGGTTTTCCGTGCAGGAGGCTTCTCGGCCCAACCCACTGAATTACTTACCCGCGTCTTTGAGGCGACAGGACTCGACACTGACATGTCGGTGTGTCCGGGGGCTGTCTATGACTCCGCCCAGCAGCAGTATGACTACACAAGATGCCCCGACAAGGCGGCTTATCGGTTCAGCCAAGACTTGTGCGTGGAGGATTCTGCCGGAAAGTTTTTAGAGATACCCATCAGCACCTATCCCGTTTCTCCCCTCTTCCACTGGCGGCTGGCATTGTCGCGCGTCTTGCGGCTCAAGGCTCATCAGACTTTCGGTGACGGACAGTCAATCCCGGCATCTTCCGGGAGCGTCTTCAGGCGACTGTTCACCAGGGTTCCGTGCATCGTCACCATTGATGGCATGAAGATTGACAACCTGTTTGCGGCCCACTCTCGCTGCCACAGGCGTGGCGGCGACTTGCTCTGTGTCATCGGGCACCCCAAGTTGGCCACCCCTTATTCTGTTGACAGATTATCTGTTTTCTGCTCGAGGTTGGCGAAGCAGGGCGATAAGATTATAACAGCATCGCAACTACACTATGAATCGTAACATTAAGATACTTGCCGGGCTAGTCAGGTATTTGTCTCCGTCGCCCATCAAGGGGGTCATTGACTCCCTGTCATGGCAACAAGAGAAGAAGCGCTCACTGAACATTGCCGAGCACTATCATGTGAGTAAAGAGGAGTTTGAGGCAGCATTGGCCCAAATTGACTTGGATGGATATGACACCGTGTTTTTGCACACGTCGTTGCGCAATATCGGCAAGGTCAAGGGGGGCGTTAAGTTCATGGTCAATACACTGCTTGACTTTGTCGGTCTGGATTATCGCACACTGCTTGTGTCTGCCCTGCCCTATCGCGGAAGTTTTGCTGACTATTTGACCACTCACAAGACATTTGACGTGCGGACGGCCCCAATAGCCATGGGGTCGATCAATGAGGCGATTGCCAAACATGATGGCGCACTGCGCAGCGTACACCCGACACACTCGGTGGTGGCGATTGGCCCCAGGGCTTCAGAGTTCGTTGTGGGCCACTCCGATGCACCAACACCATTTGCCGCATCCAGTCCTTATTACAAGTTTGTGCAATCGCGTGGCTGCGCTTTGCTTATTGGAGCCACTCTCAACAACATGACTTTTGTGCATGTGATTGAGGATATGTTGGGCGATGCTTTCCCGATTGCACCCTACTGCTCGAAGTCTTTCCGCATCAGTTGCACCAACGCCGATGGCAAGACCGTGGACGTGACCACACGATGCCACAAGCGTTTCTGGGGCATCTTTCGTGACACCGAGCGACTGCTGCCCGACATGATGTCGTGCGGAGCTGTGCGGCGATGGCCACTGGGCGCGGGATATATAACTCAAGTGGACGCTTACAAGTTTGTCCGTCGCTACCTTGAGCTGCTGTCGCAAGGGCGCTCAATCTATGGTCGGCATTGGCCTAGCAAGGAATTAAAGGCTCGCACGCAAGAACTCATCTCAGACCTGGACAAGTAATGTATGGGGCTCTAACCACGATGTGTTTATGTCTTCATTGTCTAAAGACCTGCCACTTTTTCAAGTGGACTCATATCATATAGTCCATGTGTCTGTGTCGTTTTCTCTTTTTTCTACCACTAACGTCTAAAATCGCTACGTCTGAAAAATGATTGATTCAAAATTGTCAAGCAAGATATTGACCATTGGCCCTGTTGCCGAGCCCAAGGGGGGCATTTCACAGACAGTCGTCAACTATCGCGACTATGTGTTCTCTCGGTTTCAGAACATCGAGTTCAACACGGCCAGGAGCAAGATGTCTAATCTTTGGGCGTATGTCCGTTCGATTCCCCAGCTGTTCTGGATTTTGCTCACGCGCCGCTCCATCCGCATCGTTCACATTCACACGGCGGCTGGAATCACCTTTATTCGGGTATTTTTCTATTGGGTCATGGCCAAGCTGTTCGGCAAGAAGACGGTGATGCACATTCATGCCGGGTCGTTCAAGAATTATTACCTCGCACACCCTCGTTTTGTCTCATTCGTGCTCAAGCGCTGCACGCGGGTGGTAGCATTGTCGCAAGAGTGGGCAGATTTTTTTGCCGGTGACGTTGGGCTGGACAATGTGCAGATTATCAGCAATGTGATAGCACCGCCCGAGCTGAATCTGAACAGAGACCATGACAAACTTCACATCTTATTTCTGGGGCATTTGGTCGAGACCAAGGGCATCTTTGACCTCCTTGATGTTGCTGCCGAACATGCCTCAGAGTTGCGCGACAAGATTGAACTGCACGTCTGTGGAGCCAAAAATGAGGAGAAGGTCAAGGATGTCATTGCTGCCGGCAAGATGTCTGATTTTGTCAAGTTCGAGGGCTGGGTCAAAGGTCAGAAGAAAACCGACTTGCTCAATTTGTGCGATGTCTTCATTCTGCCGTCCTACATCGAGGGACTGCCACTGTCGATTCTTGAGAGCATGTCTTACAAGATGGCAATCCTGTCAACAAACATCGGTGGCATACCCGGCATCGTACATCATGGCCACAATGGCTACTTGTTCACTCCTGGCGACAAGGCGGCGATGCTTGCTCACATCTTGGATTATGCCGATCATCGCTCGCGCGTCGTCCAGCACGGCGAGGCTTCGGCGTCGGCTGTTTCCGCTTTTTTGCCCGATGCAGTGTCCGAATCGTTGGTTGCAATGTACAGTGACATCTTGCATCTCGAGCGGCCGCAATGAGGGTTGAAGCATTCGTTTTTCTGCTTTTTTGCAATTTTTAGTGCGGCAGAGGGCTCAGACCCAAGTTTTTTTTGTAACTTTGTTCATTTAAAATCGTCATGCCCATAGCGTGTGCGGTGGGCTATGAAGTTTTGTTTTCACTGTTGATATCATTGATGATAGTGTATGAACTTAACATTCAGTGACTTAAAGAAATGGGCAAGGAAATCGTTTGACGATGCGCCTTGCACAAGAGTCGCTCTACTCGGCGACAGTGCCACGCAGTTCCTTGCCACGGGCATCAAGGGCTGTGCGGCTTCTCGTGGTATTGCCATGGAATTGTTCGAGGCCGACTACAATCAGGTGGAGCGGCAGTTGCTCGACCCGTCGAGTGAGCTTTATCAGTTCGCTCCACAATATGTTGTCATTTTCCAGTCGACCCACAAGTTTGCCGAGCGTCATGCCCTGCTTGCCCCGGAACAACGGGCGACGTTGGCCGACGAGCGGCTGGATTTCTTGGCATCGGTGTGTCAGTCTCAGCAACTGGCTGCGGCCAAGATTATCTACTTTAATTATCCTGAAGACGAGGACACGGTCTATGGCAGCTATCAGAACAAAGTAAGCTCGTCGCTCATCTTTCAGCTGCGCTATCTCAACTACAAGCTGATGACCCTGTCGCAGCAATATCCCAACCTCTTCATCTGCGACTTGGCCTCGCTTCAGGCCCGTGTGGGGCGTGACTTTGCTTACACTCCCAATGTGTATGTGAGCTCCGACATGCTGCTCAGCCTGAAGTTTGTGCCGCTGGTCGCGGCACGTGTTGTCGACATCATTGGAGCCACGCTGGGACGTTTCAAGAAGTGTGTCATCCTTGATTTGGACAATACACTGTGGGGTGGAGTGATCGGGGATGATGGCATCGAGGGCATCCAGTTGGGGCATGGCATGGGCATCGGCAAGGCTTTCAGCGAGTTTCAGATGTGGATCAAGAAGCTGCGGCAGCGCGGCATCATCGTCTGTGTCTCGTCCAAGAATGACGAGGCCACGGCACGCGAGCCTTTTGTCTCGCATCCCGACATGATTCTGCGCCTCGATGATATAGCCGTGTTTCAGGCCAACTGGGAAACCAAGGTCGACAATATACGCACCATTCAGCAGATCCTGAACATTGGTTTCGACTCGATGGTTTTCATCGATGACAATCCCTTTGAACGGCATATTGTCAAAGAGCACATCCCTGAAATCACCGTGCCTGACCTTCCTGAAGACCCGGCCGACTACTTGGAATACCTCTATACGCTGAACTTGTTTGAGACAGCCTCGGACAGCAGTGCCGACAAAGACCGTACTCGTCAGTATCAGATTGAAGCGCAGCGTGTGACATTCAAGAAAACATTTGCCAACGAGGACGACTTCTTGCAGTCGTTACAGATGGTGTCGCGGGTCGAGGGCTTCACACCGTTCAACACACCGCGAGTGTCGCAGTTGTCACAGCGCAGCAACCAGTTCAATCTGCGCACTGTCCGCTATACCGAGAGTGACATAACCTCTCTGGCCACCGACCCCGACGTGATTGACCTGAGTTTTACGTTGGTTGACAAGTTTGGAGACAATGGCCTGATTGCGGTGGTTGTCATGCGGCCACTGGACACCGACACGTTGTTTGTCGACACTTGGCTGATGAGTTGTCGTGTGCTCAAGCGTGGCATGGAGCGCTTCACTCTCAATGTCATGGTCGACGTTGCACGCGGCAAGGGCTATAAGCGGATTGTGGGCGAATATATACCCACAGCCAAGAACAAGATGGTATGTGACCACTATAGCAGTCTGGGGTTCAAGGCCATCGAGGGATGTGACAGCAAGCAATATGAATTGGACATCCAGCATTATCAACCATTGAAGAATTTTATCACAAGACAATAATGAATGCACGATGCTTAATGCTCGATGCTTGATTATATATTTGAATTATAAATTGTAAATTGAATGAATTATGAACCGAGAAGAAATACTGTCGAAGCTGCATGACATCTATGTCGAAGTGCTGGAGCTGGACGAACTCACGCTGACCGAGGCCACCACAGCATCGGACATTGACGAATGGGACTCGTTGAGCCACATTGAGCTGATTGATGCCATTGAGAGAGAGTTTGGTGTCAAGTTTAAGTCTAAAGAGGTGATGGACTGGAACAACGTAGGCGACATCATCACCAGCATTGCCCAGAAGAAATAATGACATTATCTGCACTGCAATGACTACACGTTTTTTCAGAATTTCGGCACTGGTTGTGCTGTTTCTGTCGATAGGGCTCAACATCGAGGCCCAACAGGTGGTGAACGCATACGCTAAAAACGACCTGGGCGACATCCTATTGATGTACTATGGTCAGAAGGGCAGGCTCAAATGGAATGTCAATCAGGTCAGTTGTGCCGTGACACACACTTTTGCCGATGGGCACACCGACTGGTTGTTCCCCACATTCCTCTATCTTGAGTTCCGGCGCGGAAACAAGATGCTGGGCAATGGACATCCGGTGGCCAAGGAGCCTTCGCTTCAGGAAGACTGGCAGTGGCTCATCGACCGTTTCTTCACAAAGGACGAGGGGTTGGATGCCCTCGACCAAGCCATCGAACAGGCCAAGACACGGCTGGGACCTCCGCCATTCAAGCATCAGGTCATACTCACCATTCCGGTGCCTGTCAAGACGCAGGGCTATTGGGGAACAATCAACGGCAAGGTGATTAATTTCGAGCGTGAGAATGACCGTTTTGAGGCGGTGAAGTGGTATGTTGACAACATTGAGAAACGATTCAAGCAGCAACAATACCGCAACATCTCACTTGTTGGCTACCACTGGCTTGATGAGTATGCAGCCCCGAGCAAGGCCTATATGCCCCGTGTTGCCAAATATCTGCATCATCTGGGACGAAAATTTGTGTGGAACCCGATGTCACGGGCCGACTACCGATTCAAGTGGAAACAACTGAATGTCGATTATGCTTTCCTTCAGGTGGGTTACTTCTGGAATTTCAAGAGCAGCCCAGAAGCCATTGCGGCTCAGTTGGACAGAGCCAAGACCTATGGGCTGGGCCTCGTTTTTGAGGTCAATGAGTCGCTCAACAAGGATCCCGACAAATATTTCCCCCGCTTCAAGACACTGGTTGATGTCTATGAGCAGAAGGGGGCGTTCGCTCAGTCGGCAATCACCTATTACTTTAGCAACAACGCACTTTATGATTTCAAGAAGTCGAGCCGCAGCGAGGATGTCGCTCTGATGGATCGACTGGCCCGCTTCATCGTCCAGCGCAACCGAAGGTTCGCTGCGTCACCCAACCCCTCGACACCGGCAACCAGCACAACGAAGTCTGGTACCTCAGCCCGAGACCGCGACAAGCTGGACTGGAGAGACCCTGAATATTGGCATTTTTAGATCATGGCATTCATCAATACCTCGCCGCGCAGCAAGAAGTTTATTAAGGACTTTGGCATCTACACCGTGGGTGCCATTGGCACGCGCATCATCACGTTTCTGATGGTGTCGCTTTACACCTATTTTATTGATGACCCTGCCGACTATGGCTACTATGACTTGTGCCTGTCGGTGTGCATGCTCTTGCTCCCACTGTCGACACTGCAGCTGCGTGAGGGCGCTTTCAGGTTTCTGCTCAACAACGATGACCCGCAGCTCAAGCAGTCTGTAGTGACCTCTATCGGCAAGATGCTGGCATGGAATCTGGCCATCTTGCTGTTTGCTTGCCTCGTGTTGTCGTTGACAACCGACATCCAGCTCTTCTGGTATTCGGTCTTGTTGCTTCTGTCGATGACTATACACGAGGTGATGGCGCAGATGTGTCGTGGCTTGGGAAGCAACAAGGTGTATGTGGTGAGCAGTCTGATCAATGCCACTGGCATCGGGTTGTTCAGCGTGGTTTTCGTCGCATGGCTCGACATGGGCATCACCGGGGTGTTCCTGGCCAACATCCTTTCGCGTGTCATCACTGTCCTGTTCATCGAGTTCAAGATGCATGTCTCGCGCTATGTCAATGGCGCATTGCTGCGGCAACAGACCACCCGTGAGATTTTGCGCTACTGCCTGCCCATGATTCCCATTGCCTTGTGCTGGAGTTTCACGGTCAACAGTGGCAGGTTTTTTATCAAGTATTTTATCGACCTTGAGGCTAATGGTATCTATGCGGTGAGCATCAGGTTCACAATGGTGTTGCAGACCATCTCGATCATCTTCTATCAGACATGGCAAGAAACGTCAATCGCTCAGTTTCACAGCAAAGACCGCGACCATCTGTTCACCAAGATTTTTTATGATTTCTTCTATGTGCTGGTGTTCCTGCTCATCGGCTTTGTGTTCCTGGTCAAGCTGAACTTCTCGTGGCTGGTCGACGACAACTATCGTGACAGTCTGCAATACATCTACCCATTGAGTGTAGCGGCAATTCTCAATGCCTTGTCGGCCGCCTATTTCGAGTTGGGCTATCAGTGTTCAAAGGAGACAAAGCGTGCCCTGCCGGGCATTGTCCTGATTTTTGTGGTCAACATCGCTTTGGGGCTGGTGCTGACACCGGCCTATGGCATTTGGGGTATTGTACTCACCTCACTGCTGTCCTATCTGATTCTGGACATCTATCGGTTCTTTGACACTCGCCGATATTTCAAGATTGGATTCTCATGGTCTTTGCTCATGCCCTTGGCGATGCTCGTGCTGAGTGCTGTTCCCTTCTACTATTCGACCTCGGCATGGCAAGACCTGGCCTATATGGCTTTGGCAGTCACCATTTTGCTACTGTTCATCCCTGAGGATTTCAAGAACAAAATCAGAGACGCACTCCATGCTCTCACTAAGCGTAATGCCTAGGCTTGATGAGTGATTTGTGCCTCAACGATAAAGCCGAGCTGTAAAGCTCGGCTTTATCGTTGAGGCACGTTGCGAGTCGCGCATGCTCAGCCAGGTCTGCTGGCTCTGACATGCAATAGACTCTCGCACTTGTCAGATGTTCTTGAACTTGTGCACTGAGTAACCCACTTCATAGTCATTGCCATCCCAGTCCATAAAGAAATTGCCAAAAATCAGTTCGGGATTGAGAACACTGTTTCTGAATTGTACGAATGGGGTGATGACAAAGAAGATGGTCGGCAAGAGCAAGATGCAAAACAGCAGCAAGTTGCCTCGATTGGACATCGAGTAATACTTGACACTCATGATGAACACGTAGGCCCACAGCAGCAACAGTGACACCTGGAACATGCGGTCGTAGAAAAACATGTCGCCGTAGCCGAAGTTTGCCACTGAGAACAATGTGAGAAACATATAGAAGATGCCGATGTAGCGGGTGTCCTTGGGCAACCCCCAGTGACGGAACAGCCACAACGAGCCCAGCCCCAAAATGAGCAGGAGATAAGGCCGGAAGTTATAGACCCAGTTGCCGCTCTCGCGCAGTGTTTGCTGCACACTCAAGACGTTGGCACGGGTGTTCTCGTTGATGATTGCATAGCTCATGTTCTTACGCATCCACTCGATGTGCCGCAACAGTAGGGGGACAAAGTCAATATTCAGCGACCGAATAAACAGAGACAAGCCCAAGAACGCATAGCGGAAATACTTGTGTTTAAACACATAACGGAACGACAGTTCTAACATTATTGCACCATCCACTGCCAGAAAACTGTAATGGAACAGTGGAGCCATGGCTGCTAGGACAAGGTACAATGGATTCTTGTGCATGACCCACTTGAGATAGAATGCCGCGAAGAAGAACGTCGCCGTATTGAACCTCAGTGTCGAATACCAGTAGAACTCAAAGACCACACACACCGTAATCAGTATCAGCACCGAGGTTTTGGTGGTCTTGGTCAGATAGAACTGTTTCAGTTGACGCAAGAAGAACACCAGGAACCCTGCGTGAATGGCGCAAAACACGCCTCCAAAAACATTGTGCGACTCAGTGAACCGCGAGACAATGAATTTGACCAACACATGGAAGTAGTCGTGCCCATGGACAAACACCAGGGGGTTCTGCATGATCTCGCTGAAGCTGAATCCCACATAATAGTTCATGAACTCCTTGTAGTGATAGCTCTCGTCGAAGAAGAAATGGCAAAAGTAGCCAAAGTAGAACGCAAACACCACAAAGAAGAGTTGCGAGATGGCGCTCTTGTAGAACTTCAGTGACATGGCCAGACTCAAGATTGGCGACACTAATGTCAACAAGCACTGTATGAGGAAATAAAAAGCCTTTGAGAACATTCTGGATACAAACTAAATCACACTCATTGTTTCACTTGGCGTTTCAGCCACCGTAATAATCTGACGACCACATCAAGGTGCAGCGAGTAGCAGGACAAGACCACCTTGTAGTTAATGGGAATCACCGGTTGACTGAGCACATCGGTCAACCGGGGGCGCCTGACCAGTGATGGAGTCCAGGCGGCTATTGGGCGGTCAGAGTAGAAAAGCACAGACCCCAGGATGCCTATGCGATATGCTTCGATGGCATCGGTCATTCGCTGTGTTGAGGTCTGACGATGGCAGAATTGTTCCACCTCGGTCCAGGCTCTCTCAAGGTGAGGAATCTGCCTGGCTCTGTCCTGCGACATAATCGAGTTGGCGTTGGTTTTGTCATAGAAGTACAATGGCTCTGGAACATAAGCGATGCGCCGGGCATAGGTGAACAACTTCAGCATCATCACCTTGTCTTCCATGATGTTGAGTCCGGGCACCATCGACAGGTGGTGCTCGGTGTACAGACTGTGGCGCACCAGCTTGTTCATGAATCCGGAATGCATCTGCCCGGTCATGATTTGTGCCAAGCATTCGTCGGCATCGCTGGGGGCATTGACATGAATATGTGTCTTGTTGTCATTGCCGTAGTCGTACACAAAGTCACACACTGCGATGTCCACATCATCTTGCGAGGCTGCCTCCATCATGCGCTGCACATAGTCGGTCGAGATATAATCGTCTGCATCAATCTGTGTCACAAACTCGCCTGTCACAGCAGCTAGGCCTGTCTGGCGAGCGTGAGCCACTCCCTGATTGTGTGCGAGAGGAATCACCTGGGCCATCTGCTGGCGCTCGGGGTAGCTGGCCAGAGTCTTGCGCAAGATGAACAATGTGTCATCGGCACTGCCATCGTCAACGAACACCAGCTCCAGGTTGGGATAAGACTGCCGGCACAACGACTCGGCACAACGCTCAATAAAGCTTTGAGCGTTGTACATGGGCACTATGATTGATACCAGCTTCATGATGGGCTAGAAGAGAAATGTGTTATAAAGAAAGGGGGTTGTCACCACATCAGGCGCATAGACAGCTTTGAATATGGCCAGATAGATGTAGCTGCAATGCATGCCCAGCAGCACCCCAGCCCACAGTTTGCGCCGGGTGTCCCACAGCAGCAAGACCGTGTAGGCTGCGACAATCAGATAGCATATCGTGAACAGCTCGAAAGGACGCTGCATGAAGCAAGTCGTGTTGCTGAACAGATTGGTGCCCAGCACATAGACTGACGCCAGCACAATCAGCAACGAGATGCCCTTGTGTGAGCCATAATGTTGACTGACATCACGCATCAGCCACAAGGTGATGAACTGAGTGGTCAGCAGCAGTACCTTGACGGGGCCGATATGCGCCATGTTGACCTCCACTTCAACCAGTCGGCCAAGCTGTGCCGCGTAGGATTGTGACACGTTGGCTAACCAGTCTGCCGACACCGCAATCAGGCCATTGAACCAAACTGGATAGATTGAGAGAGCGACAACCAGGACAAACAGCACCACAAGCACTGTACGATTCACTTTCAGCTCCAGGGGGCGCAATGGCAACAGCAGCAACAGCAATGCGGCTGTATAGTGAAACAAGGTCAAAAGCACAATCAGAATTGCGGCTGCTAGCTTCTTCTTGTCATAAAGCAACATGACCACCAGTGGCACGAAACACTCGACAAGCCCCTGCCTGACTGTGTTCATCAGGTGCACAAATGTCGGTCCAAGAACCAGCAAGAGCATGACCACAGACAACACCCTGGGATGATGCCGAAGCGCAACGTAGATGGCGGCCAACTCGATGGCGGCGATGGTGAAGAAATAGAAGAAGAAATGCAGCCCCGATGACGCGAATGCCTGTGTGAGCAGCATGAAGCCCGGCTCGAAGTCACGGGTGAAGAAATGGTAGTTCTGGAGTGTCACATACTGGTTCACATAGGATGCATGGTCATAGCCGGTGTGCCACCTGGCGCCGGCAATCACGGCAAAGATGAACACCGAAGCGACATACTCCCATGGCACAGAATGTTGTTGCCTCATCGCTTGGCCCGATGACAATGGCTGCCATGCCACACGGCGAGCCAGCACGAAAAGCAATGCAGCCAACGAGGTATAGACAACACAACTCAACATCTCAACAAGATAAGCAAAATAGAGAGAAAGCAGGCTACACCTCTATTTGAATATGCCACAGAAGTCGAGAATCACTTTGTCGTCACTCCACGGCAGTGTCTTGAATTCGTTGTGTGCCGTGAGCAGAACCACAATGTCGGCACTGTCGTATGCCACCCTGTAGTCAGTGAGCTTGAACACCTTGTGCTCCTTGATGTTAGGCTCAACAACCATGATGTCGGCATTGCTGACTGCCTGCATCACGTCGGTGACGATGCGCTTGGCAGGAGACTCGCGCAGATCGTCGATGTTGGGCTTGAACGCCAACCCCATCATGGCCACACGCGGCTTGCGCTTGTTGTCAAGCTCAAACTTGAGCATGGCGTTCTTGACGCGCTCGGCACACCACCGGGCCTTGTAGTTGTTGATCTCACGCGCCTTGGCTATGAGCTGTGACTCTTGCGGATAGGCGGCTGTGATGAAGTATGGGTCTACGGCTATGCAGTGCCCCCCCACTCCACAACCGGGTTGCAGAATGTTGACACGAGGGTGCTTGTTGGCCAACTCGATGAGGTGCCACACGTTGATGCCAGCCTGCTCACAGATGATGGACAACTCGTTGGCAAAGGCAATCTGCACATCGCGGCTTGAGTTCTCGGTGAGCTTGCACATCTCTGCTGTACGCGAGTTGGTGCGGTGGAAGTCGCCCTTGACAAATTGGGAGTAAAAGGCGATGGCATGGTCGGTGGCTGCCTCGGTCATGCCGCCTATCACACGGTCGTTGTGCACCAGCTCATAGATGACATTGCCCGGCAGTACGCGCTCGGGGCAATAGGCAACATGAATCATACCCTTCAACTCGGGACGGGTCTGGTAGATAATCTCGGCCATGGACTCGGTGGTGCCCACGGGCGAGGTCGACTCGATGACAAAGAGGTCCCCCTCCTTGAGCAGCGGAATGATGGTGCGGGTGGCCGCCTCGACGTATGACACATCGGGCTGATGGTCGCCCTGGAATGGCGTGGGCACAACCACGAAATAGGCATCACACACCGACGGCTTGACATCGGCGCGGAGCATGCCGCTCTCAATCACCTGCTCCAGCATCTGCTGAAGCCCAGGTTCGACAAAGTGCAGTTGCTTGGCGTTGGTCATCTTGACAACGTCGGGATTCACATCCACTCCCAGGACCTCAACACCATGGTTGGCTGCAATGATGGCGGTGGGCAGGCCGATGTAGCCCAGCCCCATAAAACAAGCTTTCATAGTTTCAAATGCTCCGACAATTTATTTTTTAGAGTGATAACCATATCCGTAGCCATATCCGTAGCCATAGCCATATCCATAGCTGCGATAGCCGTTACCGGAGTACTCGTCGTATGTGCCATTGAGAATCATCACCATGTTGTTGTAACGCTTCTCCTGATACATGCGCTCGACATCCGGAAGCATGCTCTTGTCGAAGCGGCCCGAACGGATGACAAAGATGGTCACATCGGTCAATTTGTTGATAATCGAGGCGTCGGCCACAATGTCAAGTGGCGGACAGTCGATGAAGATGTAGTCATAGTGCTTTCTCATCTCCTCGAGAAGCGGCTCAAGCATACCGCCGAACAACAGCTCGGTCGGGTTGGGAGGAGTGGTTCCGACAGGGATGACATCGAGAAGGGGGTTGATGGTACCCTTGACAATGATGTCGTCAACATTGTCGATGTGTCCGGTCAGGTAGTCGGCGATGCCCTTTGTGGGCGAACTCACAAATGTCGACAGCGACGACTTGCGCATGTCCAGGTCGATGAGAAGTGTCTTCTTGTCCTTGATGGCAAAGCTGGTGGCCATGTTGGCCGAGATATAGGTCTTGCCGGAGCCGGCAAAGGTCGAGGTGAGCATGATCACCTTGCAGCCATTCTCTTTGCCCAGGACAAACTCAAGATTGGTTCGGGCGACCCTGAAGGCCTCGTTGATGGCGTTGCCGCTCTTCTCCTTGACCACAATCTCACGCACTTCTTTGCGCTTGTTGAAGATTGAAAGCAGGCCCGAATACTTCTTGTAGGACAGAGGAATCTCGCCAATGAACGGAATGGACAGCACGTCCAGGTCGCGCCGGCTGTGCACCATCGTGTCCATGTTGCTGATGATAAACAACAGAATCATCGGCAGGAGCAGACCCAGTGTCAATGCGATGATAAACACGTTCAGCTTGACGGGCTTCGTCGGGCGACGGCTTCCTGTCGGGGGGTTGAGCAGCTTGGTGTTGTAGGCCGTGAAGGCTTTCGAGAGCTGGTTCTCCTCGCGCTTCTGCAGCAAGAAGATGTACAACTGTTCCTTGACCTTCTGTTGGCGTTCGACACTCAGCAGATATTTCTCTTGTTGGGGCGAACTCGAGATTTTCCCTTTGGTCTGGTTCTCGCTTGTACGCAAGTCGGCAATGCGGTTGCTCAGCGTGGCAATGGCATTGTCGAGCGACGCGATGATGGCCTCGCGTGTGGCGGCCAGGTTCTGGTCCAGGTCGGCCACCAGGGGATTGGACGCACTACTGTTCCCTATCATCGAGTTGCGCTGCGAGAGCTTCTCGTTGTAGGCCAGAATCTGTGAGGACACTGAGGCATTGTTGATGCCCGAGTTGGCAGGCAATGGCTTATTCCGGCTGCGCTCGTCGGTGAGCTGGTTGCGCATGTATTTGGCCATGAACAGCTGGTTGCTGTAGTCCATGATTTGCGTGCTGGTGGCCTCGGCGCGACTCATGCTCATCTCTGACGCCTTGTGCACATCGGGCACCATATTGCGGCTCTTGAACTCGGAGATGTCGGCATCCACCGAGCCCAGGTCACTCTCAATCTGTCGCAACTCTTCATCGATGAATCGCGAGGTACTCACGGCTTGCTGGTTGATGTCATCCACCCACTTCTGGTTGTATACCTTGAACAGCGAGTTCAGCACATCGTCGGCACGTTGAGGCGATACATCAATAAAGGTCAGCTCAAGCACCGACGAGCGGTTGGTGGCAAAGTCCACGTTCAGACGACCGACATACGACTTGGTCGCGTCTTCATAGCCCAGACGGGTGACGTTGATGTCAATGTCTGAAGCGCCGGTGTAGTGAGCGGTCGGGTTGATGATGACCTTGCCGATGGGTGTCTGGACCACATTGCCCATCTTGGCTTGGATGCGCTTGGTCTTTTCCTGGACACCGAAGGTGATAAAATTGCTCAACAAGACCTTGTTGTCAGGCAGCAAACGGACGGTCAGTGAGGCGTATTGGTCGGGATTGAGGTCAGGCAACGACACGTTGATGGGCAGGTTGTTGCCATAGAGCACATTGTCGTGAAACATGCCCTCGACCATATAGTTCATGTCCAGGTGCAAGTCCTTGACCACATCAATCATATAGGTCGGTGACTTGAAGGTCAGAATCTCATTGTACAGATTGGTGCGACCACCACTAGAACCCGTCGACGAGAACAGACCAAAATCGGTCGACAGTGAGCCGCCGTCCGACTTGAGCAGAACTGATGCTTTGCGGGTGTATAGTGGCTGGGTTGTGAGAATGTAAAGTACGGCAAATCCCATCATCAACAAGATGGAAACCACAAACCAGTGCCACTTGCGCATGCACAGTCTGAGCCACTCCCTTATCTTCTCAAAGTCATCGGATTGCTTCTCCAGAAGCTGGCCTTCATAGTTGCCATATCCCCCATACTTTTTTTCTTCCATAGCAATTCAGATAATCTGTTTATTTGAATATCAGCACACACAGCGAGGTGATGAATGATGCTGTCGAGAGCCACAGCGAGGGGCTGGACAGCGCGTTGCCGGTCGAGGTTGACTCGCGGGCTTTCTTCACGTTGGGTTCCACATAGATGATGTCGTTCTGCTTGAGGTAGAAGGCCGGCGACTGATACAGCTCGTTCGAGTTGGTCAGGTCGATGCGATAGTTTGTCTGCTTGCCGCCCTCGTTGCGGGTGACCAAGATGTTGTCGCGACGGCCGGTGATGGTCAGGTCGCCGGCACGAGACAGGGCTTCAAGCAGCGTAACATAGTCGTGGTCGAAAGCATAGCGCCCCGGCAGCTTGACATCACCCATCACCGAGTAAGTCAAGTCCAGGAAATTGGCTGTGACCGTGGCATCCTTGAGCAAGTCACGGTCGCTCAGCTCACGACGAATCTTCTCTTGGATCTGCTCACGTGTCAGACCTTTGACACTGATTGAGCCAAGTACCGGAAAGACAATGTCGCCCATCTCGCCCACTGTGTAGGCCGACATGCGTGTCGACGACACGGGCATTTCTGATGACGACGCCGTGTAGTTGCTGACGATGGGCAGGTTGAACAGCGAGGCCAGTTGAGGGCTTCGGCTACTGACAATGATTGACATTTTGTCTCCCTGCTCAGCCTTGACAACGCGCGGCTGCTGCAGATTGTACTCAGAACCTGCCTGTAGGTCCTGGAAGTAGCCCAGCTTGGGCGTGCACGACGTCAGTGCCATCAATACACCGGCAACCGACATTAAAACTAGTTTTTTCATATCATGTTTTTATTTATTCTCTTGCGTGATAACAACCCATTGAACACCAGCCAGACGACAATCACAATGGCCAAGACCACATTGATGTCGAGCACATAGGCCAGGAAATAGCATAATGTGGTCAGGATGACCGCAAACGTGATGACAATGAACAGGGTCACATGCTGTGTCCACCCGAAGGCCATGCACCGGTGGTGGATATGGCTCTTGTCGGCCTGGAAAGGGTTGGCCCCGGTGCGTAGACGGTGCACTACCACCTGAATCACATCTAGCAGCGGCAGCAGCAAGGGGGCGACCGAGAAAAGGAGCAAGTTGTCGCCACCGGCCTCTGGGACACTGTGCTGCGACAGCTCGATGGACAGAATGACGAATATCAGTCCCAGGAATAGAGAGCCCGCATCGCCCATGAACACCTTGGTGTGCTTGTCTGAATGACCAAACACGTTGTAGAACATGAACGGAATCAGAATCAAGGGCATGATGACACAGACAATCATGAAGACCTCGTTGCCCAGCTCCGAAAAGAAACAAGCGAAATAGGCAAATGTCAGGATGGCCAGGCCCGATGACAGTCCGTCGATACCGTCAATGAAGTTAAAAGCGTTGGTAACATAGATGACCATGAACACCGTCACAAGCCAACCCAACCAGGTGGGCACCTCATGAAGCCCTATCAGCCCATAAAGGTCATGATAATAGTAACCGTTGAGGCACAGCAGGATAGCCACTGCAGCCTGAAACAGGAACTTGATGCGATAGCGCACTCCCCAGATGTCGTCTATCAGACCGACAACATAGAGTAGCAGCAAGGCCGGCACAAGCCCCACCAGCACGGACACGTCAGGGAAGTCGTGTACCCCAAGGACCGGAGCCAGCTGGCTGAGCAGGTCGATGATGATCACCCCCAATGGGAAGAAAGACACTCCTCCCAGACGCGGAATCTTCTCGTGATGAATCTTTCGGGCATTAGGCTTGTCGTAAAGGCCGTACTTGTAGGCAAACTTGATGACGCAGTAGGTACCGAACCACGACATCACCAGGGCAAGCGCGACAACTATCAATAGGGAGATAAGGTTCATATCAATTCAACAAACTCGGCATCAGAGCATTCAAGAGCAACGGTAATCACATTCTCCACCTCAATGACCAGACGGCGGTTGCGGCGGCCTGTGACTTTCATGAATACGCCTTCAAGACCGTCGAGCGAGCCGCCATGCAGCCTGACGCGAGTGCCTTGCTTGACATTGAGCTCGCCGGGACTGAAGAACTGCAGTTGCGAGGCTCTGGAGGCGGTGATCGAGATAAAGTCATCCATCTGACGTTCGGGTACTACTATGGGCACATTCTTCGAACCGTCACGATGAGTCATATACTGCAAGTGAGGCACACGAGCTTTGAACTGCTGGAGGCGTTCCTTGGCAGCGCGCACAAAGATGAGGTTGCTCACCAGCGGGGTGACGACCCTGACTTTGCGGCCATGGTTCAGCTTCAGACTTTGTGCTGTGGGCAGGTAGCACTCGATACCTGCATTGTCCAGCAGCGACTTCACGGCCATTTCGCGATGGTAGGTTGCGCGCATGGCAAACCATTGCAGCTGGTCGCTGCACGGCTGGTCGTTTGTCAGGTGGTCGTTGACGCTAAAGGACATATCTCTGGTGCTTCAAGTGTCAATTAAAACATTGATACTCAAATTATTATAAATTTCAAACATGTTTTTCCTCATTTTTGCACCACTTGAGCAAGTCGCGCAAAAGTGATAGAGCGTGCAAAATTAGGAAAAAAAACTATAGTACACAAATTTTTTTTGTTCTTCCCTACCCCTGTCAGGGCGACGAAACATTAAAATATTGCATATCATTTTTATAACGTATTTCTTGGCAATTTGTTATGTCGCCGCGATTTTTTTGCCGCTTGATTGCCCACAACAAGCGGGGCGACTGGAGAGAAATTGTACTCTCCGGTCGCCCCGCCCAAGATAAGGTGTTTATTAAGTTTACATCATGCCACCCATGCCGCCCATGCCGGGAGCTGCAGGTGCAGCGGGTTCGGGCTCCTTCTTCTCGGCGATGACGCACTCCGTGGTCAGGAACATTCCTGCAATCGATGCGGCGTTCTCCAGAGCAACACGTGCCACCTTGGCCGGGTCGATGACACCGGTCTCAAACAAGTGCTCATACTTGTCGGTGCGGGCGTTGAAGCCATAGTCGCCAGTGCCCTTGCGCACCTGGTCGACAACGACTGCTCCCTCCATGCCTGCATTGTTGACAATCTGTCGCAGCGGCTCCTCGATGGCCCGGCGGATGATGTGGATGCCGGTGGTCTCGTCGTCGTTCTCGCCTTTGAGACCTTCCAGGGCGTCGATGCAGCGGATGTAAGCAACACCACCGCCCGGCACAATACCCTCGGCCACGGCTGCGCGAGTTGCGCTCAGTGCATCGTCAACACGGTCTTTCTTCTCCTTCATCTCGACCTCGCTGGGTGCACCGACATAGATCACTGCCACGCCACCGGCCAGCTTGGCCAGACGCTCCTGCAGCTTCTCCTTGTCGTAGGTCGACTTGGTGACCTCAATCTGGGCACGGATCTGGGCCACACGGTCGGCGATGGCCTGCTTGTCACCGGCACCATTGACGATGGTGGTGTTGTCCTTGGTGACAGTCACCTTCTCAGCTGTTCCGAGCATGTCGAGCGTTGCGCCCTCCAGGTTCAGGCCCTTCTCCTCGCTGATGACCACACCGCCGGTGAGGATGGCGATGTCCTCGAGCATCTCCTTGCGGCGGTCGCCATAACCGGGTGCCTTGACCGCGCACACCTCGAGCGAGCCGCGGATGCGGTTGACCACGAGCGATGCCAGTGCCTCACCGTCGACGTCCTCGGCGATGATGAGCATGGGGCGATGCTGTTGCACAGCGCCTTGCAGCAGGGGCAGGATGTCCTTCAAGCCCGAAATCTTCTTGTCGAACAGCAGAATGTAGGGGTTCTCCATCTCGGTTGCCATCTTCTCGGCGTTGGTGACAAAGTAGGGCGAGATGTAACCGCGGTCGAACTGCATACCCTCGACCACGTCGACGGTGGTGTCGGTACCCTTGGCCTCCTCGACGGTGATCACGCCGTCTTTCTTGACCTTCTCCATGGCTGTGGCGATGATGTCGCCAATCTGGTCATCGTTGTTGGCGCTGACGCGAGCCACGTTGCGGATCTTCTCCAGGTCGTCGCCCACTTCCTGTGCCTGCTCCTTGATGCTTGCCACAACAGCCTTGACTGCCTTGTCAATGCCGCGCTTCACATCCATGGGGTTGGCACCGGCGGCCACATTCTTCAGGCCCTCGTTGACGATGCTCTGTGCCAGCACGGTGGCGGTGGTGGTGCCGTCGCCGGCATCGTCGTTGGTCTTGGAGGCAACCTCCTTGACAAGCTGTGCGCCGATGTTCTGGAACTCGTCCTCGAGCTCCACCTCACGAGCCACGCTCACACCGTCCTTGGTGATGTGTGGTGCTCCATATTTCTTGTCCAGGATGACGTTGCGCCCCTTGGGGCCAAGTGTTACCTTCACGGCGTTGCTCAACTGGTCAACGCCCTTCTTGAGCTCTTCGCGAGCCTTGATATCGAATTTAATGATTTTAGCCATTGTTGTTGTCTTTTTTTTTGTTAACGAGTAATCTGAAAATCAAGTGATTGTATGGCAGACTAGTCGACCGACGGCCAGTCTGACAAAACGAATTTTAGTCTTCGACGATGGCCAGGATGTCGCTCTGGCGCATCATGAGCAGCTTCTGTCCGTCGACCTCAATCTCGGTACCGGCATACTTGCCATAGAGCACGGTGTCGCCCTCTTTGACGACCATTTGCTCGTCCTTGGTGCCCTGGCCCACGGCCTTGACAGTGCCCTTGAGGGGTTTCTCCTTTGCGGTGTCGGGGATGATGATGCCGCCCACGACTTCTTCGGCTTTTGCCGGTTCGATGAGAACTCGGTCAGATAGTGGTTTGACTTTCATAGTTGTGTTTATTTAATAATTGTTTTAATATTTCGTTGATTGAAACCACTGCATGACAAGCAACGTCTGTGCCACATGTTGTGATGCGACATTCTGTCACACCTGCCCCACCCCATTGTCACCCGCTGTTGCCAAAATGTCGTTCAGCAATGTCTGGGATGAAAGTAGTGAAACAGGGACTCGAACCCTGGTTTCCGCCGTGAGAGGGCGGCGTCCTAGACCACTAGACGATATCACCGATTTGCGAGTGCAAAGGTACAGCCACTTTTTGACATGGCAAAATTATCCTGAAGATTTTTAGATTTTTTTAGATTTCATCCCTCCTTCTCGGCCCTTTTGGCCCCTAGCAGGTAGTGACCCAAGAAGTCGCTCATCCTGATGACGCGGCTGATGAGCAGACACAACGCTATCACCAGCAGTGACAGGAACACGGCCACAAACAGCTGCACGACAAACACATTGCTCCAGGCATAGGTGGGCAGGTCGGTGCCAAACGGCATCAGGAAGAAGTGAATCAGGTAGATGTCGAGGGTCCGTCGCCCGACAAACAGCATGCACCGCACCACTGTGTTGTCCTTGTTGAAAAAGTCGGCATTGTGGAAGAAGAAGGCAAACACAATGATCAAGCCGGAATATCTGACCAACTCGTGCATGCAAAATTTGCGCACCAGTGGCGGGGTCATCGGGGCGATGCGTGGCTGGAAGAGCAGATACAGGCAGGCCACGAACACCACCATGCATGTCACCAGCACACGGTTGTCGCGCAGGG
Source organism: uncultured Bacteroidales bacterium (assembly GCA_902781045.1). Taxonomy (GTDB): domain Bacteria; phylum Bacteroidota; class Bacteroidia; order Bacteroidales; family Muribaculaceae; genus Sodaliphilus. Next base: position 3,268 of record CACZHT010000009.1, on the reverse strand, counting down.
CGAATTCAAATGCGGCTTGATGGCGCTTGCACAACAGACCGAAGACGAAATATTGAAAGTAGTTGCACACGTTGAGTATCGAGAACGCGTGGTATAGTTCTTTCCTCGGACTGCCGCTCAGTGCCATGAAAGCGCCCACGCCCGCCACAGCGACCAGGCACAGCGTGATGTCAAAAAATCGGTCGCGAGCCGGCGCCGACATCTTGTTGGCCACCAGCGACACAATATAATATATGACAAAGAACACCATCAGGGTGTAGGTGAACCAATAGCCTACAAACCCCTTGTCGCGGATATAGTCGAGCGGGGACGTCTTCTTGCAGATAAAAAGCACAAACAACAGCCAGAACACAGTGGCAGGGATGATCTGGACCACGGCTTTCTTCTTGATCATCTTGCTGAAGAAGGCCCCATCCCACATCTCTATGCCCTTGTAGGCAATGTAGCCACTGATGAAGAAGAACATAGGCATCCTGAAGGTGACGAACAGCTGGCTGATGAACGAATTCTCCATGTCGAACCCGAAGGTCAGCACATGTGCGAACACGACCAGCAACATTGTGAAACCCCTCAATGCGTCTATATAGTGTATTCTTGCTTTTGCCATTGCACGATTGTGACGTTTGTTTTTGTTGGCAAAAGTACAATCAAAACCGTGATTGATGCCGTCAGAGACAGAAAAAATGTAGATTTTTTTTGATTTTTCACAATTTTGGGACACCCTGGGAGTTTTTTCGCCGTTTTTTTTGCGAGTATAGTCTTTTTTGAGTAATTTAGCCGAAAATTTCAGCAGCTCGGAGCTGCATCATTGTTTAACAAACTATAAATCACAACATGGCAAACAAGAGACAACTGAAGAAAGCCATTCAGCGCGCATGTGGCGAGATGGCCGGACAGTGCATCATGGCACAGGACCTGATCAGCAACGAAGAAAACTATGAGAAGTGGAACGAGATCATCATTGACATCGCCATGCTTCAGGCACAGGGCGTGAAGCGCGTGGGCAACAAGTTCAGCAAGGCCGACGAGAAGGCCCTCACCGAGTGGTTCCGTGACCAGGCCAACTCCATCGTTGGCAAGATGAATGCCCTGTTGCCCAAGAAGCAGTAAGCCTGCGGGGACTTGCCATGATTCTGGCAAAATGGATACTTGACCGGGCGGGGTGGAAGTTTGCTTGCAACATTCCACCCACGCCCAAGTGTGTCATTTGTGTGGCTCCACACACCAGCAACTGGGACTTTGTGCTGGGCGAGCTGGCCACGCGCTCGGTGGGCATGCGAGCGAGCTTCTTGATGAAGTCGACCTGGTTCTTCTTTCCGATGGGTAGCCTGATGCGTGCCCTGGGGGGTATCCCGGTCAACCGCTCGCAGCACACACATGTGTCAGATGGCGTGGTGGCCGAGTTCAACCGTCGCGAACGTCTGTGGGTCGCCGTCACCCCCGAGGGAACGCGCAGCCGCAACGAGCACTGGCACACGGGCTTCCTGCACATTGCGCTAGCCGCTCATGTCCCGGTGGTGCTCGGCTACATCGACTATGCCACGCGTGAGGTGTGCATCGATTGCATCTTCACACCGACGGGTGACATCGACGCCGACATGCGGTCTATCAAGTGCTATTACCAGGGCCGCACCGGGCGCCACCCCGAACAGTTCGCTACTGGGCTGTAGTCAATTCTCGTCGAGTCTTGAATTGTCGATTATCTGAACATTCGAGTCTTCGATGATTCTCAATTGTCAATTATCATTTTTCAATTCTTAATTATCTGTGTTATCACGCAATCTAAAGGTCACGCTCATTGAGGACGACATCGCATGGGGTGACAAAGACACCAATCTGGCTCAGCTGCAGCGCAACATGCAGAACATGGCCGACGACACCGACCTGGTGGTGTTGCCCGAGCAATTCTCGACCGGCTTTATGACCACCGACCGCGACCGGGCTTTAGAGTTGGCCGAGCGCAATACCGGCGACACGATGCGCCTGCTGCATCGGTTGGCCGAGCAATATCGGGTGGCCATCTGTGGCAGCTTCCTGGCCAGCACTGCAGCACAGCTCTACAACCGCGCTTTCTTCATCGAACCTAACGGCGAGGAGACGTTCTATGACAAGAAGCACTTGTTTGCCTTCGGCGGAGAGGACAAGATTTACAACGCAGGTCGCACATCGGCTCCGATAGTGCGGTTTCGTGGTTTCAACATCAAGCTGGTGGTGTGCTATGACCTGCGTTTCCCGGTCTTCTGCCGCAATGTCAAGAACAACTACGATATTCTCATCGTTGTGGCCAACTGGCCGCGGTCGCGTGAGTATGCCTGGCGCCAACTGCTCGTTGCCCGTGCCCTGGAGAACGAGTGCTATGTCATCGGAGCCAACCGTTGTGGCACCGACCCGCAGGGCGTCGAGTATGGTCAGGGCAGCTCCATCGTGGTCGACTTTAAGGGAAAGGTTGTGGGGCAGCGCATGACCAGCACCGTCATCACCACTGAGCTCAACCCTGCCCTGCTGGCACATTTCCGTGAGAAATTTCCCGCCTGGCGCGATGCCGACGAGTTTGTCCTGCGTTAGCGTTTGGCCAGCTGATGCCACTTTTTGGCCGATTTCAGGTTTGTCTTGTGCCTCTTTTTAATAATGTGTAGGTCTAGCAAGTTGGGCTATTGGGTTCACTGGGTCGACACATTCAAATTTAGTTGAGTAGGTTGGGAATTTGTCAAAAATGTCAATCAAGTCTGCTTACCCTTTGTTGGTGTTGTTGCATGCCAACAGGCGGTGACCCGTGCCAGCATGATCGCTGAGCAGCTGCCCAGAGCAACTGTTTGGCGATTGTAAATGCGAGCTATCAGCTCTCCTCTTAAGACATAACGGGGGCGTATGACAACCGCCATGCTAGGGCATAGCCGGCTGACACACTCCCCCACTAAACCCCTCTAACTTAGCGGGAAGAACTGCCGATGTCACAGTCGCTGAATTGAGTCTCAAACTTGAGTTCTGTTCAGCGATTCTGCGTTTCCCCTCCCCTTTCCCAAAGGGGAGGGGTCAGGGGTGTGGTTTGGATACCGCCATTATTATAAAAATGAGTCAAAACTTGCTCGTTGCAAACCCCACCCCCAGCCCCTCCCCTTTGTGAAAGGGGAGGGGAGGCTCGCTGGAACCAATCGCTGAACAGTCTCATACAGAATCTGTTCAGCGATTGCGTCGGAGACGCTAAAATGCTTCGAAGAAGCTATTTGTTCGAAAGACCATGCAAGAGGGCCGGAGGTCCTCGCCGCTT
>CACZHT010000008.1 GCA_902781045.1 uncultured Bacteroidales bacterium | reverse complement strand
TTCAAATTATATTCAAGAAAAATTGCGCCCGTTCGGTTGCGAGCTAAAGGTTCGCGTTTTATTCGCGTAATTCGCGGTTTATTACTTTTTCAGCAGCCTTTCCCAAAGGGGAGGGGGTTATGCAACCAGACAGAGCTCCCCAGGCGGCTAAATTGGCGCACGCTATCGCGTGCGGAAATCTTACAAAATCTGTCTCAAAATCTCACATAGGCAGAAAAATAAATTAAATAGCAACTGTGCGATTTTGTTTTAGATTTTGTCAGATTTCCCGCCCGACAGGGCGGCTAAATGGAGCAAGGCGAGGCACCCCCCAACCCCTCCTATCTTAGGGAGGGGCCGCTGAAAAAGTACAGACAAATAATTGATTTGCTTCACGATGGTTATATTCAAAACTCAAATTATATTCAAGAAAAATTGCGCCCGTTCGGTTGCGAGCTAAAGGTTCGCGTTTTATTCGCGTAATTCGCGGTTTATTACTTTTTCAGCAGCCTCCTCAAAGGGGAGGGGCTGGGGGTAGGGTTTGCAACGAGCAAAGTTTGACACATTTTTATTATTATAGCTGTATCCAAACCCCACCCCTGACCCCTCCCCTTTGGGAAAGGGGAGGGGAAACGTGGAATCGCTGAACAGATTACCTACTTTACCTACTTAACCACTTAATCAAAACACCTTGCGGCGGCGCAGATAGTGGTCGACGATGATGTTACAGCGGCACTCGGGCAGCTCGCGCAGCAGATTGCGCGTGGGATGCTCGGTGTAGCGGCCTCGCATGCGGCGGAAGTCGCGGTGAGCCTTGAGGATGGCCCGGGCGTCGCCCCAATGCATCTTGACAAGCGCCATGCCAAAAGCCATCGTGTCGTAGAGGCGGCGCACAAATAGCAGTTTCCGCCCCTCGCCGGCAGGCAGGTTCTTGTGCAGCAACAGCAGATTGTTGCGGAAGTTGAGGTAGGTCTTGCGCGGGTTGCCCTGCGGCAGACTGGCCCCACCCAGGTGGTAAACCCTGGCCTGCGGCACCAGGCGGATGTCGCTGCCCAGCAGGTGTATGCGCCAGCACAGGTCAATCTCTTCCATGTGGGCAAAGAAGTCCTTGTCCAGTCCGCCGGCCTGCTGGTAGAGTGCGGTGCGCACCACCAGGCATGCCCCGCTGGCCCAGAGGATGCTGGGTGTGATGTGGTCATACTGGCCGTGGTCGTCCTCGATGGCTTCGAAGATGCGCCCGCGGCAGTAGGGGTAGCCATGGCAGTCGAGGTAGCCCCCGGCCGCACCGGCATATTCAAACATCTCTCGACCGTCCTGACGGTCATGCAGCAGCTTGGGCTGCGCTGCCCCCACCTCGGGGTGTGCCTCCAGATAGTCGATGACCGGCTCCAGCCAATGTTCGGGCGTGCGCACGTCGCTGTTGAGCAGCACAGTGTAGCGATAGTCGGCACACTGTGCGATAGCGCGGTTATAGCCCTCGGCAAAGCCGTAGTTCTTGTCCAGACGGATGACTTGCACTGAAGGGAACTCGTCGTGCAACACCTCCAGACTGTTGTCGGTCGATCCGTTGTCGGCCACGATGACATCGGCCAGGTCGGCAGGGGTGTTCTGCACCACGCTGGGCACATACCGGCTCAGGAGCTTGGCTCCGTTCCAGTTGAGGATGATGACTGCGACTTTTTTCAATTGAGAATTAAGTATTGAGTATTGTAGCCTCGACCGTCAGGTCGTCGTTGAGGCGGACGAGGCGGACGGGGACAATGCGGTTGGTCAGACTATGGTCAGGAGCGATGTTGACGCGGATGTAGTTATCGGTGAAGCCGTGCATCGGCCCCTCGCCGTGAGGCTGCTCCATCAGCACCGGTCGCACCGTGCCCAGATAGCGCTCGATGAAGGCGCGCTGCTTCTTGTCGCTCAGGGCAATCATGCGGGCGGCGCGCTCCTGCTTGACACGCTGTGACACCACCACGGGGATGCGCAGGGCCATCGTGCCGGGCCGCTCGCTGTAGGGGAACACATGCAGGTGCTGCAACTCGAGCGAGGCGATGAACCGGTAGCTGTCCTCAAACAGGTCGTCGGTCTCGCCACGGCTGCCCACCATCACGTCCACACCGATGAAGCAGTCGGGCATCAGCTGGCGGCAACGGGCCACCTTGTCGGCAAACAGCTGGCGGTCGTAGTGGCGGCGCATGAGCCGCAGCACTGGGTCGCTGCCGCACTGCAGCGGGATGTGGAAGTGGGGCATGAAGGCGCGGCTCTGGGCACAGAAGCAGATGATGTCGTCGCTCAGCAGGTCCGGCTCAATCGACGAGATGCGATAACGCTCGATGCCCTCGATGCAGTCAAATGCTTCAAGCAAGTCTAGCAGATGCTCGCCCGTGTTCTTGCCGAAGTCGCCGATGTTGACCCCCGTGATGACAATCTCGCGTCCGCCCTCGTCGGCCACCTGCCGCGCCTGTTCCACCAGGCTCTGGATGGTGCCGCTGCGGCTGCGTCCGCGGGCCATGGGGATGGTGCAGTAACTGCAATAGTAGTCGCAGCCGTCCTGCACCTTGAGCCAGTAGCGTGTGCGGTCGCCCCGCTCGCACGACGGGCTGAAGCGGCGGATGTCAGGCGTGCGCGTCACGGCCACCGTGGGCCGGTGGTCATCGAGCCACCGCTCGACATAGCTGGCGATGTCCAGCTTCTGCTCGCTGCCCAGCACGATGTCGACACCCTCAATCTCGGCAATCTCCTGGCTCTTGAGCTGGGCATAGCACCCAGTCACTACCATCAGCGCATCGGGATAGAGCTTGACCAGCCGGCGTATGTGCTGGCGGCACTTGCGGTCGGCCAGCTCGGTCACGCTGCAGGTGTTCACCACACAAATGTCGGGCTGCTCGTCGGGTGCGGCCACAACAATTCCGCGCTCGCCCAGCAGTTTGCCCAGCGTCGCCGTCTCCGAGAAGTTGAGCTTGCAGCCCAGTGTCTCAAAGCGCACCCGATGTAGCGTGTCCTTTCCCAAAATTGGGTGCAAAGTTCGTCATAATTCTCGGCTTGTGCAAGCCTTTCGCCGTTTTCGACCCCAAATTTAGTTCATCTTGCGCCGACAGAGATGCTAAATTTCATTCCAGAACAAAAAAACGGCGTTATATTTTTCTGGAACAAGTGCAAAAGAAGCGGTTCCAGAAAAATATAACGCCGTTTTTTGATGGTACCCCCGCTGGGAATCGAACCCAAATCTCAGGTTTAGGAAACCTCCGTTCTATCCATTGAACTACAGGGGCCACTTTGCATTTGCGGCTGCAAAGGTACTACTTTTTTAATAAAGAATTGAAGATTGTGAATTGAAAATTGAAAAACATTTTGACTACAATTCCATGAAGCCTCCGATTCTCAATTCACAATTCACAACCTTCACTCAGATTCAGAGCCACTTAGAGAAGTCGGCCTTGCGCATGTCGCCCTCGTGAGCCAGTGCGCTGTGGAAAGCCAAGGCCATGTCGGGATTGAGGTGGATGTGACCATTGCCGGCATGCGCCAGATACTCGCGCAGCAACGGGCGGTAGACCGGGTGAGCGGCGTGCTCGATGATTTCCTCGGCCTGCTGGACGGGATCCTTGAAACGCAGGTCGGCGATGCCCTGGTCAGTGATGATGATGTCCACCGAGTGGTCGGTGTGGTCGCAGTGCGTCACCATGGGCACGATGGTGCTGATGCAGTCGTCCTTCTTGATGGACGGGCACAGGAAGATGCTGGTGTAGGCGTTGCGCGTGAAGTCGCCCGACCCGCCGATGCCATTCATCAGCCGCGACCCACTGACGTGCGACGAGTTGACATGGCCATACAGGTCACACTCGATGGCGGTGTTCATCGACACCACACCGATGCGGCGAATCACCTCGGGGTTGTTCGAGATTTCGCTGGGTCGCATCAGCAGCTTGTCATGAAGCTCGGGCTTCTGGAAGAACTCGGTCATCGCGTCGCGCGAGAACGTCATCGAACATGTGCTCGCAAACTTGCATCGACCACTCTCCAGCAGCTTGAGCACGCTGTCCTGCACCACCTCGGTGTACATCTCAAAGGCGGGAATCTCGGTACTGGCCTCCAGCGAGTTGAGCACGGCGTTGGCGATGTTGCCCACACCGCTCTGGATGGGGAGGAACGACTTGGGCATGCGGCCATGCTTCATCTCGCTGACGAGGAACTCGCACACATACTCGCCAATCTTGGCGGTCACCTCATCGACCGGCGTGAACGGAGTGGTCACGCCCAGCGGCATCGAGGTCTTGACCACGCCCAGCACCTTCTTGGGGTCAACATGAGCCACAGGCTTGCCGGCACGGTCGCTGGGCTTGTAGATGGGAATCTCGCGGCGCAAGGGCGGATCGAGAGGCACATAGATGTCGTGCATGCCGTGGATGCTCTCGGGCAGCATGTCATTGATCTCGATGATGACCTTCTCGGCGCATTGCAGCCAGGTGGGCGTGTTGCCCACCGACGTGCCCAGCACCATGTCGCCGTCGTCGGTGATGCTCTGCACCTCGACAATGGCGATGTCCATCTTGCCATAGTAGCCATAGCGGAACTCCTGGCTCAACTCGCTCAGGTGACGGTCGTTGTAGTGCACTTCGCCGGCGTTGATGTGCTTGCGCAACTCGCCCAGCGACTGATAGGGCGTGCGGAAGTTGAGCGCATTGGCGCGCGACAGCTCACCGTCGGTGTAGTCGTTGGTCGAGGCACCGGTGAACAGGTTAATCTTGAACTCGCGACCGGCCTCATGCTCGCGACGAGCCTTGGCGGCGATGGCGGGAGGAACAACTTTGGGGCAGCCAGGGGCCGTAAAACCCGACACACCCACATTCATGCCGTGCTGCACAAACTCGGCAGCCTCTTCAGGCGTAAGAATCGGATAAATCATTTTGATTTCTATATCTTTGTTTGAAATGATTGTTTTTCGCTAAACAATCCGCAAAAGTACAACTTTTAGCCGACAGTGCGAAATCACAACATTAAAATAATGTTATTTCGCATTTTTGATACAATCGGGGACGGTTCTGTTTTGTATCATTTTGGCGAAAATGATACAAAACAGAACCGTCCCCGATTGTATCATCCGAAGTGGGTCCAGAGGCCGGGGTGGCTCTTGTCAATGACCTGGGCTTGGGTGATGACCAAGCCGGGATGACGCACAGCGGCCAGAGCCATAGCCATGGCGATGCGATGGTCACCGTGAGTATCGATGACAGGCGACTGCTGCGGCGGACAAGTGGCAAAGTGCCAGCTGACGGCATCGTCACCCTCGATGGTCAGGAGGTAGCCCACCTTGCGCAGTTCCTGTCGCAACGCCTCGCGGCGGTCGCTCTCCTTGTACCGCAGCGTGCGCAGCCCCGTGATGCGGAAGGGGCGGCCCATCAGGCACAGCAGCGACACCAGCACCGGCGCCAAGTCGGGGGTGCCCGTGAGGTCGGCGAAAGTCGAGCAGCAGCAACAGTCGGCTCGGCTCATGTCGGCAGTGAGCGACCCATCGTCGTGCCAGTGTGCCTGCATGCCCATCTGCTGCAGGATGGTGAGGATGCGGCGGTCGCCCTGCACACTGTCGCGACGCAAGCCGTGCAGCGTGATGTGAGCCTGCGGCAACAATGCCTGCAGCGCCAGCCAGAATGCCGCCGCACTCCAGTCGCCCTCATCAAGCACAGGCGCAGGCTGATAGGTGTCGGCCGGCACAATGATGACGCGGTCGCTCCAGTGTGCCCTCACCCCATGCCGCTCCATCAGCACCAGGGTCATGTCGATGTAGGGACGCGAGACAATATCGCCCGTCAGCTCCAACTCCAGCCCACCGATGGTGGGTGCAATCATCAACAAAGCACTCACAAACTGCGAGCTCACATCGCCTCTCACAGACAAGCGACCGCCTCTGAGCTGCCTCCCGGTGATGCGCAGAGGCGCATAGCCCTCGTGCTCAACATAGGTGATGTCGGCCCCCAACTGCCGCAGCGCGTCGACCAGGGGTGCAATGGGTCGCTCTCGCAGCCGTGCATTGCCGGTGATGGTGACGGTGCAGCCCTGACGCGTTGCCCAATGGGCAGCGAGAAACCGCAGCGCCGTTCCCGCTCCATCCACATCGACAACCTCGCCGTGGCGTGCTGCCAGTCCTCGCCGCATAGCCACCACGTCATCAGGCAGCGTATGAGCATCGCCGGCAACGACCGATTGTGCATTGAGCATTGCACATTGCGCATTGATCAACAACTCGCGATTCACAACACTCTTGCAGGGCGGCAGGGCCACTTGCGCCACAAAATCGGGCCTAATTGTGAGTTTCACATCCATTTCTTGACAGTTTTTGCGGCAAAGATACAAATTATTTCGTAACTTTGCCGATTGTAACTCAAAATAGACACCAATGAAACCTATCTATCATCGCATTCTGCTCAAGCTCAGCGGCGAGTCGCTCGCCGTGGCCGGGGGCACAGGCATCAACTTTGAGCGCACCGTCGAGTATGCTCACCAAATCAAGGAAATCGCCGAGGCGGGCGTGCAAGTGGCAATCGTCATCGGCGGCGGCAACATATTCCGCGGCCTCAAGGGCGCGGCCCAAGGCTTCGAACGCGTCAAGGGCGACCAGATGGGCATGTTGGCCACAGTGATCAACTCACTGGCACTGTGCAGCGCGCTTGAGAGCATCGGCCAGCCGGCCCAGGTGCTCACCGCCATCAACATGTTTCCCATCGGCGAGCACTACAGCAAGTGGCGCGCCATCGAGGCCATGGAGCAGGGCAAGGTCGTGATCATGTCGTGCGGCACAGGCAGTCCCTATTTCACCACCGACACCGGTTCGGCACTGCGCGGCATCGAGGTCGAAGCCGATGTCATGCTCAAGGGCACACGCGTGGACGGCATCTACACCGCCGATCCGGAGAAAGACCCGACTGCCACCAAGTTTGACCGCATCACCTACGATGAGATTTACAACCGCAACCTCAAGGTCATGGACATGACCGCCACCATCATGTGCAAGGAGAACGGTCTGCCCATCCATGTGTTCAACATGGATGTTGTGGGCAACCTGCGCAAAGTGATTGCCGGCGAGGGCATCGGCACCGTCGTCACCCCGTAACCCCCAAGGACGTTGCGACTGGCGTTTGTCACACCACCGGTGCTTGTGGGCAAGCGGCCCGCCGAACGGACGGCGGGCTGCACACATGTCGTGTACCTGGCCCCCAACACCTACGAGCTCACCGTCGTGGCGATGGTCGAGCAGAGCGGCCTGCACCAGGTCGTCTGTCACGACTTTGTCTACGACCATGACACACGCCGCGACTTTGAACATTGGCTCGCTGATGACAAGAGCGATGTCTACCTGATGTGGACAGTCAATCTGTCGATTGACAACGACCTCGAGGCCATCCGGCTGATGCTCGACCACCGCCCCGACTGTCGCGTGGTGCTCATGGGTCCCGGTCCCACCCACTTCACCCGGCGTTGCCTGCCCGATGACCGTGTGATTGTGGTGCGCGGCGAGCCCGACGTGACGGTGAGCGAGCTCATGGACGCACTGCACCGCGGCGACGACTGGACTGCCCTGCCGGGCATCTCGTGGCGGCGCGACGGCCAAGTGACCGACAACCCCAGCCGGCCACTCATCGCCGACCTCGACACACTGCCGCTGCCGGCACGGCATCATCTGACCGGCCGCAGATACTACAACCCCAAGCTCAAGTGCGAGCCCTATACCACAGCCGTCACGTCGCGCAACTGTCCGTTCCACTGCATCTACTGCGTTCCCAGTTCGCTCACGTTCGCCCGCGAGATTGAGCACCGTCGCGTGCACGGCTGCAAGCCCCCTGTGGCCATGCGCTCGGTCGAGAGCGTCGACCGCGAGATGGACGAGCTGTGCCGGTTGGGCTATCGGGCCGTGGGATTCATGGACGACAACTTCATCTGGACCGAGGAGCGCACCCTAGCCCTGTGCGAGGTCATGCGCCGCCATGGGCTGGTGTGGGGATGCCAAGCGCGTGTCGATGCCATCACGCCCACCATTGCCCAGGCCCTGGGGCAGAGTGGTTGCCGATATGTCGACCTGGGGGTCGAGTCGTTCGACGACCAGATTCTCGCCTATATAAAGAAAGGAATCTCCAGCGACCAGATTTATCGCGCGGTCGACCTGCTCAAGCGGCATGGTGTACCCGTCAAGCTCAACATCCTCATCGGGTGTAGCCCACTGGAGACACCCCAGACCGTGCGGCAGACCCTGCGCGAGGCCAAGCGCCTGGATGTCGACCAAGTGATGTTCAACATCGTCTCGCCTTTTCCCGGCACGGAGTACTACCGGCAATGCCGTGAGAATGGCTGGATAGCCACCGGCGACTATGTGCCCAGCGACGTGCAGCGCACGTCCATCCTCAACCTGCCTCACCTGTCGGCACGCCAGATGGAACGTGCCCTGTTCTGGAACAACATCCGCTACTTCGTGTCACCTCGGCTGGCCTGGCGCCAGCTGCGGCAGTTCACCAGTTGGCGACAGTTCACACATGCATGCCGCGCACTGCGCGTCAAGCTCTTCGGTTGACCTTAAATGCCATGCTATGAAACGATTATCAATCATCATCCTCACCTATGACCATCTGGACGACACGCGGCGGTGCCTCGAGTCACTGCTGCCAGTGATGCAACGTGGCGACACCGAGGTCATCATCATCGACAATGCTTCGGCCGACGGCACACCCGCCTATATCAGCCAGACCTATCCCTTGATCAAGCTCACGGTCAACGAAGCCAATCGAGGCGTGGCCGCGGCCCGCAATCAAGGCCTCGCCCAAGCCATAGCGCCGACACTGCTCATCCTGGACAACGACACCATCGCCAACACTCGCGCCATCGACGGCATGCTTGCCTACCTCGACTCGCATCCCGACGTTGGGCTGTGCGCCTGCCGCATGACCGACACCGAGGGCAATGTGCAGCGCAGCTTCCGCCCCTTTCCGGGGCTCAAGGGCAAGCTGCTGAGCGTGTTGGGACTGCGACTGGCCACCGAGAAGATGCGCGCCGACGATGAGGGTGCCATCGAGCCATATTATGTCATCGGGGCATGCCAGATGATTCGTCGCGAGGCACTCGAACAGGTGGGCGTGCTCGACGAGGCCATCTTCTACGGCCCCGAGGATGCCGACTTCTGCCACCGTCTGCGCCAGGCGGGGTGGAAGATCAAGTACCTGCCGCAGTTCAGCATCATCCACACCTACTATCGCCGCACACGCCGCAACCCCCTGTCGCGGCTGGGCCTCCACCACATCCGTGGACTGCTGCATTTCTACAGCAAGTGGGGCCGCATCTCCTGACTCCCGATCAACTTTGGTTGCGAGTTTACGAACAGGCCAATTATCAAGTGGAATTTGTACTTGACTTTGATCCTGCCACTCAGAGTGCGCTTATCATTGGGCTCTATAACGAAGAGAGTGACATCAATAATCAGACACTCGGTCTCCCTCAGTTGATGAATGGCTCCAATGTGCTTACTGTTCCTGGAGGTGTCTATGACATCCTAGTTGCATTCGACGGTTATGACCATGATAGGGTCGTCATCAGAGAGCAAGTGGAAATAAGCGAAAATATGCAGTTGAACTTTGCGGCCAGCGAGGCAACAAATCACATTCGTTTTCAGACTCTTACGGCAGATGGCGAACCTGTTTTTACTGGAATAGGTGGATTTGATGAAAATTGGAATTTTGTTCAATTGCAACCGGGAAATGCAGATGAGGTCTGGTATCAGAAAATGATTTATTGCATGGACTATGGGGAGATTTTCGCAGCATCGGGCAATTTTGGTATGATTACTGAAGAAGAAAACGTTAACCCACTGACCTTATATACTCATGCAGATTTTTTTGTGAATGATGTCAGTGACCGATATACATTTTACAGTTATCGTGTGCAGGTGAATGGTAATGCTCGTGACATGTACACTTCCACATACGAAGTAGATGGAGTTCAAGGCGATGTCATGATTGCTAATGATCCAGCTAAATACCAATCGTTTTTTGAGGATCCATGCATGGTTGAAAAACAACCGGACGAAGTTTTAATACCATCGTTTCAGTTCTTTGCTAAGAATGAAAAAGTGCCCCAATATCGTACTTATCTGATTACTTATTTTATTCCTCTCAATCAAAGAGAGACATGCAGATATCATATCGGTGCACAAGCTGAAGAAAGCCATGCGGGGTATATTCCCTTCATTCAACCTCAGAATGCCGTTCAGACCATAGAGCATCAGCCATGGGGCGACGTGGTAAATACTACTTGGAATCTTATAAGCATGCCATTGGTTAAAACAATGGATCAAATAGTTTTTGCTAATAATGGCCCTGGTTCCTATGGGAGTTATGTTCAACCCAATTTTGATTTCAAAGAGTTTGATTTAGAAGGAAATGATGTTAAATATTTCTCATGGCCTTCACATCCTGTGTTCACTTACTCAGTTAATAAAAAGATCGGAGATTTAGGAAATAATTGCCCGGTATTAGTCAGCGCACTTGGACAAGCTTTATACACTATTGGAACAAATGAAAATGGTGAACCACGAACTATGCCTGTTTTGGTGAACACGTTTGACTATATTGGACGATATGGAGAAAAACAATTAATTGTCACACGAAATACAACGGCAGATTACAAAGTGAACGGTGAAGATTTCGTGTCCATTACTGGCCCTACTAGTTCAATGTTAAATGAACTCATCAACGGCGAGGTCGATGCAACTATCGTAAATGATGCGGTCGATGTAGATGGGCTGGCCGGTTCGAACAAGACGCAAGTGCATTATCTTGCAGGCGCTGAGGACCAGACCCCGCCAACGATGACGATGTTGCATTTCAAGGGCGACAATGGCGATGTGACCGACCGTTTCGTCAGTGCCGATGAGGGTGTTCTAGAGTTCACTGCTGGAGACTTCAACATGTTTTTCACACCACAGAACGCACAGTATTTCGACCGGCAGATGCTCGAGACGGTAATTGTGAGTTATTCGCCTTATGGTGAGGACAACTGGAATGAACTTTCTGTGGAGGAAGTACCCGAGAACTACTGGCCGACAATGGGTTGGTTCTACACTGGTTCATTGGCTAGCGTGACGGGCGAGGCGCTGAATGGTTGGTTCGACCTGAAGATTCGCCTGACCGACGCTGCCGGCAACTGGCAGGAGCAGGTCATCAGTCCCGCTTTCCGTATCGATGACCTGGCTTATAGCAATGTCGCCACGGTGGGTAGCGACAACGCCCACGAAGTGGCACGCTATAGCCTCGACGGCAAGCGTGTCGACATGAACCACCGTGGTGTCACCATCGTCAAGATGAGCGACGGCACCGCCCGCAAGGTGATTCAGTAAGCCCCCTCATCTAGCCCTGCAATCCCCCTAAATCCCCCTAAAGAGGGACTTGCAGATTGATTAACACCGCCTGAGAGTTTTTGCGACTGTCAGGCGGTGAAATTTTTTGCGTATATACGCAGAAAAATTCTCAATGCACAATTTGGTTGTGTTTTGAAAGAAATCAAAAAAAATGTTTTTTAATTTGTTATTCTTTCAAATTGCACAAATTTTAATTATCTTTGCAGTTTGAACAAAAGTCCATCAAGTCATGAGCAACTTAAGATACCCCGTCGGCGAGCAAGACTTTGCCAATATTCGCAATGACAACTGCGTGTACATTGACAAAACCGAGATTCTTTATCGGCTCGTAACGACTAAGAAATACTATTTCCTCAGCCGACCCCGGCGGTTCGGCAAGTCGCTGATGCTCTCCACCCTGCGTTATTACTTCGAGGGGCGTCGTGAACTGTTTCAAGGACTGGCCATGGAGCGGCTCGAGCACGACTGGACCGTCCATCCCGTTATCTACCTGGACATGAGCAGCGACAAATATGCCGAGATAGAAATTCTGCATGCGACCATCGACAACATGCTAGCACGCTATGAGCGGCTCTATCAAGTGACAGTTGAAACCAGGAACGCTTATGGTGTGCGTTTGAGCAACATCATCAATGCAGCCTACGCAGCCACTGGGCAGGGCGTGGTAGTGCTCATCGACGAGTATGATGCCCCCTTGCTTGACAGCACCCACGACGAGGAGCGACTCAACGTGATGCGTAACATCACGCGCAGCCTCTACAGCCCACTCAAGGCGCAGGCGGCACACTTGCGCTTTGTCATGCTCACGGGCATCACCAAGTTCTCGCAACTGAGCATCTTCAGCGAACTGAACAACCTGACTAACATCTCGATGTTGCCTGACTATGAGGCCATCTGCGGCATCACCGAGCAGGAGATGCTCACCCAGTTGCGTCCTGGCATTGAAGAGATGGCCCAGGACCAGGGCTTCACCTACGACGAGTGCGCCAGCCGGCTCAAGGAGTATTACGACGGCTACCACTTCAGCCGACGCCTGACCGACATCTATAATCCTTTCAGCCTGCTATCGGCTTTGTCCAACAAAGAATTGGGATTGCATTGGTTTGGCACCGGCACGCCCACATGGTTGCTGGATCTAATCAGACATTATCGGTTTGACATCACCGAGATGGAGAGTATACCCACCTCAGCCTCCCGCTTCGATAGGCCCGCCCAGCAAATCAATGATGTGGTGCCCGTGTTGTACCAAAGCGGCTATCTGACCATCAAGGATTATGACGATGGCATCTTTGTCCTTGGTATTCCCAACAAAGAAGTGCGCACGGGCTTGGGCGAGTCATTGACCGACTACTCTGGGTCTGAGCCACTCGAGCGAAAGGATTATCTGCGAATCGCCTACCGGGGCCTTGTCCGTCAGGGCGACTTGGATGGTTTCATGTCATCGCTGACCGACTTTTTCCGTGCCATCCCTTACGACATCAGCAACGACAATGAGCGACATTTTCAAGCCGTGTTCTATGCTGTGTTGGCATCCTTTGGTGCCGATATCATGGCCGAGGACCGCACCAGCAATGGCCGTGCCGACATCGTTTTGCGGTTGCCGCACGACATCTATGTGGTCGAACTGAAATATGGTAAAACGGTCGATGAGGCGATGGAACAACTGCACCGCAGGAACTATGCCGCCAAGTGGCGTGGCGACAATCGCACGATTCGTCTGCTGGGCATGAACATCGACCCTGCAACACGAACCATCGATGCCTGGCGTTGCGAGGAAGTCAGCCTTTGACACGCCAATGTCACTGAGCAAAAGGGCAGTAAAACTATAAATATTCAAAAGTTCCCCTAGAAAAGTGTGTCTGAAATGCAAATGTTCCCTTAGATAAGTGTAACATCACAACACAAATCATTCTGAAACAGTAGAATGGCAAATGCAAGATCGTATTGAATCCACTTTTTCCACGCATATAGCAGATATGGACATTGCTATCAATAAAGTACTCTGTAAATATAAAACTGCGTATATACGCAAAAAAATTTAGCTGTTTCTTGCTTGACTGAGAAAAATGTATTACCTTTGTGCTAAAAAATAATTGCGTATATACGCAGAAATTTTTAATCACATGGTCATCCAACGCGACATATATATCAACAAACTTGTCAACCGCATGCACAATGGCATGGTCAAGGTCATAACAGGCATGCGACGCTCAGGCAAGTCATATCTACTATTCAACCTATTTGCTGACTATCTAACGCATCAAGGTGTTGACGAAAGACATCTGATTAAAGTGGACCTTGAGAGTTTGTATAATATCGAATTGCGAAATCCACTCCGGCTCCTGAGACATATAGACTCACTCATCACCGATGACAAGATGCACTATGTGATGCTTGATGAGATACAATTGGTCCCCCAATTTGAGGAGGTGCTCAACACTTTTCTCAAGCGTGGTAATGTTGACCTGTATGTCACAGGAAGCAATGCTAGATTGCTCTCGAAAGATGTTGTTACCACATTCCGTGGAAGGGGCGATGAGGTGCGGGTGCATCCGCTCTGTTTTGCCGAGTATTATTCTGATTGCCATGAGATGCCCCTTGATGCTGCGCTGCAGTCCTATATGCAATATGGCGGTTTGCCACAAACCAAGGCGATGTCCACCAGTTCACAAAAAGAAGAGTACCTCAAACAACTATTCGTTAATACCTATATTATTGATGTCAAAGAGAGATATTCGCTGAACAACGATGAAGAACTTGACGAAATCATTGACATCATCGCCAGTAGCATTGGCTGCATGACAAACCCACAGAAATTGCAACGCACATTTAAGTCGATCAAGAACAGCAATATAACCTCGGCTAACATTAAATTGTATCTTGACATGTTGCAGGACGCATTCATCATCGAGAAAGCCATCCGATATGATATCAAACGGAAGAAGTACATTAACACACCGGCCAAGTACTATTTTGAGGATCTGGGGCTGCGCAATGCGCGTCTCAATTTCCGGCAGACCGAGCCTACGCACTTGATGGAGAACCTCATTTACAATGAGTTGCGGCTACGAGGTTATTCAGTCGATGTCGGGCAGGTAACGCTGAACACGCGCAACGAGCAAGGAGTCAGCACTCGGAAATATCTAGAGGTGGACTTTGTGTGTAACAAAGGCTATGACAGATTGTATGTCCAATCGGCCTACGCCATGCCCACACAAGAAAAGATGGAACAGGAATTGCGTTCGTTGCAACATATAGGCGATTCGTTTCAGAAGGTTGTTATTGTAGGCGGGCTGCAGCCCACCTACCGTAACGATGATGGCGTCATCATTGTGAATCTATCAGATTTTCTTCTTTCCAAAGTAAGCATCTAACAACAGTACTTGCAATGAACAGATTCAGAATCACCCAAAAACTGCTTTTGCTTGTAGCCCTGCTTATGGCTGGGCAGGTGGGGCGTGCTGCTGAAGCGGCGCGCATGCAGAACTACGACCGATGGAAAGACTTGCCCAGTCAGACACTGATTAACAAAGGCGATGACTACTGGCGAGCAGATAAAATCGATAGCGCTTTGGTGTGTTTTGTCATTGTATCAAACAAATACAGTGACAAACTGACAGAAAGAGAGAAGAAACTAAGTTGTACTGCGACTGTTGGAGTTGCGAACCTATATTTGAACTATTTTTATGATTACCAAACTGCTTTACGCTATTTATTGAAAGCAAAGGAGATAGCCACAGATAATAAAATTGGGGCAGCATTAGCAGATATAGAAGAATCAATGGCTATATTACAAGCTGGAAGAATAGAACTCGAAAGCAATTATTCAAATCCCCCTGAAATAATTGAGTTGTTTAAAAAATCTTTCAGTTTGACCGTTAATAATCATCGTTTTCAGACAGCTTGTCTCTCTTTCGGCAATTTGGCATATGCCGCTATGAAATATGGGCATGTTAGGGAAATTGGGAATGAACTTGAAGTTTTTCATACGCTTAAGATACCAGATGACTTTGCCTTCAAAGCATATTTTCAAAAATTGTGTGATGGCATTATGGCCTATAGAAATGGAAGGTATCAAGAGGCTTTGGACATTATCAAGCAGTTAGAGCACCTCTTGCCACAGAACGAGAGTCCACAAAGTATTGCCAACGACCTATCTATGGTACATATTTTCAAATATGTCGTGCTACTTTCACTCAATCGTGATAAAGAGGCATTACAAGAATTGGATAAGGCTGAATCCATAGCTCGGAATAATAATCTTCAGAATGCCGTGGTGGAGTATCTACGGATGAAGCAGGATTATTACGAAACTCACGGCAACGCAGACTTGGCAAAGGAGTATAAGTTGAAGTACTTTGAGGCAAAGGATGAGTTTATCAACCGCAGCAAGTTGTTAAGCGTGGAGCAGCAGAAGTTCCTGATTGAATTGGACGAGATGGGCGAGGAGGTCAAGGACCTGGAAGCACAGAAGCGGGTGCGCGATCTTGTCATAGCAGGCGTTGCCATTCTTGCCTTGATGGTCATCGGTGCCCTGATATTCTTGTGGCGCAACTACCAGAGCACCAAGCGGCGCAACCTGGTGCTCTACCAAAAGAACCAAGAGCTGCTGGCGCTGGAACAAGAGCGAAATATGCCGACCGAGAAGTACAAAAGCAGTCCGATGGACGAGCAGGCCAAGGACGAACTGCTGCAACGCATCTACGCTGCCATGGAGAGCCACCAGGAAATCTATGACGAGGGATTCACCCTCGACCAACTGGCGCGACTGGTGGGCGACAACCCCAACTACGTGTCGCAGGTCATCAACGAGAAGAAAGGCTGCAACTTCAAGGCCTTCGTCAACGACTACAAGATCAAGGAGGCTTGCCGGCGATTGAGCGACAAGCAGCGGTATGGCGGTCTGACCATCGAGGCTATCGGGCAGAGTGTGGGGTTCAAGTCACGCACACACTTCTACGCAACCTTCAAGCAATTCACGGGCATGACTCCTGCAGCCTATCAGCGTGCTGCCCGCGAAGAGTCTGACAGCCCCGATGCCAATGCTGAAAACAAATCTGTCTAGAAAATGTTGCGGCCAACCCACCAGAGGATGATGGCGGCGAGGATGGTGTAGACTAGCCAGGGGCGACTGATGGCGCGGTAGTAGCGAGGCCAAGTGGTGCGCTTGAGCTCACCCAGCAGATAGACCGCCACCGTGGGGATGGCGACCAACAGTGCGGCATTGTGGTGCCATGCCGACGCAATGTCGCCGTGCAACAGGGCATGCAGCGCACGCTGCGAGCCACATCCGGGACACTGGTAGCCCGTGAGAGTGAGGAACGTGCACCGCGGGAAGAAACCGGCCTGCGAGGGGTCGAAGGTGAAGTAGACCGCTGCGGCCATCACCGCCAGAGCCAACGCAAAGCCATAGACCAGCCAACGGCGCATCACCATGACCCGCCAGCGCCTCCACCGCCGAACGAGCCTCCACCGAAGCCGCCCCAACTAGAGCCACCGCCCCAGCCACTAGAGCCAGAACTGCCACCCCAGCCCGAGCCGCCGGTGAAGATGATGGGTGGCCCGCCCCAAGTGCCGGTGTTGCGACCACTTGAGCCAGAACTGCCGCCATTGTGCGAACTCCAATACAAGATATAGAAGAAAATGGCCAGAAAGAAGATGATGGCAATGATGTCCTCAGTGCCCATCTCATCCTCCTGAGCCATATACTCCTCGGCATCATACTCACCCTTGAGGATGGGCATCATCACCGCCAGAGCATCCCACACACCAGCCTCATAGTCGCCCGTGCGGAAAGCCGGAATCAGCTTGTTCTCGATGATGCGCCGGCACAGTGCGTCGGGCAGTGCGCCCTCCACGCCATAGCCCGTGGCGATGAACACCTTGCCCCCACTTGTCGCCGTCTTGGGCTTGATGAGGATGACCACGCCGTTGTTGAAACGCTTGTCGCCCACGCCCCACTCCTGCCCTATCTTATAGGCCATCTCGGCAGGCTCGTAGCCCTGCAGGTCGTGCATGGTGACGATGCAAATCTGGTTGCTGGTGTTGTGTGCGAAGCTCTCAAGCGTGTCTTCGAGCACTGCATCGTTGACCAGCACACCAGCCATGTCGTTGACCAGACGCGGTGGGTCGGGTCGCTTGGGCACCTGCGCCAGCATGGTCAGGCACAGAAGCAAAGTCAGCACCAGTGCTAAGGGGCGCTTGTTGTCAGTCATCGTAAGATACCTCATTGCTCAGTTCGTTGATGTCCTCGCGGTCGGCAGGAAAGTAATTCTTGAGTCTGTCGCCAATCAGTGCCACAGCCCGGCAGATGCCGTCGACAGGGCTGTGGCGGCACAGATGATGGGTCAGCACACCGATGGCCTCGTCCCAGAACCCATTTGGCACCAGGTCGTTGATGCCCTTGTCGCCCAAGATGGCCAGTTTGCGGTCCTTATAGGCGATGTAGATGAGCACCGCGTTGCGGCGGCGCGTACGGTAGAGCCGCTTGGCGTTAAACACCGCCTCGGCCTGAGGCAAAGTCTCGCCCAGGCAGTGCGGGGTCACATGGACACAAATCTCGCCCGAGGTCATTCGTTCGGCCTCGGTGATGGCCTGGGCAATGCGCCGCTGGCCCTCAACGGGTATGAAATCTTCTAGTGGCACCTATATTATCAGACGTTAGACGTTAGATAGACTTTAGACGTTAGACGTGGCAGAAATTGTGCATTGAGTAATATGCAACGGTCCCAAACCCCACCCCTGCCCCTCCCCTTTGCAAAGGGGAGGGGAGCCGGGAGGCTGTGATTGTGGATTAATCAAAAGACACCTTGGGAGCCTTGTCGGCACCGGCCTCGGCCTCAAAGTAGGGCTTGCGGTCGAAGTTGAAGATGCCGGCCAAGATATTGGTGGGGAAGGTACGAATCTCGGTGTTGTAAGCCCGTGCCGTGTCGTTGAACTTCTGTCGCTCGACGGTGATGCGGTTCTCAGTGCCTTCGAGCTGCGACTGCAACTCCAGGAAGTTCTGGTTGGCCTTGAGGTCAGGATAGTTCTCGCTCACGGCGATGAGTCGGCTCAATGCCTGCGTCAGTTCGCCCTGTGCTTCTTGGAATTTCTTGATCTGTGCCTCGTCGAGGTTGCTGGCATCGACCTGCACTGATGTGGCCTTGGCGCGCGCATTGATGACCCCCTCCAGTGTCTCCTGCTCATGTTTGGCATAGCCCTTGACGGTCTCCACCAGGTTGGGAATCAGGTCGGCGCGCCGCTGGTAGACGTTCTCCACTTGTGCCCAGGCGGCCTCGACACCCTCTTGCGACTTGACCATACTGTTATAGGTGCCCTTGACCCAGCCGAACAGGGCGAATCCCAACAAGACAACGACAGCAATTGCTATCAGACATCCTTTTTTCATCATAATTTTATCGTATTTAAAAGTTTGAACTTGCGGTTTCGATAATCTCGGCTGCACTCGGCATAGCCCGAGCAAGCTCGGCTCTGCGCTCGTTGGCACGAGATTTGAGCGTGTAAAATTAGACATTTTCAGACTACCTTGCAACATTTGTGCCAAGAAAAGTAAAATAGTCTGGTCTTTTTTACGTTTAGATTGTGAGAAAAGTCGTACCTTTGCAGCACTTTTTTGAGATAACAACAGGTCAAAAAACCAAATAGACACCCAAGATGTCGACCATCGCCATAGCCATCATCCTGGCTTTTGTGCTGGGCTATGCAGCCATAGCCCTCGAGAGTTTCACACGCGTCAACAAGGCGGCCATCGCGTTGTTGATGTTTGTGATTTGCTGGACCTTGTTTGCCATCGCGCCAGAGGAGTTTGTCACCGGCGTGGCCCCCGGCCAGATGATGACGGCCATCAACAACATCATCCAGCATCACCTGGGCGACACAGCCACCACACTATTCTTCCTGATGGGTGCCATGACCATTGTCGAGGTCGTGGACCAGAACGGCGGATTCAACTTTGTGCGCGACCTGCTGCGCACCACCAGCAAGCGCACGCTGATGTGGCGCATTGCCATATTGGCCTTTGTGTTGAGTGCCATCCTGGACAACCTCACCACCAGCATCGTCATGGTCATGCTCCTGCGCAAGCTGGTGCGCGAGCAGAAGGACCGCCTCATCTATGCCTCGCTCATCGTCATCGCGGCCAACTCGGGCGGTGCGTTCTCGCCCATCGGCGACGTGACCACCATCATGTTGTGGAATGGTGGCATGGTCACTGCCACGGGCGTCATTACCGAGCTGTTCCTGCCCTCACTGGTGTCGATGGTCATCCCGGCTCTCATCTTGCAGCGGCGGCTGCGCGGCCAGCTGGTTATGCCCGAGGGCAAGGTCGATGCTGTGGCCGACGAGCTGACCACTCGCGAGAAGCGCATCGTGTTCTTTCTGGGCGTGGGCGGACTGATATTCGTTCCCATCTTCCACGGTCTGACCGGATTGCCCCCATTTGTGGGCATGTTGCTTGCCCTGGGCATGGTGTGGCTCACGACCGAACTCTTCTACGGCAACAAGCGCAACCGCAACAAGGAGGGCATCAAGAAGCGCGTGAGCCGCCTGCTGGGGCGCATTGACATGAGCACCATCATGTTCTTCCTGGGCATTCTCATGGCCGTGGCCTGCTTGCAAGAGATACATGTGCTCACAGCCATGGGCCAGTGGCTCAACGAGGTCTCTGGCGGCAACCACTATCTGGTCACGGGCATCATCGGCGTGCTCTCGAGCATCGTTGACAACGTGCCGCTTGTGGCCGGCTGCATGGGCATGTATCCCATCGCCCCGACGGGCGACATGGCCGTGGACGGCATCTTCTGGCAGCTGCTGGCCTACTGTGCCGGTGTGGGCGGGTCGATGCTCATCATCGGCAGTGCCGCCGGTGTGGTGGCCATGGGCATCGAGCGCATCACCTTCGGCTGGTATATGCGCAACATCACGCTAGTGGCCTTTGTGGGCTATCTGGCCGGCATCGTCACCTATTGGGTGCTCGACTCGTTCGTTCTCTAGAATATCTAGATTGTCTAGAATATCTAGCTCAAAAAATTAACACTCGCTAACACTTGGCGGGTGTTAATTTTTGTGACAATTTGCAAGAATTAGGCTTTTAGGACATTTTTTTGGCATTTTTCAACATGGTGTCGGCAAGTTGCAGTAATTTCGCCAGCCAAAACTATAAGACACGACATAATGAAGAAAAATTACACACTTCTGGCACTGGCAACAGTCGCCGCCACATCATGGGCCGGCGGACTGCTGCACAACACCAACCAACACATCGCCTTCCAGCGCATGATGGCGCGCGGGGCATCCACCGAGATTGACGCCGTCTATACCAACCCTGCCGGCCTGGCCTGGCTCGACAACGAGGGCTGGACACTGTCGCTCAACATCCAGAGTGCCTTCCAGACGCGCGATGTCGAGACCAGTTTTCCCCTGTTTGCCTACACCAATCCCGACCACAGCACAATACGCAAGTATGACGGCAAGGCCACCGCACCGGTGCTGCCCAGCCTCTATGCCGCCTACAAGAAAGACCGCTGGGTGGCCAGCGCGTTCTTCGGCGTGACCGGCGGCGGCGGCAAGTGCAACTTCGAGAACGGCCTGTCGATGTTCGATGCCGCCGTGATGTCAGGCATCGCAGCCACCACAGGCCAGCTGCTGGCCTCGCAGCCACTGCTGCGGCAGATAGTGGGTGCTGATGCCATCACTCCCGACATGTACACCATCGACACATCGATGAAGGGCCGCCAGTATGTGTTCGGAGGTCAACTGGGCGGCACCTACCGCATCCTTGACAACCTGAGTGCCTACGCCGGACTGCGTTTCAACCTGTTCAATGGCAACTACAAGGGCCACCTCAACGCCAACCTGGGCGACGCGCTCAAGCAGCGTGCCGCTGCCGCGCTGGCCACCCTGCCGCCCGAGCAGGCCGCAGCCTACGCTCCCATGCTCACCGCACTGGGACAGGAGGGCGGACTGACCCACATCGCTCTGGACACCGACCAGAAGGGCTGGGGCGTGACCCCCATCATCGGTGTAGACTTCAAGTGGAAGGGCCTGACCCTGGCCGCCAAATATGAGTTCAAGACCAACCTCCACATCGAGAACGACACCAAGACGCTCGAGGCCACTGCCATGGGCGAGGCATCCGAGCAGTTCGAGACCGCCATGGCCCCCTACAAGCACGGTGTCAATACCCCCAACGACCTGCCCAGCGTGCTCTATGTGGCCGCCGGCTATGAGTTCATCCCCCACAAGCTACGCGGCACTGTCGAGTACCACTTCTACGACGACAAGCATGCCGAGATGGCCAATGACAAACAGAAGACCCTCAAGCACGGCACTCACGAGATACTAGCCGGTGTGGAGTGGGACATCAACCAGATGTTCACCGTGAGCTGCGGCTTCCAGAACACCGACTACGGCCTGAGCGACGACTTCCAGACGCACACCGCATTCTCGTGCGACAGCTACTCGATTGGCCTGGGCGGTGCCATCAACCTGAGCAAGAAGGTCAAGCTCAATCTGGGCTACTTCTGGACCACCTACAAGGACTACAACCGCAGCCAGGAGCACTATCTCAACAACCCGGCTCTGCCCGCAGGCAGCGACAAGTTCTCGCGCACCAACAAGGTGGCAGGCATCGGCATTGACTACAAGTTCTGATCAAGAAGCAGGAAACGAGTTACAAGTTACGAGTTACGAGTCGCGAGGCCAAACTCGCTTATGTTCTTTAAACATAAGGTTCTCCTGTTCTTATGTCTTAAAAAAGCGAGAAGCAAGAGACAAGAGCCAGTTCCCCTATCGGGGCTTGGCTCTTTTTATGTGCGACTAACTGTGGTTTTACCTTGGATTTCGACAAATTTCAGCAGATTTTTACCTTGGATTTTAGCAAATTTCTATAGATTTTTACCTTGGATTTCAACAAATTTTGTAACTTTGCGCCTGAAAATCAATCATAAGAAAATTTATGACCTACTTCAAACGCCATATAGATGCTAAGTTGCTTGAATGGAAGTGCTCGACTGGCCGCAAGCCATTGCTGATTCGAGGCGCTCGGCAGGTGGGAAAATCCACCGCTGTGCGAGAACTCGGTAAATCATTTAGATACTTCATAGAGATTAATCTTGAAAAACAACGCGACTTGCATCAGTTCTTTACCGAGAACATTGATGTCAAACGCACATGTGAGAAACTGAGTGGTACACTCTCAATTCCCATTGTCCCTGGCGAAACCCTGCTTTTCATCGATGAGATACAAGTGTGCAAACCTGCTATCATGGCTCTACGTTATTTCAAGGAAGATTATCCCGAACTCCATGTCATTGCAGCAGGTTCGTTGCTCGAGTTCACCCTTCAAGACCTCCCATCGTTTGCTGTTGGTCGGGTGCGCTCACTTTATCTCTATCCTTTCTCATTTGATGAGTTCCTCATGGCCCAAGGACTGGAGATGATGGTCAAATTCAAGAAGAATGCCAATAGCGATGACCCTCTACCCGATAAAGCACACAACGATCTTGTCGAGCAATTAAGGTCATTTTATTTAGTCGGCGGTATGCCTGCAGCAGTCACCGAATGGGTAACCAACCATAATTATATGGAAGTCGCTCATGTCCATCACGACATCATTGATGCCTATCAGGACGACTTTGCCAAATACAAGAAACGCATTTCACCCGTGCTAATGCGTCAAGTGCTACGCTCGGTAGCCTTGCAAGTTGGTGAAAAGTTCACCTATTCAGCAGCAGCAAGAGATGTACGTTCGACGGTGATTAAGGAAGTTCTCCAACTGCTGACTCTTGCCGGGTTGATTGTGCCAGTAACACACAGCGATGGAACAGGGTTACCCCTTGGCGCTGAGCAAAACAGCAACTATGTAAAATATCTATTTTTTGACTTGGGTGTCATGCAAACGATTCTTGATATCCCTACTGCCAATGTTTTATTAGCATCTGATGTTGATTTTGTCAACAAAGGGCCGGCCTCTGAGATGTTTGCAGGACTTGAAATGATGAAATACCAAGACTGTTTCATTAAGCCAGAGATGTTCTATTGGCAAAATATGTCTCGCAACAGCAGTGCCGAAGTCGACTACTTGAGAGTCAAAAACGGCAAAGTTTTACCCGTTGAGGTCAAAGCCAGCACCCAAGGCAGCATGCCTAGTCTGTGGATGTTCATGCGCAAGCGTCAACTACATGAAGCCGTCAGAACTTCGCTCGAAAACTTTGGCCAGTATGACTATCATGACCCCGAGCAACCCAATGAGCAACGACACGTTGATGTCATGCCCCTATATGCATTAAGTAACTTGTAGTAAACCCTATAAATAGAGTCTATGATGCGATTGAAATATATCACTTTGTGGCTGGCTATGGTTATGCTTAGCCAACTGGCGAGTGCTGCCGAGGCGGCACGCATACAAAACTTCGATCGCTGGAAGAATCTGCCCAGCCATGATTTGCTCAGTAAAGGCAACGCTTATTGGCAAGCCAACAAGGTAGACAGTGCGTTGATGTGCTTCATGATTCTGTCCAACCGTTACAATGAAAAGATGTCGCTCAAAGACAAAAATAATTGCTGCAAGGCAACTATCGCTATTGGGGCTCTATATGAGTATGACTACTATGACTATCAGAACGCATTCGTCTATCTGTCTAAAGCCGAGAAAATAGCAATAGAAAACGACTTCAAACCGCAGCTGACCAGCATCGCCTCAGCCAAGGTCGACTTACAATCCATTAAGCAAGACATCGTTTCGAATTATGCCTATCAACCCGAGACGCTGAAACAAACACAGCAATTGTTTCACCAAGCCGTAGATAGTCACAATCATCATATCACCTGCTTGTCGCTGCTCAATCTGATTTATTATGCTATGAAGCACCACCACGTCGATGACATCAGTCCCGAACTGCAACAATTCAGTACGCTGGACATACCTGGTGGTATCGAGTTTAAAGCATTTCTCGATGTGCTGTATCGAGGCGTTAAGGCCTATAGTAACAGTCAGTATCAAGATGCTCTCGACATTTTTGCTCAACTGAAAAACCATCTGGGACAAAATGAAAGTCCACAACGGGTGGGCAGCGGGTTGTATATGACCTGCGTGTTCAGATATGTAACATGGCTTGCATTGCACAACGATGGTGAGGCAGTGAACGAACTGGACAAAGCCGAGAACATCGCCAGAGAGTATCAGATCAACGACGGCATTATCGAGGCCTTGAGAATGAAGCAAGAATTCTATCAGGCTCATGGCAACCATGACCTGGCTCGGGAGAATGAACTCAAATACTTCAAGGAGAAAGATGCTTTTATCAATCGCAGCACGTTGCTCAATGCCGAGCGGCAACAGTTCCTGCTCGACATCGAGGAGATGAATCAAGAGATGAATGAATTGGTCACCCAGAAGCGCGTGCGCGACATCCTGCTGGCCAGCATTGCATTGCTCTCATTGCTCATCATCGCAGTGCTGTTTTACGTCTGGCGCAACTATCAGAGAACCAAGGAACGCAACATCTTGCTGTTCCAGCGCGTACAACAACTGCTGGCACAAGAAGAGCAGTGGAAAGTTGCTGAGCATGAAGAGATTGCCACCGACGAACAACCCACGCAGTCAGCACCCACCAAGAAGTATCGCAACAACCCGCTTGACGAGCAAGCCAAGGACGAACTGATGCAACGCATCTATGCCACTATCGAGAGCCACGAAGAGATTTACAGGGAAGGGTTCACGCTCGACCAGTTGGCGCAGTTGATGGGTGAGAATCCCAACTATGTGTCGCAGGTCATCAACGAGAAGACGAATAGCAACTTCAACACCTTTATTAACGAATACAAGATTAAGGAAGCCTGTCGCCGCCTGAGCGACCTTGAGAAGTACAGCGGCTACACGATTGAGGCTGTAGGTCGCAGTGTAGGGTTCAAATCACGAGCCAACTTTTCGGTCACCTTCAAGAAATTCACCGGCATGACCCCCACCGCCTATCAACACTTGGCAAGAAAAGGTATGGAGCCGACCACCTTTACGGAATCACCATCCTAGAGATCAAATTCACCAAAAATCATAGGCCCATCTGGTCTTTTGTTCCTCACCTAAAACCAACTGATAGGTGGGGCTAAACGGGTTAAATTAGGCCGTTTTTAGCCCAATTTGGTTCTGATATGTAATTTAGAACCGTTCTTCGCCGCAAAATCTTGACATGATTCATGACTTAGCAGTAATTTTGCACTCAGATTGTATGTGCTGTGCATACTTATATTCGGTATCTATAAACCTTTTTATTCACAAAATTAAAACTTTTGCTTATGAAAAAATTAACATTACTCCTGGTGTTGCTTGTCGCAGCAGTTACGGCTTCACCCAATGTGCAGTTCGCTAGTGTACGCCAACCTGTGCAGCGTTTTCAGGTCAATAAAGACTTGACACAAAAGGATGCTGTGGCTGCCAAGAAAGCGATGAGTCAGATAATCACAGAGCAGCCCGAAGGTGCTGCCTACGACTACGTTCGCACTGGCCGAGCCACGTTCGGTTCAAGTGGGGGATATGTGGCAGTCGGCAATCAGGACGGTGCAGTTCGCATCGTTTATGACCCGGATGGGACAACAGTTTATGTTCGTAATTTACTCTACAGATTGAATTATTATTTTGGCCACACTTGGGTACAAGGAACTATTGCCGACGGTGTACTGACCATTCCCATGGGACAGGCTATCTATTATAGCCCAGACTATAATGCCGACATCGTCCTGTGCTGGGGAACGACCTACGACAACAACGGCCAGATTGGTTTCACCCGTGATGAGAGTGTGACCGAAGTCACCTTTACGGTTGGTGAGGACGGTAGCCTAACCCTTAACAATACTGTCGCCCCCACAACGCAAGATCCATCTGTGATTGAGGCTTATCTGGGCACAGGATTGACAGCCTACTGGAGCGATGACAACAGTTTCACTGGATTTATGAACTGGAACTCAGTATTCTCTGACCCACACGAGGCCTCTGATGTCCCCACGCTGATCACTGAACAGCCCGAGGGCGAACTACTCACTTTCATCCGCAGTGACGGAGGTTGCCTCTATAATATGTCATTTGATATCGGTCTCACAGAGCAGGAACCTACCAAGGTGCGTGTCGTTCTGGGTGAGGACGGCAAAGCATGGATCCAGAACCCGATGTACTGGTACGACAATAACAACACATGGGTCGAGGGCACTTACGACGATGCTACAGGAATCATAACAGTTCCTGTCGGACAGTATTTATCTTATAATGAAATACCTGACTATGGAATCCAAATGATGTGGGGCGAATCGGTCATGCATCAGAACATCGACGAGAGTGGTGAGACCTACTATACACTTGAATTCATCCTGCATTCTGATGTTGAGGCAGTTGAGTTCAAGATTGATGGCAATAAACTTCTCCTGCTTGACACCAAGGGCGACGTACACGCCGAATGGCCTGACAACGTGGTCGGAGAGGGGCTCTTCGGCATGAGAAGCGACACTCGTGCGTTTGACGCTCTTGAGTATGGTTCAGAAGCTTCTCTAATCAAAGAAGGTCCTGCAACACCCGCCGACCCGACCGATCTCAACTGGTTTGATAGTGGGGCGGAGCGAGGTAGTTCAAGACTCGATTTCACACTGCAACTGACCGACATTGATGGTGAGGCTCTCGACCCCGAGAACATGAGTTACAGCATCTTCACCGATGATGACCAACTCTACACTTTCGAAGCCGCAAAATACACTTGGGATCGCTTGGCCGAGGATTATACCGAGGTACCTTATTCTGTCTGGAGTCATGGTATCTATCTTAGAGGTAATGGATGCAATTTCTATCGCACCAATGCCGAGGGCTTTGATCCATTCTTCACTCGCCGCATCGGAGTTCAGGCCATCTATACGGTTGATGTGCCCGAGGGCGAGGGTGCACCCAAGAAGGCGCCTGTGGTCAATAAGTCGAACATTGTCTACTATGAGCTACCCAACGTAGCCATCGAGACGATTCAGGCTGACGCCAACACTGATGCTCCCATCTACAACATCATGGGGCAGAAGATGACTGGCAACCTGCCCGCTGGTATCTACATCCAGAACGGCAAGAAGTTCATTGTCAAGTAAATCATCGTGGGGACAATGTCCCTCAAAAACTACACACCAGCCCCCAGAGCGACTCTCCGGGGGCTAGTTTTATCTCTTGTGAGGCGGTCTAGAACAGTGATATCAGATATTGGCCGAAGCTAACAAGCAACCATATCATCAAGGCAATCAAGGCCAGAAGCAGCCCGAGGACGGCTGCGGCCTGCCAGGCACGCTGGTTGACCTGCCGGATGACGGCCTCATCGCCCTCGACAAAGCCCCGCACCATGGCCATGTTGCGCACGTTGGACCGATGGAACACATCGATGATGTCGCCCACAAAGAAAGGGATCAAGCCCAGCAGGATGTCGCGTAAGGCATTGTTGATCACGGCAAGGGTCAGCGGCACACTCTTGATGACACGCGCCGAGAAGTAAATGAACGGGGCGGCACACAACAGCGAGAAGGCATCGCCCCAGCCAGGGATGAAACCAATGATGGCATCCAGGTAGTAGCGGTCCATGTATCGCTCCAAGCTTTCCATAGCCCGATACACCTTGCTGTCCTGCAACCGGCGGCGGCGCTGCTGCTCGCGTTTCTCCAGTTTGTTCATCAATCCTATCGATTTGTCACAAAAACTTCAATATCAAACAATGCCATGCAATAATAATGCCAGCCAAGTTGGCCGACAAAACAATGGCAGACATATTATTATATAGCAACAGGCCCCAGAGCGAAACTCTGGAGCCTGTTGTTTTGTGTCTGAATGCTAGTTAGAGAACTTGCGGGTGATGGTCATGACCTCCTTGCCGTTCTGGGTGATGGTGCAGCGTGTGATGCGGCCCTTCATGTCGATGTCATAGACAAACTTACGTTCGCTGCCCGGTGTCTCGCCCTCGGTCACCTCGTTGATGCCGATAAGATACTTCTTGAACGTGGCACTGTCGTAGTCATAGAGATAGCGCAGCACACGTCCCCCACCCTCCTCACGGATGATGTAGCCGTCGTTGTAGACCAGCGTGCGGCGCTTGCCTCCATCGGTGGCCACAACCTTGGCGATATTGCCGTTCTCGTTGTAAGCGAAGACCCACTTCTGACCGCTGTGACTTGAGAGAATCTCGAGCTTGTCGTTGTTGTCATAGAAAGCCTCAAAGTCGCTCTTTGTCCCCGCACGGTTCATCTGCTTGAGCACATAGCCGTGCAGATTGTCATAATTGTAGGAATAGGTGGTCACCACCGGCTTTGGCCTTGTGCCCATGATTGACGACTTGATCAGCAGCCCCTTGTCATTGAAGATGAAATAGCAGTCCCTGGCCTTGGTCCCGTCGGCAAAGGTGATGTGCTCGTCCACACGCCCTGTGCAGCCGTTGAAGCCCACATCCATGTGCTCAAAGCGGTAGCTGTGCGTGGGGTTGTTCACCAGGTTGGCATAGAATGTGCGGATGCGAGGCTCCTGCGCACCATTCTCATCAATATACTCGGTAAGTTCGGCCAGTGTGGCCTTGTCGCTGCAGTAACGACGCACGATGGCGGCATCGCGCATCTTGCGCGCCTGCTCGACATAGAACGACTCGGGGTAGTTGTTCAAGAAAATTTCCCAGGCGTCAACGGTGTTCAGGCTACGCGCCGTGTTATAGGCCTCGCGCTCAATAAAACGCTGTTCATTGATGTCGCTGGTGCGCTGCTGTGCTGCCAGGCCGAGGCACATCGCCATGACCACCAGCCCAATACATTGTCTCTTGTTCATAAAAAATGTGTGTCAGTTCAGGCTGCAAAGTTAATCATTTTAATTGAGAATGCCCAATCCAGGGAGCACATTTTTCACTTTCCTGCCCAGCGCCATCCCCACCACCCCTAAAATGATACAATCGGGGACGGTTCTGTTTTGTATCATTTTAGCCAGAATGATACAAAACAGAACCGTCCCCGATTGTATCATACCAGGAAGAAACGGACGATGAGGGCCTTGAGTCGGCGGCTGAGGCGGCGATGGAGAGGCTGCTGGGTGCGAGAGATGACCCACGAGGCAGCATAGTGGTGGAAGGCGTGGGCCTCGGGACGGATGTCCATCTGTCCGGTGAAGTAGTTCATGGGACATAGCCAGGGCCAGGGATAGACCGTGAATCCCGCAACGCGCACAATGCCGTCATCCAGCCGCTCGACCGGCTCGGAGGCCAGCATGCGGCGGGTGATGTCGACAATGGTATCGCCCAGACGCCCGGTCCATGAGACAAAGTGTGTGTGACTATAGTGGTCGAGCAGGCGTGCGATGAACGGATGCCCCGGCTCACACGCCACCCCCAGCCCCAAGGCGCAGTGCAGTGTGTCACCGTCGGGGCGTTCGGGTTGCTCCTGCCCCATGAAGGGGCCTTGCTCCAGCATGTCGTCGAGCGGGCGCAGCAACTCGACATCAGTGTCGAGATAGATGCCGCCATGATGGTGCAGGATCCACAGCCGGGCGTAGTCGCTGACGTATGCATACAGCCCCAGGCGATAGGCCTCGGCAGTGTATGGGACGCTATGAACATCGAAGTTATCCTCGTCCCATCGCACAATCTCACAGCCAGGCATGCGCTTTCGCCACGAAGCAATGCACCACTGGGCCAGCTTGGGCAGCGGCTTGCGTCCGAACCAGCAATAGTGTATGACACGAGGTATCACTCGCCCTTCTTGAAGTGGTCGTTGTACATCTTGATGCCGAAAATGATGGCACTCATCGTGGTGGTGAGCACGTTGCAGGTGAATAACGGCCAGTTACTGATGAGCCACCCCTGAATGGCAAAGCACAAGCCCCCCAACCCCATGAGCAGGAACGTGCCCATGGCAATGTCGTCGGTCTTGCGGGTGCGCACGGTCTGTATGGTCTGTGGAATGTATCCCATGACCATGCAGATGCTCGCCACCCATCCAAAAATCAGACTAGGTTCCATCGTACTTTAGATTTTAGTTGTTAGTTTTTAGTTTTCAGTTGTTGCTACGAGTAACGGCAACCAACAACTAAAAACTAAAAACTAACAACTGATAACTACTTGAGTTCACGCAGCAGCTCGTCGACGGCGGCCTTGAGCTGGCGGTCGTCACCCTTGACCACAGTGGCCGGGTCTTGTGCCACCTTGATGTCGGGTTCGAGCTGGGTGTTCTCGAGATAAGAGCCGTCGGGCAGGCGATAGCCGATGATGGGCATACCGTAGATGAGCGACGGGTCTTGCAGTGTCTCCCACGACACACTGCTCATGGTGCCTGGCACGGGCATACCCACGAGCTTGCCGATGCCGGTGTGCTGGTAGACCCATGGAGTGCCGTGAGCGTTGCTGTAGCAAGCCTCGCACTGCACCATGATGCTGGGCTTGTTCCAGCGACGGCTGGGCATGTCGCATGCCTCACGGCCGCGAATGACCTGAGTGAAGTACTTCTTGCCGCTGAACAGTACCTCGATGTCCTCGTGCAGGCGACCGCCGCCGTTATAGCGCACATCGATGACGATACCATCCTTCTTGTAATACTTGCCCATGACCTGGCTATAGACCTCGCGGTAGCTGGCGTCGTCCATCGACTGGATGTGCACATAGCCCAGACGACCACCCGACAGACTGTCGACCAGGTGCGCGTTGCGCTTGACCCAACGCTTATAGAGCAACTGGTTCATCGCGCCATTGGTGATGGGCAGGATCACCTCATCGAAGGTCTTGCCACCCTTGTCGCGGATGGTGACCAGCGTCTTCTTGCCAGCCAGCCCGTTGAGCAACTGGGTGTAGTCGTTCTCCTCGTTGATCTCGGTGCCGTTGATCTTCTCGACAATCATGCCCGGACGCACCTTGCTGGTCGAGCGGGCGAACGGCCCCTTCTCGACCACCTCGTCA
Organism: uncultured Bacteroidales bacterium; assembly: GCA_902781045.1. Classification (GTDB taxonomy): domain Bacteria; phylum Bacteroidota; class Bacteroidia; order Bacteroidales; family Muribaculaceae; genus Sodaliphilus. Next base: position 94,905 of record CACZHT010000008.1, on the reverse strand, counting down.
ATCTTCAGCCCCTTTCCGGTGTAGGTCCAGTCGAAGAGCAGACCCATGTTGGCCGTGGGCTCACTGCCACCGCTGGGATAGTATCGTCCGCCCGAGTGCGAGACGTTGAGCTCGCCCAGCAGCTCGCTCAGCAGGTTGGCGTAGTCATAGTTGTTGTTGATGTGCGGCAGGAACTTGCGGTAGGCATCGCACATCATGTCCCACTTGCAGCCGTTGAGGTCGGTGCGGAAGAATCGCTTGTTGACCTGGTGCTGCACATGGTTGAACATATACTCACGCTCTGCGGCCAGGTCCATCTTGACCTCGGCCTTGTAGTTGATGGGCGTGAGCTTGTCGCCTGCCACGGTGAGCTTGTTCATTGCCGAGCCCAGGACAAACATCTCCTTGCCGTCCTTGCCCAGCTGTATGTTGGCCCATCCCGAGTTCATCTTGTTGACGAGCTTGGTCGAGTGCTTGCGCATGTCCAGCTTCCACAGGTCGTAGCCTCCCTCGAACTTCGAGAGGTAGTAGAGGTTGTCGCCGTCGTTGGTGACCATGGCACTGGCGATGCTGCTCGAGTTGGGTGTGAGTCGCACCACGCGGTCCTCAATGCCTTCAAGCTCGACGACGATGTCCTTGACCTCGTCCTTCTTCTCGTCGGCCTTGTCATCCTTCTTCTTGTCCTTATTTTTCTTGTCGGCCTCGGCTTTCTTCTTGTCGGCCTCTTTCTTGGCCTCCTTCTCGGCCTCCTTGACCAGCTCGTAGTCCTCCTTGCTCATGCGATATTTGTCGTAGGCATCCTGGTTGACAAATGCCAGCAGCACGTCGTCCTGCGAGCCCCACGAGCCGTGGGCGCGCATACCGTAGCGGTTGCTGGTGAACAGGATGGCATTGCCCTCCATGACCCACTTGGGTGCCTCGCTGAAGTATCCACTGCCGGTGATGTTGGTGATCTTGCCGCCATCGGCGCTGACGATGCCCACGTCGGTGTAGGGATCACGCTGGTTGGCGATATAAGTCAGGGTGAACCACTTGCTGTCGGGCGACCACTGGTAGTCAAATCCGCCGTTGGTCTCATACCACGTCGAGCCGTCGGTCACCTGATGCACCCGCTTGCTCTTGAGGTCCATGACCATGAGGCGATTGCGGTCTTCGATAAAGGCCAGCTTCTTTCCGTCGGGGCTCACATCGGGCGCGGCACGCTCGACGGTGGTCGACGGCAACAGAATTTCCTCCTTGATGGTAGTTGCGTTGGGGAAGTTGGGGTCTTCCTTGCGCTCGATGGAGGCCTCGACCAGTTGCCAGTTGCCATTGCGTTCGGTGGCATAGTAGAGTGTGCGGTTGTCACTGCCCCACGACAGGCCATCCTCGGCCTCGGGTGTGTTGGTGATGCGCTTGGTGGTGCCATACTCGACCGAGGTGACAAAGACCTCGCCACGGGCGATGAATGCCACCTGCTTGCCGTCGGGCGATGCCACGGCAGAGGTAGCGCCACGCGTCATGGTGGTGCGCAGCACATCCTCAGAGTCGTCGTGATAGAGGTCAATCTTGACCTTGACGGGCTTGCCGCCCTGCGCTTGGGTGTACAGCTCGCCGTCGTAGGTGTAACACAACGTGCCATTGTTGGCGATTGAGAGGAAGCGCACGGGGTGGGTCTTGAACGAGGTCACGGCCTTGATGGCTGTGGGCTGGTCGATGGGGAACTGATAGACGTTCATCGAGCCGCCATTGCGCTCGCTCAGGATATAGACTGTGCGTCCGTCGGCGCTGAGCACCGGGCTCCGGTCCTCGCCGGCATGGTTGGTGAGATTGGTGTGCTTGCCTGTGGTGGCGTCATACTTCCAGATTTCGCGCGTCACACTGCTGGTGTGGTGCTTGCGCCAGGCGTCCTCCATGCCCTTCTGGTCTTGATAGACCATGAAGCGTCCCTTGCTGTCCCACTTGAGTTCTTCGGCCGGTGTGCCCAGCACCTGTGTCGTGCGTCCGCCGGCGACAGGCACTTTATAGACCTCGGTAAGCCGCGAGCTGGGAAAGAGCACACTGCTGGCCGGATCCTGGATTGCGGCCGAAAAATAGACATATTTACCGTCGGGGCTGAAAGCCCAAGGCAGCTCGCTGGCCGAGTTGGTGGTCAGACGCGTGGGTGCACCACCTGCCGAGGGCATGACATAGACATCAAAGTTGCCCTTTCGGTCGCTGGCAAAGGCCAGATAACGTCCGTCGGCACTCCACACGGGGTTCATCTCATAGCTCGACTGTGTGGTGAGCTGCACGGCGTGTCCGCCGTTTGCCGCCACTTTGTAGATGTCGCCCTTGTAGCAGAAAGCGATTTCCTGTCCATTTGGCGAGATGGCCGCATATCGCATCCATAGCGGTGTCACCGCCGCAGCTTGTGCAGCCACAGCGGCCACAGCGGCCAGTGTTAAGAGTTTTCTCATTTTTTCTTTGTTTGGTTTTTAGGTTAACTATTTGATGATTATTTGTTCGACGTGATATCGTGGTCTGTCCTTGACCTCGATATAAATTTTGCCGATGTACTCGCCCACGACACCCAAGCCGACGAGTATGCAGCCGCCGATAAACCACAACGACAGCACAATCGAGGCCCATCCACTGACGGCGCGTCCGGTGAAATAGGCGATGAGCACATAGGCCAGCATGGCCAGGGCGATGAACATGAACACAACACCCAGCGTGAGCACCATGCGCACTGGCCGGATGCTGAACGACGTGATGCCGTCGACGGCCATGCCCACCATGCGGTGCAGCGGGTACTTGCTGTGTCCGGCGGCTCGCTCGGCCCGGTCATAGTAGACGCGGTCGGTCTTGAAGCCCACCAGCGTGACCACGCCCCGCAGAAACAGGTTGCGCTCGCGGTAGCACAGCAGCGCCTTCACGGCCCTTCGGCTCATCAGGCGGAAGTCGGCGTGGTTGTAGACACTGCTCACCCCCAGATGACGCATCAGCCGATAGAAGGCAAGTGCGGTGGTGCGCTTGAACCAAGTGTCGCTCCGGCGATGCCGGCGCACACCATAGACGATGTCGCAGCCCTGACGATAGCGTTCGACCATCTGCCGGATGACCTCGATGTCGTCTTGCAAGTCGGCATCCATCGTCACGATGACATCGGCGCGGTCGACCACCGCCTCCAGCCCGGCCAGCAGGGCATTCTGCTGCCCGACGTTGGTGCTGAGCCTGAGGGCGCACCCGTGCGACTGTTCGGCATAGCCCGCCAGTATGTCCCACGTTGAGTCAGTCGATCCGTCATCGACGTATGTCACCCGGCTGTCCTCGCTCACCAGCCGCGCCTCGGCCAGACTGTGCAACAGTGCCACCAGCCTGTTGTGTGTGAGGGGCAGCACGTCTTGTTCGTTGTAGCACGGAACCACAATATGTAGGACAGGATTTTTCATGAACCGACAAAGTTAGTGATTTTTTGGGATTTTTGCCCCTTTTGGGTCATAAAATCTCAAAAAATGCACGTCCTTTGCCTTTTTTGCACTATCTTTGCACCCTCTAGAGGCACTTGATTGTCTAGAAGCTCTAGACAGACTAGATGCTCTAGAGCGGCATCTTTCGCCCACAACTATAAACTATAAACTATAAACTATAAACTGAAATGGCCCTTCAATGTGGAATCGTGGGACTGCCCAACGTGGGCAAGTCGACCTTGTTTAACTGTCTGTCGAATGCCAAGGCGCAGTCGGCCAACTTCCCGTTTTGCACCATCGAGCCCAACGTGGGCGTGATCACCGTGCCCGACGAGCGCCTCAACGCACTGGCCGAGCTGGTGCATCCCGAGCGCATCGTGCCCACCACTGTCGAGATTGTCGACATCGCCGGGCTGGTCAAGGGTGCGTCGCGCGGCGAGGGGCTGGGCAACAAGTTTCTGGCCAACATCCGCGAGACCGACGCCATCATCCATGTGCTGCGCTGCTTCGATGACGACAACATCACGCACGTCGACGGCTCGGTCGACCCCGTTCGCGACAAGGAGGTGATTGACACCGAGCTGCAATTGCGTGACTTGGAGACCGTCGAGGGGCGCATCCCCCGCATCCAGAAGCAGGCCCAGGCCGGCGACCGCGACGCCAAGGTGCAATTTGAGGTACTGTCGCGCTACCGCGAGGCGCTCTCGCAGGGCCGCAATGCCCGCAGTGTGGAGCTGCTCAACAAGGACGAGGAGCGTGTGGCGCACGACCTGTTCCTGCTCACGAGCAAGCCCGTGCTGTATGTGTGCAATGTCGACGACGCGTCGGCCGCCACGGGCAACGCCCATGTCGACGCCGTGCGCGAGGCCATCAAGGACGAGAACGCCCAGCTGCTGGTCGTGGCCGCGCAGACCGAGAGCGAGATAGCCGAGCTCGACACCTACGAGGAGCGCCAGATGTTCCTGCATGAGATCGGTCTGGAGGAGAGCGGCGTGAACCGCATCATCAAGGCGGCCTACGCCCTGCTCAACCTTGAGACCTTCCTCACCGCCGGCCCCAAGGAAGTCCGTGCCTGGACCTTCCGCAAGGGCAGCAAAGCCCCGCAGTGCGCCGGCGTGATTCACACCGACTTTGAGCGTGGCTTCATCCGCGCCGAGGTCATCAAGTATGACGACTACATCCACTACGGCAGCGAGGCCGCCGTCAAGGAGGCGGGCAAGATGCACATCGAGGGGAAGGACTATGTGTTCCAGGACGGTGACATCGTCGTGTTCCGCTTCAATGTCTAGGCAGACTTCCCCCTGGCGGTTAGCTGTCATTTGCTATCCACAGCAGGGTTTCAATGACGGAATAGGCCGAAATCCGCTGCCCTGAGGTTGCAGATTGACAGGAAACGCGGCCAATATGTTAAAATCGCAAATGTTAAAACCGCCAAGTTTTAACATTTGCGATTCTTTCTTTGCGCCACAGCCATAAACCCGCCGATTGCGTTTGAGAATCAACCTCCTGCACCTGCAGCAGCAACCAGTTTTTAAGGTGTGTTTTGCCGAAATCGGGGAATTGGTTAAAAATTAGGATTCTGCATAAAAGGTTAAATTCAACGAAAAATTTGCCCATTAGTCTGGGATTATATAACTTTGCAATGCATTATCACAACAATCTGTAAGCTTTTCTCGCAGTCCGAAAGTCGAACCACAGGAAGCCACGAGTTGAGAAAGTTTAGGATAATGATAGACTATTATAATAAATAGGTAAAGTTATTTTTCAATTAATAATTTTAAATGCGAGAGTTTATGATTAAGAAATTAACCTTGTTTCTAGCGTGTCTGTTCCTGGCAATAGGAATAGCCAGCGCTCAGACGACGGTCACGGGCACTGTGACTGACGAGTCCGACGGTTTCCCCATCACGGGAGCCACCGTGCAGGTCATCGGCAGTCAAGTGGGTACCGCGACCGACATCGATGGAAAGTTCACCCTGAACGTTCCGAGTGGGAAGAACATGCTTCGTGTCTCGTACATCGGTATGGTGACCCAAGAGGTGGCCATCTCGCCGAACATGAACATCGTTCTGAAGAGCAGCGAGACCACCCTCGACGAGGTGGTCGTCACCGCAATGGGCATCAAGCGTGAGGCCAAGGCCCTGGGTGTGAGTGCCACGCCCATCAAGGGCGACGTGATTGCGCAGGCCCGCACCAACGACATCATGTCGAGCCTTGCCGGCAAGGTGGCCGGTGTGCAGATTGGCGAGACTTCGTCCGACCCCGGTTCTTCCAAGTCGGTCATCATCCGTGGCGTGAGCTCGCTCTCGGGCAACAACCAGCCGCTCTATGTGGTGGACGGTGTGCCCCTGAACAACTCGGCCAGCTACAGCAGCGATGGTCTGAACAGCGGCTACGACTTCGGTAACGGCGCCAGCGCCGTCAACCCCAACGACGTCGAGTCGATGACCATCCTCAAGGGTGCCGCAGCAACCGCACTGTATGGTAGCCGTGCAGGTGCAGGTGTCATCCTGATCACCACCAAGAAGGGTACCAAGCAGAAACGTGGCGTGGGCATCGAGTATAACGGTGGCCTGCAGTGGGAGACCCTGCTGCGCCTGCCGCAGATGCAGAACGACTTCGGTATGGGCTGGTATGGCGACCACACCGAGATTGAGAACGGTTCGTGGGGTCCCCGCTTCGACGGCTCGGAGCAACTGTGGGGCTGGACCTACAACTACAGCCAGGGCCTGAAGTCTTACTTGCCCATCAAGAGCAACGTCAAGGACTTCTTCAGCACCGGTTTCCGTTACAGCAACAGCATCTCGTTCAACGGTGCGACAGACAAGAGCACCTACTTTGTGTCTCTGTCGCAAATCAACGACAACGGCATCATCCCGCGCAAGTCTGACACCTATACCAAGTACACCGTGTCGGGCCGCGGCAGCCACCGCGAGGGTCCGGTCACGTTCAGCACCTCGCTGAACTACGCCTTCCAGCGCAACCACTTTGTGACCACCGGCCAGAAGACGGGTTCGATGTACAACAGTATCATGCAGACGCCGCGCGACATCGCCATCGTCGAGATGAAAGACCTGAGCAACCCGTTCAGCTCGCCGGGCTACTACTACACCCCCTACGGTGTGACCAACCCCTACTACATCATCGAGAACTACCAAAACGAGTATGAGCAGGAGCGCTTCTATGGCAACCTGCAGCTCGACTACGACTTTTTGAAATATTTCAAGGCCACCTATCGATTCGGTCTGGACACCAACACGGGTCACCACAACTTCGGTTCGCCCAACATGGCTTCGCTCTTCATGAACACGCCCAACCATGCTGATGCCCTCAAGGATCTCACCGGCGAGGTTTCGCAGAACATCACCCGCCGCCGCGAGATTGACCAGAACTTCATGATCACCTACGACCAGCAGGTGCTCGAAGACCTCCACATCAACGCCCAGATTGGTTTCAACGGCAACGAGCGTTCTTACAAGTCGCTCACCTCGTCGGTGACCAACCTGACCATCCCGATGTGGTATAACCTGGCCAACAGTGCCGGCATCCCCACCACGTCAGAGTATCAGTGGAAGCGCCGCTACATGGCAGTGTTCGGCAGTGCCGAGTTTGCCTACAAGAACATGCTCTACCTCACATTGCAAGGCCGCAACGACTGGTCGTCGACCCTGCCCAAGAACAACCGTTCGTACTTCTATCCCGGTGTGAGCTTGAGCTTCCTGTTCAGCGAGCTGCTCAGCCCCGATACCCGCAACAACATCCTCAACTTCGGCAAGTTCCGCTTGGCATGGGGCCGCACCGGTAACGATGCCGGTGTCTACATGACCAACTCGGTGTTCGCCCAGGCCGCCGCCGCATCCAGCGGATTCGGCAACGGCAGCCCGTTCCCCTTCACCAAGGGTGATGGCATCAACGCCTACTCGCTGGGCAACGTGCTCGGCAGCCAGAACCTGAGCCCTGAGATGACTACTGAGTTTGAGGTGGGTCTGAACATGGCCTTCCTGCAGAACCGCTTGAGCTTCGACGCGGCCTACTACAACCGCAACACCGACAAGCAGATCTTCTCGCTGAACATGGATCCCGCCACCGGTTACACTGCCCAGAACATGAACCTGGGTAAGATTCGCAACCGCGGTGTCGAGTTGTTGGTCAACGTCACTCCCGTCAAGGTGGCCGACTTCCAGTGGGACATCAACTGGAACTACACCAAGAACTGGAGCAAGGTCATCAAACTGCCCGAGGAGCTGGGCGGCATCGCCACCATCTATGGTCTGAGCGGCGGCACCAGCATGTACGCCATCGAGGGCGAGCCTCTGGGCGTGTTCAAGGCCTACGTGCCTAAGATGACCGAGGACGGCAAGATCATCTGCGACAGCGAGGGACAACCCATTGTCAACCCCGAGCAGCAGATTGTGGGCAGCATGAACTACAAGTATCAGATGGGCTTCGGCACCACACTTACCTACAAGGGCGTGAGCCTCACAGCTAACCTCGACATCCGTCGTGGCGGTCTGCTCTACTCGCGCACCAAGGACATCAATTACTTCGTTGGTAACGCCATACAGACGGCCTACAACAGCCGTAACCCGTTCATCGTGCCCAACTCGGTGCAGCAGGTGGGTGTCGACGAGCATGACAACCCCATCTATGCCGAGAACGAGACTCCGCTCGACGAGACGGGCATCTTCACCTACTGGAATGCCGGTGGCTCTGAACTGGACCGCGCGTTCCTGGTCGACAAGAGCTATGTCAAGCTGCGCTCGGTGGTGCTGAGCTGGAGCTTGCCCAGCAAGTGGCTGGCCAAGACCTTCCTCACCGGAGTGACCCTGTCGGCATTCGGCAACAACCTCTTCTTGTGGACGCCGAAGAGCAACACCTTCATCGATCCTGAGACCACGAGCTTCGGTAACGACCTCGAGGGTAACTATGGTGAGTACTCGGCCAACCCGAGCTCGCGCAAGTTTGGTTTCAATGTGCAGGTTAAATTCTAAAAAGCGAAACAGACATGAAAAAGATATCATTATTCCTGACCGTTGCGGCTGCGTTGTGCCTGTCATCGTGCAACCTTGACATCAACGACGACCCCAACTCTCCGTCGAGCAGCGACGTCACCCCCGACCTGGTGTTCCCGGCTGCCGAGAATGCGATTGCCACGGCCGTGGGCGACCAGATGTTCAACTACTCCGGCTTCTTTGCCCAGTACTTTGATCAGCGCCCTGAGGCCAACCAGTATAACAATGAGGCCGAGCTGAACATCGACGAGTCGACCAACCTGTTCGACCGTTGCTACCGTACACTCTATGCCGGTGCGCTGGCCGACCTGAAGAACATCATGGACCGCATCGACAACAAGAGCGACCTCTTTGCATGCACCGTGTTGCGTGCCTACTCATTCCAGGTGCTGGTCGACAACCTCGACCAGGTGCCATACACCGAGGCCCTGCAGGGTAGCGCCAACACCAACCCCGCTTGGGACAAGGGCGAGGATGTCTACAAGGGCGTGCTGACCGAGATGGACGAGGCCGAGGGTGCCCTTGAGGGCGAACTGATGTCGCTCAAGGACCCCATGCTCAACAATAGTGTGAGCCAGTGGCGCGGCTTTGCCAACGCCCTGCGTCTGCGCATGTATCTGCGCCTGATCGATGCCGGCATCAATGCCAGCGAGTATCAGAGCAAGGCCGTCGCACTGGTCAACGCCGGCGACTTCTTCACCGGCGATGTCAAGTGGGATGTCTACAGCCCCACCGAGGGACAGTACAACCCCTGGTATGATGTGACACGCGCACTGGGTACCAAGAATCATGTGGCCGCCTATCCCATCGTGAGCTACTATCTGGCCACCGACGACCCGCGCATCAGCTATGCCATCATGCCGAACGACAATGGTGCATACGTCGGCCAGATTCCCGGCGCCAAGACCGTCTACAAGAGCTGGGGCGTGGACTGGAAGAACAAGGACGTGAGCGCTATCGACTATACCAACGCCATGGATGCTCCCATCTATCTGTTCACCCAGAGCGAGCTGCAGTTCCTCATCGCCGAGACACAACTGCGCTGGGGCGACAAGGCAGCCGCCAAGACCGCATACGAGGCTGCTGTGCAGGCCGACTTCGCATCGCGCGGCATCGCCATGGGTGCGTTCCTCAACGGCTCTATGGTTAAGTGGGAAGCTCAGGCTTCGGACGCCGCACGGTTGAACATGATCTATATGCAGAAGTGGGTAGCCCTGTTCTATCGCAACCACATGGAGGCATGGAGCGAGGTGCGCCGCACCGATGTGCCCGTCACCACCACCATGACTGCCCAGGAAGTCTTTGAAACCCCCGATGCCTACATAGCAGGCAGCATGATTGTGCCGGCACGCAACTACATCGTCGCCGGTGGCCTATGCAAGCGTGTGCCCTACCCCAGCAATGCACGTCAGCTCAACAAGAACACCCCCGCCGAGAAGCTGCTCAGCGACCGCGTGTTCTGGGACGCCAAGTAATAACTGCAAATAGCGAACAGCGAACAGCGGAAAGTGAACAGAGAGGAAACTCGTTACTCGTTACTCGCTACTCGCTACCCCGAAACTTAAAGAACTAACTCAAAAATCGATCAATTATGAAGAAATTATATTTGTTGGGTCTTTTGACGCTTGGCGTGCTCACACTGGCATCGTGCAACGACGGCAAGGATGAGCTGACCGACTCGCGTCTGACCTATTTTGCCGAGCTCACGATGGAGGGCGATGAATTCATGATTGTCCCCGTAGGCACAGAATTTGTCGATCCAGGCTGCAAGGCACAGCTCTACGACAAGGCTTCCGGCGAAGTCAAGGACATCACCAGCCAGGTGACCGTCACGGGTGCCGATGAGGTGGACCCGAACACGATGGGTTTCTACTATGTGACCTATTCAGCTCCGGGCAGTGACGGCTACGTGTCGTCGGTCACCCGCACGGTCTGCGTGTGCGACCCCACTGTCACACTCGATATGGCGGGCACCTACGATACCGACATGAACGCTTCGCTCTATGGCGCCAGCAAGACCCCGTTCGCAGCCTACGCGGCAAATTACGGCTACACCAGCCAGTGTGTGGGCATCACGTTCAAGCGACTGGCCCCGGGCTTCTTCCAGGTCAACGACCTGTTGGGAGGCTGGTATGAGCAGATTCGCGGCTTCGGTGCGCAATACGGTGCCGGCATGGGCATGATGACGGGATATGTCAGCCTCGACAACGATGGCAACATCTCGCTCATCAGCAGCAACATCCGGGCTTGGGGCGATGGACTGGACTATATCGAGAACGGTGTCTATGACGCCGAGACCGGAACCATCTCTTATAATCTGAGCTACGCCGGACAGATCTTCATGGACATTGTGCTGCACAAGGTTCAGTAATGTTGAAACATTAAAATAATGACTATGATTATGAAAAAGTATATTTCATTCTTTGTGACGGCACTCGTGCTGGGCCTGGGGCTTGCCTCGTGCAGCACCGAGACCAACGAGCCGGCCGGTGGAACCGCTGTCGAGGACATGTGCGGACACTGGGTAGTCACCTGCGATGTGATTTATGGCGGAGAGAACCTGGGCGACTACTATGGCCTGGGCCAGTGGAACATGCTCACCTACAACACTGCCAACAACGACGCAGACGTGATGTGGATCAGCGACCAAGGCAACTTCTGGGACTATACCGGTAAGATGCAGGTTGACTACAATGCCAAGACCTTCTCGTGCAAAGATGTGTACATCTACACCTACGATGTCAAGGACGAGGATGAGCATGTCATCGGCCAGGAAGATGCCTTCATGACCATCACCAATGGCAAGATCATCAAGGACGGCGGTGTCAATGTCAACGGCAAGCCCACCGATGCCATCGAGTATGACATCCAGTTCAGCGATGACGATCCCGACATTGTCTACCATATCCATGGTGTCCGCTACGCCGGATTCTGATTACCTGAAACAATTCATCTCATAAGCACTTTTTGAATGTGGGGCGTGCCCATCAGGTGGCACGCCCCACACTTGTTTTACAATCCCCACGCATGGCGTCAGAAGTGACCGACAATCCAGTGGCTGAAGAAGGGGTCATAGATGCTGTAGCACCTATCTTGCTGCGTGACCAGCTGCCGCTCAAGCAGCACCCGCAGTGCCGACTGCACCGAACTCGCTGTGCCCAGCTTGTGGCTCTGGAGGAATCTGCCTGAGGTGATTTCTTTGACCGCTCCGGCACGCGCTATGGCCTGCAGCAGTTGCTTCTGCCGCGACGATAGGTGCGCCATCATCTCACGGTAGATGGTGTCTTGTGTGTTCATGATTTGTTGCCAAGCGACGGGAATGTAGTCGACCGTGCAGCACTGGCCGTCGGCGGTGAGCGCAAACAGCTCGTTCATCATCATCTGCAAGAACCAGGTGATGCCATGGAGCTGCTCGTAGATTTGGTCTACCACATTGCGATTGAGCGACTTGCCGCGTTGCTCAAAGAGCGACATGGCAAACTCTGCATAGGTGTCACGCGCTATCGGACCCAACTCCATGGCGATGGCACTGCTGTAGAATGGCTGGTTGGGCGAGTTGAACATCTGCGCCATCACATGCCGCTTGCTGCCGGCAAACACAAAAACAGCGTTTTCGCATTGCTGCATGTGAGTGCGCAACAGGGCTTCGACGTTCTTTTCGGGATAATTGCCTATCTGCTGAAACTCGTCGATGGCTATAACACACGGGCGGTCGGCGGCAGCAATGTAGGCAAATATCTGCTGTAACGTCACGTCAGGAGCTGAGATGTCGCCCAGCCCGATGTCAAATGTCGGTTCACCCGTCAGCGCATCCAGCTTGAACCCTAACCTCAACGAACTGACGATCTGGAAAAACTTCTCGCGCCAAGCGTCGGCGCGGGGCTTGAGCTGCTCATACACCGCCCGGCTCAGGACATAGACCAAGTCCTGTAGTGTCGATGTGGCGTAAATGTCAACAAAGAAGGTATAGAAGTTGTCGGTCATCTCCGTTTGCCTGAAACAGTGCTTGATCAGTTCGCTCTTCCCCAACCTTCGGGGGGCAATGAGGGCGACATGACGACCATTCGTGAGGTGCCTGATGAGCGTCTCGGTCTCCTTGCTGCGATCGCAGAAGTATCTGTCGCTGACATACTTGCCAACAACAAAGGGGTTGATTTCAGTCAATCTGTCCATCATCTTCACAAATTTTATTGCAAAGATAATAATTTAAAGTTAAATAAAATGATTCGCTGCCCACTTTTTTCGCGTGGAGCAGCAAAAAAGCAGCCTGGCTCTGACAGCCAGGCTGTGCACGATTGGTGCATGGTGAATTGTTTTGGTGCATCGCCTTGCTCCATTTAGCAAACAAAATCGCACAGTTGCTACTTAATTTATTTTTCTGCCTATGTGAGATTTTGAGACAGATTTTGTAAGATTTCCGCACGCGATAGCGTGCGCCAATTTAGCCGCCTGGGGAGCTCGGAGTCGCTCTCGCCTGGTGGTTGCGTGTTCCAATATTTGCATGATCTTGTGGCGATGACCCCTCTCCTAGCCTCTCCCCTATCAGGGGAGAGGGACTTGCTGCCTCCCTGCCTTCCTCTCCCCTGGCAGGGGAGAGGGATTGTAGCACCACTCCCCCTCCCCAGGCTGGGGAGAGGGAGCTGCCTACATTATGAATTATGAATTATAAATTATGAATTAAGTCAGAGTTCCTTGGTGACCTCGAGGATCGAGCAGATGGTCTCCTTGTCCCACTGATCCTTGAGCCAGACCAGACCCTTCTTCTTGTCCACCTTGGTGACCTCGCCACCCTTGTTGATGAAGCCCGAGACAAACACATACCACACCTTGTCGCCCACCTTGATGTCCTTGTTCAGGTCCACCAGCTTGCATTCGCTCTTGGGGAACACGTGCGAGTTGTTGGTCACGTCCATGAGCAGCACCTTGCCGTCGGCCTCGTGCACCAGGCGATAGTAGACCCACTCGTCGGCGTGCGTGTCGTGTTTGCGCACCACCGATGCTCCGGGCATCCACTCGCCGGGCTTGAGCACATAGAAGCTGTTCTCCTCCACCTCGAAGTTCTCATACTTGTTGGCAAATCCCTTGCCGTCTTCCTTCCAGTCGAGGTCGGTGTACACGATCTTGGGCTGCTTGGGGTTGCTGGCATCGGTCACGATGGCGCGCTGCAAGTCGCCGCCGCCCTTCTGCAGCCAGGTGACGATGATGTCGCCCTCCTGGGCCGTCTGGCCGGTGGGGATGGGCACCACCACCGCATTAGGCACCACCACGCCCTTGATGTGGTCTACAATCACGCCCTCGGGGCGCACTTCCTTGACCTGTTCGTGGGCCAGTCGGCAATACTTGCTGATGGTGTGGCCTTCCTCGGCGTAGGTGAAGTAGCGCAGCGGCACCAGCACGTTCTGGCCCTGCTCGACGTCAATCTTCAGGTTCTTGGGGAAGTCAATGTCCCACACCGGGTCGGCTTGCGTGGCCTCGGTGGTCTGCTCGGTGGCGGTGGTGTCGCCGCCGGTGGCATTGCTCTCGGCATTGCCGGTGCAACTCATGGTTGCCAGTGCGACTGTTGCAGTCGCCAGAATCATCAATTTTTTGTTCATAGGTTTGTTGTTTAGTGGGTTAAACAAAATCGATTATTATAACAGTTAATGTTGCGAATTGCAGCCTCCCTGCTTCCCCCTCCCCTGGCAGGGGAGGGGTCAGGGGTGGGGTTGAGTAGCGGCGACGTTGTGAAGCATATGGTGGCGATGACCCCTCACCTAACCTCTCCCCTATCTGGGGAGAGGGACTTGCGGCCTCCCTACTTTCCCCTCCCCTGGCAGGGGTGAGGAATCTGCCTCCATTATGAATTAACTTCACTTTCAAGATCGGTGTTGTCGTCAGGTGATGACACGCCAGCCTCGTCCTTGATGTCAAGGGGCAAGAAATCGGTGTCATCCACCGCAAGCAGGTCGCCAAGCAAATGATTGACGTAATCCTGAGCCAGATGGTGACGCATTTTTTCGATATTTTCGCGCTTATCGGGCTGCATCAAATTTGGGGGTCTTGTCGATGGCCAACAATGAGCCATAAATTTCATTAGTGCAAAGTTACAACCTACCTATTGTAGCAGTGTTATCATTTCGTGAGAAAAAATTATCATTTTGTGATTACCTAGGAAGAATAGCATCTTTCAGACAATTTTTCATCCAAAACCGAGCACATTTATCACCAACCGCATCCAATAGCCCCTTCTGAAACAAGCAAAACACCGAGTCGAACTTTCGGCATTTTTCGGCACCCAATTTTTACCGAAAGTTCGACCAAAAACCGCAAACACCGCGAATGTCCCTATGATTCTTTTAAAACCGCGAATAACGCGAATGTCCCTGCGATTCTTTTAAAACCGCGAATGACGCAAATGTCCCTGCTTTTCAAAAACAACCGCGAATAACGCGAATGTCACTACGATTCTTTTAAAACCGCGAATGACGCAAATGTCCCTGCGATTCTTTTAAAACCGCGAATGACGCGAATGTCACTACGATTCTTTTAAAACCGCGAATAACGCGAATGTCACTACGATTCTTTTAAAACCGCGAATGACGCGAATGTCACTACGATTCTTTTAAAACCGCGAATAACGCAAATGCCCCTGCGATTCTTTTAAAACCGCGAATAACGCGAATGTCCCTGCTTTTCAAAAACAACCCGCGAATAACGCGAATGTCACTACGATTCTTTTAAAACCGCGAATGACGCGAATGTCCCTGCTTTTTCTTATGAAAACCTGCCACATTCGCGTAATTCGCGGTTAATTTAATCCCCTGCCACATTCGCGTAATTCGCGGTTCTTTTAATCCCTCTGCCACATTCGCGTAATTCGCGGTTTATTTAATCCCCTGCCACATTCGCGTAATTCGCGGTTTATTTAAATTCCCTGCCACATTCGCGGTTTTTAAGAAAGGGGCGATTTGTGAAATTTAGTGAATATTACGCTTGTTTTGGTGGTCTTACCATATTTAATAACTACCTTTGCCGTGATATAGCTCAACTAACTATGAAGAAAGACAAGAAAGACAACCTGCTTGTGCGTGGCTGGCACCTGACGCGAAGCGGCTGGCGGCGGTTCAAGAACTGGTACAAAGGGCTGTACCGCGGCCGTCCCTGGTGGGTCAAGACACTGGTTGCCCTGGCCACACTGGTGGTGTGCTTCATCCTCTACCTGATAGCCGTAGACATCAACTTCCTGTGGCTCTTTGGCAAGTCGCCCAGCACCCACCGCATCATGCACCCCGACACGCCTGTGGCCAGCTATATCTATAGCGCCGACGGCACCGAGATAGGCAAATACTTCGATGAGAACCGCACGCCGGTGCCCTACGACTCTATCACGCCCGACTTCTTCACCATCCTGATTGACACCGAGGACGAACGCTTCTACAGCCACCACGGCATCGACTTCGGCGGCTTGGCCGCCGCCGTCAAGGACATGGTGCTGCACGGCAAGCCCCGCGGTGCCAGCACACTGTCGCAGCAGCTGGTCAAGAACATGTTGCGCACGCGCGAGTACTCGACCGGCCTGCTGGGCTACATCCCCGGCGTGAAGATGCTCATCATGAAGAGCAAGGAGTGGATCACTGCCACCAAGCTCGAGATGTGGTACAGCAAGCAGCAGATACTGGAAATGTATGCCAACACTGTCGACTTCGGCAGCAACGCCTACGGCATCAAGACGGCGGCCAAGACCTACTTCGACAAGTCGCCGCGCGAGCTCAACCGCCAGGAGTGCGCCGTGCTGGTGGGCATCCTCAAGGCCACCAGCACCTACAACCCACGCCTCAACCCCAAGAACAGCCTGCGGCGGCGCAACACCGTACTGGACAACGCCCGCCGGCTGGGGCACCTGACCCAAGCCGAGTGCGACTCGCTGCGGTCGCTGCCCATCGAGCTGAACTACTCGGTCGAGAGTGCCTACGACGGCCCGGCGATGTACTTCCGCCAGGCCGTGGCCGCCGAACTGAGCACATGGTGCGACGAGCACGGCATGGATCTGAACCGCGACGGGCTCAAGATCTACACCACCATCGACATGCGCATGCAGCAGTATGCCGAGCAGGCCGTGAGCGAGAAGATGCGCATCGTGCAGCGCAACTTCGAGCAGCACTGGGGCAGCCAGGACTGCTGGGTGGACGACCAGGGGCAGCCCATCCCCAACTTTGTCGAGGACAAGGCCCGCAACACCGACGTCTACCGCAAGCTGCTGGCCCGCTATCCCAACGACCTGGACTCGGTCAACTACTACATGAACCTGCCGCACCAGGTGCATCTGTTCGACTACGACAACGACAGTCTGTACATGGAGATGAGTTCGATGGACTCTATCCGCTATATGCTGCACTTCCTGCACACGGGCTTCATCGCCATGGACCCGCACAACGGCCATGTCAAGGCCTGGGTGGGCGATGTGGACTTCGACACCTGGAAGTATGACAAGGTCAGCGCCATGCACCAGCCAGGCAGCACGTTCAAGCTCTTTGTCTATGCCACGGCCATGGAACACGGGCTCACGCCCTGCGTGCGCCGCCGCGACGCCTATATTGACACGCTGGTGTTCAACGAGCAGAAGCGCGAGATGGAGCACTGGCGGCCCACCAACGCCAACGGCCGCTTCAGCGGGGCCGACATGACCCTGCGTGCCGCCTTTGCCCAGAGCATCAACAGTGTGGCGGTGCGTGTGGGCAACGAGGTGGGTCTGCCGCTGGTGGCGCAGACGGCCCGCGACATGGGCATCCGCTCGCCCCTGGATGTCACCCCGGCCCTGTCGCTGGGGTCGAGCGACGTCAACCTGCTGGAGCTGGTCAACGGCTACTGCACCGTGGTCAACAACGGCCGCGCCCACTCGCCGGTGATGGTGACCCACATCATCGACCGCAACGGCAACGAGATCTACCGCGCACGGCCCGATGACCGCCAGGCCATCAGCTACCGAGCCGCGTGGCTCATGGTGCAGATGCTCATGGCGGGCTGCACCGACGCCGGCGGCACGTCCATGGCATTCAACGGCTACAAGACCTCGCCACTCTACGACACCGACTTCGGCGGCAAGACGGGCACGAGCAACCGCCACGCCGACGCATGGTTTGTGTGCGTGAGCCCCAAGCTCGTGTGCGGCGCATGGGTGGGCGGCGAATACCGTCAGATTCACTTCCGCACGGGCGCACTGGGCCAGGGCAGCAAGACGGCCTTGCCCATCTGCGGCGCGTTCATGCAGCTGGTGTTCAGCGACCCGGCCTTCAAGGGCCTGCATGGCCGATTCGGCCCGCCACAGCAATACATCGACCCGGCGCAGTATCAAGACTGCTCGCAGAACTACGAGCCCGACTCGATGTATCTGGCCACCGACTCGCTCGACATGGACTCGCTCGAGGTCAATCCTCCCGTCCCCGAGCCCACCGCCGAACCCGACACGACATCATCCATCTAGAACCGCTAGACTTACTAGAATGTCTAGATAAGATTTTCTAGAATGTCAAGAGCCTCTAGCCTCAATAACAGAAACAGAATGAAACGTCATTATGATTACCTCATCATCGGCTCGGGCGTGGCCGGGATGAGCTTCGCACTCAAGGTGGCCCGCACCGGCACCGTAGCGCTCATCTGCAAGACCTCGCTCGACGAGGCCAACACCGACCTGGCACAGGGCGGCGTGGCCAGTGTGACCAACCTGCTGGTCGACAACTTCGACAAGCACATCCACGACACCATGGTGGCCGGCGACTGGCTCAGCGACCCCGAGGCCGTCAAGAAGGTGGTCACCGAGGCACCCGACCAGATCAAGGCCCTCATCGGCTGGGGCGTGGACTTTGACAAAAACGAACAGGGCGAATTTGACCTGCACCGCGAGGGCGGACACAGCGAGTTTCGCATCCTGCACCACGCCGACAACACAGGGCACGAGATACAGTCGTCGCTGGTCGAAGCCGTCAAAGCCGACAAGAACATCGACATCTTTGAGCACCACTTTGCCGTCGAGATACTGACGCAGCACCACCTGGGACGCATCGTCACGCGCCGCACCCGCGACATCGAGTGCTATGGCGCATACGTGCTGGACGAGGCGACAGGCCGTGTCGACACCTTCCTGTCGCGTGTCACACTCATGGCCACCGGTGGCATCGGTGCCGTCTACCACACCACCACCAACCCGCTCATCGCCACGGGCGACGGCATCGCCATGGTCTATCGCGCCAAGGGCACGGTCAAGGACATGGAGTTCGTCCAGTTCCACCCCACTGCCCTCTATCACCCCGGCGACCGCCCGGCCTTCCTCATCACCGAGGCCATGCGCGGCTATGGCGGCGTGCTGCGCAACCTGGGCGGCGAGGAGTTTATGCACAAGTATGACCCGCGCCTGTCGCTGGCCCCGCGCGACGTGGTGGCCCGCGCCATCGACAGCGAGATGAAGCAGCGCGGCGAGGATCACGTCTACCTCGATGTCACCCACAAGGACCCTGAGGAGACCAAGCACCACTTCCCCAACATCTACAAGCACTGCCTGGAGATTGGGGTCGACATCACCAAGGACTACATCCCCGTGGTACCGGCGGCCCACTATCTGTGCGGCGGCATCAAGGTCGACCTCAACGCCTGCTCGAGCATCAAGCGGCTGTATGCCGTGGGCGAATGCTCATGCACGGGACTGCACGGCGGCAACCGCCTGGCCAGCAACTCGCTCATCGAGGCGGTGGTCTATGCCGAGGCCGCCGCACGTCACGCCATCGACAACCACGACCACTATGAGTTCCGCGAGGACATCCCCGACTGGAACGATGCCGGCACCACGCACCCCGAGGAGATGGTGCTCATCAGCCAGAGCGAGAAAGAAGTGGGCGAAATCATGGCCGACTATGTGGGCATCGTGCGCAGCAACCTGCGCCTGCACCGCGCCTGGAACCGCCTGGACATCCTCTATGAGGAGACCGAGAAGCTGTTCAAGACCAGCACCGTGAGCCGGCGCATCTGCGAGTTGCGCAACATCATCAACGTGGGCTACCTGGTGATGCGCCAGGCCATGGAGCGCAAGGAGTCGCGCGGCCTGCACTACACCCTCGACTATCCCCCGGCACCCAAGAACGAGGACGACCTCAAGCTGTAACTCACCACGCTGGCTCTAGAAAAAATCGTTGAGAAGAAATGAAGCAATTGTGCTTATTATTTTTGTCACTCTTGTCGCTGGCTGTGTCTGCAGGACAGGTCGACGAGCTGCTGGCACAGTTTGACAAGAGCCCGAGTGCCGGTGTGGCCAACCGCTACTTTGCCCTGCTGCAGCAGCAAGGCATCACCGACGAGCCCGTCACCGTGGCGGCCAATGCCCCGGTCGACACCCTGCGCCAGCAGGTGTGGTACTGGGCGGCAGAGTACTACTATGCTCAGCAACAATATGACAAGGTGATGGACTATGGGCGGCGCGCCTTGCCCCTGTGCCACGCTGGCAACAACCGCGGCATCGAGGCCGACTGCCTGAACCTGCTGGCCGTCAACTGCATCCGACAGGGCGACAACGACCAGGCCGCAGAATATGCCCTACAGTGCTACAAGCTGGACGAGGCCAGCGGCGACATCGACCGCATCAGTTCTTCGCTCAACACCCTCAGCGCCATCTATCTGGGGGCCAACCAGCCGCGGGAGGCTGAGAAATATGTGCTGCGCGGGTTGGAATTGGCACGCAAGAGCGGCAATGAGCCGCGCCTGGCCGTGCTCAACGGCATGGCATCGGAAATCTACCATGCGCAGGGCAATGACCAGGTGGCCCTGGACTATGCCCAGAAAGCCTACGACATCGAGAAGTGGCTGGGCCGCGAGGACAAGGCGATGGTGCGTCTGGCCGAGAAGGCCTCGGCACTGATTGGACTGCACCGCTATGCCGATGCCGAGCAGGTGCTGCGACAAGTGGTGCCATTCTTTGAGCAAGTGGGCGACAAGCAGTCGCTGGGCATCAGTTGCAACAAGCTGGGAATGACGCTGCTCTCGCAACACCGCGAGGCCGAAGCCGTGCCCTACTACCGCAAGGCGGCCGACATCTTCTCGCAGTTGGGCGACCCCTACAACGAGGTGCACGCACGGCGCGGACTCTACGAGTCGCTGTGGGAGAGCGACCCCGATGCCGCCAAGCAAGAGCTGAACCGGTTCAACGACCTCAAGGACTCAATCTACAACAACACCTCGGCCGAGAGCCTGGCACGATACAACGCCGAGTTCGGCAACGACTGGCTGCAACTCGAGAACCATGCCGAACGTCAGGCACGCCAGCGAGCCATCGCCATCGGCATCGCCGTGGCACTGGCCCTGATTGCCATGGCTGCGGTCATCTGGTGGGTGATGCGCCGCCGCAACCGCCAGCAGGCCGCCATCAACCAGTCGCTCAGCGCAAGCATCGAAGAGCTGCGGGCCAAGTACGACAAGTTGCAGGTGCACTACAGCAACGCACTGGCAAGCGGCAAACAGACCGACGAGCCCGTCGAACTCAGCGACCAGGACAAGCAATTCCTGGAGCAGGCGGTCACCGTCACCAACCACCTGGTGCACATCGGCCAAGCCAGCGTCGAGAACATCGCCAGCGAGATGAACATCACCGTTGCCCAGCTGCGGCAACGCCTTGACCACCTGCTGGGACAGAAACCGGTGGCATTCATCCAGAACATACGCATGCGCCGCGCACGCCACCTGCTCGACCACCAGCGAGAGCTCAGCATCAACGATGTGGCCGCACTGTGCGGCTACAACGACACGCCCAACTTTAGCCGCGCCTTCAAGAACGCCTTCGGCATCACCCCCTCGCAATATCAGCAGCGCAACTGCAAGTGATACAATCGGGGACGGTTCTGTTTTGTATCATTTTTGGCGAAAATGATACAAAACAGAACCGTCCCCGATTGTATCATCAGAATCTTTTAGTAACTTTGCGGTGTCAAACCAAATAAAATGTACCCACCACTATGCCCCGAAGATCAAGAGAGCCAAGCCCGACAGGCATCTACCACGTGATGTTGCGTGGCATCAACAAGAGCACCATCTTCCACGACGAGGTTGACTACATGAAGATGACCCACCTGTTGTCGGTCATCAGCTCGCCGACGCAGAAAAACGGAGAACCCCAACAGCCAGGCTGCGACATCTATGCCTATTGCTTGATGCCCAACCACCTGCACTTGCTGCTGGGCGAGCAAGGCGAAACCCTGGAGCGCACAATGAAACGCATCGGTGTGTCGTATGTCAGATATTACAACCAACGCCGCAACCGCGCCGGCCACCTGTTTCAAGACCGGTTCAGGAGCGAGGCCGTGGGCGACAGCAAATATTTCGCGACACTGTTGCGCTACATCCACTTCAACCCCGTTGCCGCAGGCATGGTCCGCCTGCCAGGACACTACAGATGGAGCAGCTGGCACGAGTTTGAGAAACCACTGCCACCGGGGACAGGCATCTGCCGGCAGAGTGTACCCTTTGGCAACATCGAATGGGAGGAACTGAGACAGCTGGTGCTGCAAAACCCGGACATTGAAAAGTTTGTAACGGCCATCGACGTGGAAAGAGCCGAAAAAACCGAGCATGCCAAAGCCCTGATCAGCAACCTGCTGCCTGAAGGCCACAACCTGACCGACGTGAGAGACCTGCCCAAGCGCCAAAGAAACAGCATCATCCTGGCAGCCCTGGACTCTGGCGTCAGTCAACAGAATCTGGCACGCATCATCGGCGTCAGCCGCCCCACCATACAACGCATCTGGCACGCCAGCCAGCAGAAGTGATACAATCGGGGACGGTTCTGTTTTGTATCATTTCGGCGAAAATGATACAAAACAGAACCGTCCCCGATTGTATCACTTTTTGGTGGAGTGAAATAAAGGTTGTACCTTTGCGGGCGAAATGAAAACACAGTGGATAGATTTGGCTGCTTGCAACCACTTGAAAAAATGCTAAAATCGCGAGGCCATCCGGGCCTCTCCCACCTTTTAGCATTTTCCACTATTTTTATTAACGACCAAAAAATTGTTGGAAAATGAACTATCTTTTCACATCCGAATCAGTGTCAGAGGGGCATCCCGACAAGGTTGCCGACCAGATCAGCGACGCCATCCTGGACCAGTTTTTGGCCTATGCCCCCGAGTCGAAGGTGGCTTGCGAGACACTTGTCACCACGGGCCAGGTGGTGATAGCCGGCGAGGTCAAGAGCCAAGCCTACATCGACCTGATGACCACCGCCCGGCGAGTGATCAACCGCATCGGCTACAACCGGAGCGAGCTGATGTTTGACGGCTCGTCGTGCGGCGTGTTCAGCGCCCTGCACGAGCAGAGCGGCGACATCAACCGTGGCGTTGAGCGCGCCACCCCCGAAGAGCAGGGAGCCGGCGACCAGGGCATGATGTTCGGCTATGCCTGCGACGAGACCACATCGTTCATGCCCCTGACCCTGTATCTGGCCCACTTCATCATGTATGAGTTGGCACAGATTCGTCGCGAGAACCGCCAGATGAGCTACCTGCGCCCCGATGCCAAGAGCCAGGTGACCGTGGAGTATGACAGCGAGACCCATCGTCCGTTGCGCATCCACACCATCGTGGTGAGCACCCAGCACGACGAGTTTATCCGTCCCACCGACTCGAGTGCGCAAGCCCAGCTCGAGGCCGACCGCCAGATGCTGCAGCGCATCGAGGACGATGTGCGTGGCATCTTGCTGCCGCGCGTCATCAAGCAGTTGCCCAAGGAGACTCAGGCCCTGTTTGACGACCGGCTTAACGTGCTGGTCAACCCCACAGGCAAATTTGTCATCGGCGGGCCGCACGGCGACACGGGCCTGACCGGACGCAAAATCATCGTCGACACCTACGGCGGCCACGGTGCCCATGGTGGCGGAGCCTTCAGTGGCAAGGACCCGAGCAAGGTGGACCGCAGCGCAGCATACGCCGCTCGCCATATCGCCAAGAATGCGGTAGCGTCCGGCATCGCCAGCCAGATGCTGGTGCAGGTGGCATACGCCATCGGCAAAGCCGAGCCTGTGAGCTTCTATGTCAACACCTACGGCACATCGCACGTGGGCATGAGCGACGCCGAGATAGCTGAGCGCCTGCAGAGCATCTTCGACATGCGCCCCGCCGCCATCGAACAGCGACTGAGTCTGCGCAAACCCATCTATGAGGAGACCGCCGCCTACGGCCACATGGGCCGCGACCCTCGCCGTGTGACCAAGCACTTCCACAGCGACTATGAGGGCGACCGCACCATCGAGGTCGAGCTTTTCACCTGGGAGAAACTCGACTATGTCGATCGCCTGCGACAAGAGTTTAACATAGTTAACAGTTAATAGTTTACAGTTTACAGTTACACATGACTGTCAGCTAATGTGATACTATTCGGTGGAAAGTCATATTCCACCGAATAGTTGTATTTGTTCAATTATTCGAAAAATGTTGCCAAATTGCCCAAAAAACTCTACCTTTGCAGTCCAAAACCGAAGATTGCATGGAATTTGAGCAACAAATGCAGGAGCGCGGCTACTGCTGCGTCACAATCACCGCGCGTGACATCCAGACCGAGCGGCAACGGCAAAAGTTCACCATCGTGTTTCTGTGCACGCATGGCGATGCACTGATGGAGCTGAACATGGAGCGCCTTCGCGCCCGTGCCGGCAGTCGTCTGTGCTACACCCACGTCATGGAGCTGCGTCTGGTCGAAGTCTCGCCCGACTTTGAGGCGGTGGCCCTGGTGATGAACGACCGTTTCGCGATGGAGTCGGTGGTCGGTGTGGAGACCGAGTTGCTGCAGTCGCTGTTCAGCATGCCCATCCGTCACATCGACGACCCCAAGCGGTGGCAGCTGCTGCTCAACCTGTTCGACAGTCTGCGCATCTACGGCTCGATGGACGTGGGCAAGTTCCGTCACGAGATTCCGCGCAGCATCTTCCGCAGCATTGTCATCATCCTGGGCGAGAACGAGCCCTCCCACACGAGCATGGCGCCCGTCAAGGGCGGTTACTCGATGGCCGACACCTACTTCCGCAACTTCATCAACCTGATTAACGACAACGTGCGGCGCGAGCATGAGGTGGCCTTCTATGCCCAGAAACTGTGCATCACAGCCAAGTACCTCAACGAAATCTGCAAACTCAAGTCGGGTCACAAGGCCAAGGAAATCATCTCGTCGATTCTGGTGAACTATATCAAGCGCGAGCTGACCTACACCAGCAAGTCGATGAAAGAGCTTGCCGCCGAGTTTGCATTTGCCGACCAGTCGAGCCTGGGCAAGTTTTTCCGCAAACTTACAGGCCAGTCACCGCTCACCTTCAAACGCAACCAACTATGAGACGCCTCTATCTCCTGTCGGTGCTGGGCACCCTCACCGCCCTGGCATCAGTGGTCAACAACATGTTCTCTCCCGCCATGCCCGACCTGGTGAACGCATTCGGCATCGAAGCGACCACCGCCCAGCTGGGTCTGACCACCGGCCTGTTAGGACTTGCCTTGGGGCAGGTCATCGTGGGTCCGTTGACCGACCGTCTGGGTCGGCGGCGCCCATTGGTGTTGTCGATGCTGCTGCTGGCATTGTCCTCCCTAGCCAGCCTGTTAGCTCCATCCATGCCCGTGTTGCTGACCCTGCGTGTGCTGCAGGGGCTGGCGGCCGGTGGCGGCATAGTCATCGCCCGGTCGATGGCCAGCGACATGAATCAGGGCAACGCGCTGATCAAGACCCTGGCATTCATCAACGTGTTCAACGGCCTGTTCCCCATCATCACTCCGATGCTAGGCGGCGCATTGACCCAGTCGATGGGCTGGCAAGGCCCGATGGCAGGCACCCTGACAGTGGCCCTGCTGCTGTGTGTGGCCTGCGCGTGGGTACCCGAGTCGCTGCCCGAGTCGCGTCGAGCCAACAGCAACATTGTGGCCACACTGTCCTTATTTAATAATGTGTTGCGCAACCGCCGTTGCATCTTCACCATCCTGCATCAGGGTGCCGCCCTGGCAGTGCTGTTCGGCAACATAGCCCTGACCCCCTTTCTGGTCACGCACTATGGCTACACGCCCCAGGCCATCGGCTATGCACTGGGCATGAACGGCATCTTCACCGCCCTTGGCGCCGGTTCGGCCGCAGCCATGGGGAGTGGCGAACGCGGCATGCGCATCACCAGTGCCGGTCTGCTGGCCAGCGGTGCCGCAATGGTAGTGGTGCTCCTGGGCGGCATGCCATTCTGGGCCTACGAGGTGGTAATCAGCGTGATGCTGTTCTTTGTGGGAGTGACCTTGACCAGCAGCAGCGGGCACGCCATGGACAGTGCCCGTGCTCAGGCCGGCACGGCCAGTGCCCTGCTGGGTGCTATCGGGTTCATAGTCGGCGCAGTGGTGGCTCCCCTCATGGGTCTGGGCAATCTGCTCACCAGTGCCGCCATCGTATATGCCACAGCAGCCCTCCTGAACGCCACCTTCACCCATCTGGCCACGCGGCAGGCAGCAAGCGATTAAGCGGTGCCGAAATTTGCTACAAAACAGTTACACATTGCCCTGTAAACAATATTTAACTATCACCGATTAAACCTTGCTACACCTTGCCAAACAGCTGATTCCCAACTTCTTATATTGTCATTTTGGGCTAATTTTGCCCGAAAATCGACACGACGAGACAAAAAAAAGGGCAAAAAAAGTTTGCATGTTAAAAATTTGATATAATTTTGCAGCGGATTTCGGACGGAGATATCCGGAGTCCAAAATTTAAGTTGATTATAATTTAATTGTTTTATTTTTAATTTTAAACAAAGAAATGAAAAAGTTAGTTTTATTACTTGCTGTTGTTTTTAGTGTATCTCTCTTCTCTTGCACCGGCACTACCGAGCAGACTGCTGAGGCCGTTGATAGCACTGCAACTGAGGTGGTTGACACCGTAGCTGCTACCGTTGATAGCACTGTGAACGCTGCTGTCGACAGCACTAAGGCTGCCGTTGAGGAGATCGCTGACAGCACTAAGGCTGCTGTTGAGGAGGCCGTTAAGTAATTAGCGCATCCTGACGCGACACTCTGAACACAACAAAAGAGTTTGAAGCTGTTCCCCTCGTTGAGAGTCGAGCAGCTTTTTTTGTGTCCATACGCCAACAATGCACAATGGGCTTCGCCTAATGGCGAAGCCCATTGTGCATCCTTGTTTGTTGTCTCTCGACTACATCAGCGATGCCGGGTCGAGGTTGCAGCGCTCGATGTCCTTGAAGTAGCGATAAGTCGATACCTTCAGCTCCATGCAGGCGTCCTCGTCAGCGATGATGACGGCATGGCGGTGCATCTGCAGTGCGCTGAGCGTGCACATGTGGCTCACTCCACCCTCGACAGCCTGCTGCAAGGCGCGCGCCTTCTTGTAGCCATTGACAATGATCATCACCTCGCGTGCGGCCATCACCGTGCCTACTCCCACAGTCAAGGCAGTCTTGGGCACCTTGTCGATGTCGTTGTCAAAGAATCTGCTATTGGCGATGATGGTGTCTTGGGTCAGGGTCTTCTGCCGCGTGAGCGAAGTCAGCGACGATCCCGGCTCGTTAAACGCGATGTGCCCGTCAGGCCCCACACCGCCCATAAACAGGTCGATGCCTCCGGCAGCCTGGATGCGTGCCTCATAATTGGCACACTCCTGCGCCAGGTCCTCAGCATTGCCGTTGAGAATATTGACATTCTCGGGCTTGATGTCGATGTGGCTAAAGAAGTTGTTCCACATGAACGAATGATAGCTCTCGGGGTGTTCCTCGGGCAGATTGCAGTACTCGTCCATGTTGAACGTGACCACGTTCTGGAAACTGACCTCACCGGCACGGTTGAGTTCAATCAGCTTCTTGTACATGCCCAGCGGTGAGCTGCCAGTAGGGCATCCCAGCACAAAGGGGCGTTCAGGCGTAGGCTTGGCGTCATTGATGCGGCTTGCCACAAAGCGCGCGGCCCACTCCGACACCAAGTCATAATTCGGTTGGATGATTAATCGCATATTATTATTGAGTTATAAAGTGAAACTTCACACAGATAAAATCAATGAGCTTTGACATCTGGCGCACAAAATTACAACTTTTTTGGCAAACTGCACGATTATATGCGCAGAAAACATTAACTTTGCCGAAAATAGTACAGATATGATTGACACCAAACGACCGCTGATATTAATCAGCAACGACGATGGATATGACTACGACGGCATCCAGGCCCTGATAGGCATTGCACGCGAGATGGGTGATGTGGTGGTCGTGGCACCACAGCAGCACCAGAGCGGCATGGGCAGCGCCATCACCATATCCCGACCATTGCGCGCCTACAAGACAGTCAACGAGCCGGGCTACCAGGTGTGGCTCGTCGACGGCACGCCCACCGACTGCGTGAAGATGGCCCTGGACCAGCTGATGCCCGACCGTTGGCCCGACCTGCTGCTGTCGGGCATCAACCATGGGCTGAACACCGGTGTGAACACTGTGTACAGCGGCACAATGGGTGCGGTGTTTGAGGGCGCGGCCCACCATGTGACCAGCGTGGCATTCAGCTACGGACGCTATGAGACCCATGTCGACTTCACCCCCACCCTGCCCTGGGTGCGACAAATCATCAAGCGCGTGCTTGAACACGGCCTGCCGTCCGACGTGTGCCTCAACGTGAACATGCCGGCGGGCGAGATTCGTGGCATCAAGGTCACCACAGCCGGCATGGGCTGCTGGCGCGACGAGTATGACCACCGTGTCGACCCCTTCGGCCGCGACTACTACTGGATGACCGGCCGCTATGAGATGGACCACCCCGACGACCCCAGCACCGACCTCCACAACCTGGAGCACGGCTGGATTGCCGTCACCCCGTGCCGCGTCGACCAGACCGCCCACGACCAGCTCTCAGCCATCTCCACCCTCCTGTTCGACTGAGTTTGGCGGATTGGGGACGGTTCTTTTTCGTCAAATGTGAAATTCATTAACATTTGGCGAAAAAGAACCGTCCCCAATCCGCCATTGTGAGTTTTTCGTGGGAATGATGCGCCGCAAACCACCGAAAATGCTTAACTTTGCAGTTTGTTAATCGAAAATCGCTTACTCTTAAAATAATATGGAAAGAAAAGTCAGGGTGCGCTTTGCACCATCGCCCACGGGTCCGCTGCACATCGGTGGTGTGCGCACCGCGTTGTATAACTACCTGTATGCCCGCCAGCATGGTGGCACGATGATCTTGCGCATCGAGGACACCGACTCGACACGATTTGTGCCCGGTGCCGAGGACTACATCAACGAGGCCCTGCAATGGCTGGGCATCGGCATCGACGAGGGCGTGCGCGAGGGAGGCAACTATGGCCCCTACAAGCAGAGCGAGCGCCGCGACATCTATCGCCGCTATGTCAAGCAGCTGCTGGACGACGGCAAGGCCTACATCGCCTTTGACACGCCGCAGGAGCTGGAGGCCAAGCGCCAGCAGGTGGCCAACTTCCAATATGACGCATCGACGCGCTTGCAGATGCGCAACTCACTCAGTCTGCCTGCCGACGAGGTACAGCGACTGCTGGATGCCGGCGAGAAGCATGTGGTGCGCTTCAAGATTGAGCCTAACCATGATGTGGTGGTCAACGACCTGATTCGCGGCATGGTGACCATCAACTCGAGCATTCTGGACGACAAGGTACTGTATAAGAGCGCCGATGACCTGCCCACCTATCACCTGGCCAACATCGTGGATGACCACCTGATGGAGGTGTCACACGTCATCCGCGGCGAGGAGTGGCTGCCCAGCGCGCCGCTGCATGTGCTGCTCTATGAGGCCCTGGGCTGGGCCGACACGATGCCGCAGTTTGTGCACTTGCCGTTGCTGCTCAAGCCCGATGGCAAGGGCAAGCTGAGCAAGCGCGACGGCGACCGTCTGGGCTTCCCCGTGTTCCCGCTCGAGTGGCACGACCCCACGAGCGGCGACATCAGCAGCGGCTACCGCGAGCGCGGCTATCTGCCTCAAGCCGTGGTCAACTTCCTGGCCCTGCTGGGCTGGAACCCCGGCGATGACCGCGAGCTCTTCAGCATGGACGAGCTAATCAAGGAGTTCTCGTTTGACCACTGCTCGAAGAAGGGTGCCAAGTTTGACTTCGAGAAAGGCAAGTGGTTCAACCACGAGTATCTGATGAACATGGCCGATGACGAGCTGGCCCAGGTGTTCAAGCCCGTGCTGGCCCAGCACGTCGACCCGTCGCAGTTCAGCGACCAGTACATCGCCCATGCCGTGGGCCTGGTCAAGAGCCGCGTCAACTTTGTGGGCGAGCTTTGGGAGCAGGCACGCTTCTTCTTTGTCCGCCCCAAGGAGTATGCCGAGAAGGACATCCGCAAGCGCTGGAAACCCGAGACCCCCGACATCCTGCGTGCGCTCATCGAGGTGCTGCGCGGCATCGACGACTTCACGAGCCACAACAGCGAGGAGATTGTGCTCGGCTGGATCAAGGAGCACGACTATCACCTGGGCAATGTGATGAACGCCTTCCGGCTGACGGTGGTGGGCGAGTGCAAGGGACCACACATGTTCGACATCAGCGAGCTGCTGGGCAAGGACGAGACCATCGCCCGCATCGAGGCCGGCATCGAAAACATCCGCTTAATCGAGAATTGAAAATTGAGAATTGAGAATTATATAAAGCTATCTATCTTTCTGATAGTTTTCACTATTACCGGTTCATTATATGGACAGGAGCTGGTGTGGGATGTGGACTTCAACGCAGTGTTTGCCAACCGGGAGGGTGGCGACGAGATGCGCCCCGACCAGACATTCTTGTTCACCCGCCTGGAGCCGGAGCTGGGTGTGCAATTTGCCGACAGCAAGGGCAACACCCACCGCCTGATGGGCGGTGTGGCGTGGTATCAGCCGCTGAACAACGGCCTGGACGGCTACAAGGTGCTGCCCACACTCTACTACCAGGGCCGTCACCTGCAGTGGCAGTTCACGCTGGGTGAGTTTCCGCGGCACTTAGCCCACCCCCTGCCTCGCTACCTGTGGAGCGACTCGCTGAACTACTGCACCCCACACATCCGTGGTGCGATGGTGCAGTGGGGCCATGACACGCAATGGGTTCAGGCTGTGGTTGACTGGCGACAAATGCAGAGCCGCACGCGTCGCGAGGCCTTCAACGCGGTGCTGAGCGGTCGTGCCGGGCTGGGTCGGTCGCCACTGTATGTGCTGGGTCACATCCAGTACAACCACCTGGCCAAGCGCAAAGACGCGCCCGAAGGTGAAGGCGTGAATGACGATGCCACCATCAACCCGATGCTGGGTGTGGCATTCGACATCCGCAACGTGTCCTGCCTAGCCGAGGCCGGTGCCATCGTGCAGCTGCAGCGCTGCCGCGCCGAACACCGCTGGCACACACCTGCCGCCTTTGTTGGCAACCTGGCGGCCCGCTGGCGCTGGCTCGACGTGACCGAGAGTATCACCGCCGGCAAGGACTTGTTCCCACTGTACGACCAGTTTGGGAGCGAGTTGAACCTTGGCGACCCCTACTACCGCAGCCGCTTCTACAGCCGCACCGACGTGCGAGGCCACCTGTTCAGCAACGACAAGGTGGATGTCAGTGCTGTTCTCACGTTCCATGCCACCGACCGCATCACCGGCTTCTGGCAGCAACTGAGCTGCCGCTTCAACATCGGTGGCACAGGCCGCCACATCAACAAGGGCACTCGCCCGATTAACCCTATTTTCTAGACCACAGACAACATGGACCCGCTCTACAACATAGGAATCTCGGCATATAAACTGGCAGTGCGCCTGGCCTCGGTCAAGAACCGGAAAGCGCGTCTGCTGCTTGAGGGCCAGTCTCGCACATTCTCCTACCTGCGCGAGCACCTGCATCCCGCCGGAGGCTACATCTGGATACACGCCTCGTCGCTGGGCGAGTTCGAGCAGGGCCGTCCGCTCATCGAGATGATTCGGCGCGACCACCCCAATGCCCGCATCCTGTTGTCGTTCTTCTCTCCCTCGGGCTACGAGGTGCGCAAGAACTACAACCAAGTGGATGCCGTGTGCTACCTGCCGTTTGACCTGCCTGGCAATGTCAAGACGTTTCTCGACCTGGTCAAGCCGTCGATGGCCATCTTTGTCAAGTATGAGTTCTGGGGCAACTACCTGCATGAGCTGGACCGCCGCGGCATCCCGACCTACAGCATTTCGGCCATCTTCCGTCCCAGCCAAGTGTTTTTCAAGCCTTGGGGCGGCAAGATGCGCAAGATTCTGAGCCACTTTGACAAGCTGTTCGTCCAGAACGAGGAGTCGCGCCAACTGCTTCAGGGCATCGGCATCCATCAGGTGGAGGTGAGCGGCGACACCCGCTTTGACCGCGTGGCTCATGTGCGCGAGCAGACCAAGCAATTCCCTACCATCGAGCGTTTTGTGTCCACAGCCCGCTTGACAGTAGTCATGGGCAGCTCGTGGGAACCCGACGAGGACTTGATGATTCCCTACTTCAACACTCACCCCGGCATGAAACTCATCATTGCCCCCCATGAGTTTGACCGCGAGCGTCTGCTGGCCATCATGTCGCGCATCAAGCGTCCTACCGGCCTGTTCAGTCAGGCCCTGCCCGCGACATCGTCGCAACTCGACTGCATCATCATCGACAGTTTCGGGCTGTTGTCATCGCTCTACCGCTATGGGCAGATTGCGATGGTGGGCGGCGGTTTCGGTGCCGGCATCCACAACATCAACGAGGCAGCAGTCTATGGCATGCCCGTGATTTTCGGTCCCAACTACCACAAGTTCAGCGAGGCCAAGGACCTGATAGCCTGCGGCGGCGGCTTCGCCGTGAGCACAGCCGATGAGTTCCGTTCGGTGATGGACCGCCTGCTCAGCGACACCGACGAGCTGCGCCGTGCTGGCTCGATAGCCGAACACTACATCCAGAGCCACCTGGGGGCCACTCAACTCATCTATGACCAAATAAAACAGCATATTAAAAGTAGTGAAGTAGTGGGGTAGTGAAGCCGTTACCCAACCCACCTCCAGCCAATGCTCAATCCACAATGCTCAATCCACAATTATAAATTATGAATTATGAATTAAAAATGACCATGTAACGGCTTCGCTACTTTACAACACTACTAATTTACTACATCACGACACCACTGCTTTAGAAAGTTAAGGATAAACATTTAGGGAAAAAATAGACTGAAAAAATGAAGACAGAACTCAGCTCACACATCCGTCTGGACCAGGTGTCACGGCGGTATTACCAGCCCGAGAGCGAGCTGGAGTTAGCCTCACTCACACGGTTTGAGAAAGTGGGCACCCGCATCGTCGAGAACAGCGACGAAGGTGCCGCGCAAGCCGCATTGCGCATGGCTCAACTCATCGAAGAGTGCGTGCAGCAGAAGGGGCAATGCGTCATCGGACTTGGTGCCGGCAAGTGCGCACTCAAGGTCTATGACGAAATCGTCAAGCTATATTTTGCCGACAAGGTGAGCCTTGCCAACGTCATCGCCTTCAACATCAGCGAACTGGGCTTCGGAGTGGTCAAGGGCGATGAGCAGAGCACGTTTGTCAGGCTCAAGCGGCACTTGTTCAACAAGGTGGACATCGACCCCTCCAACATCCACACCTTCAGCCAGCAGGCCACACAGGAGAATGTGCACCAGCTGTGCAAGGCCTACGAGGCCGAGATCAGCGAATATGGCGGACTAGACCTGGTGGTGTGCGAGCTCACCAAGGTCGCCTCGCTGGCATTCAACGAGCCCGGGTCGCCCAGCAACTCGACCTGCCGCCTGATGATGCTGAGCGACGACTCGCGTGTGCGTGTGGCCGAAGCCTTCCAGCGCGAGCATGCCCCGCGCACCGCCGTCACCTTGGGCTTGAACAACCTTCTGGCTGCACGGCACATCATCGCTGTGGCCTGGGGCGAAGACAGCGCACCGGCACTGCATGCCACCGTCGAGGGACGCATGACCGACCAGGCACCGGCCAGCTTCTTGCAGCTGCACCACAGTGCCGAGATTGTCGCTGACCTTGAGGCGGCGACAAGGCTGACGCGCATCAACTATCCGTGGCGTGTGACCTCGTGTGAATGGACCGACTACCTCATCCGCCGCGCCATCGTGTGGCTGTGCCAGCAGACCGGCAAGCCCATCCTCAAACTCACCAACAAGGACTACAACGACAATGGTCTGAGCGAGCTGGTGGCCATCTATGGCTCGGCCTACGAGGTGAACATCAAGATTTTCAACGTCATGCAGCACACCATCACCGGCTGGCCCGGAGGCAAGCCCAATGCCGATGACACTCACCGCCCCGAGCGTGCCGCCCCCTACCCCAAGCGTGTGCTTGTGTTCAGCCCTCACCCCGACGATGCCGTGGTGTCGATGGGCGGCACGGTGCGCCGCCTGGTGCAGCAGGGCCACGATGTGCACATCGCCTTTGAGACCTGCGGCGATGTGGCCGTGGCCGACGAAGACCTGTTGCGCACCATAATGCTGAGCGAGAAGGTAGCATGCCACTACGGCATGAGCGACAATGCGCAGACCGACCTGACTTCTCGCATCCGCCAAGCCATCGTCGACAAGGCACCAGGCGATGCCGACTCGGCTGACGTGCGATATCTCAAGGGGCAAATCTTTGCCTGCGAGGGCATCATGTCGTGCTCTTATCTGGGAGTCAAACCCGAGCAAATCTATGAGCTGAACATGCCGTTCTTCACCAGAGAGCCATTCGGAAACGGTCGCGTCACCGACCAGGACGTGGCCATCGCACGCGAGCTGATTGAACGCATCAAGCCTCACCAGATCTTTGTCGCCGATGGTTTGAGTGACCCATACGGCACCCATGTACCTGCTGCCGACGCAGTGCTCATGGCCATCGAGCAACTCAAGCATGAGCCATGGACCGACGCCTGCTGGGTGTGGCTCTATCGCGGTCAGTGGGGACAATGGGACGTGGATCAGGTGGAGATGGCTGTGCCCATGAGTCCTGAGGAGTTCCGCGTCAAGCGCGACGCCATCCTCAAGCATCAGTCGCAAATCCATGACGCACCCATCCGCGAGAGCGATGACGACGACAAGCTCAGCTGGGAGCAATCCATCGACCGCAACCGCGCCCTGGCCGACACCTACAGCCGCCTGGGCCTGGCCAGCTACGAGGCCATCGAGGCGTTTGTCCAGTACCACCCGCTCAAAGACCCCTTGTAATTTATAATTCATAATTCATAATGGGCTCCGCCGATGGCGGAGCCCATTATAAATTGTGAATTATGAATTAAATCAGAGGTGCTTGCGGATGCGGGCAATCATGTCGTTGATCTGCTTGCCCATGGCAGGCTTGTAGCCCGGATTCTTCTTGAACAACTCGAGGCTTTTGCTCATCTGGTCGATGAGGTGCTGCACCTCTTTGGGGTTATTGTAGTAGATGGTACCCGGGTCGGTGTAGTTCTCCTCGCTGGGCTCCATCGAGAGCATGTTCTCAAGGATGTCTTGGGCGGGATCGGTCTTGTAGGCCTCGACCATCATATTATAGTAGGTGTTACACTGACTGAGCAGATTGCCCCAGCCTTCCTCTTCCGTGTCGGGATATTCGACATCATCAATCATCCAGTTGTCATTCTCCCACACCAAGTAGAGCACATATAGAATGTCGTAGCACGGCTTGTCAAGATAACGCATATCAACCTTGGCATGGTTGTCATCGACCACCTTGATGTCGCCAATCTTCACCTCCGGCTCCTTGTCGCCGCACACGTCCAACACATTGGCATTCCACGCAAAGCCCACGTATGTGTCGTTCTCGCTGATATTGTAGATGCTATAAGCATGGTCCAGAGCCTTTTGCAGGCCCGTCGAGAGAATCTGGTCGTAGTGTTCATACTCGACCTGCATCATCTGCTCGACACGTTGACGAATGGCCGTCTGACTGGTGGGTGCAGGCGATGGCACACTCTGGGCGGCACTTGCCGCAACCTTGTTCTCATTGGCTTGGCAGCCCACAGCCATCATGGCCACGACCGTCCATAGAATCATTTTAACAGTTTTCATAATGCAGTAATTTTTGCCAAAGGTAGTTAAAAATTTTGGATTTTGAACAAAAGTGGGCGTTTTTTTGCGGTTATATGGCGCAAAAGTGCTAATTTTGAAAATTCATTTGAAAAACTATCGCATCAACTATGGCAAAAAAGAATAAACTGAAATCGCTCAAGCAAGAGCTGCGTGAATATCAAGACCGCGTCATCGCCTTCTTCAACGAGGAGGAGGGTGCCGCATTCAACTACAAGCAAGTGAGTGCCGCCGTGGGTGCCAAGACCCCCAAGCAGCGCGCCATCATCGTCGAGATTCTGGAACAACTGGCCGTCGACGGCTTTGTCGTCGAGGAGGGCATGGGACGCTACAAGGCCGCCGGACGCTCGATGGTGGCCGAGGGCACATTCATCCGCCGCAGCAACGGCAAGAACAGCGTGGACATCGGTGCCGCCGATGGCAAACCCATCATGGTGGCCGAGCGCAACTCGATGCACGCCCTGCACGGCGACCGCGTGCGCGTGCACATCAGCGCGGCACGCATGGGCCTGGAACCTGAGGCCGAGGTCATCCAAATCCTGGAGCGCAACGAGCAAGTGTTCACCGGCACACTGCAAGTCAAGAAATACTTTGCCCATCTGGTGGTGGACAGCAAGTTTCTGGCCACTGACATCTTCATCCCGCTCGACAAGCTCGAGGGTGGGCAGACGGGTGACAAGGTGGTGGCACGCATCATCGAGTGGCCACAAGACGCCAACAGCCCCATCGGCGAGGTGGTCGACGTGCTGGGACGCGCCGGCGAGAACAATGCCGAGATTCATGCCATTCTGGCCGAATTTGGGTTGCCCTACAAGTATCCCGAAAACGTCGAACGCGCGGCCAACCGACTGGAGCCGGGCATCACCGACGACGAGGTAGCTCGCCGCCGCGACATGCGCGGGGTGACCACGTTCACCATCGACCCCGCCGATGCCAAGGACTTCGACGACGCCCTGTCGATTGAGAAGCTCGAGAATGGCAACTGGGAGATTGGCGTACACATCGCCGATGTGACCCACTATGTCACCCCCAACACCGTCATCGACCGCGAGGCCCGCGAGCGTGCCACGTCGGTCTATCTGGTGGACCGCACCATCCCGATGCTGCCCGAGCGGCTGTGCAACGACATCTGCTCGCTGCGTGCCGACGAGGATAAGCTCACCCACTCGGTCATCTTCGAGATGACCCCCGATGCCAAGGTCAAGAAATACGACATCTGCCACACGGTCATCCGCAGCAACCGCCGCTTTGACTACGACGAGGCGCAGCGCATCATCGAGACCGGCCAGGGCGACCTCAAGGACGAGATACTGACGCTCAACGATCTGGCACAGAAGCTCAGGGCACGCCGCTTCGACGAGGGCGGCTCGGTGGCGTTCAACCGCGAGGAACTGAAGTTTGACATCGACGAGCAGGGCCACCCCATCGCTGTGGTGCCACATGTGTCGCTCGAGGCCAACCAGCTCATCGAGGAGTTCATGCTGCTGGCCAACCGCACCGTCGCCGCCCACATCGGCAAAGTGCCGCCCAGCAAGAAGGCCAAGGCATTTGTCTACCGTGTGCACGAGTCGCCCGATGCCGAGAAGCTGGGCAACCTGGCCGAGGTGGCCGCCCACTTTGGCTATAAGATCAAGACCACAGGCAGTGCCCGTGACATCAACAAGAGCATCAACCGCATGCTCGAGAAGGCCGCCGGCCAGCCCGAGGAGCAGTTGCTGGCCATCCTGGCCATCCGCTCGATGGCCAAGGCCGTCTACTCGGCCACCAACATCGGGCATTATGGCCTGGCATTTGACTACTACACCCACTTCACCTCGCCCATTCGCCGCTATCCCGACATGATGGTGCACCGCCTGCTCGACCGCTATGCTGTCAAGGGCAGCCGCAGCGCCAATCTGGAGCAGCTCGAGCAGGAGTGCCAGCACTGCAGCAGCCAGGAGGCCCTGGCGGCTCAGGCCGAGCGAGCCTCTATCAAGTACAAGGCCGTCGAGTTTATGGGCGACCGTCTGGGCGAAGTCTTCGCCGGCCACATCTCGGGTGTGACCGAGTGGGGCATCTACGTCGAGGTCGACGAGACGCACTGCGAGGGCATGGTGCCCATCCGCGACCTGGACGATGACTTCTATGAGTACGACGAGCGCAACTATCTGGTGCGCGGCCGCCGCAGCCGCAAGGCATTCCAGCTGGGCGACCCCATCACCATCCAGGTGGCACGTGCCAATCTCATCACCAAGCAGCTCGACTTTGTCGTGGTCGACGACAAGCATCCCGCCGGCACACACCGCATCGACCGCGAGCCCATCACCGAGCAGAATGCCGGCGTACTGGCCCGCATGTCGCGCGACGACAAGCGTCGTGCCGAGCACGAGGGCGGCAGTGCCTCGCGCCGCCAGAAGCGCGGTCATCGCGGCAACTCGACCCGCCGCGATGTCGTCGAGGGCGGAGGCAAGCGTGGCACCAAGCGCGGCCGCAGCGGCAAGTCACGCAGCAGCAACAAGCGCCGCCGCTAAAACCCCTCCGGCAGGTTACTCATTGCGCATGTTTTGCAATCCAACTTAGCCACGCTGTGCGTGTGAATATCAAGCAACTGCCATTGGTTGCAGAAATAAAACACAGATAACGTATGACCATACAAGACATATTCAATCTGCTGGCGAATGGCGAGCAGGTGTCGCTGGAATGCAAACGGGCTAAGGCCGAAGTACCGAAGTCTGTATGGGAAACCTATTCGGCATTTGCCAATACGATGGGTGGCTATTTATTGCTAGGTGTCGATGAAAACCGCAGTGAGAAAGACGTACGGAAGCGTTTCCATTTAACAGGAGTCGATGATGCGAACAAGATTGTCATCGACTTCTGGAACACACTCCATAGCGCAAAAGTCAGCGAGAACATACTCACAGAAAGTGATGTTGAGATTGTGAATGTGGATGGTATACAGATAGTGTGCATTCATGTGCCGCAAGCCGACTGGCAACTGAAACCCATCTATTTAAATGAGAATGTCTACAAGGGTACTTACCGTAGGAATCATGAAGGAGACTTTCGCTGTTCTGAACGACAGGTGAGAGCCATGATTCGTGACTCATTTGAGGACGGGAACGATGGCATCATTCTTGAGCATTATGGCATGGACGATATTGACCTTGACTCTCTGCATCGTTATCGCACCCTATTCCGCTTTTGGAACGATGGCCATGTGTGGAATGAGGTGGATGACAAATCGTTTCTTCGCAACCTTGGCGGATTTATCGTTGACCGCGAGAATGGCAGAGAAGGCTTGTCAGTAGCAGGCCTCATGATGTTCGGCAAAGGATTGCCTGTGAGGGAACGTTTCGACAACTTCCGAATGGACTATATCAACTTTTGTAATCTCATCGGCGAAGAACGTTACAGCGATCGCTTGACTTATGACGGTCGTTGGGAAAACAATTTGTACCAGTTTTTCAGCATTGTGTTGCCTAAAATGACTTTTGACCTCCCCAGGCCGTTCCGCATGGAGGGATTGCAGCGTGTCGATGACACACCTCAACACAAGGCTGTTCGTGAGGCTTTTACTAATTCCATCATACATGCCGACCTAATGATGGATGCAGGAGTACTACGAATTGAAAAACATGATGATTGTCTTTGTTTTCGCAATCCTGGGTTGTTGAAACTTCCCATCGAACAGATTTATCAAGGAGGTATTTCCAAGGCTCGCAATCCAAGAATACAGAACATGCTTCGCATGATTGGCTATGGCGAGAATGTCGGATCAGGGTTTCCCATGATTGTCGACGCATGGGAAGACACCAATTGGGGAAAACCTGAGTTAAGAAACAAGATTGAGGTGGATGAAGTGGAACTCATACTACCCTTACCTACTGGTGGCATAAAAGATGGCACAAAAGATGGCATAAAAGAAATATCTGAACGTCAAGAGATTATACTTGAATTGATCAACCATAATGATACTATAACAAGTAGCATTTTGACACAAAAGACAGGGCTTTCACAAAGAACCCTTATGAGAGAACTCGCATCTCTCTATGAAAAAGGATTCTTAACTCGTGAGGGTGGTCGCAAGAGCGGGAAATGGGTCATACTGAAACCATTTGAGAAATGAAACATGCTTTTAGACACATAACGGTCATAATGTTGCTGCTCGTGCCATGGCTGGGGGCGACAGCCGACGGCACGGGACGGCTCAAGAACTACGACATCTGGAAAGACTTGCCCACCAAGAAACTGAGTGACATGGGACGTCGATATTTTGACGATAACAATCTCGACAGTGCTCTCGTGTGTTATACCATCGTAGTAAACCGATATTATACCACGCCCAAGAGTGACAAAGAAGAGTTTAGACGGATAGGGGTCGCGCTGAACGAGTTAGGGGTCATGCACACCTATTTCCTTGTAGATTACGAGAAAGCCAACCGGTATCTATTGAAGGCCAAAAAGATTGCCGAGGAATTTGACATCCCGAAACTGCTTGGTGCCACATACATCAATTTGTGTATTGTCCACGTGATAGATGATGGCACCAAAGGCGACGGCACAGTTTCGGACTACACGATTAATCTTCACCATCACGCATTCGAGGCCACTCTTGCGGCCAATGACCCCATGGGTGTCATCATTTCAGCGAGTAACATTGCCCACATAGCATCTGCCGAGCTCAATAATGAAATCCTGCTCAACGACATCAGTCAGTTCCTGAATTATCAATTGCCCGACAGCATGAAGCGGTTTCAATGGGTTTATGATTACTGCAAAGCAGCACAAGAGATGAACCGAGGCAACTACGAGACTGCATTGTCGCTCTATAACCAAGTGCTGAACCATGTTTGTAGCACGGATAAAAACAAGAAAAGCCAAGAACGCTTTACCTATGGCATCTTGAATGACATGTGCAGATTATTGTTCGAGATGCACCGATACCAAGAAATGCTGGACATCCTTGATGATGTAGCCCAACAAAGTGAGACGGCTGGCAATCATGAGCTGCAACGCGTTGCCTATCAGGCACTGGCCAATTATTATCATGAGATTGCTCGAGATTCAGTTACTGGCGACCACTACGAGTTGCTTGCCTTGCGCGAGAAAGACATCATGCTCAACCAGAACAAGTTGATGGATGCCAGGCAGGCCGAGTTCCTATTCCAGATTGACGAGATCAACGCCGAAGTGCAAGAGTTGAATACACGGCAGCGCATCACTAAGATTATTGCGTGGAGCATAGCTGCACTGGTGCTAGTTGTGTTGGCCTTCCTCTATCTGCTGTGGCGCAAATACAAGCAGGAACAGGAGAAGAACCGCAAACTCTATGAGAACAACTTGGCCCTGTTGGCTGCTGAAGAGGAGCGACGGCAGCAAATCATTGAGCAACAGCAAACAACCAAGTATCAGTCGCATCAAGTCGAAGAGGGCGAACAGAGCGACTTGCTGCACCGCATCCTCTACGTCATGGAGACCAGCGAGGAAATCTATGACAACGACTTCTCGCTCGAACGGCTGACCGAACTGGTCGATGCCACGTCGAAGAACTATGTGTCGCAAGCACTCAACGGGCATTACCACCAGTCGTTCCCCAACATCGTCAATGAGTACCGCATACGTGAGGCGTGCCGCCGCATCAACGACCCCGAGCACTATGGCCAATACACAGTCCAGGCCATCGCCCAGAGCGTTGGGTTCGGTTCCTACCCCAACTTTGTCACCAACTTCAAGAAGTTCACTGGCCTCACCCCCAATGCCTACCGCAAGCAACGTGCCACACAACCTCCCGCCGATTCCCCCGATTGATTTGGTCCAAAGAAAAAGACATAAGAACAAGAGGACAGATCTTGCTCCAAGAACAAAAGGGCACTTATGTCCTTTGTCTACCGCTCTCCCCTATCCACAGGGCAAGAAACCATCCTTGAAATCCCATGTCCTTATGTTCTTCTGTCTAATAATCCACGTGAAAAATAAAGACATAAGAACAAGAGGACAGGTCTTGTTCCAAGAACAAAAGGGTACTTATGTACTTTGTCTACCGCTCTCCCCTATCCACAGGGCAAAAATCATCCTTGAAATCCCATGTCCTTATGTACTTCTGTCTAATAATCCGCGGCATCGGCGTGAGAGAAGAATGCAGTGCATTGATGGGTATTCTGAAATTTTACGTAAAATTTCAGAATATAATCGTAAATTTTCTAGAAATTTCTTGGTTATAATCGGATTTTTCACTATCTTTGCCTCGCAAAAAATCCAATTAGGCAACAATGAATATTATCAAGCGAACATTACAGTCCGAGGTAGAGAACCGCTTACGCCCCAATAAGGCCATACTTCTTTATGGAACAAGGCGTGTGGGCAAAACCATG
This sequence comes from uncultured Bacteroidales bacterium, assembly GCA_902781045.1. Classification (GTDB taxonomy): domain Bacteria; phylum Bacteroidota; class Bacteroidia; order Bacteroidales; family Muribaculaceae; genus Sodaliphilus. Next base: position 53,108 of record CACZHT010000008.1, on the reverse strand, counting down.
CTTTGCAAAGCAGTTGCTTCGGGTTTTGCTGGCACGGTGCAAATGCTCAATGGTGAGGATTTTGATGTCCAGACAATGCTCTCCAGTCGTACAGTAGCCAATTATCGACAACTATTTTCAGGTTTAGACTTATTGATTATCGATGAAGCACAAAATATTCCTGACATAGGGCATGTCATTAAACTCATAATCGATGAAATTGATGGCATTAGTGTACTCGCTACAGGATCCTCGTCATTTGAATTAAATAATCGGGCGGGCTTCCCATTGGTCGGTCGATCTAGCCTACTGACATTGGCTCCATTGTCACAAACCGAGATTCAACAATATGAGACACCCTTTGATACTCGTGGCAACCTTGAGTCGCGACTTATCTATGGCTCCTATCCCGAGGTTGTTGGTTTTGAACGACATGATGAGCGCGCAGAATACCTGCGTGACCTGGTCAACGCTTATTTGCTGAAAGACATCCTGTCAATTGATGGATTGAGGAACTCTGCCAAAATGCTGAGATTGCTGCAACTAGTGGCATTTCAAGTGGGCAGTGAAGTCTCTTACGAAGAGTTGGGACAGCAACTGGGCTTAAGCCGTGATACAGTTGAGAAATACATGACTCTGCTTAGCCAAGTGTTCATCATTAATCGCCTGGGAGCATTCTCACGAAATCTGCGCAAAGAAGTATCAAAAGCGGGCAAATGGTATTTCCTGGACAACGGGGTGCGAAATGCTGTGATCGGTGATTTTAGGCCTCTGAACGCACGAAATGATGCTGGAGTATTATGGGAAAATTACATGATATCTGAGATGCTAAAGAAAAACTATCATTCAGTGGGGCACGCATCCCATTATTTCTGGCGCACATACGACCAGCAAGAGATAGACCTGATTACTGAATGTGATGGCAGGATGGATGCTTACGAGTTCAAGTGGGGCAAGAAAACGCCAAAAGTACCCAAGGCTTTCTCTTCAGCATACCCTCATGCCACCTTCACGGTTGTAAGTCCAGAAAACTATATTGAATATATCAAATGAGTCAAGGCATTTCATTTTGAAGTACCCTTAACCTGTCAGCAACGATTAGCCTCCAATTGAAAGTTGATTGGAGTTGTTCAAGATGTTTTGAATCATCAAGATCAGACCATCTGAAGAGATCAGCCCAATCAGCATGCCTTATTCCGTGAAAGACATAAGAACAATAGGACAGGACTTTTACCAAGAACAAAAGGGCACATGTGCTTACGTCCTTCTGTCTAATAATCTGCGGAAAAAAAGACATAAGAACAAAAGGACAGAACTTTTACCAAGAACAAAAGGGTGCTTATGTGCTTATGTCCTTATGTTCTTCTGTCTAAAATAACGCGGCATCGGCGAATTGAGCCTAGAAAACTTGCAAACATGCCTGGAAAAATGTAATTTTGCAGCGCAAACTCGCCACGAAAAGTGTAATATACTAGAAAAAACTCGTGCGGAAAAATGTTACTCATTTTGCAAAGCGCTAACATTCAAACACTTAAAGCTGTTCAATCACCGAACAGCATATCCAATATCTGCGTCAATGCCTTGAAAACGAAACACCTGTGAGTGATGCCATCGACCAACGGATGCATCAATTGCTGCGACAATACATTGTGGTGGGCGGTATGCCAGAGGCGGTAACGGTCTTTCATGAGACCAACAATATGAATGACGTGCTTGCTGTGCAGAGCAGCATCGTCGACAACTACAAGGCCGATATGCTCAAGTATGCTTTGCCGTCCAACAAATCGCGCATTCGCGAGTGTTTTGACTCGATACCCAAGCAATTGGCCAAGACCAACAAGAAATTCCAGTACTCGACAATACAGAAAGGTGCAAGAGCCAGTCAGTATTTGGGCAGTCTGCAATGGATTGAGGATGCCGGCATTATTCATAGATGCTACAACACGTCCATCACCGAACTACCGTTAAGCGGTAATGCCATCCAAGATTGCTTTAAAGTCTATATGGCCGACATTGGGCTGCTGTTAAGCATGCTAGAACCAGGCACCGCATGGAGTGTTTTGCAAGGAGACATGCTGGGATACAAAGGTGCTATCTATGAGAATCTGGCAGCCGATATATTGTCAAAAATGGGGAGACCGCTATATTATTTTCAGAAAGAAGGTGGCCTTGAACTTGACTTCTTGATTCGTTATCGTGGCGAATGTTGCCCCGTCGAGTGCAAAGCCACCACAGGTAATGCCAAGTCGCTTCAAACAGTACTGAAGCATCCCGAACACTATCACGTCAACCAAGCCATCAAGGTCGGCAAATACAATGTGGGTCGTTCGGGAGTGTTGCTCACACTGCCCCTATACATGCTCTTTTTGCTGACCGACTATTGATGGATATCACATGCATGAAAAATCCGCGTGAAAATAAAGACATAAGAACAAGAGGACAGGTCTTGTTCCAAGAACAAAAGGGTACTTATGTCCTTTGTCTATCGCTCTCCCCTATCCACAGGGCAAAAAATCATCCTTGAAATCCTATGTCCTTATGTTCTTCTGTCTAAAAATCTGCGTGAGAAAACATACCAACATGGGTGAGACTCCAGGACAATAGGGCAGGAGGACAAATAATTGATGTTCTTATGTCTTTTCCTACCGAAAGCCATAGTAAAATCGCCTATTTTCGGGCGATTTTCTTCTGTTTTATAAAATAGAATGCTTCTCGTAGGCTAAAATTTGGCGCGGGGCGAAGAGTAGCTCTAACTTTGCATTCGTGATTAATCTCACACAAAGAACACAGAGAGCACGAAGAAAAAACTTTGTGGTTTCAATGTCATGTGTACGAGATTTATTCTCAAAGCATTTATTCACCTTTTAAAACCAAACATTATGAAAGTCAAACTACTACTCTGCATGATGTTGCTGGGGGCGCTCGCCGCCACGGCACAACTGCCTCAGGAATTGAGACCACAAGTCCTCGAGGGTGGCTTCCACTGGAGACCGAATCTCAAGTCCCTTTCGGCTAAACCGTTCCTACAAGCCGAACCGCAACTCAACAGCCTTGCTAGCAACCCTGTAGTCTCATCCGCACACAAAGCGAAGCCGAAGCCTTGGGATGGGAAACCCACCCACCAAGTCAATTTTGTTCTTGACTTCGATACCCAGAGCCAATCGATTCGTGATATTATATTCCTACATCCTGAATATGGCAAATTCAACAACTGGTCACTAGACGTTTATGATTTGGAGTATGGGAGCAATACGCTGGATGTTCCTGAAGGCACCTACGATATCGTTGTGAATTTTCAGAAGATGGATCCAAACGACAATGAGTGGATACGCAATGATTTGTATGTCATTCGCGAGCAGGTGACCATTGACCAGGACATGGAACTGAACTTTGCCGCCAGCGAGGCCAAGAACCACATCCATTTCCAGACGATGACCATCGATGGCGAGCCGGCCTACACGGGTCTGTATGGTGTTGACGAGAATTGGAATGTGAAGATTCTTGAGGAGGGGAATACCGATGATGTCATTTGCCATCGTAAATTCTACTGTGAGGGTTATGGCACACTAGATGAGAAATTTAACAACTTTGCCCAAACCGTTGTGTTCCCCGATTATATCGATGCCAGTGGAGAGGATGACGCCGATTTCTATGTCAGCGACGTGAGCGACCGTTGGGTATTTTATTCTTATCGAACAGCCATCAAAGGGGTCAATGTATACACTTCGGCCTACGAGACTCGAGGCGCTTCGGGAGATATCACCGTGAGCAATGACCCGTCGAAGTTCCAGTTATTTGAGGACCCGTTCATGACGACAGATTATCAAGGCTTATACGTTGAGGAACGCATTCCAGCTTATTATTTCGGTGCCGATGGGTGGCAGTTTGGTTGCAATTGTTTCGAATCCTTACCCGACGGTGAGAACTATAAGATCTACTTGAGCGCGTCGCCCGACGACAGTGAGGTGGGATTTGTACCCTATATTTATCCTATTATTTTGAATGGAGACTACGAAGTGCTCATGTATGGCCCGACATTGACCGCATCGAACAACAACGCCATCATTGCGAATAATGGCTTCTACCCCTTTGGTACAGAATATAGCGAAGAATTGGACGAGTACGGCCGTGACATCAAGACATACCCCTCTTGGCCAACACATCCCGTATTCTCTTATCCTGTTGAGAAGAAGAAAGAGAACTTGGGAAACAACTGCCCATTTCTAGTTGCTTACCCGAACCAATATGAGGATATTCGTGGAACAAATACTACTCGAGTCTTGTACTTAGACCTTCTTTATCGGGGTCGCTATGGCGAGACCAAATCACAATTCAAATTCGACATGGCAGATGTCAAGATGAAACTAGACGGCAATGATCTTCTTTCAGCTGATGGTTCATTCTACACCACGGTGGACGAACTTCTCAACGGTGTCGTGGATGCTACCATCATCAAGGAAGGCCTACTCATTGATGACATGGCCGGGTCAAACAAGGCGCAGTTGCATTATACCGCCGGAGCCGAGGATCAGAACCCACCCTTGGTGACCATGCTGCAATTCAAAGATGGCGATGAGAATGTCACCGACCGCTTCGCCACAGCCGCCGACGGAACGCTTGAACTCAGTGCCGGTGACTTTAACTACTTTGTCACGCCAGTATCACATCTCGGCACTTGGTTCCGCTATATTCCCGAGGCGGTGGAGGTGAGTTATTCGCCCTACGGTGATGACACTTGGAGTGAGCTGTCTGTGGAGGAAGTGCCAGAGAATTACTGGCCCACGATGGGATGGTTCTACACCGGTTCACTGGCCAGTGTGACGGGCCAGGGCTTGAACGGCTGGTTTGACCTGAAGATTCGTGTCACGGACGCCGCCGGCAACTGGCAGGAGCAGATCATTAGCCCCGCGTTCCGCATCGATGACCTCGCCTACTCGAGCGTCGCCACGGTCGGAAGCGACAATGCCCATGAGGTGGCACGTTACAACCTGGCTGGCCAGCGTGTTGATGCCAATGCCACGGGTGTCGTCATCATAAAGATGAGCGACGGTACTGCCCGCAAGGTGTTGGTGAAGTAAGGGATTATCTTAAGAGGGTGTGTCTTCATTGTGACACACCCTCTAATTAATTTACTGTACCCCAAAGAAAAAGCCACTGCTCAGATTATTATGAAAAGAATATTTACTTTGGTGTTGATTACGTTTTACGTCTGGTTTGCAGCCATGGCTATACCCGCCAAGCGCGGATTCCAAACCTACACCCAGAGCGACGGCTCACTAATTAGCGTCCAGGCGATGGGTGACGAGTTCTTCCACTTCTTTGTCACTCAGGATGGTCTGCCCGTTGGCGTGAATGAGCAGGGCGACTTCCACTACATGACCGCTACGGGCGTGTCGAGCGTGATGGCGCACAACGTCATGGACCGCAACAGCGCCGAACTGAGTTTCATCGAGGATCAGAAAGCTTCGATGAAAGAGGCTCAGATGATGCCCGCGTGTGCGAAAGCCCGCCAAGCCTCGGCTCTTCCACGCAAAGCAGGTAAGCCCCTGTTTTCCACATTGGGCAGCCCGCGCGTGCCCATCTTGTTGGTGCAGTACACCGACAAGAAGATGTGTCACACGATGGAGGAGTTCGAGACGCAGTACAAAAACGGCGCTAAGAGCGTGTATCAGTATTTCGTTGACCAGAGCAACGGCAAGTTCACTCCGCAATACGACCTCTATGGCATCTATGACCTGCCTAACAAGCGTGCGTACTATGGCGGTAACCAGGGCCAAAGAGACTCGTGCGTGGCGACGATGGTGTGCCATGCGATTGATGTTGCAGGCGACGATATCGACTGGAGCCGCTATGACAATGACGGCGACGGCGAGGTCGATGTGTGTATTGTCGTCTATGCCGGTGTGGGTGAGTCGCAGGCCACTTACACCGTCCCCGATGCTATCTGGCCTTGCCAATGGAACCTTGAATCGGGAGCCAATTATGGCGATGGCACGGGGCCCAAGACAATGAATGGTGTGGTCATCAATCGCTTTGCTGTGTTTAACGAAATTAGCGGTAGGCGTGACACTAGTACCGTTATGGACGGCATCGGCACATTCTGCCACGAGTTCTCGCACTGTTTGGGCCTGCCCGACTTTTATGCGACGAATAACTCCATGAACTATGGCATGAATAATTGGAGCCTCATGGATTATGGGTCTTACAACGGCGGTGCGGTCAGTGGCGACACGCCCATTGGATACAGCGCCTACGAGAAGCACTTCATGGGATGGCTGGACTATATCACTCCGGTCAACAACACCCACTACACCCTGCCTGTGTTCAACAACAAGAGCGAGGAAACCGACCAGGCTATCCAAATTACCAGTCACCTGAACCAGAACGAATACTACATCTTAGAAAACCGCCGTCAGCAAGGCTGGGACCTGTATATCCCCGACGAGGGTGTGCTCATCACCCACTTCACCTATATCGCCGAACGCTGGGAAGACAACACGCCCAACAACTATGACATCCAACTGGCCACCGTCGTCCCTGCCGACAACTTGTTGACCACAAATACTGAGAACGCCGACTGCTATGGTGAGAACAACCATGAGTTTACCCCCACCTCGACTCCTGCCATGACACTGAACCTGGGGGCCAACGGCCAGTTGGCAAGTTCTGCGGGAGGTGCTGGCACGCTGAATAAGCCCGTGACCGATATCATCCTCAATAGCGACGGCACGGCATCGTTGTGGTATTTCAAGGCCGACCTGAGCGTCACCCCCGACAGCCTTGGTTTGAGAGTTGCCGTGGATGGCGAGAAAACCGCCACATTCAATGTCAAGGGAAAGGATCTGCCCAGCGACGCAGTCCTGACGGTCAACGATGAGAGCAATGTGTTCACCATTGATAAGACTTCATTGACGACAACTGAGGTGGAGCAAGGTGTGACTGTCACCGTTACATTCAAACCTACCGAGATTACCACCTATGCCGCAACCATCGATGTGACGTGCGAGGGTATGGACACACTCACTGTAACGCTTGCTGGCGAGGGTTTGATTGAGTCGGAGACTCCGGTGATGCAACCTGCCGACACCACCGCCATCACCCCGTACTCGTTCCGTGCCGACTGGACCGACGGCTCACCTGTTGAGAATGTCAAGAGCTACACTCTGTATGTCAACTACAAGCCACAGTATGTATTGCTCTATGATAATAGTTTCACCAACTGGCAGGACGTGTCCCAAACAAATTGGTACTGGACTGACTTTACCGACATTTCCTCTGATTTAGCCGATTATGGCCTTCAGGGCTGGACGGGAGAGGGTATTTTCAGTCACCAGGGATATATGCAGATTGGCGACCAACAAGTGGGATACAACGGATACAACTTGGCCGGCGAACTCACCACCCCTGCCATCAATCTAACAGACTATGACGGAAACGTCACCATCGTCGCCGATGCGAAGGCTGCAACCGACGGCACCAATCTGACCATAGCCGTGGGGCAAGAAACCACAATCACCAACAGCCAGTCCGTAGCGATCAGCACGACCGCGAACACCTACACGCAAGTGTTGCAGGGCAACGCTGTGGACAATGCGTTTGTGCGTCTGTCAACCGCCAGTGGCCAGCCCGTGCAGTTGACCAGTCTCAAGATTTATGCCGGTGAGTACAGCGAGGAGAACGCTAAGGCTCCGCTGCTGGCTGCTGTTGAGAGCGGTGACTCGTTGCAGCGTGTCATTGAGGGTATTACTGACCTCCAATACACCGTCAGCGACCTGAAGGGCTATGGCACATTCAACTACTATGTCGAGGCTGTCTATATCAACGAGACCCATAGCGACCCGAGCAACATCGAGACAGTCACTCTGCGTGATGCTGTTGTTGTTGCGCTGCGGGGCGACGTCAACAATGATGGCGTTGTCGATATCGCTGACGTGAACATCGTCATCAACATCATGCTGGGCAAGGACAGTGCCGACAACTACGATGGCCGTGCCTATATTACCCATAGCGATACGACTGTTGACATCGCCGACGTCAATGCCGTCATCAACCTCATGCTCGGCAAGCTCGATACCTTGCTTTACTGAGTCTACATCGTCGGTGACAAAAAAGTCGTGATTAAGTGAGCACAGCTCATCGTCGTGAAATAAGGCCCAATCTCACGCAGATTGTGCAGATTTCATAGATCAATAAAGCCGCTTGGCAGGGGCTCTGTCAAGCGGCTTAGTTCATTTGCCTTTCGCGTGTTTTGCGGGCGAAATAAGACATAAGGTTTTTTAAAAACATAAGAACATAAGGACAGATTTTTCTAGCAAAACTTGCCGATATCGGCAAGTTTTGCTATCTTTGCACCAAATTTAAAAATTTTTCTTGCCGATAAATAAGTTATGGAATATTTTTCAGTCAAGCAGTATGCCGAGAAATATGGCCTCTCGGAGCGTACAGCCCGCAACTATTGCGCCAGCGGCAAAATCGATGGTGCCATTCTGATTGGGAAGACATGGAGTGTCCCAATAGATGCCACCTTGCCACAGCGGAAAAAGCGTATCAAACTATCTCCGTTACTTATGGCGTTGCGCGAGCAACAACAGAGCAAATTAAAGGGAGGCATCTATCATCGTGTGCAGATAGACCTCACGTATAACTCCAACCACATCGAGGGTAGTCGCCTCACGCATGACCAAACACGATATATCTTTGAAACCAACACGATAGGCATTACTGACGAAACCATTCAAGTGGACGACATCATCGAGACCGTCAATCACTTTCGTTGCATCGACGAGGTTATAACTAACACTCATGCTCGCCTAACAGAGGCATACATCAAGCATTTGCATGGGATTTTAAAATCGGGGACAACAGATGCCAGTAAATCATGGTTCAACGTTGGTGACTACAAGCGTCTGCCCAATGAAGTGGGTGGTATGGAAACAACACCCCCAAAGTTGGTTCATAGTCAGATGAAAGATTTACTTGCCGAATATCATCAGATTAAGAAGCACACTTTAGAGGACATAATTAACTTCCATCAACGATTTGAAGCAATTCATCCTTTTCAAGACGGCAATGGTCGTGTGGGGCGGCTCATTATGTTTAAAGAATGTCTTGCGGCTGAAATTGTACCATTTATCATCACCGACGAGTTGAAGATGTTCTACTACCGCGGACTACGCGAATGGCCTCGAGTGCGAGGCTATCTGATTGACACCTGTCTCACCGCCCAAGATCAGTTCAAGGCCTTGCTTGACTATTTCCAGATTAAGTACAAGTCATAATGTATCTCATACAGGAGGTGAAAACTTGCTGATCAGGCAGATGTTTCGGTCTGCGCAAATCCGCAAGAACTGCATGAGTTATTCATAGAGGCTGTGTCTGGCAATTCATTTTGACACAGCCTTCTGGGGGTGGGGTTTGCAACGAGCAAGTTTTGCCACTTTTTTTATAATTATAGCTGTATCGAAACCCCACCCCTGACACCTCCCCTTTCCCACAGGCCGCTGAAAAAGTAAAAAACCGCGAATTACGCGAATAAAACGCGAATATTTCTTGAATATAATTTGAAACATCACGAAATTTGCAGATAATTTATTCAAATTTAGGTTTGAATATAACCATCGTGAAGCAAATCAATTATTTGCCTGTACTTTTTCAGCGGCCTCTTCCCAAGGGGCGGGGAAACGCGCAACCGCTGAACAGAGAGTTACAGATGGAGAGCCGAGTGTTAATGTTGTGTAATTTTGTGGATGGGCGGCGCAGGGTGTCGAAAAAAGCATTAACTTTGCAAGTTGTCTTGTAAAGATTGACTGCAATGAAAAGACTATTGTTCGCATTCATCCTGCTGGTTGTCAGCGTGGCAGCCGCTTGGAGTCAGGAGTCGGCACAGGCCACATTCGGCAACCGTGTACACGACTTCGGCATCATCAAGGAGGAGGGTGGCCCGGTGACCACCGAGTTTGAGTTCACCAACACCGGCAAGAAGCCGCTGCTCATTATCGATGCCACCGCCTCGTGTGGCTGCACCCGCCCCGAGTACCCCACCAAGCCCATCAAGCCCGGCAAGAAAGGGATAATCAAGGTGACCTATAGCCCACTGGGCCGTCCGGGAGCCTTCCGCAAGACGGTGAAGGTGCGCACCAACGGCGACCCCAAGACCGCTACCCTGATCATCGAGGGAACCGTCACACCAGGCAAGAAGTGATGACCCGGCTGCGACACATCTGCCTCATGGCACTGGTGTGCGCCACCCTGCTGGCGCATGCCGACGGCATCGTGCGCTGGCTGGAGATGCGGCACGACTTCGGCACCATCCACGAGGAGGACGGCAAGGTGTCGTGCACCATGCGGCTGGTCAACGACGGCGACAGCGAGCTAATCATCACCCAGGTGCGCACGTCGTGCGGCTGCACCGCGGCGGGCTATGACAAGGCCCCCATCGCACCCGGCGACACCGCCCGCATCACTGTCACCTACGACCCCGTGGCCCGTCCGGGAGAGTTCAACAAGGACGTGTTTGTCTACACCAACGGCAGCCCGCGGCGGTCGGGAGTAAGCATCCACGGCACGGTCATCGCCCGGCCCGAGACACTGAGCGAGTTCTATCCCGTGGCAGCCGGAGCCATGCGCATGACCGGAGCCAGCGTGCCGCTGGGCGAACTGACCAAGGGCCGCAAGCGGTCGTCCTATCTGACCACAGTCAACACCTCGACCAGCGACACACTGCTCGTTAGCGTCAAGGGGTCGCAGCCTCACCTCAAGGCCGCAGCCGCCCCCGACACCCTGCCGCCCGGCAAGGTGGGAGCCGTGACCGTGTTCTTCGACACACGTCTGGCTCCACAATGGGGGCTGAACATCGACACCGTGACCGTCATCACCGAGCCGCTACACCCCAGTGCTACCGCAGTGGCCGGCACAGCCAATGTCTATGTCATGGCCCAGGTGCTGGACGACTTCACGCAACTCACCGACAAGCAACGCGCCGAGGCCCCCATCATCGAGGTCAGCACCGACAAGCTCACGTTCGCCCGTGACGCCCTCACAGCCACACTGACCGTGACCAACGCCGGCCAGAAACTACTGGAGCTGCGCCGCGTGTGGACCGCCGAGCCCGGCATCACCATCTGCTGCGACAAGACGCGTGTCAAGCGCGGCAAGAGTGCAACGGTGACAGTCACCGTCGACCCCTCGCAGCTGAGCCAGCACCTGCTCAACGGTCGCATGACCATCGTGAGCAATGACCCCTCGCGGCAGTCGCTGACCGTGAGACTGGTGGGAGAACTTTAGTTTAATTCATAATTTATAATTCATAATTCATAATTTATAATTTGTGATTCATAATTCATAATCTTGTCGCTACAAGTGTTTTATTGATTATTGATTGTTGATATTGATTCTTGTTCCGTGATTCTCAAGCAGCTCTGCTGAACTATAAACTTTAAACTATAAACTGAAAAAGATGCTCCACCCCGAGAACGACACCCAGTACACCGGCCTGCAAGTCAACGCCGGCGTTGAGCAACCACCCATCGTGAGCCCATATATCAAGAACCGCAAGCGCCGCCAGCAGTTGAGTGTCAACGACTATGTCGAAGGCATTCGCAAGGGCAACAAGGCAGTGCTTGGCCAGGCCGTCACCCTGGTCGAGAGCCTCAAGCCCGAGCACCAGGTAGTCGCCCAGGAGGTGATTGAGAAGTGCCTGCCCTACACTGGACAGAGCCGCCGCATCGGCATCACTGGTGTGCCAGGCGCCGGCAAGTCAACCAGCATCGACGTGTTCGGCATGCATGTGCTCAAGCAGGGCGGCAAGCTGGCCGTGCTGGCCATCGACCCCAGCAGCGAGCGCAGCAAGGGTTCAATCTTGGGTGACAAGACTCGCATGGAGAAGTTGTCCGTGCAGCCCGACGCGTTCATCCGTCCCTCACCCTCGGCCGGATCGCTGGGCGGTGTGGCACGCAAGACGCGCGAGACCATCATTCTGTGCGAGGCCGCCGGCTATGACAACATCTTTGTCGAGACCGTGGGCGTGGGCCAGAGCGAGATTGCCGTCCACTCGATGGTCGACTTCTTCCTGCTCATCCAGATTGCCGGAGCAGGCGATGAGCTGCAGGGCATCAAACGAGGCATCATGGAGATGGCCGACGGCATCGCCATCAACAAGGCCGATGGCGACAACATCGACCGCGCCAACCTGGCCGCGGCGCAGTTCCGCAATGCGCTGCACCTGTTCCCGTTGCCTCCCAGCGGCTGGCTGCCCGAGGTCACGACCTACTCGGGCTACTACGAGCTGGGCATCGACGGCGTGTGGGACATGATTGACCGCTACTTCGACCATGTGAAGCAGAATGGCTACTTCGACGAGCGGCGCCGTCAGCAGGAGCAATACTGGATGTACGAGACCATCAACGAGCAGCTGCAGGCCCGCTTCTACAGCAACAGCGAGGTGCAGCGCCTGCTCGAGGTCAAGAAGCAAATGGTTCTGGACAACCGCCAGTCATCGTTTGTCGCCGCCCACGATGTGCTCGACTTCTACTACCGGTCAATGAATAACTCATAATTATATAGTACCTCTAGCTTGCTTATCAAATATAAAAAACATGAGACGACTATTGTTCGCACTGCTTGCGGTGGCCATCCTGGCCAGCTGCAACCCGCTGTCCAAGATTGAGAAAGCGGGCTATCCCATCAACTACACAGAGCTTCATAACTACTATGTCCTCAACAACATTGATGCCAGCAAGACCCAGCGGCTGGTCATCAACAGCCAGGCAACGTTTGAGAGCTACTTTGGCGAGGGTGCCGTCATGGGGCGCAATGGCCAGCCAACGATGGTAAACTTCAAGACACAATATGTGCTTGCCGTTGTCCTGCCCGAGACCGACCGTCAGACCGAAGTCGTCCCTGGCGAAGTGGTGCAGAACGGCAACACGGTGGTGATGAACTATCGCGTCAACAAGGGGGCAAAGACCAGCTATCGCATGGTGCCCTTTGCTGCCATTGCCATCGACAAACCTGCAAGCGACACCCAGATGGAAATTTATTTCAAGCAAACCAATTGACACATGGACAATCAGACATACACCTACCGCTACCCGCACCCGGCTGTGACCACCGACTGTGTGGTGTTCGGCTTCGACGGTGTGAAGCTCAATGTCCTGCTCATCGAGCGCGGACATGACCCGTACAAAGGGTGCTGGGCCTTCCCCGGCGGATTTCTCGAGATTGACGAGGATGCCCCCGACGGTGCACGCCGCGAGCTGCGCGAGGAGACGGGACTCGAGGTGACCAACATCGAGCAGTTGGGAGCCTTCACCGCACCCAACCGAGACCCGCGTGAGCGAGTAATCTCGATTGCCTACTTCACTCTAGTGCGTGTGAGCGACGTGCAGGGTGCCGATGACGCAGCACAGGCCCGATGGTTTCCCATCAGTCATCTGCCCGAGTTGGCATTCGACCACCAGCAGATTTTCGAGCAGGCGTTGGAACGCATGTCGCATCTGCTCAAGCTGCAGACTGGCAACTTCATGAGCTCGGAGTTCAGCTACGACGAGACCGATGCCATCTACTACAACGCCACCCTCACCCACTAGGGCAGTTTAAAGTTTATAGTTTAAAGTTTAAAGTTGATTGTCTAAAGCTCTCAACCACAACTCTTAACTATAAACTCTCAACTATAAACTCTCAACTATAAACTCACTTCGATGCAACCTGCACTGATCATGTTGACGGCACTGGTAGTGGTGGGCACTGTGTTGTGGCTACACGACCGGCACACACGTCGGCGCGACGCCCAGGGCCAACTGATGCCCGATGAGGTGGTGGAGCCTGACCAGACGTGCAGCGACGACTGCTGCGGCACCCATGAGGTGTGTCCTAGCGAGCAGCTGCTGCGCGGCGAACTGTGCGACATCACCTACTATGACGACCAGGAGCTGGACGACTACCGTGGCCGCAGTGCCGACGACTACACCGCCACCGAGCTTGAGCAGTGGCGCGATGTGCTCTACACCTTGCAGCCCGCCGACCGCCTGGGCTGGGAACGCAGCATCAAGCGCCGCGGCATCGTCATGCCCCAGCCCATCCGCGACGAGCTGCTCATGCTGCTGCAAGAATCGTGACAGTGCAATAAATGACGGCGATGTTCGTTAGTATTAAGAAATGAACCGACACGGCAGACATCTGATTGAGCTTGCGCTCCTGGTGGTGCTGGCGGTGTTCGTTGGTGCATGCAGCGCCAAGAAGAACACTGCCGGGTCGCGTTTTTGGCAGTCGCTGAACACGCGATATAACGTGTATTATCATGGGCGCACCAACTATGACGAGCAGCTCAAGGAGATGCTCGACACCTACCAGGACGACTACTCGCAGCGTCTGTATGTCCACCCTGCCGAGGCACGTGCCAACCCCAAGGCACCGCAGCCCACAGGCAGCTTCGACCGTACGATTGAGAAGATGCAGAAGGCCATTGCCCTGCACTCAATCAAGAAAAAGCCTAAAAAGAAAAGCGGCAAGGCCAACGACCCGAAATACAAGGCCTGGATGGCCCGCGAGGAGTATAACCCGTTCATGCACAACTGCTGGTACACCCTGGCCCTGGCACAGTACATGAAGGGAGACTTCCTCAACGCGTCGGCCACGTTCCGCTACATCAGCCGCCACTTCAGCTGGAAGCCCGACCTTGTCGACGAGGCTAAAGTGTGGGAGGCCCTGAGTTACTGCGCCATGGGCTGGACCAGCGAGGCCGACAACGTGCTGGCCCACATCCATCTGGACAAAATCAACAACAAGCGTGTGAGGTCGCTGGCCAATCTGGCCTTCGCCGACTATTATATTAAGGAGAACCTCACCGAGGAGGCTGTTCCCTATCTCGAAGAGGCGGTCAAGGGCGCCAAGGGGTCGCAGAAGGTACGTCAATACTTCCTGCTGGGCCAGCTCTATGAGACACTTGACAAGAAAGACCTGGCCTACGAGGCCTACAAACGCGCCGGCAGCAGCAACAGTTCGAACTACCGCACCAAGTTCAACGCCCGCATCAAGCAGAGCGCTGTCTATCAGGGCTATGACATCGCCGGCGAGGTGCGTGCCCTGAAGCACATGACGCGCTATGACCGCAACAAGGAATATCTTGACCAGATTTACTATGCCATCGGCAACCTCTACCTCACCCGTCAAGACACCGCCAAGGCCGTCGAGAACTATGTACTGGCCGCCGAGAAGAGCACACGCAACGGCATCGACAAGGCCATCAGCCAGTTGACACTGGGCGGCATCTACTTTGCACAGCACAAGTATGACAAAGCCCAGCCCTGCTATGCCGAGGCTGTCCCCCAGCTGAGCGAGGAATACCCCAACTTCAAGGCCCTGAAGCAGCGCAGCGATGTGCTCGACGAGCTGGCCGTCTATGCCCAAAACGTGACACTGCAAGACTCGCTGTTGCGCCTGTCCAAGATGAGCGACGATGAGGTCAAGGCCGTCATCAAGAAGATTATCGACGAGCTCAAGAAAAAGGAAAAAGAAGAGAAAGAGAACGCCGACCGCGAGGCATATCTGGCCAACCAGGCCGCCAAGGGCAAGCCACCGGTGGGCAAGAACGCGCCACAGCAGTTCGAAATGAACACCGACAAGTCGTGGTACTTCTACAACACTACGACCAAGAACTCGGGCAAGACACAGTTCCAGCAACTGTGGGGCAACCGCAAGCTCGAGGACAACTGGCGCCGGCGCAACAAGACGGTGCTCTCGTTCAACGACAGTGGCAGTGACGAGCCGAGCGACTCGACACTGACCGCCATGGCCGACTCGCTGGGTTCTGACTCAACCGCCGTCGACAAAGAGGCCCTCAAGCGGGCCGAAGACCCGCACTACGAGGAATACTATCTCAAGCAGATTCCTAAGACCGAGGAGCAAATCCAGGCAGCACACGAGATAATCCAGGAGGGACTCTACAACATGGGCATCATCCTCAAGGACAAGCTCGAGGACTATGAAGCCGCCGCCAGCCAGTTCAATCGCTTGCTGGCCGACTATCCTGACAACACCTATCGCCTGGACGTGTACTACAACATGTATCTGATGTACATGCGCGAGGGTTCGGTCAACCGTGCCGCCATCTACCGCGACATGATTCTCACCGACTTTGCCGAGTCAAAGGAGGGCAAAGCGCTGAAAGACCCCAACTACATCGACAACCTCAAGAACATGAACCGCGACCAGGAGCGTATGTACGAGCAGGCCTACGCCAGCTACCTCAACAACGACAACGAGGCAGTGCATGAGGCCTATGCCGAGATGATGCGCAAGTACCCCCTGTCGACCATCATGCCCAAGTTCATGTTTATCGATGCACTGTCATACGTCACCCAGCGCAACTACGACAAGTTCAAGGAGACCATCAAGGACATGCTGCAACGCTACCCAGAGACCGACATCACGCCGGTGGCCAGTGGCATTGTCAAGCAACTCAATGCCGGTCGCAAGCTTGAGGGCGGCGGCACTAACGCGCGCGGCATGCTGTGGAGCACCCGTCTGAGCAACGACACCACCCCCGAGGCCTTGGAGAAGAAGTTCACCCCGTTCAAGGAGGACAACGACAAGCCTCAGGTGTTCATCCTGCTCTACCCCACCGACTCGGTGAGCTCGCGTCTGCTGCTCTATGAGGTGGCACGCCACAACTTCAACTCGTTTGTGGTCAAAGACTATGACCTGGAACAGATGAACTTTGGGCGACTGGGCCTGCTTGTAGTGAAAGGTTTCCAGAACTTCAACGAGGTGGCTCACTACCGCACCATCTTTGAGCAGGACAAGTCGATGGCCATCCCGGCGCAAGTGGTGCCCGTGCTCATCAGCGAGAGCAACTTCCAGCTCTTGCTCACCGAGGGCCGCTCATTTGAGGACTACTTCAACTACCTGCAGCAGAAGGAAGAAGAGAAAGCCGAGAAAATCAAGAAGGGCAACAAGAAAGACGAGCCAACCGACTCGACAAAGGTCGACAAGAAGGCTCAAATGGCCGACTCGCTCAAGGCTGACCAGAAGGCCAACTCGCTCAAGGTCGACCAGAAGGCCGACTCGCTCAAGGCTGACCTGAAGGCCGACTCGCTCAAAGTCGACCAGAAGGCCGACTCGCTCAAGGCTGACCTCACCCAACCCACTGACAGCGCAGCCCTGGCTGCCGCACAGGTCGAAAAAGCACGTCAGGCACAACTCGAGAAAGAAGAAAAAGAGCGCCAGGCACAGCTCGAGATGGAGAAGAAGGAACGCGAGGAGCAGGAAGAGAAGCAACGCCAAGAGCTGTTGCGCCTCGACCGTCAGGAACAGCTAAAACGTGCCGCCGAGCTTGACCGCCAGATCCTGGAACAGCAGGAACGGGAGCGTGAGCAGCAAGCACAGCAGGAAAAGGCCGAGCAAGACAAGCAACGCCAGAGCAGAACCAAGCGTGCCGACCGCACAGAGAGCACCGAGAAATCGGAAATCTCCGAGACGTCAGAGTCTACAACCAGTGACAACAACCGGCGCAGTGTCCGTGACAAGCGCGGACAGGAAGCTCCTGTGGTCACAGGTGACTCAAAGGCCGACAAGAAAGCCCAAGAAAAGGCCGAACGCGAACGCCTGAAAGCCATGGACAAGGCCGAGAAAGAACGCCTCAAACAGCTGGAAAAAGAAGAGAAAGAACGCGAGAAAGCCCGTCGCAAGGCCGAGAAGGAGCGCGAGAAAGCCGAGAAGAAGGCCGAACGCATGCGCCAAGACTCTATCCTGCGCGCCGAGGAAAACCGCGAGAAGCTGTACAAGAGCGCCCGTGAGGCCAAGGAAGACTCGATTGAGGCACTCCAAAAGGCCAAAGAGCAAGAAATCAAAGACAAGAAGAAGGCGCGTGAGGAAGCCAAAAAGCTGGCCGAGAAAGAGCGCAAGGAGCGCATCAAGGCACGCGAACAAGAGCGCAAGCAGAAGGCAGAGGAGCGCAAACAGCGCATGAAGGAACGCGAGGCCAAGCGCAAGGAACAGCAGAAGCTGCGCGAGCAAGAGCGTAAACAGCGCGAAAAGGAACGCAAGGAACGCCAGAAGCAGAAAGAGGAAGAGCGCAAGCAGAAAGCCAAGGAGCGCAAGCAAGCCAAGAAAGAAGGCCGAAAGGCATCTGACGTGTCGACCAGCGGCAAGGACAAGTCAAAGGACAGCGGCGGCACCAAACGCTCGGCACGCAACCGCAGTCGCAACGACAAGCCGGAGTCTACACAGCCCGACAACAGCTCAACGGACAAGCCCGGCACTGACCAGCCGGTACAGACCGAACCGCCCGTAACTGACAAGCCGACGGCCGACCCTGACAAGCCACAGACGGTCGACCCTGACAAGCCACAGACGGTCGACCCTGACAAGCCGTGACCGCAACCAGCACTGCCATCTCCCCGCCCCGGAGGTGGCAGTGTCGCATTCAGAAAAACATGTAGCAGATGACAAAAAAGCAGAAGGCTGGATTCACATCCGGCCTCCTGGTGTTAGATAAAACCCATTCCATGGTATTAATGAAACAAGCCTAAAACAATCTTACTTTTCAATGATGTATTTGCGACTGCAAAGGTAGTCATTATTTTTTACATAGCAAGAAATTGACCAAGAAGATGGGTTGTTTTTGGTGATTTTTAATACTTTTTCAGTATTTTGCCCGAAAATAGCCTCAAAAAAACCATTTTCCCCACTAGCGAGGCGAGGATTCCGAGGCGGTTCTTGGCACGCACGCGACGGTCGGTGACACAGTGCCAGCGCAGGCGGCAGATGCCAAGCCAGCAGCGGTCGATGATGTCATTATATGCTCCGTCGCGAGGACATAGCAGCATGATGTTGAAACAGGCGCTCAACAGTCGCGACTGCACGGCAGGCAGAAATTGCGGATTGTCGCGCGCCACCTGGTCCTCAAGCGCCTCAAGGATGTCCAGCACATGAGTGCGCTGCCGGGTGAAGTGCCCCGTGATGCTAGACGGGTGCTGGCGATAGAGATAGACCACACGGGTGGTGAACGCGACACGGCTCACCTGCAGCATCAACGGGTAGGCTACGGCCAAGTCCTCATAAAGCATCCCCACCGGGAACCTCAACCGCTCGAACAGGCTAGCCCTGAAAATGCGACTGCACACCGAGTGTGTCAACGTGTCCTGATAGAAGATGTGCTCAATGGCCTGGTCGCGCCCAAATACCGTCACCCTGCCGTTGCCACGATTGTGCGGCTGCGACTGGGTGTGGTCATCGAACATCTGCCACTGGCCCACAGCGATGTCGCAGCGTGTGTCGTCCATCAGGTTGACCAGCGTCTCAACACAATCCTGGGTTATATAGTCATCACTGTCGACCATCATCACCAGCGTGCCAGTCATGCACTCCAAGGCGGCATTGCGCGCGTCGCTCAAGCCACCGTTGGCCTTGTGGATGACACGGATGCGCGAGTCGCGCAAGGCCCACTGGTCGCAGATGTCTCCGCTGCCGTCGGTACTACCATCATCCACGAGCAGCACCTCAATGTGCGCATAGCTCTGGCCGACAATGCTGTCGAGGCATTGCGACAAGTATGCGGCCACATTGTAGACCGGAACTATGATAGATACCGTCGGTGCCAATTGAGTTCCGAGTTTTGAGCTTCGAGCATTCGATTGCTCGATCAAACGTCTAACGTCTAAAAACTAAAGTCCAGTTTATCGCACCTTCCACTCAAATCCGTCCTTTGTGTCCTTGACATCAAATCCGGCCTCGTTGAGACGGTCACGGATTAGGTCGCTCGTGGCCCAGTCCTTGTTGGCCTTGGCCTGACGGCGCACCTCCAGCAGCAGATCGACGGCCTTTTGATAAGGCTCGAGGTTGACCCCCTCTGCCCCACCGGCCGCATCGTCGCGCATGCCCAGCACATCGAACAGATAGGTCTGGAAAGTGGCCTTGAGACGGTCGATGTCGTACTGCGACAGGGCGATTGCCCCATCATTGGCCTGATTGATGACTTTGCAGGCATCAAACAATGTGGCGATGACGATGGGGGTATTCAGGTCGTCGTTCATGGCCTCGGCGCAGCGTGCGGCATAGTCGTCGACGGCGACTGTCGACTGCGTTGCCGGCTTGAGGGCCAACAGGCGGTGCCAGCCATCCATCACGCGCTCGTATGCCTTCTCGGCGGCCTGCAGAGCCTCGTTCGAGAAGTCGACCGTGCCGCGATAGTGAGCCTGAAGGATAAAGAAACGTATGGTCATGGCCGAGTAGGGCTGTGTGAGCAACGGGTGGTCGCCCGTGAAGAACTGCTCCAGGGTGATGAAGTTGCCCAGCGACTTGCCCATCTTCTGGCCATTGATGGTGATCATGTTGTTGTGCATCCAGTAGCGCACCATGTCGTCGCCCTGGCTAGCCACAGCCTGGGCTATCTCGCACTCGTGGTGCGGGAACACCAGGTCCATGCCGCCACCATGAATGTCAAAGTGTGCCCCCAGATACTTGCGTCCCATGGCCGTGCACTCGCAGTGCCAGCCCGGGAAACCGTCGCTCCAGGGCGATGGCCAGCGCATGATGTGCTCGGGCTGCGCCTTCTTCCACAGGGCGAAGTCGGCCTGATTGCGTTTCTCGCCCACACCGTCGAGCTGTCGGCTGGCATCCTTGACCTCGTCAAGATTGCGTCCGCTGAGCTTGCCATAGTGGTGGTCGTGGTTATACTTCTCGACATCGAAGTAGACACTGCCGTTGCTCTCATAGGCATAGCCGTTGTCCATAATCTGCTTGACCAGCTGCTCCTGCTCGATGATGTGGCCAGTGGCATGCGGCTCGATGCTGGGCGGCAGCACGTTGAGCTGGCGCATGGCATCGTGATAGCGATTGACATAGTACTGCGCCACCTCCATGGGCTCGAGCTGCTCCAGACGCGCTTTCTTGGCAATCTTGTCCTCGCCCTCATCGGCATCATGCTCCAGATGTCCCACGTCGGTGATGTTGCGCACATAGCGCACCTTATAACCCAGGTGCTGCAGGTAACGGAACAGCACATCAAACGTGATGGCCGGCCGCGTGTGTCCCAGGTGCGGGTCGCCGTAGACCGTCGGTCCGCACACATACATGCCCACGCGTCCGGGGTTAATGGGCGTAAACACCTCTTTGCGCCGCGTGAGCGTGTTGTAGAGATATAATGCTTCCACTTGGTTGTAGTTTTAGAAGTTAGACTTTAGACACTAGTTGTCAGCCCATAGCGGCCAAAAGCCAAAGGTTGCTAGCTGCCACGACTAGAGTCTAAAGTCTAAAAACTAACGTCTTATTAAGAATTAGGCTTGACCCTTGGGCAGGGGGAAGTCCATGATGCCATCGTTGTGTCCACCCTTGGGCTGGCGCGGCTTGATTTCGCCGAAGGCCGACTCATACTTGCGGATGTTCTCGTTCAGGGCGATGAGCAGCTGCTTGGCGTTCTCCGGGGTCATGATGATGCGGCTCTGCACGCGTGCCTTGGGCGTGTTGGGTGCCATCAAGATCATGTCAAGGAAGAAGTCGTTGGGTCCGTGTGTAATCACAGCCAGGTTAGCATAACGTCCCTGCATCTCATCGGCGGGAACTTCGATTTGGATTTGATTCTGTTTGTTTTCGTTTGCCATAGTTGTTTAAAAAATATTAGAGTGTTTATTTGTTAAAATCATAATTTGTCATGCCTCCGTGTGCCTCATCATTGATGTGGATGCGCATCGTCCGGCATGTGGCGCGGTTCCACACCCCACCCACATAGAACGACGCGTATGCCTCACGCCAGTGATAGGTGGTGTCGCCGTGAGTGTTGTTGACCAGATAGCAATGCACGGTGTCGGCCCGCCATGTGGCACTGTCGAGCAACAGATAGAAATAGCGCGACTTGCCCGTATACTCGGCCTGACAGCGCAGGTTGACATAGTCGCCCGTACGCCAGAGACTCAGCAACTTGACCGGCTCCATCTGACCCAGATAGTGGTCAAGCGGCCGCACCGTGTAGCGCAACGAGTCGCTCACGATGGTTCCCACGCCGTATGCCAGAATGCGACGCAAGTCGCCCTGGCCATTGCGGTCGGCCCAGTCATAGCGCAGCAGCACGCGCTGCCCGACCTTGACCTTGTCGAGCTTGACATCGCTCTGCAGCACCACCGAGGTCGAGTCGTCGCGCCGCAACAGCTCAAACCGCGCCCCATTGGCATCATCGCCCAGATAGGTGACAATGTCGGTGCGATAGTCGGTGTAGCGGCGGGCAATGTCCTCGTCACCACAGCACACCAGCAAGATGCAAATAGCGAGCAGCGAACAGCGAACAACGAACAGAACTTTGTGCATTGTGAGTTGTGAATTATGCATTAAATAATCAGTCCGTCCTGCATGCGCAGCACGCGGTCGGCTTCTTGAGCCAGTGTCTCGTCGTGTGTGACGATGACAAAGGTCTGCCTCAGCTCGTCGCGCAACCTGAAGAACAGCTGGTGCAGCGACTGCTTGTTGGCCGTGTCCAGGCTGCCGCTAGGCTCGTCGGCCAGTATGACCTTGGGCCGATTGACCAGCGCACGTGCCACAGCCACACGCTGCCGCTCGCCGCCCGACAGCTGCGAGGGTTTGTGGTCCAGGCGGTCTCCCAGCTTGAGGTAGTCAAGCAGTTGTCGGGCACGTTCGTAGGCCGCATCGCGTTTCTCGCCGCCGATGAGAGCCGGTATGGCCACATTCTCTAGCGTGGTGAACTCAGGCAGCAACTGGTGGAACTGGAAGACAAAACCGATGTTGCGGTTGCGGAACAATGCCAGTTGGTTTCCTTTCAGCCCCAGCACATCCACTCCGTCATAGCTCACCGTGCCGTTGTCGGGGCGGTCAAGCGTGCCGATGATTTGCAGCAATGTGGTCTTCCCGGCCCCACTGGGTCCGACGATGGTGACCACCTCGGCCTCGCCGATGGTCACGTCCACGCCCCGCAGCACCTCCAGGTCGCCATAGCGTTTGACGATATGTTTGGCTTCAATCATCTGTCACAGTGTGTGTTCCGCCCCAGCGCGAGGCAAAACAACTTGCAAAGTTACAAAAAGATTCCCGCACCGACAACTTTTACCTCAATTTTAGGTTTAGAGGTCCCCCTATTGTTCTTTAAACGATTGAAACAAGGACTCGCAGCACAGAATAATAGACGAGGCTGGCTTGGACTTTAAGTCCCGACTGGCAGAGCACATCACGATAGGCATTCAACTGCGGGGCATAGTGTCCAGCATAGTGTGCATTGTCGGGGTCTAGCAACGTGTCGGTGCGTCCTGGATAATTCTTGAAGTCAACCAACACACAGGTGTCGGGTGCGGTGTACCACAACAAGTCGATCTCGCCATGCACCTCCTGCCCGTCGAGCACATGCACAAACGGCACCTCGTGCTCGATGTGATGCGCGTCACCATAGTTATCGGTCAGGTGCTTATAGAGCAACTCAATCGACTCGATCACCTGACTTGGGTCAGGGATGGTCTCATACATCAAATAGCCATTGCAGATGCGCTGAGCCCGCGCAATGTTCTCGTCACGCGGCACAGCCGGGTCAAAGACGGCAAAAATGTTGTGGATGCACGTGCCGAATGTTGCCTCAAGCTCAGCACTGACACGCCCATGCGGCATGCGATTGCCCAATTCTCCAGCCACCTGCACCCTCACGTCATTCTCAACGCCCGGCATCATGCTCGGCGACAGATACTTGGGTTCGTCGCTGACAGCATCATGCTCTGGATAGATGACGCGCTGGCTGGTTGAGGTGACATCGGTCGCCAAGTTGTCGCCAGGCTCTGCAACGCTCTCAACCCGTGGCTGCCATGATGCGCCGCCCCACAAGTTGGAGACTTCACCACTGGCTATACGTGCATTGCTAACCCATTTAAGTTCCTTGCCTTGGTTGCTTGTCGTTGTGAGATAGTCCCTAGCTCTGGTCATGCCCACATAGAGCAGGTTGCACAGTTCTTGTTGCTTCAGTGCACGCAGCACTGCCATCGAAGCAAAGCCGCTGATTCTCGAGATGATGTACTGCGAGAGATTGGTCTTGATTGAATCCCAAATGCGCGGCAGGTACTGGATAGCATAGTTACTATCTGCCTGCCGCAGGACACGCACGCCCCAGAAGTCCTTCTTAGCGAACTCTTGTTCTTCGAGCGCGTCCTTGTCCAGCGAGCAGAGTATGACATAGTTCCACTCGAGCCCCTTGGCCTTGTGATAGGTCAGCACCTTGACAGCCTGTGCCGAGTTATCTGGCTTGGCCTCGGCTTGTGTCGATGACAAGTGATTGACAAACCCGTCGACCGACGCGCCTATTCCCATCTGCACACAGTGGTCATCGTAGGCTTTCGCCATATCGATGACGCGGTCCAGGTTCTGCTGACGCTCTTCCTTGTCTCCCCATTTGGCAACAATCTCGTTGAGGTCCAGCCCATAGACCAATGCCTGCACGATGTCGCTGACCGAACGGTTGACGATGCGCTGGCGGTAGCTGAGCAGACTGGTGATGAGTGGATTGTCATCCAGCCAACGCCGATCAGGCTCGTTGTCATCGCCAGCCGCCTCGAGTTGGTTGAGGTACTGCAGTCGATGGATGAGCAAGTCCTGTGTGGACCGGTCATCCAGCAGATGCAGCACATCGGCCCGCACATGCTCGTTGCCCGGGTTGACCATCATGTTGAGCAACGCCATCACCAGGCGCACCTCGGTCTGCTGGCTCAAGTCTCCACCTGCAGCCACCACTGGCACGCCGACAGCTTTAAGCCTATCGATGATGGTCGCGCACTCACCATTTGTGAGACACAAGATTGCCACATCGCCCGGCTCAATGAGTCTCACCTGTTCGCTGTCTTTGTCCACCACTTGCAGGTTGTTGGTCGGGTCCAGCAGATGCTTTACCCGTGCCGCCAAGGCATAGCTTCGCTTGGTCTGATTACGATCAGTGAGATTCCAATGCTCCAACGGCTCGTTCAGGCCTTGGCAGTCATTGCGATGTGCCGTCAGTCTGACATGATCGGGCATTAACACCCCATCGTAGGCACGTACAAAGCAATCAGACACCAGATTGACCAGTGCTGGACGGCTGCGCCAACTCTCGGGCAGCGAAGTGACCTCGATTCCATCCTGGCCGACACTCTGTTGCAGTTGGTCCACCAGTTGCTTCACCAGTTGGGTGTCGGTGCCTCTGAAGCCATAGATGCTCTGCTTGGGGTCACCCACCCAATAGCTGTGCTCGACCAGTTCGGCCAGCCTCTTGAAGATATCCAACTGGACAGGGCTAGAGTCCTGGAACTCGTCGACCATCACCACCTTGTATGTGCCTCTGATTTCATCGGCCACCTCATCGCACTTAAGCAACTGCAAGAACTGCTGCTCCATGTCGTTGTAGTCGATGATGTGGTTCTGTCGCTTGAATGCGTTGAAGTCGCTGTTCCACTCGTCAGCGATGTCATAGATGTGGTTAATCATCTTGCACATCCACTGCCCAGGGGCGACCTTGAGATAGTCGCCCAATTGCTGTGCCAGCAGGTCGTAGTTACTATCGCCCATATTGTCCCTGATGGCATTCTTGATTTTATTACTCAATGTTTTGTCATTGGCATCCATCATCTTGAGCGTCTTCTGCAACATGGCATAGCCCTCCGGCATGCCGAGATACTTTGCCACAGCCGTTCTTGTAGTCGCCGCAAAGTTGTCCTTGTTCTGGCGCAGGTAATTTAAGAATTGGTCTAGCAAAGCAGCATCGACCATTGCTTGGGTGCCACCGAAGATTTGGCCGACGGCATCAAGGCTGAGTTGACGACTGGCATCCAGGTCGATGCCGTAGTTGTTGACCTGCTCAATGATGCTGTTCAACTCGCCTCGCCAGAAGTCTGGAGCATCGATGCCGAAGTAGCTGGTGTACTGCTCAAAAAAGTCGACCCGCTCGGGTGTGAGGTGTGCCGCAAGCGACTGGCTGATATAGGTAGCCATGTCGTCATCGGTCATCACCTTGGGTTCGGGAGAGTTGCCCAGCAGATACCAGTACTTCTGCACAAAGCGCAGTGCCACCGAGTGCACGGTGCCGATGAGCGCGGCATCGAGTTGGGCGGCGATGTCGGGTCGCTTTGCCTCATAGAGGCTTGCGCGAGCCTTCTGCCGGAACTCAGATGCGGCAAGTTCGGTGAACGTGGTGAGAATGACCTCGGAGGGTGCGCAGTCACCATTCTGCAGCAGCTCGGCGAGTTTGTGTGTCAGGGTGTAGGTTTTGCCAGACCCTGCTCCGGCATTGATGTATGTGATGTTTTTCATTTCAGTCTGCCTTTTAAGATGGAGTGAGTAGTTGGAATTTGTCGCGGGTCGGTGGGTGCATCCCACGAATTCTTGCCACCTCCCACGTAGGGTGACCCTTTTCTGTCCTGCTGGTTGTAGTCGGGTTTGATTGGCACCAAGTCCTGACCACTCTGGGTATAATCGAGTGTTGCGATTACTTCTAGCTCGCTCTCCTCGATATGCCCCTGGTCAAGTTCGCCACGGCGGTACTGCACCGAGTTCTTGATTTCCTCAAACAGATTGTTCGACTGCCTCTCTTCCTCAACCTTCACACGCTTGATGGCATCATCCACTTCCGGGAAGGTCGTTGAGAGCAGTAAGCACTTGGGCAACAAGTAGTAGGCCACTTGTGGCAAGTAGTCCAGGCCGTAGTGCAGCTTGGCCGCCTGCCTGTAAAGCTCGAGCTGTATTGCCGTGTTGCTTTCCATCGCATCTTGGTATCTGTTGCCGAATGACCACTTAAAGTCAAAGATGACATAGTGCCCCTGCTGGTCGTTGAGCAGAAGGTCGACCTTGGCACCGAATGGCCCTATGACGGGCAGCTGGCAGTCAAACTGCGCCTCACTCTCGACTGGTGTGAGGTGTAGTTTCTTGATGACCTCGACCAGTGTGGCCATGCTGCGTGTGAGCAACGGCACAAACTTGTCGTGCTCAATCCGGTTCTCGGGCAAGAGCATGATGGCCCCCTTCTCTCTGATGGCTTTTGCGATGCGATTGTCCAGGTCATCTGGCAGCGTCAATGCGGCCTTGGCATTGTCATCCAGTTCATTAATCCACTGCTCGATGACCAAGTGAGCCACATTTCCCTTGGTCGTGTTGAGGTCGGCCATGCTCTGTGTCTGTGGCTCGTACAATCGTGCCAGATACTGCATCACATAGTCAAACGGGTGCTGAGTCAATGTGTCCAAACTGCTGTAACTCTCGCAATTGCGCCGTTTGTTCTGTAAGAGATTTCCCACCTCATAGCTAGCCTGTGTCTGGAGCTGTGCCACACTGACCTGGGTGGTGTGCAGTTGCGGTTCGTCGACCTGCCATCCCGCCTTGGCAAATGCTGTGGCCAGCTCGGTGACCACCGGGTGCTGCTCGACAGCGGTAGCTCCATCATAGTCCCAAGTGATCAGAGTCAAATTGTCTGTGACCCGCGCCAGGGCATGAGCCAGCATGCGCTGCTGCAACGCATGAAACTCGGTTGCCGACGGCAAGGCGATTCCGCTCTGCGCCAGCGTCTGCTGCTCGGCGGCGTTGAGCCACCCGTAGGGGTAAGTTGTCAAAGCATTGCCCACGCATCCCAGCCAATACAGTTCATGGGCCGGGTCGACCAACTGCAGTGGAGAGACGATGGTGTCGGCCGCATGGCGGGTAGCATGGCTCAAGGTGAACGAATGGGGCTGGTAGATGCCGTTGACCAGTTGGCGCAACTGCTCGGCAGTGATGTCGCTCACACCATTCAGTGCGTCGGCCAATGCCCGGCAATAGGCAGCCAGCACCACCATCTGCTCCTTGCGCTGGTCGGTGGCTAGCGGGCTGCGCAGCTGCTTGTCGGCCCAGTGTGCCATGTTGCGCGCATAGGCTTTCACCTCGCTGGGCAAGATGACATCGCCCGGGTGACTGGTTGTCATCAGATTGATGAAGTTAAGGCACTCTTGGCGCTTGTCCCGCCCCTTGTCATCAACAAAGTTGTAGCTTTCAATCGTGTCTTGCCACTGCTGTCCGATACCTCCCTGGCTGGCAAGCAGGTTGGCCAACTGCCGTGCCACTCCTCCAGCAGGGTGGCCCGGTATGAGCAAGTAGGACAGTGCATTGTGCAGGTTGAGCGGGCGCTCAAACAGCGACAAGCCCAACTTGAACAGTTGCAGCACTTGTGGGTTGCTCTGTAGCGACATTGCATCGACCTGCGGACATCCAATGGCATAGGCCTGGTCGTTGAGCAAGCCTGAGTCGCCACTGATGGTAAGCCCACTGGTGTGACGATTGTCCATCAGATACCACTGGTTGGCAGTGGCGCGGCGCTTGAAGTGGCGCACGGTGAAGGTGCCATCGTGCTGCAAAGGCTCGGCCTCTCCACCCAGCAGCACACGCTGCACGCGCTGCAAGTCGCCCTCGCCCATGGGTTGTGGCTCGACGTACTGGAAGTGTGCGCCCAATCGATCGAGCACACGCATCACCACAGCCGGAATGGCCTCAGGCGGAGCACACACATGAATGGTGTCAGTGTCTGCCAGGATGCGATGCGACTGTACATACTCGTTGACTGCATTCCAACGCCGAGCAGCGCCTGGGATGAGCACCCCGCTGGCGATGAGCGACAGCGACTTCAGCTTGCTAGAGCCGCCATCGGGCATATCGGGTGTCCAGCCGGCCATCGCCAGCGTGTCGCACCACGTCATCACCTGGCGCGCGACACCGATGGGATCGATGGCAAACGAGTTCTTGAAGATGGTCTGGTCGGCCACCTGCGCCAGTGCCCGATGATAGTCGACGAGACGCTCTGGCTCGGTCTGTTGGGGTGCAACGATGCCACAGCGCAATTCTAACTGGTCGAGCAACTGCATGTTGCCACACACCAGCGTACCCAGCATGGCCTTGCCGCGTGCCTCGCAGTCCAGATGACTGTGCGAGTCAAAGTAGGGGGAATAATAGATGTTCATCTTTACGATTATTAATAGGAGACAAAGTTACTGATAAATTCTCATAATTACCAATTGTTGTGGTTTGAATTGTGCCAAACCTGCCCTGATCAGACGAATCCAAGCCGGGCGGCTGAACGCTGGAGGGTCTCGTCGGCACAATAGGTGCCGATGCGGGCGGGGGTAATCACCTGGTCGCCATAGAGCACACTGTCGATGTTGCACTTGCGGGCAATGTTCTCAATCTGACCACCGCTGAAGTCATACTGTGCAGCCAGTGCGAGCGCTTCGTGATCGCTGAGTTGTGGCAACATCGACCGCCAGATGTGGCAGCGCTCCTCTGGGCCAGGCTTCTCGAAGCGCACCTTGTAAATGAAGCGCCGCTCGAACGCCCCGTCCATGTTCTGCTCCAGGTTGGTCGTGGCAATCATGATGCCCTCCAGCGACTCCATCTCTTGCAGGATGATGTTCTGCAGCGAGTTCTCCATCTTGTCCACAGCGTGTTCGATGTGCTCGGTACGCTTGCCGATGATGGCATCGGCCTCGTTAAACAGCAGGATGGGCACTCGCTCACTCTGCGCACAGACCGAGCGATAGGTGTCAAACACTGCCTTGACATTCTTCTCGCTGTCGCCCACCCATTTGCTCTTGAGCCTGGCGAAGTCGACCCGCATGATGTCGCGCCCCGTGGCACGAGCCAATTGCAATGCCGTCTCGGTCTTGCCTGTGCCTGGTGCTCCATAGAACAGGCAAGCAAATCCTTGTCGCAGGCCTTTCTCTTTGAGCCGCTCACAGATTTCGACAAAATGTTGCTCATCGACCAGGTCCGAGAGGTTGTCAATCTGTCGCTGCACATCATCGCTGAAAAACAGCGGTTTGGCGATGATGTCGCTGCTAGCGATGACCTCGCTGATGCGTCGTTCGTTGACCTTGAAGTCTCCCAGCAGTCGGTGTATGGCACTGTCGGTCAGGCGGAACGAATCTCTGCTATCCATGCCGTTGTCGCAGGTCGGGGCAACAAGCCCACTGGTGATGAGCGCATGCTCACCCTCTGCCATCATGCGTGCAAAGACACACTCTTGCATCTCGTCATCGATTAGAAACTGCAGGTGATTCATTGGGATGTCTCGCACATGGCCCAGCACCAGATGCCGGCACATGTGCATCACCATCATTCGGTCTTCGGGGCTCAACTCCAGTTGGACAAGTGCTTTGACGTATTCGAGGTGCGGATTAGCATCGACAAGTCGTTGCAACTCACTAAGAACCAACTTGGTCGACATATCTTGGTTATGACGTTCGTGAGTGATGCGGAAAACTTGGGCAAAGAACTCCAAGCCGTCCTTGCACACGCACGATGGCCGCTCATAGGGTTTGTCTGCAGCAATCGAATCCATCAAATCAGCTGGCAAGGTGTAGGAAATACTTGCATCATGCCATCGGCTCTCGCGGATAAGGCCTTGCTGCACCAACTCATCAACTGCAGGCTTGTAGAGCATCACCTCGACATTGGTGCAATGCAGCGTCTTGGCAAGATCTGAAAGGTCCTGGCGATTCGAACCAGAGCATTCCTCGACCAGTAAGGCGAGCATCATGGCTTGGTCATATGTGATGCCCTGACGCTGTGCCAGGTAATTAATGGCTTGACACCCTTGTCTGAGCGCAGACAAACCCTCAGCCATGGCCAAATTGTTGATATGGACAATGGCATCCATGATTGAGTCAAACTCGGTCTTTACCTCAACGGGTGAGTCGTCAGGCATGTCAAAGAGCTGTCGATTGTGTCTTATTTTTCTCATCATCGTGCATTTTAGATGTTATTAAATCATTTTTCGGCGACAAAATTACATGCTTTTTTTCACATAGAAAGCCAATAGGGCAAGTTGTATGGGTATAATACAACCTGCCCTATTATTCTGGTTTCCAGTTTCTAGGCCTCAGCAAGCGGCCACCGGCAGCCACTCAGCCTGACTGCTATTCGGAAAGTTGTCCTCTATTCTGCTCGGTGCCATTCAAGATATCCTCAATCTCCCGTGGCAGAATGATCTCGGTGCCTTCGGGGATGCGGCGATAATGCAGCCCATCATCGCCCACTCGGTCTGGCACTTGGAAGTATCTGGCTTCAGCTTTCCCCAGCCTCTTGGCAAGGCTATGGTTCACGGCTGCGAGGTTTGTGGCGTAGTTTCTATTCATCCGGTCGGCTGAAATGCCGGCAATGTAGTTTAGCAGATATTCTTTGACCAGACGGTCGGTGTCATTTCCCTGCTGACGGTCAAATGCTGCCCACAACGCACGGCATTTGCCGGCGTGTTCTTCGGCATATGACTGGGTGAATCCGTCCTTATAGCGAGCGCTGAACGCCACTACGATCAGATAGGTAATCAACGCATTGGGTCTGTTGAACAACGAGGTCAACTTAATGCTGTCGCCATTGGACAAGTGCAGAGTGGCGTCATAGGACAGCTCGTCGTTGTTGTTGCATTTGCGCAGCTCGACTACATGCGGTTCTCTGCTGGTTAAACCCAGATGCAGGGCCTCGTTGACATGATCAATCCAGTGCCGGTCGCCCACAATATAATGAAATCGGTCGAGCAGGTCGAGCACTCGTTCTTGCTTGTAGTTTGAACCAAGGCGGCGGAAGTTATACATCAACTCCATGAGTTCTCGCTCACCAACCTGCGTCTCGGGGTCGAAGTGGTGCCTCAATGTTTGCCAGTCGGTTGCATGGTATAGCTTGACCATGTCGTCGACGCGATTTTCGGGCAGAGGGCGTTGCCAGTCACTGCCCATCAACTCTTTGCAGAATTCTTGGGCAATAGGATCCTTATCGGCGGCAATCATCAGGTATTCATAAGCCTTCAGCACATCACAGTCAGTGCCGATGCCTAGCATCAGGCAGTTGGCTGCGTCGCGTGCCGCTCCCGCCGCCCCAAGTTGTGCGGCCTGCTGATAAAGTTCAAAAGCCTTGCCCAAGTCCTGTGCTGTTGCCAGTCCATATTGGCAACACTTACCGCAGAGCCAAGTAGCATCAGCATGCCCTTGATCGACCGCCTTTTTGAGCCACATCAGAGCCATGTCGAAATCCTGCTCGACACACTTTCCCATCAGGTAATAGGTGGCGAGGCGGAACTGCCCTTGCCGGTCGCCCATGTCGGCCAGGCGTTGCCACAAGTCGAATGCTGCTTGAGCATTACCCCGCGTCAAGGCATCGGCACCCTCAACCGCTGCCTGCGCCCTGTGCTCGTAGATCAATGCCAGTGCATTGATTGCTCTGGGGTCGTCGGTGTTATATTGTCTCTCAATCCATCGCGCGCATTCATCTAGACTGACAAGCCCTTCATCCTGATGTGCAATACTGGGTGTGGCACCAAGATCGGTCGGCACATTGTCAAAGCTGGCCATCACCTCGCTCACTACCTCTTCAGCATTGGGCAGGTCTTCGATGTCATAAGGTTGTGCGTTTGCCATTTGCGCGTGCTTGATTTTCTGGCACCAATGCCTGAACAAGCATCTCAGCTCGGTAGGCATAATGATGGCGCTGGGAGCCATGGGAATGACAAACCGTCGGCAGCCCAAATCATGAGGCGCGAACCAATAGAGCAAACTCTCTTTGCCGGCATTCGTCAGCTCTTGTCTGACGGCATCTCTGATGTGCGTTGTTATTGAGTATGCTTTGATTGTCTTGATGAAATCATTCACATCGTGGTCGGCGCCATAGATGAGGTTAATCAGAGACTTTATTTGTTCTTTATGTATTTCTTTCTGTTCATTATTAGGATCAAGATAGTTGGCCTTCCATGGCAGCCCTTCCTTGGTGAATCCCAGCATAATGATATAAAGCACATGCGCGACCCATCGGCCCAGGTTGAGCTGGATGCCGGTGTTGGCATTAGCGTCAACGATGCCCTCAATCACATAGTTGCCTCTGGTGTCGTTGCGGCGAGTGGGGGTGTGACTGCACACTTTCACCATCATGCTCATGGTGCTGCGACGGTGCAATTGCTGTCTGCGCAAGTATTGCCGCATTGCCGATTCGACTTGCTCGGTATCTTCATATTGCGCTAATTGGCTGAGAAACGTCCGATACTGCTCTGGTTGGTGACGGTTCAGGAAGTAGTGCATCGTGCCCAGCCGCTGCGCCACGCGCTGGCCGATGCCTTCTTTATGGGCTAGGAGTTCTGAGAGTTTGATGGTAAACATACGCGTATTTGTTTATTGTCTATAATCTGCCACTCTTTCAAGTGGGTAGCAGATAACTAACTGCAAAAATTGCGCAAACCTTATATTATAAGCAAAGAACCGCCATATTGGCAGTTATATGACAAGGTGACACCTTTTTCGCAAAACTCCACAACTGCCACAGACGAGTGCATGACTGACAACTCGAGTCCAATTATCCCTAACAAAGCCGAAATAGGGCCAAAATTCAGCGTTCCACGAACTGCCTAAAAATGAGCAGATTAAGAAATACTGCCAAAACTTGTATAGGTATAAAAAGCTGATATACAGCCAGTTATTACACGCTTTGGCATGGTACTTGCTATGGGTTATATGCGGTGCGATTCAAGCCGCAATTAAGTTTTATCTTTTTAATAAATTAAAATGGCAACAAACAATTCACTTCCCCGCGCGACTGCCGAAATGGCACAACGCTACAACGAGATGCTTAAGATCGACATGATTGAACTCAACAGTGACCAACTGGCCACCTTGAACGAGGAGTATGCCGACATGGAGGAGAACTACGACTGGTATAACTACGAGTTCACTGACCCCGCCACGGGCAAGGTGGGTGTGAAGGACGTTGCCGGCAACATCCTGGTCCCGGCTCTCTACGACGGTGCCTGCTACGTTGAGCACTACATGGGCAGACCCCATGCGCCACATGTGATGATGCGCAATGGCAAGTGTGGCATTGTCGCCGCCGATGGCTCGGGCCAGGAATTCACAAAGTTTGACTACGAGTATGCTGTTCCCATCAATTACACACCATTCTATGCCGTGTGGCTCGAGGGTGATAAGCACATCG
The DNA here is from genome assembly GCA_902781045.1 of uncultured Bacteroidales bacterium. Classification (GTDB taxonomy): domain Bacteria; phylum Bacteroidota; class Bacteroidia; order Bacteroidales; family Muribaculaceae; genus Sodaliphilus. The sequence goes on along the minus strand of CACZHT010000008.1, from coordinate 19,196 downwards.
GCATCATCGCCCGCGACGGCACAGTGCTGGTCGACAACATCCTCACAAATTATTACGAGCCGTTTGGCAGTTGTATGGTCATCGAACGCGATGGTAAGAAGGGAGTCATCGAAATGGTTACAATGCAGGTTGTCGCGCCCGAGTATGACGACATTGATATAGCACCCGGTGAGTATGTCACCTTTACCCTCAACGGCGTGAAGGGACGCGTCGACCAGAACGGCAAGTTCTACAGCATGGAGGAGGCCGACCGACTCGAACTGCCCGATAACGACATCGACATCGTCTATGACTACGATGAATACAGCTTTTAACCTCACAAACCCTAAATCTAATCTGAACGTGGGTTCGGCTACACACATCGACGTCTCACTGAGAGCAAGTCGGACTCACGTTTCCTTTTTATTAACTTTAATAAGCACTATAACAATGAGACCTATCAAAAACAGATTCTTCTGCCTTGCTTGCGGTAGAGCAAAGATGTTGTTTTGCACTCAAAAGAAAGCAGAGAACTTCATCAAGTTTAATGGTGATGAAATTTTGGCAGAAACAGGGATAAAGCTTTCGAGAGTCTACTATTGCCAATTGTGTGGCGGCTATCATGTGACTAGTCTTGAGTCCGAAAGATTAGGCCGATGGCTTGACCGAAAGATCCAGAGGGTAGTTGAAACATACAATTTAATTCAAGCAAGAAAACGAAGGGCTTAAGTACTATAGATCAATTACTAACCATGCCTCGTTCCCCCTCAACAGGGGGCGAGGTCACAAAACAACAACGACTATGAAATTTACTGTAGAAATCAGTGTAAACGTGCCCTTGATGTATTATGACGAGGAGGCATCAGCCGAGGGAACGATTGAACTCACCCGCCAAGAAGTGGACACCCTGGTCAAGCTCATTCGCGACACTGGGGAGACCGATGCCGATGACATGGGATTGCAGGATGTCGACGAGGCACTCTACGACAAGCTCCAAGAGCAGTGCCAGAGCATTGCCAACCTCGCCGCCGAGCTAGCATACTTGGAAGAAGGCTTTGACCAGCAGTGTGACGAGTACCACGAGCACCCCGAGGAGACAATCGAAGCATGCGAGCAAGACGGCTCCTTCAAGTATGAATTCAACGAGGCCGACTACCTTGATGACGAGGGAAACCTTGACGAGGACGCCATTTGGGAGGCGAAGGAGGAAGCATTCGAGTCCTGGCTCGATGACCAGCGCTTCAGTCTCGAGGGCGAAGCCTTGCGCGACTTTTACTACGATGTCATTGGCGTTGGGCTAAACCTGGATGGCTGCACCTTCCCCGATGTCGACATCGTCATCCCCGATGAGATCATCGAGATGGCCCAGAAAACACCACCTCACAAACCCTAAATCTCATCGTCCCCCCATGCCGCGGCTATTCTCCATACAAAACAACAACTAAAAAACAAAGAAAATGAAACAATCATTCCCCCTCGAGGTCTTCAACGGCCACCTCATCATCGACTGCGACGGCCATCAAGTGCTCGTAGACACCGGCAGCCCCATCACCTTCGGCTGCGTCAACTCCCTCACCATCATGGGCGAGGACTATCCTTGCTACCCCAGTATCATGGGCTTCAACATCCAGTCGGTCATCGAACTCCTGGGGCGCGACATCGATGCGATACTCGGCATGGACATCCTCAATGACTACAGCATGGTCGTCGACTGCCAGCAAGGTCTCCTCACCATCAGCGACGGCGACGAGTCCTTTCTCGACGCGGCGTCCATGCCGATTCAGCTGACCATGAACTATGTCACCACGCAGACACGAGTCGCCGACAAGTCGCTCCGTTTTATCATCGACACCGGTGCCCAGCTCTCCTACATCAACCCCGAGCACATACAGGGGCAGCCCAGCATTGGCCAGCGCGACGACTTTCACCCGATCATGGGTCGCTATCAGGTGACCGTCTACGATATCAACATCCATCTGGCGGGCGTCGACCTACAGGCCCAGTGCGGCGCTTCCCCAGCCCTCGTCCAGCAGCTAATCGCCATCTTTGATGCCGACGGCATCATCGGCTACGACCTCTTCGCCAGCCGCAAGGTCGTCCTCGACTTCCCCGAGAAAACCCTCTACGTCGGCCAATCGTAAGGCCGGCCAAGCAATTAACAACACTACACCCTAAACTACTCTACTTATGACCGACATCATCACCTATCTCAAGCAGTATCGCGAGGAAGTCCCCGCGTGGATTGACAACTATCTCCGCGGCCAGCAGGTCACTTTCGGCGACGTCATGTCGTCGAGAATGGGCTACTATCCCGGCAGCGGATATGACGGCACACTGATGAAGGTGTGCAACATGGCGCACTGCGTCCACTCGTTTCTGTATGTCGACTACCTGATCACACGCACCATGATGGAGCAGCACATTGCGCAGCCGAGAAGCATCAACGGCTACCACATCGCACGTCGCATCGAGTGGACCGCTGCCGACCTGCTGCCGTGCGGGCAGTACCCGCTGACCACCCTGAAGCGACCGAGGTCCAACCCCATGACCTTTGTCGACCGCAATGTCAAGCCCTATTGCTTCACCCTCATCATGGAGCGCAACGAGAACCAGGATGACAGCCGAGGAGCACGGCACTTTGCCATCACCTTCCTCTTTGCCGACGGCATAGCGACTTACTATCAGCTATTTGTGCGAGAGTATGCCGTGGCACCGTGGATTTTCCTTCTCCAGGACCATGGGTTGGGATGCAACTATGACCTCTTTGGCCGTGGCGGCCTGCTCGATGCCATCATCAGGGAGAACCGCTGCTATCCTCCATTCGTCTTGTGCGGCAACGACACCCGCATCTGGGACGGATATGAACGGATCAAGGAGACAATGCCCATCAATGGCGGGATGCACCACAATCCGCGCAGCCTGTTCCGCCTGAAAAGCACGGTGCTGCAATAGGCCCACCATCGGTGCTCATGCAAGACGGCCTTCGCTTCGGCGACCTGTTGGAAGCATTGTGATTCTGCAGTGCCAGACCGAGCATGGCTGTGCTCGTTTTGCCCAATGCGCCCGAGATGACCCATTTTTTTAAATTATCACCCAGTAACACGTTCACTATTTTTTGTCTTTAAATCAAAATTCTTATGGAAGAAAAAACTAACATTCAAGAGATTGACGGCGGCATCGTCGTCACGGGAGAAGTTGACTTGGAGGTGCTGAAACTAATCAAACGACATGGCCACTTCCGGGTGATTGATGTGTCGCACGCCACGTTTGGCACCGACAAGGAGGAGTGGCGGCAATGCCTGGGCTATAGCCACAGCGGACCGGTGTACGGCGCCAGTGGCTGGCGCCAGGTGGATGTGCTGAAGCGTTTTATGGAGACCATCAACGCCGACAAGGTGATTGTGCCGGCCGATGTTGCCCGCCGCCACATCAATGCCGCCCGCCGCAACGATGCGATCAATGAGGTCGTGGTGCCCGATGACTGCCGCCTGTTTGCCATGATGGACGGGTGCGTCTACAACAAGAATTTGACCAAGATGGTGTTTGAAGCTAGATCAGCCGACCATATCTATCACCATAAGCTGGATGAGCTCTGGGGTGGGATGATCGTGGCTGGCGAAAACATGACATCGCTGTATTCCGATGATTGTGAATGCGGCATGGATGCCAGTGGCTTCCTGTTTGCCTATGACAAATACAAGGAGGCGCAGAAGCTCGTCATCGACACCTTTGGCGACGAGGCCAGGATTGACCAGGAGTCGGACGAGGCGATGGATGCCGCCTGCGCGGTGTTCAGAGCACAGAATCACATCCCCGCCGACATGATTGAGCAGGTCAGAGGGTTTGTCAAGCAGATGGTTCGATTCTTCAATCGGTCAGCGCGCCGCCATGTCAGCTAAGTGGACTGGGGCAGGAACTGGGTGAAAACCAGGGCATCATCGGGCAGGCGATAATTCAGCCGGCCCTTGTCGCGCAGTTCCATGAGCAGGCGACCCAGCAGATTGGGGCCGACATACTCCTCACCCTCGAGCTTCACTCCCCAGGTGTCGGCCCAACGCTTTCTGAATGTTGTCTGGTCTTCGACGATGTGGCGCCCAGCGGTCTGAAGCAGTGTCGATGCAAACGCCTCGCTCTGCTCAAACTTCTCCGTCAGGCAGTACTTCATCGCATCAACAATCATATTGCCCCAATCGGCTCGTCGACACGACTTCTCCCAGTGCTTGGCCGTCATTTTGGGATTGCCCGCATTGTAGACTGCCAGTACCGGCTCGGGGTCGACAAACTTCATCAGTTGGAACAACTGTTCGGCACTCTTGCACGGCACGTTATTCACCAGCAGCGGTGTCTGGGCAAAGTTGACCAGCACGCCCCACTCGTCGGTCACCCGGCGCAGGCACACGCACTGCGCGGCGGGATAGCGCTCGATGGAGTAGTACTGCGGGTAAAACTGCTTGATGAATGGTGCGACGCTGTAGAAACTCATGGCTCGCTGCTGTTGGAGCGTGTCGACGCTGAGGATGGTGACCTTGTCCTGGTCGAGGATGGCACGGTTGGTGCCCAGTGCAGGGTTGCGCCAGTTGTAGGGCCACTCGATGAAGTCTACCCCGATGGCCACAAGAAAAGCCGAGGCAGCCTTCTCGCCCTCGAGGTCGACTCGGCCCGTGAGGCGCTTGGCGAGGAACTTGCGGAAGTCCTTTCCGTCCTGCGTAGCCTTTTCGGGGATTTCAGTGTCCAGCCGCTCGGCAGCCCGCTGCACAATCGCGGGAGCGACGGGCTGCTTGAAGGCGATGTAGTTGTCCTCGCGCTTGGCGGGCACCGACACCTTGTAGACATAATACTGCGCTACCGCACCCTTGGCGGCATAGTGCTGGGCCGAACTGTAGTGCGAAGTCACATAGATGCCGAAGCCGAACTTCACCTTGCCGTCCCCCTCCAGCGCATGCGCCAGGTCGAACCGCTCGAACAGCACCTTCGACCCATGATAATAAATCTCCATAGTGCTATTTTAAGAGTAGTTAGTAGATTAGCCAGAATTGGTTATCAGATAGTCTCGCACATACTTGCCGAAGTGCTCCAAACGTTTAGCCCAATAAGTATCCATATTCTTAGTACACATCATTCATTAACAGTCATTTTCTGCAAGGCTCGAACACTTGGAGGAAAGCATCGACATTGCTCCAGCCATTGCTGGTAGCGTTGTGGTCGTCAAAAATGGCAAAGTAAACCTGCTTGAAGGCCCCTTTGAATTCCGGCTCGTTGAGCACCTGCTTGAACAGGCGCGCCATGTGCTCGGGCGGGTTTTTGAACGCGCCGCATCCCAGGGCACCCAGCACCAGTCGCCGCTGGCCATTGACATACGATATCCTGAGGATGGTGCGGATGGTGTTGATGACAAGCCGAACGGTTGGTTGGGGGATTTGCGGCATTCGATATTGCAACCGGCTCACAGCCGCGGCCACAAAGTTGACCTTCCAAGGCTTGGCCAGATAGGCATAGCCATTGGCTTCAGTGTCGCGGAACACTGTCACACCATGCGAGTAGCATCCGCCGAAGTTCGGGTCCAGTGGATAACGTTCCTTCGCCTGAGGTATGCCATAGTGTCGAGGATCGAACCTTGAAGCATACTGAAAGAGTGAGCGATAATAGTCGGTGCAGCGGAACAAGTACTCCTCCTGCGCTCCCGCTCCCATGGCGACAGCGCCGCCGGGGTTGCTGTAGCTGGCCAGGTTGAGCACACACAGGTCATCGGTGGTGTCGGCCTCGCGCAGCTGTCTGGCAAAGGCCAGGCAGTCGCCCTTGTGGACAACGATGGGCATCTCATATCGCTCGCTGGCCGAGATGGGCGGCAGCACAGAGCGGTAGAACCGCGACTCGGACGCGATGTCGGGGTTGAACTCCGGGTTGACCTCAACACCGTCCACCACATACTTGCCCTGCCGGACGACAGCGAGTGTGTCTTCCCACACCTTGATGCGAGGCTCGTTGGTTGCCCTTTGCCTCTTCGCTGTCTCAAAGCTGGCCAACCAAGCTTGGGCATCCCATGTTCTGGCCGTGGGCTGACATGGCTCGAGCAGCGATTCCTCGTAGAACAGCCCGTCGCGAAAGACCTTGGTCCAGAAGCAGTCATAGTCCCGATTGTTTCTTGCCTCTCTGCACTCCTCTTCAAGTGCCTGAAGCATGTCGGTGTCGGCATCCTTGCCCTGCAGAAATCCCATCAGGAAATCGGCTGGGCTGGTCGAGCTCAAAAAGGTCCGCTCGGCCTCGCAGTGGGTGCGGCTCATCCGGTATCCCATCCCCGAGGCAAAGAACTTGACGATGAGGGTTCCACGGGTCCTCATGTCGACTGTGTCATACAGTTTGCTGCACTGCATCTGTGCTTGTTGCAGAATCGTGCTGAATCTGGGTCTGTTCATCATTATTCTTGTTGTTTTGCATCCCAGGGGTTTCCACATCCCGGGAAATGTCGATACAATTTTCAGGTGATGTCATCAAAAGTATTTAATTCAACGTTCGCAAAATGGCTGATGTGTTTACTATCTGCTAGCAATTGCTAACCATGCATTAAATTACACCTCGTCAAACTCCTTAATGCGTTGCTGCGCTTCAATGAAAAAGCTGTTCATCTTCATGGTGAAGACACCCACTTGCTCAAGCATCAGCGGGGGCAGAAATCCTTGTCCATTTGCAACAGTGTAGACCAGTTTGCTCAATCTCTTCAGTGGGTTTTGCTTGAGATATTCCTCAGCCTGTTGGCGGCACCACAGCATGCGCTGTTGGGCCCAGTCCCACAAACCTTGCGCCCTCTCGAGGTCGCTGCTCCCCAATTCTCCAATATTCACCATAGTCGTGTCGTTATTTAACAGTTACCACAATTCTAGCACAAAACATCATGAATATCACCTGTTTCAGGATCCACAAAAAAGCGGCTCTCTTCGGTCAGAATGTCCATGCATAGATATTTTTGAGGATTCATGAACTTCACTTCGTCATCAACAAAATCGTCAAATCGTTGGCAGACTTCATCATAATTCAAAGCATAACATTCAAGTTCCACATATGCTGTTCTGGCTTTGATAATAGCAGTTGTGCCATCATTGTAAACAACAGGCCCTTCGATTACAAGAATTTCTTCCCTAGAGCCTGTTAAGGCTTCGACAAATTCGTCAAGCTTTTCGTCAATTGAAGGCATTATCTCCTCGTATCTATAGATAGATCCTATTTTAAATTTTTCGCTTGTTGTGTCCATATATTCTTTCGAGGTGCGAATTCACATTCTCAGATTCACGCTACAATGGCAACTACAATTATTTATAGCCCCTGCGCTAGTTAGCGCGGGGGCTATGGGTTACTTGGAGATTGTGTCGGAGACAGCACGCAGGGTCTCGACCAGATGACCTAACTTGGCATTCTGTGGCAGATCGAGTTGGTAGCCCAGCGATGAAGACGTCTGGCTCTTGGTCTTAAGCAGTGCTGACAGGCGATGGCCATGTTCGGCCGACACGAAACAGATGTCATCCATCTCAACGTTATCCATACTGCCCGTGTTGATGAGCACATTTCCCATTGCTCCGATAGTGCCATGGTTTGAAATATCCGACAGGTAATGCAACTTGACAAACTCATGACCGTCCTGTGTACTGAAACAGCCCAGCAAATCGTGGTTGGTCGCAGCAAAGACTTTGACCAATTCAACACCATCATTACGCCAACCATTCTTATATCGCCTAAGTTCAGTCTTGTCGTGCAGCATTGCAGCCTTCACTTTGTTCACACGACCATCGGCATAGACCAAGATGAGATATCTGTCGGGCACAGGTGTGTTGATGGGTATGCTATACTTTAGACTGCTCACCTTCAGTTGATCGCGAGACCACGACCAGTCACCATTGTTAAACAGGTTGATATAGTAACTGCCTCGCCCCACACGCTGCATACCGACCTTAGCCAGTTTGGCTGGCTCAACTTTGGGCACCACAGGCTCTGTGCTGGTAATGGCCTCGCCCTCATCATCATCGTCAGGCAACCCATCGCCATCATTGTCCTGAGCAGGAGTCGGCTCGTACTTCATACTTTCAGGACGTGCATAGCCCGACTTGTCTAGCACCAGTTTAACGATGGCCTCACCTCTCAAGAGCATGGTTCTATTTCCCATTCGTTTGTATCCCATGAAACCATCATACCAGATGATAAAATTTGATGGTTCACACTTCAGCTCACAGATGGTGTGACCCTCATGCTCGGTGAAAGTGATAGTGACATAGTGCTCGGCAACATGGCCCAGATGACGAGTGATGGACGAACGCAACTTGTTCTCATATCCATCCTTATTCTTATGATAGGTGTAGTCATCTTTCTCCGATGAGTTCAGATAGATGTATTCATGTTCAATTCCGATGGGCTCTCCATTGTCGTTAACACCGATATAGAGTGTTCCACCCTGGGCATTCATGAAGCCAGCAATCGTTTGCAAGATGACTTTCATCTGCGTGTCCATATCCATTTCGGTCGCTCCAGCGGGATATAGGATTGTTGACTTAAACTCACGCACAGAGTTCTCCTCGCCAAATTCGCCTGCGGGATTCTCTTGTTCTAGCGGTAATTCGATGGCATCAACAGTGGGTTCAACAGCAGGCGGTGTCTCAAGTTTCAGCCTAGTATTATTATTCTCCTTGACGACAATACCAGTGACATTAAGTTCCAACTCATCACCAGGTTGTAGCGACTCCTGCTGTTTATCTGGCTTAAGCATGTGCGTCATGCCGAATGCATCGCGCACAACCAAGAACAATTTGTCATTGAGAGTCCTCAACTCCTCGACCTGAAAGGAGTGCACCTTCGCGATTCCCTTCTTGGCATCAGGATAGAGGTAGCCCAAAATCTGCTCTCGGTCTTGCTGGAGCGACAGCCCACTGCCTTCCCACACCGCCTTGACATAGCACCGAATCATCTGGATTGGAACCTTGGGCGACGACCAGTCCCAATCGGTCTGGAATTCATAGGCTCGAACTGTAAAAGTTGCGCCCTGCCTATCTTTCAGTTTTATTCTTCGCTCACCTAAACCAGTGACTAAGAAATCGTAAAATTCACCAACAATGTAATTCATATTCTCTTGTTTTTGTTTACATTTATTAGGACATGAAGTCCCCTTTTAGATTGGCACTATTGCCCGTTAACAATCTGATAGTAGTCAAAGTAGTTGTCGACGATGACAATTTTCTTCACTTTGCTTTGATGCCTCTTGTTAGCTAGCCACGTCAGGACAGTATCATACACCACCCTTGCGCCCTCAACCATCGAGCCATCGATGGATGCTGTACACTGCAAGCCGATAACCTTGCCGCGTATGCCACCTGCACAATCTCTGAGAATGGTATTCAAACAATCCACCACCACACGCCTAATGTTGCTTTCAGTCTGATTGTCTTGGACAAACTCGTGGCTCACCAATGGGATATTCCCATCGTAGCCTCGAATGTCCTGCATTCGTCCCTGGCTCCTTCTGCCAATGGCCACCAAGCCATTGGCACCGTAACTCTCGGTGTCGAATAGGTTGCCCTCACCGAGCTTGATTTTCCTGTTGCTTGTTCCGCCCTTCTGAATCATGCCCTTCAAACGGAATGAGATTCTACCATCGGAACAATCAGTCCAATCGCCGATGTCAGATACATGGGTAAACAATGGCCCAGCGAATTTGATGTCGCCTCTGAAGTAATCACGACCGTCATCGTTGGTCGCCACCAGGAAGGCTACACGGTTAGCCCCGGGAAACGTGAACAGGAAACTATCTTGTTCGTAATGCTCAGCCAAGCGGTACATCTTACAAAAGAAGTCCTTGGTCTGTTCAATCGAATCAGACGGCTGGCGGCTGTCACCCGTGTTGGTAACAAAAAAGCAGTATTCCACGTTAGGCTTTTCCCATTTTGCCTCACGATAGCAGCCATTTACCGAGCGGAAATGTAGATGCTGCTTAATCATTTTCGCCTTCAGCTCATTATTGCGCTTGATGTTGCGTTCAAGATTAGCTTCCGGTGTCAGTGTTTCGGAACCCCGGAAAGCAGTAAGGATAGCGCAGTTCCACTTCATGAATGCATCTTCAGTCTCCTCGATACTCGGTGTATCGGTTCTTTTGAGATCATAGAACCCTGATATCTTGATGGGCTTAATGCCTTGACCTTGCAGCGCTATGCCAATGTGCTGAATCCTGTTCAACAGCTCATTAAAGATTCTTATGAGATTCTTTTCCGATGTCATTTTTTCTTTTTCTTGTTTTTGCTTCTATTGGTTCTCCAATGAAATCGCTCTAACAATAAGTTTGTTACGAAATTATCTGTTGGCAAACCAAAAAACTTATACACAATCTCATCAATTTGTTTATGAATTGGCGATACAACAGCAGCATCTATATCAGTCGGAACTCTTTCGTTTAAACTAGAATTATAAATACGTCGAATATCTTCAATATTGTCAAAATTGAAGCAAAGAGGAATCATATTTAGGTCTGTTGCTTCTGCTTTTAGCATGCCACCTCCTAAATTACATCTTCCAGCAAACTCCCTAAGAACCCAGCATAATGAAGAGTTACAGAATGCCCAAAGCTTTAACTTGTCTTCATCTGATATAGTTGATTTTTCGCGTATTTCTACGTAGCTTGCAGAGTATCCATCAACCTCATTCATACAGCAAAAATGGGTACCGAGCCCCCTTGGTAATATTAAGATTGGCTTTTTTCGAGTTGTCGTTGCATTGTTATTGTCCACAAAAAAACTAGACTCAGTCCATCTATATAGAGCACCATTGTCTTTTATATAATAGGGTGACGTGTTTGGAAGAGATTGCTCTAGAATGTAATCTTTCGGGATGTTTAGGCCCTGTCCGATATCAATTCTTTGTCTAAAATCTTTATCTTCTTTTTTTGACATCTCTTTAAGTAGCTGTAATAATCGATTGTCAATAGAGAACAAAAATCCCCATTTATAACTTGATAAGATGTCCTCGTGAACATTAAAAGCCTTTACAGTAATGGTGCTATCATTGTCATCGGCTATATTCTGTATTTTGTAAGGATGAACACTGAGGTCGCCATGACAATGAACAAACGGAACATTCTGTAACTCTCTTAGCCCTTTATTCTCAAAAAATGTAATTACCGTATTGATATCAGCACTATCAAAATACTTGAAATCTGAATCGATAATGCCCAAAGTGTTTATATTTCTGAGGATAAACTGCTGAAACTTATAACCATAGTCAGTCGATAACCAAGAGTTTTCGGTTATAAAAGCATTTATGCCACATTGTGATGCAATATTGAATGATAATTCGAAGAAAAAAATCAGCAAATCGGCACCTCTTGGGAAGCAGTCGGCATCTGCTTTTGCATGTCTCATCTTCAATTGTTGCTGGATGGCATTCTTCTGATTATTATCAATACTTGAACTTCTCGATTCAACATATGGTGGATTACCTATAACAATATCAAATCCACCATCTTCAACATCAAACACCTCGGTAAACATCAATCTCCAATCAAAGAACCTAATGTCTATTTGTGCACGACGTTCTTTCGACACTGACTCGTCGGCCAATTGCTCACGAAGGTTCTTTCCAAGCTCCACAATGCGTCGACGATCTTCGGGCAGTTGAGTGATGGCATGTTTCACCGAAATCTTTTCAGTCTCTTCAAATCCAATGGATATTTGCTCCCTATGGCTGTCAGCCCAAGACTGTATTTCATAGCCTAATTGAAGTGAGATAAGCTGCAAGATGTGATCCTTAATCAAGATATTAAGTTCCATTTTCTTCTCCCCCGACGCAGAATAGAAGTCTTGCTTGAATTTTAATATCTTTCTCTTGACATCTATCATCTGATTCACATATTTGTGCTGCTGATTCTTAGTTGAGAGATTGATGTATTGCCCTGCGAAGGTGGGAATCAGCGAGTTGCCCTGCATGAACTTGTAGTCGAAATTTGGCAAGGCCTCTGGCGTTTCCTCATCGACGATGATACTGAGCCAGAAACGCAAACGAGCAATATCAATGGCACCCTTCTCAATATCAACGCCATAGATATTATTGCGGATAATTTCGGCTTTGAGTGCAGCAATGTTGTCCACAAGCAAATTTCCATAAGAATCAGTTGCCCAAGCCTTGATAATGGTGCGGCAACGTACAAGCTCATTGAGTAATCCCATGGGGAAAGCACCAGAACCGATTGCAGGATCACAGATTTTCACCTCACGGATATAGGTGCCAAAATCTTTAAGGTGTTCCGCAGTCATTCGAGGGACAATATTTTCGGGCTCTGAAAGAAGTTTTCTTACAGCATCGCGGATGTCCTTCTCAGGCCTATGGTTCTCGCCCTGCTTTTTCATGACGCGTGTTGTTAGATATGCAATCAGCGACTCGCGACACATGTATTGGACAATCTCCTTGGGCGTATAAAATGCTCCTTTATCTTTGTTGTCCTCCAAGAGGTTTTCAAAGATACGTCCCAACATCTCAGGGTCAACACCGATTTCCACATCATCAGGAGCGTTTTCGTCGATGGTAAAGTTATAGGAGGCAAAGAAGTCCAACAGTTGTTGCATGTAAGACGATGGGATTGGGAATGCGATGTCATCGCTCTCATCGGGTTCAAATAGCCCACCATTAAGATAGGGTACCTTGATTTTCCGACCCAGGCTAACGTTGTCGTTGGTAATCAGGTCTCCTTGGCGTTTGGTGTTCAGGTCTTTAAAGAGAGGTTCCAGTACATCATCGATGAAGGTTTCTTTCTTGTCACTATTTTTGAACAGGTTCTGCAAGAACTCTGGATCATCACCTTCCCAACTATCACCAGCAGGTACACCCATCCATCCTTTCTTTTGCAAGAACTGGATGAACACCAATCGTCCCATCAGATTCTTGACATAATCGCGTACTGCTTTCTCAGGGTCAGGGAATACACTAAAATCAGACATGATTTGAACACAAGGGTTACCATTATCACGCTCTTCCCATCTGTTGCCAACTTTGACCATACGCTTGCCTGTAACGTACTCAATGATATCTTCGTAGATGGTCTTATATCCCTTAAAGAACTTATCACTCAGGATATCGATGGAGAAAGACTTGAACCACTTCTCATGCAAGTCATCGTAGCTTTTACAACCCTGGACATCGTTGGCAATGCGTTCAAGTATCTGGCGGTGCCCTGCATGAAGGTCGTTGCATTTCATATTGCGCAGCATAGTTACCTTTCCCACCTTCTTTCCATTACCATCCAGTCTGTCAGTAAGTTCACAGGTAGCGAGGGTTAACAATGTTCCCTGTTTCATGATTACCACCACTGGCATGTCAAAATTGAAATTGATCTGCCTGGTATTAACACGTGTGAAGGCTCGCGTCAAGGCTACCGCCAGTCCACGTGGGAAACTGGTATTGGGCTTTATATCGCAGGCATAAATAGAAAGGCTTTGAGATCCGCCCCCGACGATAGATTCTTGAAATGTCCTGTCGTCAACATAGCCAATATGCCAGATGGTATCAACAGCTGATTTTGCTTCGTTGACGTACTGGTAATTGAAATTGTTCTGCGTGAAAACATTGTTAAAGGGCACACCTTTAACAAGGGGTGTGAACTTGATACCCAACTTGTGGAGTAATGTCTCCGAAGCCTCTATGAGCGAGTGGCTTGTAAATGATTTGAGTGTATCTCGCATATTGTTCATCTTTTATTTGTTATCTGTTGAAACATACTCCCATACTATGAGGTCAAAGTTCTCAATCTTAAATTTCTCGCTCAGCAATGTTACAGGAACCCCAACTTTAATTGATGCCAAAAAGTCTCGTGGATCCTTCATTATAGAATAAGCCACATCGTTCATTTTCTTCTCCAGCCACTGCTTGATGACTTCAGTCAAGCGAGAGACCTTTTCGGAATCAGGCTTGAGAATCCAGCCTGGTAAAAAGGTGGGTTGATTGCGGTTCTTGCGCAAGAACTCGAGCACCTCAGCATCATTGAGTTCGGTAAAGGTGGTACCTTGAGTGCTGTCCACTGGTTGGCACATGAGGTAAATTTCCTGGTAGGGCCGAGTGTCGCCTGACTCACGATGCGGATAACCTACGACTGCAACGAGGCTCTCGGGGATGTGCTCAAACAAGTTGTCGATGGCACGGAAGCCCGAGAATGCTCCGTTGGGCATACGACGGTAGAAGTCCTGATGCTTCTCAAGGTAGTCGAGGAAGTCCTGACGGAACACCTCGAGCGAGAGGTCACTGAGCGAGAGCGACTGTGCCGACTCGATGTCCGAGAGGCTGTTTTTGGTCAACTCCTCAAGCAACCGGTCGGCATTGCGGTCCTGGATGGGGTTATCTGCGACCATCTGCTTGAACTTGGGTCCCAATTCCTGTACCTCGCTGTCAACCAGTGTCATCAGTGACATTCGATTCTGGATGCGCTCCTCGAGTTTGAGATAGTCTTCAAACGACTTTGCCGGCCAGAAATTGACGCACGAAATAGTCTTGTTGGGCGAGCCAATGCGGTCGATGCGACCAAATCGCTGGATGAGCCGCACGGGATTCCAATGGATATCGTAGTTAATCTGCAGGTCGGCATCCTGCAAATTTTGGCCCTCAGAGAGACAGTCGGTGGCGATGAGGATGTCAATGCCATCGTCCATGATAGCAGCCCATCGCGGTTCATAACGATGCAGCAAGTCTTGCCACATCTCGTAACCGACCTCCCAGCGGCGCTTGCCATCATCGCTATTGTAATAGGCTGCTGGGTCCAGGTTGCCTTTAGTCTCATTGTCATAGAGGTCGGTCCAGTCTAGTTCCTTATACAATTTGCTGTAGGGTGCAAAACTCTGCAAGATTCCATTGAATCCCTCTTTCTTGGAGTGCTTGCCTGTGGACGAAATATCAGAGCCCGAAACAGATGCCATGCGCGTGAATCCCCTTGCGCTGAGTTCATTAAAGAGATAATGAGCAGTGTCGGTATAAGCAGTGAAGATGACCACCTTCTTATTAGGCTTCTTGAGTTTTTCGCGCAGGATGCGCTCCAGCTCGTCAAGTTTTAAGTCGTGCTCCTTTCCTGCGTGATATTTCTGCTCAAAGTCTTTCAATCCCTTGGAAATGGCTTTGAGCGTATTGATGTCCTTCCGCAGACCGGCTTCAAATCCTCCAAGGTTCTTGATGTCAGAGACTAGTATCTGACGGCGACCGACCAAAAGCTCATCATAGTCTTCGTCCTCAACGACAGCACCATGACGAATCTCTGCGTCAACGCCATGATCGCGATAATTGACCACTTTTTCCAATGTGCTCTCGTGCACCGAAAGCACCTTCTCAACAGTCAACATGCATGAATACCATGAACTCTCGAGGCGCTTCATGAACAAGACTCCCATCATCTTGACCAGGAACATCTCGCGGTTGACATCATCATCCCAGTCGGCGCGAGCTTCCTTGCGGGCATCCTGCCGGGTCTTGTGCAAGAACAGACTGGGCTGATAGGCAGTGAGATTCAGGCTCTCAAATGCATCGGTGATTTGATCAGTGGTCGTGAACGTACCGAAGTGGTCGACCCCCTGATAAATATTAAGCGGTTGCAGCCGAGTGGGGAAGCCTAAGTCCTCACCTAGAGTTTTCTCGATGAGTTTGCGCGTGCGTGCGACAATGAGTTTGTCGGTGAGATTAAAGAAACGCTGAGGCAACATCTTGATGAAACCACCGATGGTGCGGTTGGGATTTAGGCACCAATTCTTATACTTCGACTGCGCATCGCTGAATGTTGCAGTCAATGAATGCACCGAGAAGTCGGGAGTGTCAAATTTCTGGTCATCGCCTTGAGCAATCAATTTGAACTGCCCCTTGATGTCATTGAGACCTGTGTTGATGGGGGTCGCCGATAGCATGAGCACCTTGACATCACGACCTCGCTGGCCAGGTTGGCTCTGGATGAGTTTTTCGAGCAATTCTTTGTAGCGAGCCGTCTTCTCATTGCGCAAATTATGGCTCTCATCAATGACGACGAGCAACTTCTTGCGCGACTGCAGGTAGTCGAGTTTATATCGTGTGTAGGACTCCTGCAAGCGGTCGCTCTGCAAGTCGGTGTGGAAACGCACCTGATAATCAAACTCATCGCTCTCGAAGAGCGATTTACTACCTCGACGATATTGTTGCCAGTTTTGCTCCAGCTTCTTGGGGCACAGCACGACTGTAGTGTAATTCTGAGATTGGAAGTATTTGATAACAGCCAGTGCCGAGAAAGTCTTACCAAGTCCTACGGCATCGGCCAGGATGGCACCATTGTACTTTCGCAACATCTTGATGAGCGAGATGACACCTTTCTGCTGATAGTCAAAGAGTGTGCGCCAAATGACACTGTCCTGCAGCAAGGTCATGTCGCGCTGATGCTCAATGGAGTTGTCAATGTCAAGGTCGGAATTGAATAGCTCATACAGCACCTTATAATATATCTCCTCGGGTGTATAGACACGGAAGATCTGTTCAATCTGCTCGATGAAGAACTCTTTGACATCTTTCTTTGTCTTCTTTCCGTCTGGGCCAGGGATCTCGATGGTGGCGCGCGACACGAGCTTCCACTGGTTCTCGAACCAATCGCGGATGTCTCGCAGTTCGCCTGCATTGCTGTTGCCACGCTCGGCATGATTCAACTCGATGTTGCTAGTTGCCTTGATGCCGAGGCCTGCCTCGGTGAGGTTGCTGCTGCCAGTGACGAAGAAACTGTCCTCGCTGGGATTGGCTTTGTCGCGATAGACGTAAGCCTTGGCATGGCAGAAGGCATTTGACACCGAGCGCACCTCAACCGTCTGTCGGCGCAGGAAAGCGACAGCATTCTTAGCATAGTCTGAAAGCTGCAATGCATTGGTAATCGAGCTGTCGCCCTGGAGCAAATCTAACACTTTGTTCATGAAGTCGTCATCGCGGGTCATCTCGGATAAGATGAGGCGATACTTGACATCAGGGTTCAGCTCGGTGTAGAGCGCATGCAGACCCGCAATGGAGAAGAAACCCGAAACGATGTCGAGATTTCCCTGTTGCACATGGTCGTGCAGGTAATTCCACACGGTTTGCACCTGACCTTGTCCGTAGATATCCGTCTTGTTGTCTATTAACATAAATAGTCAGAAGGCGTGTATTAGTTTTACACTCTCATCGGTGCCGTAGTTCTCATGTAGCACCATAAAACAAAAATTTAGCGCGAGAACCGATGTTGTCCACCAAGTTGGATAGCAACATGCGCTACAATATATAAATCCCTGCAAAAACTATGCCAAAAACAGCGTTTTGATGAAATTTTGGCAAAGGTAGTGAATTTTGTTGGGATTTCCAAGCAGCGTGATGGAAAAATGGTGCGTTTGTGCGCAAAATATCGGAAAAATTAGGAATTTCCAGAAATGTTTCGTATCTTTGCGGTTCAAGTTCGTTGCAGGACTAGTCCTGACACAATATTAACCATGGTGCCGTCTGTGGTGCCAATAATACAGAAAAGATATGAGAGGACAAATGAAGTTTGGCCTGAACATCCCCACCCGACTGCAGTTCGGTGCTGGGGAGCTGAAGAACCTGGCCACGATGCCGCTACCAGGCAAGAAAGCGTTAATTGTTATCTCGGCAGGCAGCTCGATGAAGCGTTTGGGCTACCTGTCGACCCTCGAGGAGCAGCTTGACAAGGCAGGTATCGGCCATGTCACGTTTGACAAGATATTACCCAACCCCATCAAGTCGCATGTGATGGAAGGCGCCGAGTTGTGCCGGACCCATTCGTGCGACTTTGTCATCGGTCTGGGTGGCGGCAGCTCGATTGACACGGCCAAGGCCATCGCCGTGACGGTGGCCATGGGCGGTGACTTCTGGCAATATGTGAGCGGCGGCACGGGCGGCGGCCAGCCCATCACCAGCGCCCTGCCCATCGTTGCCATCCCCACCACCGCCGGCACAGGCACCGAGGTGGACCTGTGGAGCGTGATCACCAACGAGCAGACGCAGGAAAAGATTGGTTGGGGCTCGCCGCTGGTGTTCCCCACGTTGGCCGTAGTCGACCCAGAGTTGATGATGAGCGTTCCGCCGCGCCTGACGGCCTATCAGGGCTTCGATGCGTTCTTCCATGCCGCCGAGGGCTATATCAGCAAAGCCCACACACCCATCAGCGACCTGTATGCTCTTGAGGCGATACGCCTCCTGTACAAGTATCTTCCCGTTGCCGTGGCCGACCCCAACAACCGTTGGGCACGCATCAAGGTGGCCTGGGCCAGCACACTGGCCGGCATGGTCGAGAGCACCAGTTGCTGCACGGGCGAGCACGCCTTGGAGCATGCCATGAGCGCATTCTTCCCCAAGCTGCCGCATGGAGCCGGACTGATAGCCATCAGCCAGGCCTACTTCAAGACCTTCAAGAACGACATGATGAAGCGTTACATGAAGATGGCCGAGAAGATGACGCAACAAAAGGCAGCCCGGCCCAGCGACTTCCTGGACGCGCTGGCCATCATGCAACGCGAGTGCGGTGTGAGCGACATCCGCCTGAGCGAGTATGGCATCACACCAGCCGACTTTGAGCGCATGGTGGACAATGCTTGCGCCACGGGTCAGGCGATGCTCGACCTGGATCCTCGCTTCCTCAACCGCGAGGAACTTATCGACATCTACATGCAGAGCTATAAATAGTTTATAGTTAAAAGTTTATAGTTTATAGTTGTAGCTGTTCAGCGATTCTGCGTTTCCCCTCCCCTTTGGGAAATGGGAGGGGAGGCTGCCAAGCAGTCATTGTGAATTATGCATTGCCACCAAACCCCACCCCTAGCCCCTCCCCTTTGGGAAAGGGGAGGGGAGGCTGCCAGGCAGTCATTGTGAATTATGCATTGTGCATTGCCGCCAAACCCCACCCCTAGCCCCTCCCCTTTGGGAAAGGGGAGGGGAGGCTGCCAGGCAGTCATTGTGAATTGTGAATTGTGAATTGTGAATTGCCACCAAACCCCACCCCTAGCCCCTCCCCTTTGGGAAAGGGGAGGGGAGGCTGCCAGGCAGTCATTGTGCATTGTGAATTGCCACCCAACCCCACCCTTGGTCCCTCCCCTTTGGGAAAGGGGAGGGGAGGCTGCCAGGCAGTCATTGTGAATTGTGAATTGACTCCAAACCCCACACCTAGCCCCTCCCCTTTGGAAAGGGGAGGGGAGGCTGCCAGGCAGTCATTGTGAATTGTGAATTGACTC
>CACZHT010000007.1 GCA_902781045.1 uncultured Bacteroidales bacterium | reverse complement strand
AAGAAATCGTGCTTGAACCGGTGGACATTGATGAAATTAACCGTATGGCATCAGAATTCCTGGGACAATAGTTTTTCGAGATTCGGAATTTTCTGCCGTAAAAACGCGTTAATCGTTACCATGAGCATGTAAAAACGTGCAGAATGTGTCGTCAAAGAGTCGCCAGTAGTTTACAAAAACTCTGTATCTCGTTGATAATCAGCATCTGTTAGCCGTCGCGCAGGCAGCCATTGAGGAGTAAGTATTACACTCACATAATGAAAGGGACCTGTCCGTTTGGGCAGGCCCTTTTTTAATCTTCGGATGAAAGCTTCCGACAATTATTGACTAAAAACGTCGCATAATATGCGGTAATTTGTAGATTTGTTTGGCTATTCGACATTAACTTAGTATCTTTGTCGCAGAATTTGCGACGTTAATCACTGTTTTATGTTGCACAAAGTAGGAATGCGTTATGTATATACACGAAAGAGACAATTGGACGGACTTCCGTTGGGACATGTCCCAAGTGTCACTCCTTCAGGAAAAAGTATTCCGTAAGCAGGGCTTGCTTTATGGCAGGTTGAGTTCGCTGGGCTTTGACAGCAAGCTCCGTGCTATGGCAGAGAATCTGACTTACGACGTAGTATATTCTTCGGAGATAGAAGGCATACGGCTGAACGTTGATCAGGTTCGTTCTTCCATTGCCCGAAAGCTTGGCATTGAGAACGTGAAATATACTGCGCCTTCGCACTATGTTGACTCCGTAGTGGGTATCATGCTCGAAGCGGTACAACACTATAACATGCCCCTTAGTAAAGAGAAACTATGTGCGTGGCAAGCTGCATTTTTCCCTTCAGGCTATAGTGAAGGCAGCCAGATAGAAATAGGTCAGTACCGCACAAACGAGGAGCATATTGTCAGCGGAATGTTTGGGCGCGAAAGAATCCACTATATTGCTCCTTCTCCAGACCGTGTTGAAGAGGAGATGGAAAAGTTTCTTGCCTGGTTTGATGAAGAGGAGCCTGTGAGTAGCGTCATCCGTTCTGCTATTGCCCATTTCTGGTTTGTGAGCATTCATCCCTTCGAGGACGGTAATGGGCGGTTGGCCCGCATCCTTTCAGACATGCTTCTTGCTCGTGGAGAAAAGAGCGAGTTCCGTTTCTACAACGTCTCATCACAGATTAACAAGGACAAGAATCACTACTACGAGATTCTGGAGCGGATGCAGCATGGCGATGGCGATATAACGGAGTGGTTGGTGTGGTATATGCAGAAATTGGTGGATGCACTTGACGAGGCAGACACCATCGTCACCACCATCTTGAACAAGAGCTTCTTCTGGCAGAAGGCATCATCAGTTCCGATGACAGAGCGTCAGACGCAGATGCTCAACCTCTTTCTTGACGGCTATGAGGCTAAGATAACGTCAAAGACATGGGCAACATTGGCAAAATGTTCTAAGGATACGGCCATTCGTGATATACAGGACCTTGTAGACAAGAACATCCTGAAAGAGGACATTCCAGGAGCCAAACGTCCAAGTTACTCCATCGTCTACGATGCTGAGGACCTGACACAATTCTTCAGCGATGTGAGCATTGTTGAAGAGAATGGCATACCATATCTAAAAGCCTTATATAAAGGAAAGAGACCTATTAACGAAAGAATTCTCAAGCTCGATGCAGATAGATACCAGAAAGGAGATTTGCCATTGTCCAATTTGCTCAGCAAATACTGCTCGTATATCGCCAGCTGACACCAGAACATTTCTTCGTGAATAGGTCGGAATCATAGTTTCTGGCTGAAATACAAAAATGAAGAAAATACCTATATATATATTCTATAAGCACAAGTATGGCGACGAACTGTTGGTGGATGTCATTACCACAACTGGGAAGGCTGGGATTTTCTGGGATTTTCTGGGAGTGAAACCCCACCCCTGCCCCTCCCCTTTGGGAAAGGCTGCTGAA
The DNA here is from genome assembly GCA_902781045.1 of uncultured Bacteroidales bacterium. GTDB lineage: Bacteria > Bacteroidota > Bacteroidia > Bacteroidales > Muribaculaceae > Sodaliphilus. The sequence continues at coordinate 139,081 of CACZHT010000007.1, read as the reverse complement.
AAAGTAATAAACCGCGAATTACGCGAATAAAACGCGAATTGTTCTTGAATATAATTTGAAATATCACGAAATTTATAGATAATTTATTCAAATTTAGGTTTGAATATAACCATCGTGAAGCAAATCAATTATTTGCCTGTACTTTTTCAGCAGCCTCTTGGGAAAGGGGAGGAGATGCTCCCAACTGGGAAGACTGGGATTTTCTGGGATTTTCTGGGAGTGAAACCCCACCCCTGCCCCTCCCCTTTGGGAAAGGGGAGGGGATGCTTTTTGGGGGGCTGCCATGTGTGTGTCGAAGAAGATGACCAAGCGTGGAGCGCCATCTCCTCGGGCCGACACAGGAGTGGCGGCACAGTGAGACTGGTGCTGGTGAGACCGCTGGTAACGCCACCTTTCCCTAGGGCGGAAAAGTGGTGAGGGCCGCCACAGGAGTGGCGGCACAGTGAGACCGGTGCTGGTGTGACTGCTGGTGAGACCGCTGGTGAGACAGGTGCTGGTGTGACTGGTGCTGGTGTGACTGGTGCTGGTGTGACTGGTGCTGGTGTGACTGGTGGTGCTGCTGGTGGTGGTGCTGGCGGAAACAGCGGGCACACAACTGGCAGTGTTTGTTAAACTTCAATTTAACATAAGGGCAAAAATGAAAGGCGGCGGGAATTAATGCCAGAATGGGTGATTTTTCAAAAAAAATGCCTATCTTTGCGCAATTAAAAAAACAAACGAATATGTATAGCGAAGAGAGAGGGCTGTATGTTGCCCATGGTCCTAGCGGGCCTATTAGCATAGTGAGTAAGATGGCCAACCGCCATGGTCTGGTGGCGGGTGCGACAGGCACGGGCAAGACGGTGACGCTGCAGGTGCTGGCCGAGACGTTCTGCCAGATAGGGGTTCCGTGCTTCATGGCCGACATGAAGGGCGATGTGAGCGGCATCAGCCAGCCGGGCAAGATGAGTGGCTTCATCGAGAAGCGCCTGCCCGAATTTGGATTGACCGACCCGCAGTTCCAGTCGTGTCCGGTAAGGTTCTTTGACGTGTTCGGCGAGCAGGGCCACCCGATGCGTGCCACAGTGTCGCAGATGGGCCCCGACCTGCTGTCGCGCCTGTTTGAGCTGAACGAATCTCAGTCGGGCGTGCTGACCATCGCGTTCCGCATCGCCGACGACAATGGCTGGCTACTCGACGACTTGAAAGACCTACGATCGCTTCTAGACTACATTGCACGAGGAAACCATGCAAAAGAATACGATACACAATATGGTAATATTGCATCAGTTACTGTCAGTGCTATTCAGCGTGCCATTCTTCGCTTAGAAGACCAGGGTGGCAACACCTTCTTTGGTCGCCCAGCGTTTGACATCATGGATTTGTTGCAATGCGATGGCCCCAAGGGCATCATGAACGTGCTGGCGGCCGATAAGTTGATGCTCAAACCCAAGCTCTACAGCACCTTCCTGTTGTGGCTGATGTCGGAGCTCTACTCGACGCTGCCCGAGGTGGGTGACCTGGACAAGCCCAAGCTGGTGTTCTTCTTCGACGAGGCACACATGCTGTTTGAGGACACGAGCAAGGCCATGACCGACAAGATTGAGCAGGTGATTCGCCTGATTCGCAGCAAGGGCGTGGGCATCTACTTTGTGACCCAGAGCCCCACCGACATCCCCGTGAACATCCTGGGCCAGCTGGGCAACCGTGTGCAGCACGCCCTGCGCGCCTACACACCCAAGGACCAGAAGGCCGTCAAGACCGCCGCTGACACCTTCCGCGCCAACCCCAACTTTGACACCAGCGAGGCCATCATGAACCTAGAGACCGGCGAGGCCCTCGTTTCGTTCCTTGACGAGAAGGGCGCTCCCAGCGTGGTTGAGCGTGCCAAGATTCTGTTCCCGCTGAGCCAGATCGGTGCCATCAGCGAGGGGCAGCGCAACGACATCATGCGCCAGTCGCGCCTGGCCGGCAAATATGATAAGGTGGATGACCGCGAGTCGGCCTTTGAGATGCTGATGAAAGTCAAGGAACAGGAAGAGAAAGAGGCCGCCGAGGCTGCTGAGGAGAAAGAGAAGGCCAAGAAGAAAGGCAAGGAGAAACCCGGTCTGCTGAGCCGCATCTTCAAAGCCATCATCACCGCCGTGACCGCCGCCATCGCCACCATCATCGGCACGAAGGTGAGCGACAGCATCAGCGGCAAGAAGACCAAGAGCAAAACCAGCGCGGGCAGCAAAATAGCCAAGAGCGCGACACAGGCCGCCACACGCACCATCACTCGCGACATTCTGGGCAACCTCATCAAGTAGGTTCCGAGCTTTTCTTATCGCGAATTGTCGAGTGCTCGAACATTCGGCCATTCGAACAATCAAATTCCCGTAGATTTTAAAAACCGATATAAGATGAGAAAGTTGCTGAGAGGCTTGTATGGCACCGGACCGGTGGTGATTGCCGGGCCATGCAGTGCCGAGAGCCAGGAACAGGTGCTGGCGACAGCGCATGCTCTGGCCGACATGGGCATCAAGGTGCTGCGTGCCGGTCTATGGAAACCTCGCACTCATCCCGGAGGATTTGAAGGTGTGGGCACCGAAGGATTGCCGTGGCTGCAACGTGCCAAGCACGAAACGGGGATGCTGGTGGCCACCGAGGTAGCGACACCCGAGCATGTGTCAGCAGCCCTAGAAGCCGGCATCGACATCTTCTGGATTGGCGCCCGAACGACGGCCAACCCGTTTGCGGTGCAGCAGCTTGCCGATGCCCTTCACGGCCATGATGTGCCCGTGCTGGTCAAGAACCCGATGAGTCCCGACCTGGAGCTGTGGATTGGTGCGATGCAGCGTCTGGCAGCAGCTGGACTGCAACACATCGGTGCCATCCACCGTGGTTTCACTCCCTCGACATCACATGAGCAGTATCGCAACACGCCACGCTGGGACATTGCCATCGAGCTGAAACAACGCTATCCCGCGTTGTGCATCCTGTGCGACCCATCGCACATGGGGGGTCGGCGCGAGCTGGTGGGCGAGCTGTCGCGCCAAGCCCTGACAATGGGTTTCGACGGACTGTTTGTCGAGTCGCACTGCTGTCCAGATCAAGCACTGAGCGACGCATCACAACAGTTATCTCCATTTGCTTTAGCCCAGATGATATCACAGCTAGATCTTCGTCAAGGCGAGGACTCGAGCGAAGAGCTTGAACAGCTGCGACAGCGCATCGATGAGTGCGACCGCGAGTTAGTGGGCCTGCTGGCTCGTCGCATGGCCGTCGTGCGCGAGATTGGTCACTACAAGCAGCGGCACCATGTTGCCGTTGTGCAGACGACGCGCTTCAACATCGTTCTGCGTCAGGCTATCGAGCTGGCTCGGACCGAGGGTATGAGCGAGGCTTTCATCACCGCCGTGATGCGCGCCATCCACGACGAGGCCGTCAGGCAACAAGTATGACACGATATACAATGTCCGCCAGGCTGCGCTAGGCGTTTAGTTCTTGGCGCCGGACACTTGTTGCTTGCCTGTCCGAGACTGCGTGTCGGAATACACCGACACGCTCTTGACTATCCTCATGTCCCTTGTTCCTAGCCTCTTGTTGCTTTTTACTAGCCTCTTGTTGCTTGTTAGTTCTTGCTTTTTGTTTCTTGCTTGTTAGTTCTTGTTTTTTGTTTCTTATCTCACGCTTCTTGCGTATGTTGTTGCTGTGCCAAATTTCGCCAATGTTGGTTGATTTTGCTTCATATTGTGTCAAAAAGCGTTTAAATCAGTGTGTTTTAGGAAATTTTAGTGAGTTAAAGTTGTCGGTATCACGCAATTTGCCGAAATTTGCAAATTATTTTGCAAAACATCAGACAAAACAGACATCCCAATAATGGAAATCACTGCACAACAACTGGCACAGATGGTGCACGGCACCGTCGACGGTGATGCCAATGTGACCATTAACAATTATGCCAAAATCGAGGAAGCCACCCGCGGCTGCCTGACGTTTTTGGCCAATCCGAAATATACACACTACATCTATACAACCGAAGCTAGTGCCGTGCTTGTGCACAACGACTTTGTAGCCGAGCATCCAGTTCGAGCAACCTTGATTCGTGTCGAAGACCCCTACAAGACACTGGCCGACCTGCTGAACATGGTCAGCGCACAGATGGCTCCTGAACGAAGAGGGCTGGAGCAACCCTGCTATGTGAGCGAGGGTGTTGAGTTGCCCGAAGAGACCTACGTCGGGGCATTCGCCTACATCGGCAAGGGTGTGAAGGTGGGCCGCAATGTCAAGATTTATCCTCAGGTCTACGTGGGTGATGGTGTGACACTGGGCGATGATGTGACGCTCTATCCCGGCGTAAAGGTGTATCACGGTTGTCAGATAGGCAATCGCTGCACGGTGCATAGCGGTACAGTGATTGGCAGTGATGGCTTTGGTTTCGCTCCTAAGGGAGACGGCACATTTGAGAAGATTTCTCAGATTGGCATCGTGATCCTTGAGGACGATGTTGAGATTGGCTCCAACACCAGCATTGACCGCGCCACCATGGGCGCAACGGTCATCAAGCGGGGTGTGAAGCTGGATAATCTCATCCAGGTTGCCCACAATGTCGAGATAGGCGAGAACACAGTGATGGCAGCCCAAGTGGGGATAGCCGGTTCTACCAAGATTGGTCGCAACAACATGATTGGTGGCCAGGTGGGCTTTGCCGGTCACATCACAGTTGGCGACAACAACGGCATCGGTGCGCAGAGTGGCGTGCACAACAGTGTGGGCGACGGCAAGCGCTTGCTGGGCAGTCCAGCCATCAATGCTATGGACTTTGCGCGCCAGAATGTTTACTTCAAGCGCCTTGGTCAGATGAGTGACGACATCCGTGCCCTTCAGAAGGCCCTAGCCTCGCTCCAGAACGAAAAATAATCCCAAACGATAATGAAACAGAGAACATTGCAGAGCGAATTCACGCTCAGCGGCAAGGGTCTGCACACGGGTCTGCACATTGACGCCACGTTCAAGCCCAGTGAAGTTAACACAGGCTATGTGTTTGTCCGTACCGACCTTGATGGCCAGCCCCGTATCGAGGCTGTTGCCGAGAATGTTGTCGAGACGCAGCGTGGCACAGTGATAGCCTCGCGCATCAATAAGGAAGCTCGCGTGAGCACCGTCGAGCATGCCTTGGCCGCCCTTTATGCAGCCGGCATTGACAACGTGCTGATTGAGGTCAATGCCCCCGAGCTGCCCATCCTTGACGGTAGTGCGATAGAGTGGGCCAACAAGATTGACGAGGTGGGCTACGCCGAACAAGAGGCCGAGAAAGAATATTATGTAGTTAAGCACCGCATCAAGGTCGTCGACCCCGAGACGGGCTCGTCGCTGATAGTCCTTCCCGACGATGACTTCTCGATTGACACGATGATTGAGTTCCCCTCATCGGTGCTGAGCAACCAGTTTGCCTCGCTCGACAATATGGCCAAGTTCAAGGACGAGATTGCCGCGTGCCGCACATTTGTGTTTGTTCGTGAGGTGATGCCCCTGCTCGAGCGCAACCTCATCAAGGGTGGCGACCTTGACAACGCCATCGTCATCTATGACACTCCGATGGCACAAGAAGACCTGGACAAGCTGGCCGACACGATGGGTGTATCGCACAAGCCCGCCAGCGAGCTGGGTTACCTGAACAACAAGCCGTTGGCCTACAGCAACGAGCCCGCCCGTCACAAACTGCTGGACGTGCTGGGCGACCTGGCCTTGATAGGCCGTCCGCTGAAGGGGCGCATCGTCGCTACTCGTCCAGGCCACTCGCTGAACACCCAACTGAGCAGGCGCATCCGCCAAGAGTTGCGCAAGCAGAGCATCCAAGTACCGGCCTACGACCCAAACCAGTCACCTCTGTACGACATCAACAAGATTCGCCAGATGCTTCCGCACCGTTTTCCGATGCAGCTGGTCGACAAGGTGATAGACATGGGTAGCGACTATGTGGTTGCCGTAAAGAATGTGACGTCCAATGAGCCCTTCTTCCAGGGTCACTTTCCCACCGAGCCTGTGATGCCCGGCGTTCTGCAAGTTGAGGCTATGGCCCAAGCCGGCGGTCTGCTGGTGCTGAGCACAGTGGATGAGCCCGAGCGCTACTCGACCTACTTCATGAAGATTGACAATGTCAAGTTCCGCCAAAAGGTAGTTCCGGGCGACACGCTCATCTTCCACCTGTCGCTGCTGTCTCCCATCCGTCGCGGCATTGCCACAATGAAGGGCTATGCCTTTGTGGGCGAGAAGGTGGTGAGCGAAGCCGAGTTCATGGCACAGATAGTTAAGAACAAATAGTTAATTCAATGCACAATGCATAATGCGCAATGCATGATGCATAAGCACAATTCTCAATTTCCAATTAAGAAAAGAATGGATTACCAACAACTGCAACCTCTTGCATCGATTCATCCCGATGCCAAGATTGGTGAGGGAGTTAAAATAGGACCATTTGTCACCATCGACGACAATGTTGAGATTGGCGACGGCACCATCATCGACAGCAACGCTGTCATCCGCTCGGGTGCCCGCATCGGCAAGAACTGCCACATCCACTCGGGTGCCGTGGTGAGCGACATCCCCCAAGACCTGAAGTTCAAGGGCGAGGAGACAATCGCCATCATCGGCGACAACACGTCGATTCGCGAGTTTGCCACCATCCACCGCGGCACTGCATCGAAGGGCCAGACCGTCGTTGGGTCAAACTGCCTGATTATGGCCTACTGCCATGTGGCTCACGATGTCGTTGTGGGAAACCATGTGATTATGAGCAATGCGGTTCAGCTGGCCGGTGAAGTCATCATAGGCGACTGGGCCGTGCTGGGTGGCGGCTCGCTAGTGCACCAGTTCTCACTCATCGGTGAGCATGTGATGCTTCAGGGCGGTTCGCACGTGAGCAAAGACATCCCGCCTTACGTCTTAGCAGGTCGCAACCCACTGACCTGAACACCCGCGACGCGTTGGCAAAGATTGATGCCGAGCTCAAACCCACCCCCGAGCGCGATGTCATTGTCAACTTTATCCGCTCGAGCAAGCGCGGCATCATCCGGGGCGGTCTGCAGTAGCAGACAAAGCTATCAATAAGAGATGACACGACTAATGGGGCAAATGCCCCATTAGTCGTGTCTAAACATTGTTGTCAGATGACCTTCTCGAGCTTGGATGTGAGAGCGATGATCTCATCGTCGCTGACGTGATAGTCGCTGAGGTCGTTGGCAAAGTAGCGGTCATAGGCCGACATGTCGATGAGTCCGTGCCCCGAGAGGTTGAACAGGATGACCGGTGCACGTCCCTCGACCTTGGCCTTGAGTGCCTCGCGGATGGTGGCTGCAATGGCGTGCGATGACTCGGGTGCCGGGATGATGCCCTCTGTGCGCGCAAACAGTGCCGCCGCCTTGAACGACTCGAGTTGCGGTATGTCGACTGCATCGACCAGGTTGTCTCGCTTGAGCTGGCTGATGATTGCACCACCACCATGATAGCGCAGGCCACCGGCATGGATGTTGGCCGGCGAGAAATCGTGGCCCAGCGTGTACATGGGAATGAGTGGTGTGTAACCCGCCTCATCGCCAAAGTCATACTGGAAGACACCGCGTGTGAGTTTCGGACATGACTCAGGTTCGGCCGCGATAAAGTGGGTGTGCTTGTCACCACTGAGGTTGTGGCGCAAGAAGGGGAACGACAATCCCGAGAAGTTGCTACCGCCGCCAAAGCATGCGATGATTACATCGGGATATTCGCCAGCCATCTCCATCTGCTTCTCAGCCTCCAAGCCGATGACCGTCTGGTGCAAGGCCACATGATTGAGGACTGAACCAAGGACATACTTGCAGTTGGGTGTCTGCATAGCTAGTTCGACGGCCTCGCTGATGGCTGTTCCGAGCGAACCTTGGTAATTGGGTCGCTCGGTGATGACCTTGCGACCTGCCTTGGTCGACATGCTGGGCGAAGCGATGACCTCGGCACCATAGGTCTGCATGATGGATCGGCGATAGGGCTTCTGGTTATAAGAAATCTTGACCATATAGACGGCCAGTTCCAATCCGAAGTGTTTGGCCGCCAGCGACAGTGCGGCTCCCCACTGCCCTGCCCCGGTCTCGGTAGTAATGTTGGTCACACCCTCGGCCTTGCAGTAGTAGGCTTGCGCGATGGCCGAGTTGAGTTTGTGCGACCCAACCGGGCTGACACTCTCGTTCTTGAAATAGATGTGCGCCGGTGTGTCGAGCGCTTGCTCCAACCCTGTGGCTCGCACCAGCGGTGTGGGGCGATAGATGCGATACATGTCGCGCACCTCGTCGGGAATGTCAATGAAGCGATCGGTGTAGTTCATCTCCTGGTCGGCGCATGCCTTGGCAAAGAGCGGATAGAGTTCCTCGGCCTTGAGTGGTTGTTTTGTGCCCGGGTTGATGAGGGGCAGTGGCTTGTTGGTCATGTCGGCAATGACATTGTACCATACGCGCGGAATATCACATTCCGATAACAAAAACTTTTTTCTTTCCATTTCTCAATAAAAATTATCATTTAGTCTATTTTTGAAAAACCTTGCAAAGGAAAGCCAAGTTTTTGTATAGAAAAAGCATATTGCAGAATATTTTCCAACATTCTGCAATATGTGTTTCAATTCGTTGAAAGGAGTTATCGCGACTGTTCAATTCTTGAAGCGGGATGTATCGACACTCGGGTGTTGGCGCTCTTTGTAGCCACCGATGTTGTAGGTGGCGGTAATGCCAAAACAGCAATAGCCAGTAAAGCCCATCTTGTAGTTCTGGGTCTTGTATCGAATGACGGGACTGATGGACGATTTTCGTAAGAGGTCATCGGCCGTGACCTTGACGGTGAGCCGCTTGTTGAAGAACTGGCCGACTAAATCGACAGTGAGATTGGCCGATGCTGGCAGGTTGAACAACCCTTGGTTGGCTCGAGTTCGGGCATAGAGCGTGACATTTGCAGTGAGCCACGAGGTAATTGTGAATCGATTGCGCCAGTTGAGCATCGCACTGAACACACTGCGGTCGAAAGGAAGGTCGTAGAAGTCCGAGTCCTTCTCGCGATTCCACAGCAGATAGAGCGATGTGTTGGTTTGCCACCAGTTTATGATCTGCCATGGCGCGTATGCCATGAGCCCGACAGTCTGGCGGAAGTCGAAGTTGACATAGCGATACTCCATGACCAAGCGGTCTTGTCGTTGATAGGCCGTCTGGATGAAATAGTCACTGAGATGCTCAAACCATAGGGAAAACTGGTATTTGCTCTTCAACAAGTAGACCAGTTGCGTCTGATATCGCTTGAGGGGACGCAATGCCGGATTGCCGAAAACCTCGCCATAGCCACCATCGGTGAAACTGTGGCCACTGGCCACGGCCCAATAGTCTGGATAATGCCTGTCACTGAACATGGACAGTTGCAACAAATGATGCTCAGATGGCATGAACGAGCAATTAAAGGTGGGGAACCAAGCCCACTCGCTGAACGCATTGTTCTTGAACAATTCGGCTGCGAGCGTGATGTCCAGCGAGAAGCGTTTGCCCCACCCTTTGCTAAAACCGCCATAGATGTTGACAATGCTTTCGTGCTGATGTGCCTCAGCATTCATGCCTGCCAAGTTGATGTGCTGGAAACTGTGGTCGCTCGCACGGGAGTAAGAAGCACCGTAGTTCAGTCCCCATTCTCCAGCCCACTCATGCTGCATCGAGGCAAACACCTTCAAGCGATTGATGCGCTGGCTGCTCTCTGCATCATAGCACAATGGCCCACTGGGCAACACGCTGTTGACCGCAGTTGCACCCCGAGAATGAAACCAAGTGTAGTCGGTGACAGCCTTCAGCCCAAATGATGATGTGTAGTTGAGTTGCAAATTGTGCATCGTCGTGCGGTCGTCGCTACCAGCCTGTGAAACGATGTCGCCCTCGGTCGTACTCGTGTTGTGACGCGTGTTGTGACTGCCCGTATAGGCCAGACTCAGCATTGAGGCAAAGTCAACCTCCAGACGGTAGTTGTGCTCATGCAACCGCTGCGGCACTATGGTGTGCGACCTGATGTCATAAACTGTGCCATCGGACAACGTGTGTATCGACTGGTCGTGACTCTCGCTGTAACGACGGCCATGATGATGACCATACATGCCATCGATGGACCATCTGCCTCGCTGTACAAAGAACGAAGCCTGCTGCTTGAACCGCGCATCATGCTCGTGCATCGCTCCGACACTGACCTGCCCTTGCAGCACATCATGTGCGGTGTCTCGGCTCAGGTTGAGGTTGATGACCTGCCCCCTTACCTGATAATGTGCAGGTGCGGCATACATCACCTCGGCATCCTTGATGCGGGTGGCAGGAATGGTTCGCAGCAACTGAGTGAGTTGCTCGGGTGTCATGGTCGATACCTTGCCATCGATGATAATGTTCACGGGCCGTCCAGCAAGTTGCAAACTATTGCCCTGCTCGGTCACGCCCGGCAATTCCTTGAGCGCATCATAGGCATTGTCTACACCCTTGTCACGCATCAATCGAGGCAAGTCAAACACCAGTTTGCCACGCTCGGCCTTGACCATGGGACGCTCGCCCATGATCATGACCTCGGGCAGCGTGCGCAGGAGACTATCAATGCGCACCGAGTCGGTCTGTGCGCCCGCTGTCATCCCGACCAGCAAGAGCGCGATGAAGTACAATTGTTTCATGGCTGCAAAGGTAGGTGCTACCGCTCAGCATGCAAAGCCATCGCGCTTATCTAGTCTTAACAGAAGTGTTATTTAGGCTTAACAGATTGTAGTGCTTATTTAATAATGTGTTATCTTTGCCGATGTATGAAACTCAAAACCCAATATATGGCCCTAATAGTGGGCATCGTGCTGTTTGTAGTATTTGCCTATCAAGTGACGTGGCTCGTGATGCTCTATCACAACGAGACCACCGAGACCCGCCGTCGCATTCAGCATGCTGTAGTCATGGCCGACTACATCGAGTTGGACATGCGCACCAACCAGATCAGGCAATTTGGCACTGTACATGGCACGGTGACGGTGACCAGCAATCAGACAGGCGACTCGGCCTATGTCGAGACCATCAAGCGACGTGAGCATGGCGACTCGGTGTTCTACAATGTGCAACGCCGCCCCATGCGCAGCCAGGAGCGCGACTCGGTTAACAGCCATCCGTTGACTTGGCAGTTTGAGGACCGCCGCAACGACAGTATCTTGCTAGCCCAGAACCCGATGCTGGGCATGACCTACGTCGTGCAACGCACCACACACTATTCATTGGATCAGATTGTTCCTGTCGATTTTGCCCGCTACGACAGTCTGCTGACCTGCCAGTTGCATGAAGCGGGACTCGACATTCAGCACTTGACCGAACGCATCGACAGCACTGGCATTGTGATCGACAGTATCGCCACGCCTGGCTATCATCGCGGCCTACAAGCCGAGCGGTTTGTCTTCTTCACCGCAATTGATGGCTTGGCAGCCTACAGGCTAACCACAGAACCCGTCAAGAGCATCGTCTTGCGACAGATGGCAGGAATCCTAGCCACCTCGGCCATCATCTTGATTGTACTCATGGCCTCGTTCTGGTATCTGATCCACACCGTGGCACGGATGCGCACGCTCGATGAGATGAAGAGTGACTTCACCAACAACATGACTCACGAACTGAAGACACCGATAGCCGTAGCATATGCCGCCAATGACGCTCTGCTCAACTTTGAGGAACAGAACGAGAAAACACGACAATACCTGCTCATCGGTCAGGAACAACTGGCCAAGTTAAGCGAGATGGTGGAACAAATCCTGAATATGAGCATGGAGAAGCGAACCAAGCGTCTGAACATCGCCACACTGATGTGGCGCGATGTGATTGATGCGCTGGTCGAGGCTCAACGCCTCAAGAGTGACAAACCTACAGATATCACGGTAGACATCACCCCACCTAATGCTATAGTCAGAGCCGACCGCCAGGCCCTATCATCGATGGTGAACAACCTGATAGACAATGCCATCAAGTATTCGGGCGACGAGGCACATATCACCATCAGTTGCCATAACAACGAGATTGTAGTGAGCGACCAGGGCATTGGCATCCCACACAGCAAGTTACCCTTTGTGTTCGACAAGTTCTACCGTGTGCCGCAAGGCGACCGGCATGATGTCAAGGGATATGGCCTAGGGCTATATTATGTCAAGCAGATGATGACCCAGCATGGCGGCAATGTTGAGATTGAGAGCGACCCAGGCAAGGGCACAACGATTAAACTGAAGTTCAATGGAAACAATTAAGGTACTGCTGGCCGAGGATGAGAATAACCTGGCCATGATTATACGCGACACACTTGATGCACAGGGATTCAGCATCGAGATTGCACCCAATGGCCATGATGCTTTACACAAATTCTTTGCCACACGCCCCGATGTGCTGGTGGCTGATGTGATGATGCCACGCATGGATGGTTTTGAACTGGTGCGCCGCATTCGTCAGACCGACCATACAACACCGGTACTGTTCTTGACGGCACGCTCGGCGATTGACGACGTGGTGCACGGCTTTGAGTTGGGAGCCAATGACTACTTGAAAAAGCCTTTTGGGATGCAAGAACTCATCATCCGCATCAAGGCGCTGCTGGGCCGAGCATCCATGCAGTCACAGCAGGACGACTCTCGCAAATCTATCTTCAAGATTGGGCAGTATGAGTTCAATGCTCAGACCCAACAACTATACTGGGCTGGCGAGACCATGACACTATCGCACCGCGAATCGGAGATATTGCGTCGGCTGGTTGAGAATTGCAATGAGGTGGTTGAGACGCAGATCATCTTGCTGGAACTGTGGGGCGATGATACCTTCTTCAACAACCGTTCGCTACAGGTGTTCATCACCAAGTTGCGTCACCGGCTGTCGCACGACCCACAGGTGCGCATCGTCAATGTGCGCGCCATCGGATACAAACTGATTGCCCCCTGACTAAGGATGAGAGAGTTGCCGCGACAGGAGTCGCGGCATAGAAAGACCGAGGGGCAAGAACCGAAAACTAAGAAACGAGAACTGAAAACCTACTTGCGGTCGAGGGCTTCGAGTTTGCGGCCTTCGCCCAACTTGTAATAAATGTTGCGCAGGGCGTTGCGAATCTCCTCGTTGTCGTTATCCAGTTCCAGGGCACGCTCGAAGTAGGGCATAGCCTCGCGGTAGAGTGGCGTGACTTGCTTGCTGAACTCCTTGCGGCTGAGGTTGGGATGCGCCTCGGTCACAGCCATGGCCTGGTTGTAGTAGTAACGCCCCACGTTGAACTGCGCTTGGGCATTATCGGGTGCCAACTCGACACATCGCTTGAAGTGCGGCAACGCGGCCTCCAATCCATCTTGTTGCTCCACGACCAGTCCCTTGAGGTTGTGCAACTCGGCATCACTGTCGCTGACGGCGATGGCTCGGTCCAGCAGATCGTTGGCCTGACTGAACTCCTTCTTGTTGATGTGGTTGTTGATGAGGATGCGTATGTACTGCAGGTCGGCAGTGCCGAATACGTCGTAGGCTTCAGCAGCTGTCTGCACGATGCCGGCATCGTCGTTGAGTGCCGACAGGCAGACCAAAGCATAGTCAAAGGCTTCTTTTTTCTTATATCCCATGCCCCGAGCCATCGCAAAGAAGTCAGCAGCCTGCCGGTTGTTGCCTTGCTGCCAGCGTGCGATGCCCTGGAAGTAACGTGTCTGCCCCAGGATGGTGTCGGGCACCACCCCACCCTGTCGTTGTGCCATTTGACAGTAGATGTCCCATGCCTGGAACGCTCCTTCCCAGTCTTTGAGATTATAGAGCTCTCCTCCTACCTTGTTGTAGTCATTCATCTTGGCAGTAATCCGACTCAGAATATCCTGTGAATATTTGGTTTTGACCTTGGCACGCATGGTCTTTCGGTCAACTTTTGGCCGACCGTTCTTATCCGTTTCGACAATAGAGTCGAGCTTCAGCGCCTTGTCGAAGTGGTTGTATCCGTCGATGAGCGCATGCCCCATGGCCTTGAGGTCGACTTTCTTGCCAATCGATCGGTTGGACATATATTTGTCATAGAGTCTGTACTGCACCCTTCCAGCCACATACCATGTTTCGGCCTTGTCTTTTGTATCGTCGTCGGTGAGTGCAGGCTTCAGCTTGTTAGCAGCGCTTTTGATTTTGTCGACGGTAAGTGTCATGCCGTCGATGGTCTTCTTGACTTCGGCCACGACACGCTGCTGTGCGCCGGCAGCCATGGCCAATACACCTATTATATATAATATGACGATTCGTTTCATAAATCTACAATCTATAGCATTCGGAGTGCAAAGTTACTGCAATCTTGTGACATGTGCAAAAAAGGTGCGACTCGCAGCTTGCGAGCCACACCTTTAATGTTGGTCGATACTTTGTTACTTGACACCCATGAGCTCCATCTTATACTTGATGTCGTCGATGACACGCTTTGCCTTGGCTGCATCGTCGGCATTGAGTTGGCCAGCCTTCTCAAGCAGGGGCAGTGCCTTGTTGTAGATGGGCAGAATCTTCTCCTTGAGTTGAGCGTTGGTGGCATTGGGGTCAGCGTCGATGATGGCCTGTGCCTGCAGGTAGTAGCAGCGGCCCAGGTCATAGAATCCCTGCGCATAGTTGCCGTCGATCTCGACCGCCTTCTGATAGAATGGTATGGCTGCGTCGATGTCCTTCTCAAGCTCGGCAGTGAAGCCCTTCATGTCGTAGAGCGTAGCGTTGTCGCCGTCGCGGGCGATGGCTGCGTCAATGTAGCTGTAGGCGCTAGCATAGTCCTTCTTGTCGAGGAAGCCCTGCACCAGATTGGCCAGTGCCGAAGTGGCGTAGGCATCTACCTGATTGTCGGTGTAGCCCAACTTGCAAGCCTGCGCCAGTGCGGGATAGGCGTTGGCAAAGTCCTTGGCATTATAGAAGGCATAGCCCTGGAAGAACTTGAGCTCGGCGATGGTTGAGTCGGGCAGACTGATGTTCTGCGCCTTGGCGAACGGCGAAGTCACGACCTCGCAGTAGTTACCGTATGCCTTAGCGGCGTTGGCCCAGTCCTCGGCCTTCTGGCTGGTTTGTGCCAGATTGAGATAGGTGTTGCCCAGGTTGCCCATGTCGGCAATGTGCGGAATCAAAGCAGCGATGATGTCCTTGCTGTATTTGGTCTTGACCTTGGGCATACCGTTCTTGTCGAGCTTAAAGCTGCCGTCCTTGTTGGTCTCCTTGACACTGTCGAGTGGCAGTGCCTTGAACATGGCCTCAAAGCCGGCGTTGAGTGCTTCACCCATCATCTCGGCATTGATCATGCCCCCATCTTGTCCCACAGCCTTCATGGCCTGCATCTGGTCGAAGAGCTTGAATGCCAAGCGACCGGCGGTGAACCAAGTCTGAACATTGTCCTTGCTCTCAGGGTTCTCGAGTGCAGGTTCAATCTTCTCGAGTGCTGAGGCCAACTCGGCGGGATTGTTCGAGCCGACCATCTTCTCTGCTTCCTTAACCAGGCTCATTTGAGCCATTGCGCTCGATGCCACCATGGTGACGCCAGCGAGTAAAAGAAAGAATTTTTTCATTTTATTATCAGTTTTAGTTAAAATTTATTGTTCGTTATCATTCTCTTCCTCGGCAGGAGGATAGTTGTTATCGTCGTTGTTGTTGACTTCCTCAACCTGGTCGGTGACATCTTGAGCAAAAGCCTGCATCACGCTCTCCTCGTCGGTGCTCTCGGGCTCAGTGTCGACCTTGCAAACCGATGCTATCTCGTCGTTCTTCTTCTCAAGGTTGATGAGCCGCACACCCTGCGTCGCGCGCCCGACAATGCGGAGGCTCTTGACCTTGAGGCGGATAGTGATTCCGCTCTTGTTGATGATGACCAGGTCGTTGTTGTCGTTCACATTCTTGATTGCAATTAGCTTGCCAGTCTTCTCGGTAATGTTAATGGTTTTAACACCCTTAGCACCGCGATTGGTCACGCGGTAGTCCTCCAGACTGCTGCGTTTGCCCATGCCCAGCTCCGAGACCACAAGTACGTCGTCATTCTTGCTGACTCTCATGCAAATCATGCCGATGACCTCGTCATCGGGTCCGTCGAGCGTCATGCCTCGCACACCGGTGGCAGTGCGTCCCATGACACGCACCTTGTTCTCGTTGAAGCGGATGGCGCGTCCGTTGCGATTGGCCAGAATAATCTCGCTGTCGCCCTCGGTGAGAACAGCTCCCACCAGCTGGTCGCCATCATTGATGTTGATGGCCCGCACACCATTGAACCGCGGCCTTGAGTACTCGCTCAGGCAGGTTCGCTTGACCACCCCTCGCTTGGTGGCAAACATGATGTAATGCGACTGGTTGTAGTCTGGGTCGGTGAGCGCCGTGGCACGGACAAAGGCAAAGATGCGGTTCTCCGGCCCCAGGTTGAGCAGGTTCTGTATGGCACGGCCCTTGCTGTTCTTGCCCATCTCGGGTATCTGGAACACACGCAGCCAGTAGCATCGTCCCAGTGCCGTGAAGAAGAGCATATAATTATGGTTGGTGGCCTCATAGACATACTCGATGAAGTCCTCGTCACGCGTGTCGCTGCCTTTCGACCCCACACCGCCGCGTGCCTGTGCACGATATTCCTTGAGCGGTGTGCGCTTGATGTAGCCAAAGTGCGAGATGGTGATGATCATCGGGTCGTCGCTGTAGAAGTCCTCGGCGTTCATTTCTCCCTCGTCGGGGCAAATCTCAGTGCGGCGCTCGTCGCCAAACTTCTCCTTGACCTCGAGCAACTCGTCCTCGATGACCTTGCGGCACACTGCCGGGTCGTTGAGGATACTATTGAGGAAGGCGATGGTTTTCTCAAGTTCGGCCAACTCATCGTGCAGTTTGTTCTGCTCGAGGTTGGTGAGCTGGCGCAAGCGCATCTCGACGATGGCGCGTGTCTGCAAGTCGTCCAGTCCAAATCTCTCGCTCAGTCGCTGGCAAGCCTCATCGGTAGTCTTGCTCGACTTGATGATGGCGATGACCTCGTCGATGTTGTCGCTAGCCACGATGAGTCCACGCACGATGTGTGCCCTGTCCTCAGCTTTCTTGAGTTGGAACTTGGTGCGACGAATCACCACCTCATGACGGTGGTCCAGGAAGTATTGCAGCAGCTGCTTGAGGTTGACGGTCTGGGGATGACCGTCGACGATGCACACATTGTTAACGCTGAAGCTGTACTGCATCTGGGTGAGCTTGAACAGCTTGTTCATCAGCACATTGGCATTGTGATCACGCTTGACATCGATGACGATGCGCATGCCGTGCCGATCGCTCTCGTCGTTGATGTCGGCGATGCCCTCGATTTTCTTATCTTCGACCAGGCGAGCTATGTTCTCGATGAGCTCGCGCTTGTTGACATTATAGGGTATCTCGGTGACCACGATGCGGTCGTGGGTCGCCTCACTCTCAATCTCATACTTGGCCCGGATGATGATTCGTCCACGTCCGGTCTCGAACGCCTCACGCACTCCCTGCATGCCATAGATGATGCCGCCAGTGGGGAAGTCAGGAGCCTTGATGTACTGCATGAGGTCGCTGATTTCCATCTCTGGATTTTCGAGCAGCGCGATGCAGCCGTCGATGCACTCACCCATGTTGTGGGGTGCCATGTTGGTGGCCATACCGACAGCGATGCCCGACGCTCCATTGACCAGCAGATTGGGGAATCGCGTGGGCAGGACGGTGGGCTCGGTGAGCGTTGCGTCAAAGTTAGGGGTAAAATCGACGGTGTCCTCATCCAGGTTGTCCATCATGAGCTCACCCATCTTGTCAAGGCGAGCCTCGGTGTAACGCATGGCAGCGGGGCTGTCGCCGTCGACCGAGCCGAAGTTGCCCTGTCCGTCGACCAGCGGATAACGCATAGCCCACTTCTGTGCCAAACGCACCATGGCCAGATAGACCGATGAGTCGCCGTGGGGATGGTACTTACCGAGGACGTCTCCGACTATACGCGCCGACTTCTTGTAGGGTGCGTTAGAGAAGTTCTTCAGCTTGGCCATACCGTAGAGCACTCGCCTGTGCACCGGCTTGAAGCCGTCGCGCACGTCGGGCAGTGCCCGCGATACGATGACCGACATCGAGTAGTCGATGTAGCTTGACCGCATCTCATTCTCGATGTTGATCTCAAAAATTCGATCACTGTTCATTAATCTTTTGTTTTATTTTTACTGTTTCGGGCACACGCTGCAGGCCACATTTCGCCCAAGGCTCACGCAATGCCTCATAAGTTCAAAAATATCTACAAAGATACAACCTTTCTGTCAATCTTGCG
The DNA here is from genome assembly GCA_902781045.1 of uncultured Bacteroidales bacterium. Classification (GTDB taxonomy): domain Bacteria; phylum Bacteroidota; class Bacteroidia; order Bacteroidales; family Muribaculaceae; genus Sodaliphilus. Next base: position 120,820 of record CACZHT010000007.1, on the reverse strand, counting down.
CAAACTATATCAATAAAAACAGGTGGTTTAAACGCTTTTTAGCACTTGACACTCCCTGAAGTTTCAGCCTCGCTCCATTGTGTGGGTCACAAAGTCGCAGTGTCGTAGCGCAAGTCATCGTCTTGCCAAAGAGGACGAGCCATCGTCGGCAGTTGTGCCGGCGATGGCTCGCCTTGTGGAGCTGGAGGGGTTTGAACCCTCGTCCAAACGTGGAACTAATAAGTTTTCTACATGCTTAGTCTTGACTTGATTTTCGACCACCGGCAGGATCAAGACTACCAACCTGTGACTTATCCTCTAAACTTCGAGACCGGCACGAGGCAGACAGGTCTCTATCTCCGATTTGCCAGCACCACCTTGTCGATGAGCCTCGCAGAAAGGGCTTCCGGGTGATGTCTCGTCTCTACCATCCTTGGGCAGAGATTGAGCCGATCTACTGTGCTTCGATCAGGCAGCGAGAGCGTAGTTGTTTTCGCCAGTTAAAATTTAGTGATGACTGATATTCAAGAGCATTGCCATCATCGCTCTGCATGCTTGCTTACCACCTCGACACGCTGTCAAAGCCAAGTCAGCCCCTTTTTAGACGTTAGACGTTAGTCTTTGGCCAGTAGTCGCTTGTCAGCATTGTTGCTATTGCAAAAAGCATGCCAAAGTCATAGCTATCGTGCAAAAGCGGTGCAAAGTTACTGCTTTTTCACCAAATGGCCAAAAATTCGGGCAGAAAAATCACCTGAGCCAGTGCGGATAGAGGTTGCGTGGCATGACAATGAGCATGACACCTGTCAGAATGAGCACAATGCCGACTGCCAGACGCAGTGTGAAAGCCTCGCCGAATATCATCACACCGATGGCCACTGCTGTGAGTGGCTCAAGAGCACCCATGATGGCCGTGGGCGTGGGGCCAATGTGCTGGACAGCAATGGTCATGAACTCGAGCGAGAGTACCGTAGGCACCAGCCCGAGCCAGCAAGTATAGAACCAGGCGCGTGGTGTGGGAGGCAGCATGATGTGCAAGTCGGGCGAAGTGAACGAATAGGCCAGCAGACATAGCATGCAGAAGAGCATAGCATAAAACGTGATGAGCAGCGACGGCAAACCGCCAAGGTCAGCTTGCTTGATGACCACAATATAAACCGCGTAGAATGCCGACGAGAGAATGCACAGGATCACACCCAACGTGCTGAGCGTTGCCCCGGCCGGTCCCTGATAGAGCATAGCGATGCCTGCCATTGCCAGTGCCACCGCCACGAGGGTAATGCGGGCCAGACGCTCGTGAAAGCACAATGCCATGATGGCTGCCACCATGACAGGATAGACAAAGAGAATGGTACTGGCGATACCCGCGTCCATGAAGTGGAAGCTCTGGTAGTAGGTGATACTTGACCCTGCGAAGAGGACACCCAGCAATGCCAGTACACGCAACTGATGACGGTTGACAACGAAGCTGAACCGCCTGACGGCCAGCAACGAGCCAAGCAAGATGACTGCCATGAGAAACCTGAAGAAGAGCACCGACGAGGTGTTCTCGCCCTCCTGGTAGAGTGGCAAAGCACCCAATGGATTGGTTCCATAACAGACAGCCGAAAGGATGCCGCACACGATGCCAACGATGCCACTGCGACGGGTGTTGATATTATCGGTAAGAGATTTCATGCTGATTTCTTGAAAAAACGGCTGCAAAGTTACGGCAATTATTTGTAACTTTGCGGCATTGTTGAGCACAAAAAAAGATGGCAATCTCAAAAACAATCAAGCATCGATGGGCACGATACCGTGCCTGGCAAGACGACCCCACCGCCACCAAGGAGCCATGCGACCGCGAGGCGACACACTACTGCGCCAACTGCGGCATCGAGTTCACCGGCGACTTCTGCTACCAGTGCGGCCAACGTGCCGGCACGGGTCGCATCACTTGGGACAGCATCCGCCAGAACGTCATGGAGCTATGGGGCTTGGGCACCCGGTCACTGCCCTACACCCTGTGGCAGCTGGTGTGGCGCCCTGGCTATCTGATTGGTGACTACCTGCGCGGTCGTCACCAGTTGAGCTATCCCCCCATCAAGATGCTGGTGATTGTGGCGTTGTTCACCTTTCTGATGTTCAACTTCTTTGACGACACTGCTGAGACCACAGTTGTCGAGATTACGAACTTCGACACTTTTTTCGACCAGACCATGGATTGGTTCTTCAAGCATCTCGACTGGTTGATGCTCTTCTTGATGTCATTGTTCATCCTCCCCACCTACGCGCTGTTCCGCTTCTCGCCACGTTGTCCAAGGCACACGTTGCCCGAAGGTTTCTTCATTCAGGTGTTCATCAGCAGCCTGCTACTGATGTTCTTTATCGCCTACACGCTATTTTCGATGCTACCAATCAACTGGGTGAGCTACGATGCAATCAATGTGATTTGCTATGTTGCCATCTCACTGGTGCTGCTGCGTGTCTACAAGCAGTTGTTCGGTTTTGGGTTGTGGGGTACCTCCTGGCGCTTGGGGCTGGTGCTATTTTGCGGTGCCAAGCTATATGGGCTGACTGCCGAGCTGAGCTATCAGTTCTACTCGCACTACAACCATCTGCCTGCCGACAACAAGTACACAACCGAACATTGTGCCTACTCTTGCCTGTACGCCCTATTGCTAATAGCGGGATGCTTTTTAGCGGCTTATGCCGTGGAGTATGTTAAAAAGAGACTGCAGCGATGAGAAGAGTGAAGATTACAGCCGTGCGTCAGACGGTTTACCGCGACCTGATGACACAGTATGAGAACCCCATCGAGCATGCGTGCGACGTGCAGGTGGGTCAGACCTGGATATCCACCGACGGGCAATGCCCCGAGGGGATGTGCCCGTCGGCCTGGGAATCAATGCGTCAGTTTGTCGAAGCCCTGGCACGTGGCCAGGGCAACTTCTATGACGGGTGGATGCGCGACCCGATGAGTGCGATGATCAGCTGCAACGACGGTTTCCGTCCCATGAGCTTCTATCTGGAAGCACTGACAGACGACGTTTAGCCTAGAACTTGCCTCAAGACAGGCACTAGGCGGTGGAGCGCCTCGTCAACCAAGGTGTGTTGACAAGCCAGATTGATGCGGATGAAGCCCTCGCCCGCCTCGCCATACATAGTGCCCGAATTAACCATGACATGCGCCTTGTCAAGCAACAGTTGTGTTAACTGGTCGCTGGTGAACGGCAGATGGCGACAGTCGATCCAAGCAAGGTAGGTGCCCTCGAGGCGAGTCACAGTCAGTTGTGGCAACTCGCGAGCAAACGTGGTGGCCAGCAAGCGATAGTTGTCATAGATGTATTCACACAACGCATTGAGCCACGGCTCGCCCTGGGTGTATGCAGCGATGAACGCGTCGACTCCAAAGGGGTTGACATCGCACACCTCGTTAATGTTGATGGCCTGGTCGATGCGCTCGCGCCACTGTGGGTTGCTGCAGATGATGTTGGCGTTCTGCAAGCCGGCGATGTTGAACGACTTGCTGGGCGAGACACAGGTGATACAGTTGTCGCTGTGGCCGTCGATGCTGGCAAAGGGTGTATACTTGTTGTCACCATAGACCAGTTCGCAGTGAATCTCATCGCTCACAACGATGACCCCATTGCGCCGGCAGATGTCGCCGATGCGCACCAGCTCATCGCGAGTCCACACGCGCCCTGCCGGATTGTGCGGGTTACACAGCAGCAATAGCTTCACGTCGTGGGGCTGCGCCTTGCGCTCGAGGTCATCGAAGTCGATGTGATAGGTTGCGTCCTCATAGGTCAGTCTCGACTCCTGCATCTGGCACCCATTGTTGCGGATGGACGAGAAAAAGCAGTTGTAGACCGGTGTCATGAGCAACACCTTGTCGCCCGGCCGGGTGAAGGCCTTGATGATGACTGACAGTGCCGGCACCACACCGATGGTGTACTGAATCCAATCGCGCTCGATGAGCCATCCATGACGACGAGCGAACCAGTCGATGGTGGCCTGATAATAGGCATCGGGCACCGAGACATAGCCATAAATGCCGTGGCAGGCTCTTCGCTGCAGTGCCTCGATGATGGGTGGAGCCACACGGAAATCCATGTCGGCCACCCACATCGGAATCACATCATCGGCCATGGGACGGTCCCACTTGATGGCGCAGCTCCCCCTGCGCTCAATCACCTGGTCGAAATACTCACTTGTTATTTCCATGTCAACTGCGTGCCTTGATTATACAATCGGCCGGAGCCTTGATGTTCTCGTCGATGGTGATGGAGCCAATCTCGTCGGCCACGATGATGCCCGTGCGTGGATTCTTGATGTTGGTGATGCGACCACGTATATCGGCGTTGAGTTCGCTGTACTCGAATGCCCTGTCACAGTCCGGGCCGAATGTGCAATCCTCGAGCACGAGGTCGTGGGCGTAGCACAACGGTTGCTCGCCGGTGATGTGGCAACGCACCAGCTTCAGGCGATGCGAGTGCCATCCGAGATACTCTCCGTTGAGCTCCGAGTCATAGATGGTGACATCCTCCACCTCCCAGAACGCGTCCTTGGTGGTGATTTTGGCATTATGAATCTCGACATTCTTGACATACTGGAAGACATACTTGCTGTCGCTCTGCAGCCCATCAATCTTGATGTTGCGGCTACTCATGAAGGGATAGGTTCCATCGTGCAGGGTGACATTCTTGATGGTGAGCCCGTCAATGTTCCAGAAAGTCTCGTCGGCATCGTTGATAGTGACATTCTCAAGTGTGAGGCGCTTCATCTCACGGAAGAGTTTGGGTGCATTGATGACCGTATCGCGCATGACCATGTCGTCGCTGTACCAGATGGCCGATCGCGAGCCCGGCTCGAAGACACAGTTAGTGACAAGTGACTTGCGCACATGCCAGAATGGGTACTTGCCGATGAACAGACAATGGTCGGCCTCAATGTTGCTGCACTCCTTGATGCCCGACTCACCGTCAGTGATGGTGACATTCTCGAGCCGCACATCATGCTGCTCAAATAAGGGCCGCTCGCCCCCGAAAGTTTGGTCTTTGATTAGTTTCATATTATTGGTTTATGATGATTTTAAAGTCTATCTATAGCTTTGAGCCAAGCTCCAGTTGCCAGCCGCCACAGGAAGATGGCTCCACGGAAGCACAGCTCGACACACATGGCCATCCACACTCCCTGCAAGCCATAGTGTGGTGCCAGCAGAGCCGCCAGAGTCAGCCGCACCGCCCACATCGACACCAGGCTCATGGCTGCCGGTCGCAGCGTGTCGCCCGCACCGACAAAGATGCCATTGCACACGATGGCCGCCGCAAACATCGGCTCGGCCCATGCCTCAATGCGCAACACATCGACCCCGAGTGCAATAATGTCTTCGACCGGCGACATGACCTGCATCAACTCGCGGGCAAAGATCCACATGAGCACAGCCATGGCAGTCATGGTGAGCATGCCCATCTTCACGGCCAGTGAGGCAAACGATTTGGTCAACTCTCGCCTGCCGGCACCAAGGCACTGACCGACAAGAGTAGTAGCTGCCTCCGAGATGCCAAACCCAGGCATATAGCACAGGCTCTCGACAGTGATGGCGATAGAATTGGCCGCTATTGCCACGACACCGAGTGGTGCCACAATCAGTGTGATGACGATATTGGCCGATCCCATGAGCAGGTGCTGCAGCCCCATGGGAGCTCCAATCTTGAAAGCCTTGCTGACCACAAGCGACTGTGGCCTGAAAGATCCTCGAGTGCCCTTGAGTGCCAATATGCGCGATCGGCAAGTCAGGAAATAGAGCATGAGTGCAGCTGTGACCAGCATTGCCACTCCGGTGCCCATGGCAGCTCCGACCACCCCCATCTCCAAGACATAGATGAAGAAGTAGTTAAACACCACATCCATGATACACATGGCGATGTTGAGCATGCTGGGCACCTTCATGTTGCCAGCGCATTTGAGCATCGAACCAGCAAGCCCCTCCATCTGAAAAAAGATGCTGCTGCACCCCACAATCAAGAAGTAACTGGACGCGGCGTGTGCAATCTCCGGTCCACCGCCCAGCCAGAAGGGCAACTGGCGGTGAATGGCAATGCACACTATCATCATCGCCAGACTCCAGATGAGCGCACACACGATTGACTGTCGCAGTATGCGTCTGGCTCCCTCAAAGTCATTCCCTCCGATGGCATGAGCCACCTGCACTGAGAATCCCATCGACACTGCCGAGCCCAGCCCACCCATGAGCCATGTCGTGGTCTCGACCAGCCCGATGGCTGCCGACTGTTTAGCCCCCAAGTGCCCCACCATGCCGACATCGATAAAGAACATGACAATCATCGACAACTGTGCCAGCATGGAGGGCAGACTGAGCTGCGCTGTGAGGCTGAACTGTTGCCGCAAAGTCATGTCCTGCTTGAGCCGTATCATCTCAAGCAGACGGTCGCTTTTTGTCGAATGTAACTTCTGAGCCATTGTCAGGGCCAATGATGTGGTGCAAAGGTAGTGCAGCCCGCCAACCTGTGCAAGTTTGTGGCCAATAATTAACGATTTTTGAACATGCCAGTCATACCAAAAAAAGTGTCCCCCGCTTGGAGGACACTTTTTAGCATTTTGTTGTCAGACACAACTTACTTGTTGCGAACGATGGTGACGGCGCGGCTCAGAGGAGCGCTCTTGGGACCAAAGTCAGCATCGGGACGGTTGCGGTCGTCAATCTGAGTGTTCAGACGGCTCTCAGCCACACCCTTCTTGACGAGGGCGTTCTTGACGGTAGCAACACGGTCCTTGCGGAGACGAGTGTTGATCTTGTCGTTACCAGTGTAGTTGTCGGCCCAACCAGTGAGGGTGTAATTCTTGTTCTCATCGAGCATGACATCACCCACGGCGTTGACGATATCGTTCTGTACACCCACAATCTTCGAGACATTGATGGGGAAGTAAACGATAGCCAGAGGAGCCTCCTTGTCGACAACAGGCTTGTTGCCATCATCCTTCTTGCCATCGAGGCAAGCCTTGAGCTGACGCTCGAGGTCGGCAATCTTGCGGTCGGCAGCAGCCAGACGTGCGGTCAGGTTGTCGCACTCAGCATCTGTGCACTTGTAGGTGGGGCAAACGGGCACGATGGGAGCAGTCCACTCAGTCTTGTTGAACTTGTAGCTCAGACCCAGGAGAGCCGAGGGGTACTCAATCCAAGTGCGCTGTCCGTGGCCGTCAACGTGCTCCTGCATCAGGTCGAAGCGGAGGTCGAGCAACAGGTTGACGTGCTCACCCAGACGGAACGTGTTGAGCAGACCGGCGCGGCCGCTATAGTTGCGAGCGTAACGCTTCTTGCCATTCTCCTTCTTTTCGCCGGCATAAGCCCAGTCACCCTTGCTGTTTTCGTCGGTGCGATAAACAGCCCAGTGGTGAGAGAAGCCCACGTAAGGAATTGCGTTGTAGACACGTCCGGGACGATAGCCACACCACCAGTTGGTGACGTTGATCATCACATCACCAGCAACACCGATGTTGTTGAACTGCTGCTGATAGATGTTGGCCTTGCCACTGACGGGCTGGTCGCGACGCAGACCCATAATGGCCCATGCAGTCTCGTGCAGGTTGACAGCACCCTTCATTTGGTTGAACTCACCACCGACACGGACACCGATGATGGGCGAGAACCACTTGCCCACAAACAGGTTGCCCTTCCAGCCGATACGATCGCCGAACTTCAGATCCTTGTCCCAAGTCGACATCATCACACCTGCACCACCGAGGGCCTCAATGAACCAGTTGTCCTGGAAACGATTGAAAGTGTAGCCCTGAGCAGGATCCTCAACATAGGTTACCTCCTGTGCGCTAGCCACAGAGGGAACCATGAACATAGCACATGCAAGTGCCATCAAAGTAATCTTTTTCATAGACTTACGTTAATAAATAATTTATCTGTTAAACATTAAAAATTACATTCGTCTGCAAATTATTGTGCAAATATAGGACAATTTTTTCACATGCAAATCATTTCACCCAAAAAAAATCGCTTTTTTGTTGAAAATTTCTAATTTCCGAGGTATTTTCGGACTTTCTGGGCGACATTTTGAGCAGTGAAGCCAAATTTTTCGTCCAGCACCTTGTAGGGCGCAGAAGCTCCGAAGTGGTCAAGTCCCATCACCTCTCCGTTGGGCACCACGCGGCGTAGAGTCGAGGGCAATCCCGCTGTGAGTCCGAAAGTGGGCACGCCATCAGGCAGCACCAGCTTGCGGTATTCCTCATCCTGGTCAAGGAAAAGTCCGATGGACGGCACCGAGACCACTTGCGCCTTGATTCCGTCGGCAGCAATGATGTCGGCTGTGGCAACCAGTGTCGCCACCTCCGAGCCATTGGCAACAAGGATGACATCGGGATTTTCCACCTTATTTATAATATATCCTCCTCTCATGGCCTGCAGCGCATCCTGATAGCGGTTGCCACTGGCGCTGGGCAGGTCATCGACATTCTGGCGCGAGAGGATGAGTGCCGTGGGTGTCGAGGTGTTCTCCATGGCCATGCGCCATGCCACGGTAGTCTCGGCGGCGTCGGCCGGTCGCAGCACAAGCATACTGTTGCGCCCGGCATGGTTCTTGAGCTCCTCCATCAGGCGGATTTGCGCCTCCTGCTCGACCGGTTCGTGGGTGGGTCCGTCCTCACCGACGCGGAATGCGTCGTGCGTCCAGACAAACTTGACCGGCAACTGCATCAGCGCCGAGAGACGCACGGCGGGCTTCATATAGTCGCTGAAGACGAAGAACGTGCCACATGCTGCAATCACGCCTCCGTGCAACGCCATGCCATTGATGATTGCGGTCATGGCCAGCTCGGACACGCCGGCATGGAGGAATGCACCCTTGAAGTCATGACGTGTGAACGCCCCGGCGACCTTGAGGAACGCGTCGGTCTTGTCAGAATTTGCCAAGTCGGCACTGGAGACAATCATGTTGCCCACCTGCTGTGCCAGTGCCTTGAGCACATCGGCACTGGCTGCCCGCGTGGCAATGCCGGGCTTATGCTCAATTGCTGCATAGTCGACATGTGGCACCACGCCATTGATGTAACTGTGCAGCAGCTTGGCTTGGTCGGGGTTGGACTGCATCCATGCCAGCTGAGCGGCTTTGCGCTCGGCGACAATGTCTCGCAGCTGCCTGTTGCGGTCGGCATAGAGCTGCTCCACAGCGGGGAAGACTGCCCATGGGTCCTTGACATTGCCGCCGAGGTTGGTGACCGTCTTGGCATAGTCAGCACCGCTCTTGCTGATGGGCTGCCCATGAGTGCTGCACTGCCCCTCGAAGTTCTTGCCGTCGGCTGTAACACATCCGCGTCCCATGATGGTTCGCCCGATGATGATGGTGGGTCGTTCCTTCTCGGCCAGTGCAGTCTCAAGCGCCCCAGCTATAGCCAGCGAGTCCGATCCGTTGATTTCGAGCACATTCCAGTTCCAGGCACGGTACTTCATAGCCGTGTTCTCCAGGCTGACGGCATCGCAGTCGGTCGAGAGCTGCACGCGGTTGCTGTCATAGAACATGATGAGGTTGCTCAGCCCGAGGTATCCTGCGATGCGTGCCGCCTCCTGCGAGATTCCCTCCTGGATGCCACCGTCACTGATGAATGCGTAGGTCTTGTGTGCCCAAACCTCGGAGAAACGCGTGGCGATGAATCGCTCGGCAATCGCGGCTCCGACGGCCATGACATGACCTTGTCCCAGCGGCCCGCTGGTGTTCTCCACTCCGTGCTCGACATCCACCTCGGGGTGTCCTGGTGTGATGCTTCCCCACTGTCGGAACGCCTTGAGGTCGTCGGTGGTGTACTTGCCCATGAGGTGCAGCACACTATAGAGCATGGGCGACATGTGACCCGGGTCCAGGAAGAACCTGTCGCGTGCAAACCATCTTGGGTCATCAGGGTCGGTGACCAGGAACTTGGAGTAGAGCACATTAATGAAGTCCGCTCCTCCCATCGCGCCACCCGGATGCCCCGACTTGGCGTTCTCAACCATCGTCGCAGCCAGGATGCGGATGTTGTTGGCCGCGCGATTCATCAGCATAGCGTTAATCATAGAGTCATTATCAGGTTAGAGTTTATTGGTCAAAAATCAATCGACAGGAATGTCCTGATTGACATTCTTGCAGCCAGCGATGGCATAGTAGAGCAGATAGCCCAGTCCCAGCAGCGGCACAATGTAGGAGAACATGTATCCCATGCTCGTGTCTGCGATGTGGTTCTGCACCAGCGGCAACACACCGCCTCCCACGACCATCATCATGAAGATTCCCGACGCTGCCGCAGTGTACTTGCCCAGTCCCTCGGTTGCGAGGTTGAAGATGCTTGACCACATGACCGATGTGCACAGACCGCACAGCACCAGCAGCACCGCGCTGATGGGCACGGTCTCCATGCCAAATCCGCCCCCAGTGAAGACGGGCATCGACATGGTAACACTCTTGTCAAGCGACATGGCCAAGAGGATGAGCACGATGCCGGCACATGAGACGACAATCATCATGGTCTTGCTTGACACCTTGCCGGCGATGGCACCACCGATGATACGGCCAATGAGCATCAGGAACCAGTAGGTGCCTGCAACCAGACCGCCGATGGCGGCAGCATTGGCCACTAGCCCAGCTCCCTTTTCGGTCGTATCGCTCAGATAGAAGTTGAGCGTGCCCGGAATGCCGACCTCAATGCCGACATAGATGAAGATGCCCACTGCTCCCAACACAAAGTGACGGAAGTTCCAGGGCGAGTGCTCAAACTTTGTGTTAGAGGTCACGCGTCCCATCTCCGGCTCCTTGATGGGAATGAACGCCAAGACAACAAAAGCAACGGCAAAGACAGCCATAGCAATATATAGCACTAGGTTGATGTCGGCAAAGTCAGACTCTTTGGTCAGTTCGCCGATGAGCGCACCAACCAGCATGGGAGTGAGCGTGCCAGCGAGCGAGTTGAATGTGCCGCCGATCATATTGAGCTGGTTACCTCGCTTGCCACCGCCACCCAGCAGATTCAGCATGGGGTTGACAACGGTGTTGAGCAGGCACACCGACATACCCGAGATGAATGCGCCCAGTAGATAAATAACATTGTCGCTATAGCCCTCGAGTGCTTCAAAGCCCGAGATAAACTGCACCATGACACCAATCAAGCCCAGGCCTATGCCCATGAGTGCGGTCTTCTTATATCCGATGCGCATCAGCATTTTGCCAGCCGGAATGCCCATGAACAGATAGGCAAAAAAGTTCATGAAGTTGCCCAGCATGGCCAGCGAGTTAGATCCGCCAACCTCGGGGTCGTTCTTCATCACCACACCAATCGGGGCAGCCAGATTGGTCACAAATGAAATCATTGCATAAAGGAACATCATCGTCACGATGGCAATGATGCTACCATTGGATTTGTTTTGAGTCTGTGTCATTTTAGTCTAAAAATTATACTTAAAATAAATTACGGTGTAAAAGTACGAAAAAAAACTCACCCACCAAACAAAAAAGTAAGAAAAACCTCTATTTGTACTGTCTGGGACCAAAAATTGCCGATCCGACGCGGACAAGCGTGGCTCCATGCTTGACAGCCAGCGGCCAATCGTCGCTCATGCCCATGCTAATCTGGTCGAACTCGTCGTGTCCGGCATAGAATTCGTCTTTGATCAGCCTGAACGTGTCATTCACCAGCTGGAACTCTCGTTCAATCTGTTGTTGGTCGTCAGTGTTGGTGGCCATGGCCATGAGTCCCCGCACTCGCACGTGAGGTATATTGTCCAGCTCTCCCACCGACAGGGCCGAGAGCAATTCGCCCGTGGCAAAACCCGTCTTGGTCTCCTCGCGAGCCACATGGAGCTGCAGCAACACATCAACCGTCCGGTCGATGCGTGCCGCCTCCTTTTCAATGGTTCGCAGGAGTTTGATTGAGTCTACACTCTGTATCATGTCCACATGCGGCATGAGCATGCGCACTTTGTTGGTCTGCAGGTGCCCGATCATGTGCCACTGGATATCGTCGGGCAGTTGCGGTGCCTTGGCCACCAGTTCCTGCACATGGTTCTCGCCGAAGATGCGCTGTCCTGCATCGTAGGCTTGACGCACCATCTCGACAGGATGGAACTTTGACACAGCCACAAGGCGCACGCCCTGTGACAGTTGGTTCTCTATGGCTTTGATATTATCAGCGATAGTATTCATCTCCACAACATCCGATTATGCCTGCTCCTGTGCCTGCTTCTTTGCTTCCTTGTCGGCCAGAGTCTCAGTGAGGTTGGCCGAGAACACATCCATGAGCATAGTCTCGGTGATACTGGCGATTTCGAAGTCGGCCATGGTGTCCTTCATGCCCTCCATGAACACGTCAAGAGCCTCCTTAAATTCACTGGCTTGCACCAGCTGGAACGAGGCGGTCTTCTTCTCGACGGCAGTTTTCTCGTCGATGGTGATGAAATTGGTCTTTACTTTGTACCAACGGTCGCCCGACTCGTTATAGAAAATGTCGCTCAGGTTGACGCGCCGCACGGCACTGACTGTAAACTCTCCAGAGATGTAAGGCTGCATCTCCTCGGTGATGCGCGCCTCGGCCTCGGTGAACGACAGCGCGTCGACCAGATAGGGTTCAGTAACAGTCTTCACAGCCCCCGTCTCGAGGGTCTTGTCATATTTGACTTTGCATTCAAACCACTGCATGACAGTTTATAGTTTATGGTTTATAGTTTATAGTTGTTTGTCGTTTGTCGTTATTTGGCGATTTCTTGTTTGGCTGCGGCATATTCGGCCACAAGTTCGATAAAGACTTCGGCCACGGTCTGCTGTGCTCGGCCCTGCAAGAGCGACGCCACCTGCCCTATCTCGAGTTCGCCCGTTTCTAGGTCTCCCTCAAAGATGCCTCGGCGCGACGCTCCGGTGCCGATGATGTCTAGCAGTTGCTGCTCGGTGGCCCCATTGTTCTCGGCCTGCTCGATGGCGTCAAAGAATCCTCCCCTGACGAGCCGCGTGGGCGAGAGTTTGCGCAACAGCAGCTTGGTATCGCCCTCGGCCAGGCTGAGACAACGCTGCTTGAAAGCCTCGCTGGCGCTGCTCTCGACAGTGAGTGCAAATCGTGTGCCCATCTGCACCCCCTCGGCTCCGAGCACGCGCATGGCCAGAATGGCATCTCCTGTGGCAATTCCTCCGGCAGCGATGAGCGGCAACGACGTGGCCTTGCGCACAGCAGGAATGAGGCACAACGTGGTGGTCTCTTCGCGTCCGTTGTGACCACCGGCCTCAAATCCCTCGGCCACAACAGCGTCGACTCCTGCCTGTTCACACTTGCGTGCAAATGTGCTTGATGCCACCACATGAGCCACCTTAATGCCACGCTCATGCAGCCATGCGGTCCACTTCTTGGGGCTTCCCGCGCTGGTGAAGACCACGGGCACCTGCTCATCGGCAATCACCTCCATCAACTGTGCCGCATCAGGCTTCATCAGCGGCACATTCACGCCATAAGGCTTGTTTGTCGCCGCCTTGCACTTGACGATGTGCTCGCGCAACACATCAGGTGTCATCGAACCAGCTCCAATCAGGCCCAATCCTCCGGCCTCGCTCACAGCTGCAGCCAGTCGCCAACCGCTGCACCACACCATGCCACCTGCTATGATAGGCAGCTCAATGCCAAAGAGTTCGGTTATTCTACTTTTCATTCCTTATGATTATGAGTTGCTATTTGCTGGCAAAATTACTATAAAAACTCGAATTACGACAAGCTTGTGGCCTCAAAAAAACTCAAAAGCCTCATCGCTTTGCTCCAATGGCATCGATGAGTTGTGCGGTCGAGCTGTGTGTGCGCCCATTAAGGTCATAAAGATATTGATTGACATCAGTAGGCTCCATGTCACGCACCTTGTCAAATCGCTCGGGTCGCAAAATGCGAGTGAAGACCACACGCTGGATGGCAGTAGGGTCGCATGTGGCCACAGAGTAACCCATGCGTGCAGGGTCATCACCTGGTCCATTGCTGCTCCAGTAGACAACCTTTCCATCGGTGCTCATGCCCAAGAAGACAACACTATGTCCCGCCTCTTGAAGATGCCCCTTGACACCATCATAGCCAACGATGGCACCGCCATCATGGCCCCGCGATTCATTCCGGTTCCAGAAAATCTTCATCAGGTCACCGCGCACAGCCTGCCGCCAAATGGGGTGTGCTCGCCACTCATCATCAGTGAGGTAGCGCTCGGTAGGCGCCTCCTTGACCGTATCGTTTTTCGCTCCACGGAATGCCGTGATACTGCAACCCGCATCCAGCTCGTGCACCAGCACTCCGAGCGATGGCCCGTTGGCGTTGCATCGCCCCCAGAAACCCACGCCATCGTCCTGAGCCAGGCCATCGGGGTTGAGTGCATCTTTAATGCCCACATACGGTTTCATGTTGCGCCACGCTTGTGGTGATATTGCTCCGTTTTTGTCATAATCCAGCAAGGCTTGTATCAGCACCGCATAGGTTGCACTCGAGCAGAACGAAGGCTGTGCCTGCATGGGGGCGAACCTGGGTCTTGCGTCGTCGGGCTGCATCCGATAGGCATCATGCAATCCTCGCCATGTGGTCTTGAGAAAAGTGTCATTCGGCCGACCTCCCGTATAATACCCTCCGCGATGAGGAAACTTGTCGATGGCCGCAATCACGGTGCGTTGCCACCGCCAGTTGACTCGGTTCTGAGCATGGACAGCGCATGCTGCAACCAAGAGCATCAGAAAGAATGCTACAGTTTTTTTCATTTGCCTGATTAATTTCTTGCAAAATTACTAACAAAACACTAATTTTGCAAATTGAATATGGCAGATTTCTACAAAACACTGAAGGGGCGCTCGCAAGGCCTGTACAAGGAGAAGATGAGCAAGTTCATCTCCTTTGCCGAGCCCGTGGCGAGTGCCGACGAGGCCAAGGCGGTCGTCAAGCGCATCCAGAACGAGTATCACGATGCTCGGCATGTGTGCTGGGCCTATATGATCGGCACCGCCCGCAACGAGTATCTGAGTAGCGACAACGGCGAACCCAGCGGCACTGCCGGCAAGCCCATCCTGGGGCAGATTAACTCCTACGGCCTGACCAATGTGGTGATCGCTGTGGTTCGCTACTTCGGCGGCATCAAGCTGGGCACAAGCGGGTTGATAGTAGCCTATCGCGAGGCTGCTCGTCTGGCCATCGAGTCGGGCGAGATACTGGAATGCCACGAGCAGGCGCAGTGCCGCTTCACTTTTCCCTACCTGTCGATGAACGATGTGATGAGACTGCTGAAGAAGAGTGACGTGCGCATCGTGAATCAGTCCTTCGACAACGTGTGCTCGATGACCGTCGAGTGTGACGCCGATGCTATGCCAGAGCTGCGTCAACGGCTGTGCGACATTGCCGGCACTTCGCTTGTTGACTAACAACCCAAAAAAGTGTGAACGCTATGCTGACCAGACGATTCTATCTGTTATTGACCATGTGGCTGCTGTCGCTGGCCATGCTGGGGCAGGAGCATGACGACCTGACGTTTGTCATCAGCGGCGAGGTGCGCGACAATCATTCGGGCAAGAAGCTTGAGAATGTGAATGTCACGGCGCCGCAGCGGCATCTGGCCACGGTGACCAACAGCGACGGGCGCTTCACGCTCAAGACAGTGAGCCGCCCCGACTACATCACTGTGTCGCATGTGGGCTACAGGACCCAGCGTGTGCCGCTGGGCACCGCAGTGACGGGTCTGAAAATCAGGCTCACGCCCGTCAACATCCAGCTCAACGACATCACGGTGACCAACCTAGACCCGCAGGTCGTGCTTGCCGAGGCCATGGGCCGCATTCCGGACAACTATAGCCGCCAGCCCGAGCTGATGCAGTGCTTCTATCGCGAGACGGCCAAAAAGCGCAACAAGTTTATCTCGGTGTCGGAGGCTGTTGTCGAGCTGTTCAAGTCGTCGTATGAGTACGGTCCCGGCCCTGACCGCGTGGCCATCGTGAAGGGCCGCACGCTGGTGAGCCAGAAGGCTAGCGACACACTGGGCCTGCGCATGCAAGGCGGCCCGACCGAGGTCATCTTTCTGGATGTGGTGAAGAACCGCGGGCTGATTCTTGACAAGGACGAGCTGACACACTATGAGCTCAAGATGGGCGACCCGGTGTCGATCGACGACCGTTTGCAGCTGGTTGTCAAGGCCAATCCGAACGACGACATGCTACCCTATGCCCTGTATCATGCCACATTCTACATTGATGTCGAGACGCTGGCGTTCACCCGCGCCGAGCTGTCGCTGGACATGAGCGACAAAAACAAGGCCACACGCCTGATGCTGGTGAAAAAGCCTCGCGGTGTGCACTTCAAGCCCAAGGAGTTGTCGCTTCTTGTCAACTACCGCTATGACGAGGGCGTGTCGCACATCAGCTATATCCGGTCGAGCATGCAGTTTAACTGCGACTGGAAGCGCCGTCTGTTCTCAACGGGCTACACGACCGTCAACGAGATGGTGGTTACCGACCGCCGTCCCTGCGACAAGGATCCGATTGACCGCAAGCACGCGTTCAAGCAGCGTGACTCGTTCTTGCAGATGGTGAACAACTTCAACGATCCCGACTTCTGGCGCGCCTACAACATCATTGAGCCGACCGAGAGCCTGGAGAAAGCCATCAACAAGCTGAAGAAGAGCGGCCGCTAGTCATCGTGCTGCAAATCGCAGTCGCGCCCTGACATGATCGGCACCATCAACCATGATGTTGATGCGCCAGTCGTCGGTGTCAGCCTCGGCAATGCGTAGCACGGCATGCTCGCCATAGCGTGTCTCCTTGACAAACGCCATTTCAAGCCGCTGCAACCACCGGTTGTCATAATATGGCAAATCAAACTGGTTCATCATCAGTTCGAGATAGCGCACGGTGTTGACATGGCGGTTGAAGTCGCACTCGACATAGCCAAAGTCATGCTCCACATCACGTCCCTCAGTGAGTTGCCGCAAGCGACTGATGGGTTCGATGGGACACGGATGATCGGTGACATTGTCACGGATATAGGACAAACTTGCTATGTCCACACCCGTGCGTTTGTCCAAATCGATGACCATCCAGATGGTACGAGCATAACCAATGGGCCTTCCATCACCATCTTGCACTTCAAAATTTCGCTGCGAGAAGTGACTATTATAGTCCTCAATCCAGGTGACTAGCGAATAGTTCTCGTCGACACGAGGCCAACGCTGCATCTCGACCGTGACGCGCGACAACACCCACGCCTGGCGGTTGGTGATGAGGTGTGCATACCCCACCCCCCACTCGTTGGCATGATGAGTGGCCGTGTCGATGATGCGTGTGAGCAACAGCGGCATGGGCAATTCGGCCTGTGGGTTGCATTCGCCCGCACTCAAGTAATAATCACGTTTGAACTCTTTCATCTTAAACTAATTGTAAATTGAGAATAGTGAATTGAGAATTATTTGATTGCCAACGCGTTGAGCAATTGTTGAAATTCAGCAGGCTTGAGTCCCCAGCGCGGTGTGACCACCATGCCAGGTGGTGCTTGCGCCACCCAACGCTCTACCACCATGTCATGGCGCAAACATGAAGCCAGACGTGCGCACACTGCTGCATATTGCTCAGCAGTCCAGTCGCGGACTGCCACCTCGCCACTTGCGACCTGCCTAGCTAGCACCGTTCCCTTGAACACTTGCAACTGATGAAACTTGACCAAGGTGACCGGCAGTTGCGCAATCAGCCTGACAGTCGCGCACATGTCCTCATCGCTCTCCCCCGGAAGTCCCAGTATCAGATGTGCTCCGACAGTGATTCCATGCTGGGCGGTCAGTTCAATAGCTGCTAGCGAAGTTGCCCAATCGTGACAACGGTTGACCATGCGCAGTGTGCGGTCGTGCACGGTCTCGACACCCAGTTCGACAATCACCAGCCGGGTGCGATTGACTTCTTGCAGATAGTCCAACAATGAACTGTTGACACAGTCGGGTCGTGTGGCAATGACCAGCCCCACCACACCATCGACTGCCAGCGCCTCGTCGTAGAGAGCACGCAGTCGAGCGAAGTCGGCATGTGTTGACGTGTAGGCTTGGAAATAGGCCAAGAAGCGCATCTGACGATACTTGCCGGCAAAAAAATGTTTGCCTTGCTCCAATTGCTGCGCCACACTCATGCTGGGGTTGCAGTAAGGCGGATTGAAAGCTCGGTTGTCACAGTAGGTGCAACCGCCCCACCCCAGCGTGCCATCGCGATTGGGGCAAGTCATGCCTGCATCAATCGCAATCTTCTGTACCTTGCCGCCCACCCGCCGAGCCAGAAATTCGGCATAATCCATCACAGATGGTTGGTTTTGGCCAATAGGTAATAGTCAAGCACCACCATGGCTGCCATGGCCTGAACCACCGACACCGCACGAGGCACCACGCATACGTCGTGCCGTCCTCGCGGATGGAGTGTTACCGTTTGGCCCCGACTGTCAATGGTGCGGATGTCACGCATCAGTGTAGGCACCGGCTTGAATCCCACTTCAAGAAAGATATTATTGCCGTTGCTGATGCCGCCCTGAATGCCGCCTGAGAAATTGTGCTCATAGACCAATCCGCCATCCATGGCATGCATCGTGTCGAGCGTCTCGCTGCCAAGCATTGTCGCCAGCATCCTTCCTGCGCCCATGTCGAAGGATTTGGCCGCAGGTATGCTCATCATCGCCTGAGCCAGTGCTGCATTCAGCTTGCCGAACACCGGTTCCCCCAAGCCCGGCGGCACCCCCATAATGGCACAGCAAACCACGCCTCCCAAAGTGTCGCCTTGACCGCTTGCCTCGTCGATGGCGTGCTGCATCTGCCGCGCAGTTGCCGCATCAGGACAACGCACCGCACTGCTCCACGTCGCGTTCCAGTCGAGGGCAGCACCGGGCTGCAACCTCACTCCGCCAATCTGGGTGGTATAGGCCAGCACTTGTATGCCCAACTGCTCCAGCATCTGCATAGCAATGCCCCCAGCCACAACACGGCTCACCGTCTCGCGCGCCGAAGCACGTCCACCGCCACGATGGTCGCGGATGCCGTACTTAGCTTGCCATGCATAATCGGCGTGCGAGGGCCGATAGACCTCACGCAGATGGTCATAGTCCTGGCTGCGTGCGTCATGATTGCGCACCACGAAACCAATGGGTGTTCCCAACGTCTTACCCTCGAAGATGCCCGACAACACCTCGACCTTATCGTCCTCATGTCGCTGCGACACAACCGACGACTGTCCGGGACGGCGCCTGTCAACCACATGTTGAAGCGCGTTGAGGTCCAGCTCAACACCTGCCGGCACACCATCGATAATGCCCCCCATGGCCGGTCCGTGTGACTCACCGAACGTGGTGAGTCGGAAGATATTTCCAAATGTATTGCCCATAATTGTCAATCTTTGTCAACCGTCAAGTCGGCAACAGTAGCTCCAACAAACTGTACCAAATGCGCAGGAGCAACCTTCAACTGCAACCCACGCACTCCCGCACTGACATAGATGTATTCGAAGTCGTTGCATGTGGAATGAAAATATGTGGGAAAGGGCTTTTTCATGCCTATGGGCGAGCATCCGCCGCGAATGTATCCCGTGGTGGGCAGCAGTTGCTTCATGGCAATCATCTCGACCTTCTTGTTGCCCGACACCCGTGCAGCCTTCTTCAGGTCTACCTCATCGCAACCTGGGACTACGCACACAAAGTGCCCCGTCTTGTCGCCATGCAGCACCAGAGTCTTGAACACCTGCCTGATGTCCTCGCCCAGCGATTCGGCGACATGTTCGGCAGACAGATTGCTCTCGTCCACCTCGTAAGCCACCAGCTCATACTGGACGTGTGCCTGATCGAGCAGCCGCGCGGCATTGGTTTTATTAATTTTCTTTGCCATAAGTTTAAAATTCGTGAAATTGGGCGCAAAATTAATGGAAGTTCGCTACCTTTGCAAAAAATAATGACATAAAACGATGAAAAAGCTGATTTTTAGTGCCATTTTGGCCATCACTGCTTGCCTGTGTGGCAATGCTCAATTCTATGGTATCGATGTTGACAAGCTGGCCATGCTGTTTGGTCAGGCCAGCAAGTTGCCCCAAGACAACGCTCTGATTGTGGTGGGCAGCACCATGACCGCCCTGTCGCAGAATCCCCAGGGTTATCGCAAGGCCCTGGAGTTTGCCGAGAGCCGTCTGGGCAACCCCGCCGACTCGATGCACAACGAGGAGATGTACATCGCCTGTCTGGAGCATGCCGCCACAGGCTACGTGCTGGGCAACAACGAGAAAGAGCGCTACAAGCTGCTGCTCGACATGGCCAAACGCAACCGCATCGGCACCACCGCCGCCGACATCGAGTATGTCACTCCGGACGGCAAGGAGCACCACCTGAACGAGCCCGGCTCGCAGTACACGCTGCTCTACTTCAACGACCCCGACTGCGATGCCTGCCAGCGCGTGAAGGCCAACATGGAGCAGTCGACAACGCTCAAGGGCCTGGTTGACCAGGGTTTGTTGCGCGTTGTAGCTATGTATGCCGACAACAACCAGAAGCTGTGGAAAAAGTCCAAATTGCCAGTTTGGATGGTCAATGGCTGGGACAAGAAACAGGCTATCGAGAACAACGGCACCTACGTTCTGCCCGCCACGTTGCCCGTGTTCTACTTGCTCGCTCCTGACAAGACCGTGCTCATGAAAAACGAACCCAGCCTCAAGCGCATCGAGGGCGCGCTGGGCCGCGTGATGACCAGCAGCGACAACAACCCGCAATCGCTGGCCAAACTGCTGTTCAACTAAGAATACTCCAACAGGACATAGCCTGTCGAGCCAGGGTTAACGACAAACGCCTGCGCCGCCCGGCATCCCAACACCCACACAATCTCGCCGTCTGCCTCCATGAGCCAGGCGGCTTGTTTCTGCTCGGCCGTGAACTTGAGGTCGACAAACAAGTCGCTGATGAGCTTGGTCCCACGCATGCCGAATGGTCGCATGCGGTCGCCCTTGCGCCAGTGTCGCAGCACCACTCTGTCACACCGTCTGATGCCGGCATCGAACGCTACACACCGCCTGCCGTCGACCATCGACGGGGCGAACGGTTCACGCCCGGCTACAGTCGAGAGCCTGCCATCCAAATGCCACTGGCGGTCGAAATCGACAACAATCTCTTCATCGCCACCATACTGTCCATCACTGGAGCCCGTATCTGGCTGAACCAAAAAGATTTTTCGCTGGACAGTTAAAGTATATCTTGAAGTGAAGAATCTAGCACCCACCGACGCCTTCACCGCCTGGTCGCACTGCGAGCGATTAAATCCGCAGTTGCGGATTAACGCATAGAGCATCATTCCCGGCTTCGGTGCCTGGAGCAGTTTCTGCCTGCAATAGCTCCAGTTGCCGGTGTCCTCATCATAGTCCCCTGCGCCGTCCTCTTCGAGCCGCGCCACCAGATAGTCCAGCAACTCGCGCTCGTCATCGAGGTGTCTCATGGTGTCGGCGATGCGCTGCCGCGCGTTGTCAAACTCCCGTTCGATGGTGGGCAGCACCACGTTGCGCACTCTGTTGCGGCGATAATCGTTCTGGAGATTGGTACTGTCGGTGACATAGTCCTGGCCGATGTCCTGCAGATATAGCAGCACCTGTTCGCGTGTGACACCCAGCATGGGCCTCACAATGCGCGACCAGCGGTCATAGGTCCGCATGCCCACCAGTCCGTTGATGCCCGTCCCACGCAAGAGATTGAGGAAAAATGTCTCCACATTGTCGTCGGCATGATGCGCGACAGCCACATGCCGGCACTTCAGCGCCACAGTCATGTCAAGGAACCAGCCGTAGCGCAAGTTGCGGCATGCCATCTCGGTCGACACACCGCGATGCGAGCGCTTGTAGGCCTCGACATCAAATTCTTGCACATGCAGCTCCACCCCCAGCTTCCGGCATAGGTCACGCACAAACCGTTCGTCGCGCATCGACTCCTGGCCACGCAGGTGGAAGTTGCAGTGCGCCGCCACGCAGGTGTATCCCAGTTCACGCAAAGCGTGCAACAGCGCCACCGAGTCAGCTCCACCGCTCAATGCAACAATAAGCCTGATATTGTCGACATCCGACAATCCCGCCATATCCATTGCTTTGGCTATTCTTTCTACGACAACATTCATTTATTAGCCATCTTGAACATGCAAAGGTACTGTATTTTCGTTAAAAAACAGCCCCTAATGCCCAATTATTTGCAGAATGCGACGAAAAACAGTAATTTTGCCGAAAAGTTTATAGTTTCTATGAAGAAAATCATTTGCCTCGCCGCTGTGGCAGCTTTCGGGCTGTGCGCAATGGCACAATCAAAGGCTGCTCAAATCTTCGACAAGATTGCCGAGCGGTTCACGTTCTCGGGCTACGCCCAGTTGGGCTGGGAATACCACGACAAGAGCGAACCGAACAACGAGTTCAAGCTCAACAAACTGATCATCATGAGCAACCTGCGTATCACCGACCACTGGAACGCGTTCGCCATGTTCGATTTCAAGGGCTTCACTCTGCAAGAGTTGTGGACCAGCTACAGCGTCCGGCCCTGGCTCAACATCAAGTTGGGTCAGTTCAAGACCCCGTTCAGCATCGAGAACCCGCTGTCACCGTCCATCCTCGAGACAGTGGACCAGCCCTCGCTGGCCACAAGCTACATGGTGATGGGCAGCGGCCTGATGATGCCCAAAGGAGCCGGCCGTGACATAGGCCTGACCGTGTATGGCGATGCGGGACGCTATGTAAGCTACGATTTGGCGGTAATGAACGGCGCCGGCCGAGGCAAGGGTGATGACAACTCGTGGAAAGACTTTGTTGCGCGGCTCACGTTTCACCCACTCAAATGCCTAGATGTGAGTGCCTCGACCATCCAGGGCAAGGGTGCGAGCGACGTTCTCAACGAGGTTGACCGCATTCTGGTGTGGGAAGACCGCGAGGCCAAGATGGACTACACGCGCAGCCGTTGGGCCGTTGGCGCTTATCTGAAGACCAACCCCGTGAATGTGCGAGCCGAATGGATGTGGGGCAAGGACGGCCAGTTGGACAGCAATGGCGGCTATGTGACCGCTCTGGTCAAGAATGTGGGTGTCAAGGGGTTGGACTTGATTGGGTCATACAACCATCTGGATATGGTCGTCACAACCGACCGCTACTATGCTGGTGCCCAGTACTGGGTGTACAAGAAATGCCGTGTTCAGGCCGGCTATAGCTATACAAAGACTAAAAGCATGGCGGGTGAGAATGGCATCCTTACTCAGGTGCAAGTAGCGTTTTAACAGCCTAATAGTCAAAATCTGAATTAGTAGTAGATGCGAAGACACATTATATATATGGCGATGGCACTGTTTGCTGCCAGTGCAATGCCCCTGGCCGCCCAGGACAGCGAGGACGACTATGACGAGAGCATCCGCATGCCCATACGCCGTCTGCACCCCGAACGTGAGCGCGAGAAGGCCCGCAAGAAGCTGCAACAGGAGCTTGACGCCAAGAACAAGCCACAGCAAGTCGATGATGATGCCTGGCAGGACAACAGCCAGCCCAAGGGCAAGAAGAAAGACAACCGTCGAGTTGTTGGCAAGACCACACTGCCACCGTCGACAGCCGACAAATCGCTGCTCAACGAGTTGCTGAGCAAGAACTACGACTTGGTTGAGTATCTGCCGTCGGCGCCTAAGCGTCTGGTGTGGCTCGACGACCCTGTTGCCGAGAGCGAGAACGAGCTGCTCATGCAGTTGAGCAAGACCTCACCCCAGACGGGCGTGGTGCGCTACATGCCCCGCGATGTGACAATGTCCAACACGGAGAACGCCTTCTATGCCTACTTTTCCACCGATGGCACCCATGTGCAGCCGCTCAGGCTTCGTGTTCAGTACTATGCCGACGACCCGCTGCAATTCAACGACATCCAGTTTCAGGTCAACGGTTTCGACTACAGTTACCATGTCACCTCGCCACGGCGGGGCAAGGGTACGGGACGCATGATCTGGGAGCAGAGCGACCAGGTGGTTCAACCGCGTGACAAGGACTTGCTCTATGCGCTGTCTCACGCAAGCTGGGTGCGCATGTCGCTTGTGGGTGCCGATGGCATCAAGCATGTGAAAATGTTAACAGAAAAGCAAATTCGCGACTTCTATTCAATTTTGCAACTTTATCGACTGCTGGGTGGGCGCATTGAGTGAAGGTGCTGCGCCCCCCCTGGAAAATCCCTGCTGAGCCGTGATTCAGCAGGGATTTTTTGTGTCTCATCCGCCTGTTTGCGAAAGCAAACAATTTTTTTTCGCAAATTTTTCGGGTTTTATTTTGCAAATCCAAATGTTGTTTGTAATTTTGCACCGTGAACGAATTTGAAAGCCCTCGAAATGAATAAAACGCTCTCATATCGCCTTGCGATTCCGGCTCTGGCATGTAGTGCCGCCTTGTTGACGACGAGCTGCGTCTCGCTGTTCGGCAATCGCAACTGTCACTGCACCCACCCTGGTCCGTGTGTGTGCTGCGACCAGGAACAGACGCAGCGTGTGGTTGTCGGCCACCGTCCGGTTCAGCAAGACACGACCTACGACAAGACGCTGCTTAACGAGCTGTTGAGCAAAGACTACTCATTGCACGAGTATCTTCCCGAGGAGCCTAAGCGCCTTGTGTGGGTCGACGAGCCCGTGAGCGCGACACAGACAGAGCTCCAGAACTATGTCAAGTTTTCTGGCGGCTGGACTATGCCGCGCGATGTGAGCACCGACAACACCGAGAATGCGCTTTACTTCTACTTTACCGAGCGTTCCGACGGCACTCCCGAGCCTTTGCGGCTGCGTCTGCAATACTATGCCGACGATCCGCTCAAGTTCGTCAAGCTCCACTTTATCATCGACGGGTTTGACTACTATTTCACGCCCACCAATTTCAAGCGCGGCAAGGGCAAGGGCATCATGATTTGGGAGAACAGCGACGACCCCCTCACCTCGGCAGACAAGGATTTGGTGTATGCGTTGACCCATTGCAAGTGGTGCCAGGTGAAGATTATCGGTGCCAGCGGCATGCAGCACGTCAAGATGATCAACGACAGCCAGTTCAACGATTTCCGCCACACGCTGCAGCTCTACTTGCTGAAAGGTGGCAAATTTTAGGAGTAAATTCTAATACTCAAGGTAATATATAATGGTTTGTACATGCGAGAAGGGTTCCAGCCGTGTTGGCCAGAACCCTTTGATTTTTTCCTTCTCGGGACAGAAAAGACAAAAAAAAAGATAGTCTAAGCGTGTGTCTTGGGCTATCTTTAGTTGATTGCAGGAGCTTCCCAGCCACTCTTGCTGTTGCTCCCGTTGTTCAGGAAGTAGTCGGGCGACTAGAGCAGAGTGACCTCAACGTCAGTCTCGGTAGCCTCGACATTCACCTTGCCTTCGCGGGCTAGCCAGCCAATGGCTGCATAGAGTTCTTTCTCTTTGAGCTTAGTGGCTTTTTTCAGCCCCTTAACACTAAGGGTGCTGTTGGCATCGTTCAGCGCATTCCATGCGGCGCCGGCCCATAATCCAATAGTTTCAACGTTCATAAATACAAAAATTTAATAATACATCAAAAATCGGGCGCAAAAGTACATCAAGATTTCAATACACGCAAATTTTTTGCCCCAAAAGTGACAATCTGCCATCAAAACAGCCATTTTTAAGGGTAAGAAAAGCGTAAAAGACATCCTGAATCTTCAAGTAAATTTTCATGTTCGAAAGATTTATATTAAATTTGCGGCATGAAAGGACTCGTGGTCAAGAACACAGGCAGCTGGTATGTGGTGCGCACCGACGATGGCGCGCTGACCAGCTGCAAAATCAAGGGCAACCTGCGTCTCAAAGGCTTCCGTTGCACCAACCCAGTGGCTGTGGGCGACATGGTGGGCATCGAGCCTCGCCCTGACGGCACAGCTTGGATAACCTCCATCGAGCCGCGCCGCAACTACATCATCCGCCGCTCGAGCAACCTGAGCAAGGAATTTCAAATCATCGCGTCGAACCTTGACCAGGCCGTACTGGTGGTCACGCTGTCCAACCCGTCCACCAACACCACATTCATCGACCGTTTTCTGGCCACTGCGATGGCCTACAGTGTGCCCGCCCTGCTGGTCATCAACAAAGTGGATCTGCTCACCGCCAGCGATGACCGTGCCCTGCTCGATGCCGTAGCCCACCTCTACCGCACAATCGGTTATCCGGTAATCATCACATCTGCAGCCACCGGCGAGGGCATGGATGCGCTGCGCTTGTCGCTGCGCGACAAGACTTCGTTGTTTTCGGGCAACTCAGGTGTGGGCAAGAGCAGCCTGATTAATCTTCTTGTACCCGATGCCCACTTGCGAGTGGGCGATGTGTCGCAGGTGCACCACACAGGCATGCACACCACCACCTTCAGCGAGATGCTCGCTCTGCCCGGCGGCGGCACATTGATTGACACCCCGGGCGTGAAGGGTTTCGGCACCATCGACTTTGAGCGCGGCGAGGTGGCGCACTATTTCCCCGAGATTTTCCAGGCTTCGGCACGATGCCGTTTCGGCAACTGCACGCACACCCACGAGCCAGGCTGTGCCGTTGTCGATGCCGTCGCCCAGGGCTTCATCAGCCAGTCGCGCTATGCCAGCTACCTGAGCATCATCGAGGATGACCCCAACGACAAGTACCGCAAGCCATACTGAAGCCGATTGTGCCATGACCAAAAAACATGAAAAAGTGGCTGTTCAGTAATTTTTTGCCTTCATCTTGCCGCTATGTCGAAATTTTGTAGTACTTTTGTCGAATAATTGGGTATCTATGGCAACCGAACTCCGAGAACGGCTAGAGCGTCTGCAACGCAAGAGCGCAGTCCTGGTAGACAAATATCAGGCCTTGCTGACCCAGAGCCAGCAGACCGCCCATGAGCTGGAGGATGCCACCGCCACCATAGCCCGCCTGCAGTCGCAGGTCGAGCAATTGGAGCAGGACAACCAGTATCTGCGCATGGCCCACACCGTGGCGGCCACTCCCGAGGCAGTGGCCCAAACGCGCGCCACGATATCCAAGCTAGTGCGGGACATTGACCGCTGCATCTCACAACTGAACACTTGATTGATAATTATATTTTTAGGATTAACAATTAAGAATAAAAGAGATTGGCCCAGTGAGGCTCACCCCAAGCAGAATGGCGATGAGACACAGCTGGCCACGAGATAGAATAAGACCTTTCGCGCCGTCATGCCGAGCGAGAAACAGAACATATGGATTCATCTGGCCGACACCAAGGCCATGCCCTTGAGCATCGACCGTGCCGACGAAGCGACCTATCGTGAGGCCGAGAAATTGGTCAACACGCTGTGGGAGCGATGGATGAATCGGTTCTCTGAGGGCAGCACGTCGCATGAGGTTCTTGCCCGGGTAGCCTTTCAGTTTGCTCGACTGTATCTGGAGGCCTACCAGGACAACAAGAATGTCAATGACTACCTGACCGAGTTTGAGCAGCGGCTCGACTCGATTGTCCTGAAGATAGACTGAGCATGACGGCTTGTCGCCGGTCGGCAAGTGTGTGCTAGGTCGCTTGATAGAGAGAGAATTTAGGTTCCTGCACTATGTTCATTGCCTGGAAGCCGCCCCTTCATGGCTGGAGCGGCTGCCATCCCAGCAATGAGTGTGGTGCACAATTTTATTAATATATAAACAAACATTACAAAACACAATGAACATTAACATTATAGTTGCTATTGTTCTCATTGCAGCGGCATTCGCTCTGGGCATGTACATAGCCCACATGATGTCGAAACGCAATGCCAAGTCGGCGGCCAGCGAGATTCTCGAGAAGGCACGCCTGGAGGCCGAAGTGCTGAAAAACAACGAGGTCATTAAGGGTAAGGAAGAAGGTATGGGCATCCAGCGCGAAGCCGAGAAACAGGCCAATGCTCGACTGTCCAAGGTTCAGTCGGCCGAGGCCAAGCTCAAACAGCGCGAGCTGCAGCTCAACCAGCAGCAAGGCGAAGTGCAGCGCAAGCGCAACGAGGTGGACAATCTCAAGGCCACAGTCGACCACCAGAGCCAGGTGCTGGACGACCGCAAGAAAGAGGTTGACAGGCTGGAAAAAACCGTGCGTGACACGCTTGAGCACGTGAGCGGGCTCAGTGCTGAGGAAGCCAAGGAGAAGCTGGTCGAGAGCCTCAAGGACGAAGCCAAAACCGCCGCCGCCAGCTATATCAACGACATCATGGATGACGCCAAGCTCACCGCCAACAAGGAAGCAAAGCGCATCATTGTCGAGACCATCCAGCGCGTGGCCACCGAGACGGCCATTGAGAACGCCGTCACCGTGTTCCACATCGACAACGATGAGATCAAGGGCCGCATCATCGGCCGCGAGGGCCGCAACATCCGCGCCCTGGAGGCTGCTACCGGCATCGAGATTATCGTTGACGACACGCCCGAGGCCATCGTGCTGTCGGGCTTTGACCCGGTTCGTCGCGAGATAGCGCGCCTGGCCCTGCACCAGCTGGTGGCCGACGGCCGCATCC
The DNA here is from genome assembly GCA_902781045.1 of uncultured Bacteroidales bacterium. Lineage (GTDB taxonomy): Bacteria > Bacteroidota > Bacteroidia > Bacteroidales > Muribaculaceae > Sodaliphilus. The sequence continues at coordinate 92,353 of CACZHT010000007.1, read as the reverse complement.
ACCCCGCTCGCATTGAGGAAGTGGTAGCCAAGGTTCGCCGCCAGGTCGAGGATGAGATTATCGAGACCGGCAAGCGTACTGCCATCGACCTGGGCATCCACGGCCTGCATCCCGAGCTCATCCGCCTCATCGGCAAGATGAAATATCGCTCGAGCTATGGCCAGAACCTGCTGCAGCACTCACGCGAGACCGCCAACCTGTGCGCCATCATGGCCAGTGAGTTGGGTCTGAATCCCAAGAAGGCTCGCCGCGCCGGTCTGCTGCATGACATCGGCAAGGTTCCTGATGACGAGCCCGAACTGCCCCATGCACAACTGGGCATGAAGCTGGCCGAGAAATACAAGGAGAAAGCCGACATCTGCAACGCCATCGGTGCCCACCACGACGAGGAGGAGGCCACCAGCCTCTATGCTCCCATCGTGCAAGTGTGCGACGCCATCTCGGGTGCTCGTCCCGGTGCTCGGCGCGAGGTGGTCGAGGCCTACATCAAGCGCCTCAACGACCTGGAGAAGCTGGCCTTGAGCTATCCCGGCGTGGTCAAGACCTATGCCATCCAGGCCGGTCGCGAGCTGCGTGTCATTGTGGGTGCCGACAAGATCAGCGACGCCGAGACCGAGAAACTCAGCACCGAGATAGCCCAGAAGATTCAAGACGAACTCACCTATCCCGGCCAGGTGCGCATCACCGTCATCCGTGAGACCCGTGCCGTCAGTTATGCCAAATAAGCCCATCAGGTGATGAACGACGAACAGAACAAATTGCCCGTTCCACCGCTGCCCGACGGCGACTGCGTGCAGTGCAGCAACCCTTGCTGTGGCGGCCCATGCAACAGCCGCAGCAACCTGCACAGCTACAACTGGCTGAGCGACATACCAGGCGGCGAGGCCGACTTCGACATCGTCGAGGTGCACTTCAAGAACACCCGTCGGGGCTTCTACCGCAACACGTCGCATCTCGACCTTGCCGTGGGCGACCTGGTGGCTGTCGAGGCCAATCCCGGTCATGACATCGGCCAGGTGGCGATGACCGGCCGTCTGGTCAAGCTGCAGATGCGGCGCGCCAACCTCCGCCCTGATGTCGAGATTCTGCGTGTGTTCCGCAAGGCCAAGTCGACCGACCTCGAGCGCTTCGAGGCAGCCAAGGCACGCGAAGTCGACACGATGATCCGCTCGCGCCAGATTGCCGCCGATCTGGGCCTGAAGATGAAGATTGGCGATGTGGAGTATCAGGGCGACGGCAACAAAGCCATCTTTTACTACATCGCCGACGAGCGCGTTGACTTCCGCCAGCTGATCAAGGTGCTGGCCGACGTGTTCAAGATACGTGTCGAGATGAAACAGATAGGTGCCCGTCAGGAGGCCGGCCGCATCGGCGGCATCGGCCCGTGCGGCCGCCCTCTGTGCTGCGCCAGCTGGATGACCAACTTTGTGTCGGTCGCCACCAGTGCAGCCCGCTTCCAGGACATCTCGCTCAACCCTCAGAAGTTGGCCGGGCAGTGCGCCAAGCTCAAGTGCTGCATCAACTTTGAGGTGGACACATACGTCGAGGCCTCCAAGCAGATGCCCCACAAAGACACCATCCTAGAGACCAAAGACTCCACCTACTTCCAGTTCAAGGTCGACATCCTCAAGGGCGAGGTGACCTACTCGACCGACAAGAGCGTGCCGGCCAATCTGGTGACCATCCCTCGCGAGCGCGTGTTTGAAGTCATGGCGCTGAACCGCAACGGTGTCAAGCCCGACAAGCTGCTGCCTGACGATGCGGAGCATGCCGTTGAGGTCAAGGCGTTCGGAGACATTCTGGGCCAGGATGCCATCAACCGCTTCGACCGCAAGAAGAAACGCAAGAAGAAGAGCGGTGGCGGCGACCGTCAACAGGGGCAATCCCATCAGGACGAGCGCAAACAAGTCCAGTCAGGCGAGCGCAAGCCCAAGGAGCAAGGCGGCGAACACCATGACCGTCCTCCCCGTGGCGAGCGACCGCAAGGCGACCGGCGCGACCGGCGCGAACGCCCGCGTCCCGGCGACACCATACCCAAGAACGACCCGCGTCGCACCCAGCGTCCTGACAAGGTGCAGCGCAACCGCCAACCCAAACCCAACCGTCGCGAAGGCAGAGATGGCTCGTCCGGCTCACAGAACAAGGGTTAGCCGCTGCAGGGTGTGGCAATGTGTCCTGGCCACAATCATCGCAGTTTGCTTGGGTGCCTGCGCACCCGAGCAAATTGTTTACAGCCACTTTGAGACCGTGCCCGGCCAGACGTGGCAGGCCGACCTGCCCATGCGCTTCGCGCCACAGTGGTCCGACTCGTCGGCCAGGAGCACCCTGCTGCTCACCGTGCGCCACACCCAGCTCTACCCCTACGGCAACCTGCCCATGGTGGTCGACCTCATCGGCGATGACGGAACGGTGACGCGCCACCGTGTTCACATGGCCATCACCGATGGTCGCGGCAACTGGCAGGGCCGCGGGTTCGGCACGCTCTATCAGTGCCAGATGCCTGTGGCTCATGACATCGGCCCGAGCCAGGCCAGCCGTGTGGTGGTGTGGCTCGCGCTCGACTCGTGCAACTCGGTCACCGGGGTGAGCGACGTGGGCATCACCTTGCGCTGAACAAAAAACCTCAAAAAAATAGGATTCACAATCAGCTGTTCGCAAAGTTTTTTGTAATTTTGCAGATTGAATTACACTCTGGACATGAAGATTGATATCGCAGAAGCGCGCAAGACGGGCATCCAGCTGCTCAAATATGGTGTGATTGGCGTGATGAACACGCTCATCACGCTTGTGTCCTTCTATCTGTTCAACACCCGGTTAGGTGTTCCCTACGGGCCGTCCAACATCATCGCCTACGTGCTGGGCGTGATTAATAGTTTCCTCTGGAACCGGGGCTGGGTTTTCAAGACGGGTGGTGACTTCAAGCGCGAGGCGCTGCTCTTCGGGTGCGGATTCGTCCTTTGCTGGATGCTTCAAGGCATCATCAGTTGGGTGCTGCTTGAGGGCGTGGGCATGAAGCACCTGCCCAACGACGCGATTCCGTTCTTCCCCATGGAGAAAGCCGGTCAGAACATCGTCATGGTCATCGCGATGGTGGCCTACACCATCGCCAACTATGCCTACAACCGCTTTGTGACCTTCAAGGTGAGCCGCTAGACATCGCCTCCTGCGACGCTCAGAACAAAGCATCGGGGCTGGTGCAGCAATTTGCGCCAGCCCCGATGCTTTTAGTAATAGTTTATCGTTCTTGCGATTGTTTGTCAGAACTTCCAGCCAAAGGCCACCTGGAGGTTGCTGTTCTTGGCCTCTTCGCCCTCAGTGAACTTGTCATCGAAGACCTTGGTCAGTCCCAGCGTGTAGCGCGCCTGCACAAAAGCGTTCTCGGTGAGGTTGTAGGTTGCGCCCAGTCCGACACCGAAGTCCACGGTCTTGGCGTAATCGCTCAGTCCAAAGGTGAGGCTCTCGTCACCGTCGCTGACCGTTGCCTTGCTGTAGACATTGAATCCCACTTGCGGACCTAAGTCAATGGAGAATTCGGGTGTTGCATAGAACTTGAACATCACGGGCACGTTGATATAATTGGTGTTGAAGGTGAGCGTGATATCCTTTGCGGCGAACTTGCTCAGGTCCCATCCCATATAGACGGTGCCGATTTTGAACTTACCGCCCTGTGATGCGAACACGGCCTCGGGAGCGATGGCGACCCTGTCGTTGAACTTGTACTCCATCAAGATACCGGCCTGATAGCTGGGCTTCATGCCGTGCTCGATGTCCTTGCCCCAGAAGTTAGTCATGTCGAAACCCACTTTGACACCAAATTGCACCTGTGCCATTGCGCTGAAACCCACCAGGGCGGCAGCAATCATCAAAAAGACTTTTTTCATTTCTGTGATTTTAAGTTAAAATATCGTTTATTCGACTACAGCATGCGTCTTAAGTTTAACTGAGAGGTGTTTTTGAACACTTATTGCGAACAAACGACCATCACCAAGTACGCTGACCAGAAAAGTTGCGACAATTTGCTTGGCATTGCGGAAATTGTTGTAACTTTGCAGATTATTTGTGACACTAGCAAGAAGCCCCATTCTGCTTGCACACCATCAAGTAGCTTGAGGTGACAGTGCAGGTGCTGAGGGCTTGTGTTGACAAAGATGACAAATGAACAAATTATTTTAACCTATAACTAATTAACTTACTAGTTGTATGAACAGAATTGTCAGTAAAGAACAATTTTCGGCTAACGTGACCAAGCTGGTTGTAGAGGCTCCGCTCATCGCCAAGGCTCGCCGCGCCGGCCACTTCGTGATTGTGCGCTGCGGCGATAAGGGCGAGCGCATCCCCCTGACCATCGCCGACAGCGATGTGAAGCAGGGCACTATCACTCTGGTGATCCAGGCCGTGGGCGAGTCGACCAAGAAGATCTGCGCCCTGAATCCTGGCGACTGCCTGACCGACGTGGTGGGTCCTCTGGGGCAGGCCACCCACATCCAGAACTATGGCACCGTGCTGTGCTGCGGCGGTGGCGTGGGTGTGGCTCCGCTGCTGCCCATCATCCGTGCGATGAAGGCAGCGGGCAACCGTGTGGTGAGCGTGCTGGCCGGCCGGTCGAAAGACCTGATTATCCTTGAGAAGGAAGTGCGCGAGTCGAGCGACGATGTGATTATCATGACCGATGACGGCAGCTACGGCAAGCAAGGCCTGGTGACCGCCGGTGTCGAGGAGGTAATCAAGCGCGAGAAAGTGGACTACTGTGTGACCATCGGTCCGGCCATCATGATGAAGTTTGTGGCCAAGCTGACCAAGGAATATAATGTGCCCACCGAGGCCTCGCTGAACGCCATCATGGTGGATGGTACTGGCATGTGCGGCGCGTGCCGCGTGACCGTGGGCGGCAAGACGCGCTTTGTGTGCGTCGAGGGACCCGAGTTTGACGCTCACCAGATTGACTTTGACGAGTTGATGATGCGTCTCAAGGGAGCACAGTGATAGTTTTATAGTTAACAGTTTATAGTTAATAGTTTTACTATTGGGTTCTAGATGGTCTAGACAATTTAGATGATTTATAGCCACCATAAATAACAGTAAACACAATAATGGAGAACAATGATATCAATGCTGCTCGCAACGAGCAGTGGCGTGTGGACCTGCGCAACAGCAAGACTGCTAAAGAGCGCACACAGATTGAGCGCGTGGAGATGCCCCAGCTCGACCCGGCCTACCGCATCACCTGCAACGAGGAGGTGAACCAGGGCATCAGTGCCGAGCAAGCCATGCGCGAGGCCACTCGCTGCCTGGACTGCGCCAACCCCCAGTGTGTGACGGGTTGCCCGGTGAACATCAACATCCCCAAGTTTGTCAAGAACATCGAGCGCGGCAACTTTGCCGAGGCTGCCGCCACACTCAAGGATACCAGCTCGCTGCCTGCCGTGTGCGGCCGCGTGTGCCCACAAGAGAAGCAGTGCGAGAGCAAGTGCATCCACCTGAAGATGAAGGGCAAAGCCGTGGCCATCGGCTATCTGGAGCGTTTTGCCGCCGACTGGCAGCGCGAGCACGGCACCGGCGAGGCTCCGCAAGTTGCCCCCAAGAACGGCATCAAGGTGGCCGTGATCGGCAGTGGTCCCAGCGGCCTGTCGTTTGCCGGCGACATGATCAAGCGCGGCTATGACGTGACGGTGTTTGAGGCACTGCACGAGATCGGTGGCGTGCTCAAGTATGGCATCCCCGAGTTCCGTCTGCCCAACCACATCGTCGACCACGAGATTGAGGGTCTGCGTCAGATGGGCGTGGAGTTTGTCAAAGACTGCCTGGTGGGCAAGACCATCACCTACGACGACCTGCACGAGATGGGCTTCAAGGGCGTGTTTGTCGGCTCGGGCGCCGGTTTCCCGCGCTTTATGGACATCCCCGGCGAGAACCTGAACGGTGTGATGTCGAGCAACGAGTACCTGACTCGCATCAACCTGATGGGTGCCGGCCGCGGCGGTGACACCCCGGTGCTGACGGGCAAGACCATCGCCGTGATTGGCGGCGGCAACACCGCCATGGACTCAACCCGCACGGCCAAGCGCATGGGTGCCGAGCGCGTCATCCTGGTGTATCGCCGCAGCGAGGAGGAGATGCCTGCCCGCCTTGAGGAGGTGGGTCATGCCAAGGAAGAGGGCATCGAGTTCAAGACACTGCACAACCCCATCGAGTATATCGGTGACGAGAAGGGCCGCGTGGTGGCCATGAAGGTGCAGCGCATGGAGCTGGGCGAGCCCGACGCCAGCGGACGCCGCAAGCCCGTGCCCGTGGAGGGTGCCATTGAGGAGATTCCTGTCGACTTGGTCATCGTGGCCGTGGGCGTGTCGCCCAACCAGCTGGTGCCTCGCTCGATTGACGGTCTGGAGATCAGCAAGCGCAACACCATTGTGGTCAACGAAGAGACGATGCAGAGCAACGTGAGCGACCTGTATGCCGGCGGCGACATCGTGCGCGGCGGTGCGACAGTAATCCTGGCCATGGGCGACGGCCGCCGTGCCGCGCTCAACATGCACGAGCAACTAATTCATAATTTATAATTCATAATTTATACTTTATAGTGCATAAATTGTGATTCATAGTGCTTGACGCGCAATTGAGAAAGGCCTCGGAGGTCTCGGAGTGCTCCGAGTTCTCCGAGGCTTTTGCATGATGACGACAACCCGACTCAACAACAATGACGAGAACAATCTTTCTGACAGCGATGGCACTGCTGGCGATAGTCGCCGCAGCGCAACGCCCCCTGCTGGTGGGACACCGCGGATGCGCCATCGGCGTGGAGAACACCGCCACCGCATTCAGGCTGGGGGTGGACTACTATCACTACGACGGACTGGAGTGTGACGTGCGCGTGACACGCGATGGCCACTATGTCATCAGCCATGACGAGACCACCGAGCGCCTTGGTGGGCACCTGACCGTGGCCGAGGCTACCCTGGCCGAGCTACAGGCCGAGAGCTACACGCAGACGCGCGACGGTGCGACCTACACAGGCCGCATCTGCACTGTGGCCGAATACTTGGACATCTGTGTGGAGAAGGGCGTGTTTCCCGTCGTTGAACTGAAGTGGACCACCGGCATCAACAACAACGACATGAGCAACTTTGCCGGCTTAGCGGCTCTGATTGAGCAAAAAGGCCTGACCGAGCGCGCCATCATCCTCACATCGATGCGACAATCACAGGAATACATCCGTCAGCACCACCCCACCCTGCACTGCCAGTGGCTATGCAACGCCAACTGGCAGGGCAATGAGGCCTGGTGCCGGCAGTGGAACCTGAATCCCAGCATCTCGGTGGGCAACTTCGATGCCGAGACTGTGCGTGCATTTCATGCCATGGGGCTGAAAGTGGCATGCTGGACTGCCGACAGTCCAGAGCGATGCCACGAACTCGAGCAGATGGGCGTAGACTACATCACAACCAATCGTTATTATAGATTTTAGGATATGAGAAAAATTACCTTACTGGCTGCCACCCTATTGTGCATGACGGCAATGGCAGTGCCCGCCCTGCGGCAATGGCGCACCATGACGCAACCCGATGGCGCACAGCTAGAACTGATGCTTGTGGGCGATGAGAACTTACATTATTATATCACGCGTGACCAGGTGCCTGTAGTGACACTGGACGGCACGAGCTACTGTTATGCCCGCATCGAGGGCGCGCACCTGAGCAGCAGTGGCGTGCTGGCTCACGAGGCAGCTGAGCGCAGTGCCGGTGAACTAGCCGCGACATCCTATGTCACCGCCCTGCGTCATGTGCGCGCGCCACGTGCGGCTCATGCCCGGAGCAAGGGACACCAGGTGGGCGAGGCGACGAGCGACTTCACCGGCAGCCGCCGTGCACCAGTGATTCTGGTCAAATTCAGCGACAAGGCCTTCAGCGGCGGCGACGACGAGGGCTTGGCGTTCTACACCGACATGCTCAACAAGCACGGATTCAACACCGCCGGCGCAATGGGCAGCGTTAACGACTACTTCAGCGACATGAGCCGTGGTGCGTTCGACCTGCAGTTTGATGTCTACGGCCCGGTGCGTGTCTCAGGCAGCGCCACCTACTATGGCGGTCCGTCGGCGCTGTTCGGCGGCTTTGACTATGCGGGTGACTTTGCCACCGAAGCCATCCAGAAAGCCGATGCCGAGAATGACATCGACTGGACCATATATGACTGGGACAATGACGGCGAGATTGAAGAGGTGTTCTTTCTGTACGCCGGCTATGGCCAGGCCACCGGTGGCCCGACGGGCACCCTGTGGCCTCACGCCTGGACACTGGACGAAGCCTACAGCGGTGGTGCTGGAGGACACGGCGGCATCAGTCTGGACGGGGTGTACATCAACCAGTATGCCTGCGGCAACGAGCTGTACAGCTACCAGGGCCAGACACGCATGGGCATGGGCGTGTTCTGCCATGAGTTCTCGCACTGCATGGGTCTGCCCGACATGTACGACACCAGCTATGGCGGCAACTATGGCATGGACAACTGGGACCTGCTGGACCACGGCAGCTACAACGGTCCCAACGGCATCGGTGAGTGTCCGGCGGCCTGGACCAGCTATGAGCGCAACTTTGCCGGCTGGCTCGACTACACCGAGCTGCAGCCCGGCGACACCATCACCGGCATGAAGGCGCTGACCGCCCCCAATGGCGAGGCCTACATTATCTATAATGACGCTCACCCTGACGAGTACTACCTGCTGGAGAACCGCCGGCAGCAGTCGTGGGACAAGTACACACCCGAAGAGGGTTTGCTCATCATCCATGTGGACTATGATGCAGTCTGCTGGGAGAACAATGTGGTGAACACCGAGGGGACATTCACCCGCGCCGACGGCTACACGGCAAACTTCACCAACGACCATCCGCGCATGACTCCGTTCCACAAACTTCGTTCTTTGCAAAACGACACCTACTATGACACCTACCCTATCGTGAGCTCGAAGCTAAACATCGACAGTCTGACCGACACGTCGAAGCCTGCCGCCACGCTCTATAACGCCAACACCGACGGCTCGCTGCTGATACACAAGCCCATCACCCGCATTGCCAAGGCAGCCAACGGCGACATCTCGTTTGTGTTCATGGCAGGACAAGGCACCCCCGCGATGACTGGTGACGTGAATGGCGACGGCCAGGTGGACATTGCCGATGTCAACATGGTGATCAACGCCATGCTGGGCAAGGGTGATGGCGACACGTGCGACGTGACCCACAACGGCACCGTCGACATCGCCGACGTCAACGCCGTGATTAGCGCGATGCTGGGCAAGCAGTGAACGCGGCACATACAATGCTGGTGAGGCAACCACCGTATTGTCACAGCACAGAAAATGCCGCTCCCATTGCTGGGAGCGGCATTGTTTGTCAGTCAGTAGAGCCTCCGATCAGCGAATCACGACTTTCTTGCCGTTGTGGATATAGATGCCGGCGGGCAAGTTGGCCTGGCTGAAACGCTGTCCCATGAGGTTGTAGTAAGCGCCATCTGTAGCAGTGGCAGCCTTAACCTCGTCGATGGCCGTAACATTGTCGGTGTAGGTGTAGTCAATCTTGGTGACAGGGAGATAGACACTCGTCCCCGTGCCAGTGGTCACATCAGGGAATGTCTCGCTCGTGGCATAGTCAATGAAGCTCACCGTGTTGTCAGTGTAGGTCATCGCCTGTGCTCGCACATCCGAGACATAGAACGCACATCCCGTCTCACCATTGTCATCGTCCGGAGCATCGAAGACCGCCGTCACGAGCAGTGTCTTTCCTGCCGGGAGGCTGAACGGTGCATTGGCCAGGTCGAACACCAGCTCACCATCCTCATAGTAATAGTCCAGCATCGGGAAAGTCTCCTCATAGTCAAGCACGAGGTTGTCGAAAGCAAAGAACTGCTTCTTGTTGTTGTCGGGATTGACCGGGAAAGTCGTCTCGTCAATAGCTTGAAGATAGACCTTGATGTCACGCACCATGTCGTCAAAAATGCCCTCATTTAAGAACTTGAACGACAGTTTGTTGACCTGTACATTGTTTTTGTCCTGCATGTCGGCCAGCTCGGTGGGCGTGTAGAGCATCTGCGAGCCGGTGTGAGCCAGATAGAAGTTAGTGGGTGCCATGTCGAAGTAGGAGCCATTATACAGCTCGGAGGCATTGTCGTAGTCACCCACCTGGATTGAGCCCTGGAGCGCATCCTGTGCCTGGGCGGTCATCGTCATAGCAGCCAACGCTGCAAGAATCATGTAAACTTTCTTCATAGTTTTTTAAATTTTAGATTATTAATATAAAGTAAGATTGAGTTGACGAATGGCCTTGCCGTAGCTTGGCATAGCTATCCGAGACTACAGCTTGTTGAAGCCATTCCTCAATCTTCATCACTCATTGGGTCAATGCTTGCCCAGCATGATGTTGATGACCTGATTGACATCGCTGACATCGACCGTTCCATCGCCTGTGACGTCGGCCTCGGGCACTGCCTGAGCCTTGCCCAGCATGATGTTGATGATGAGGTTGACATCGAAAATGTCGACTGCGCCGTCGCCCGACACGTCGCCCTTGAGTCCCTCGCCACTGGTGTAGGTATAGTCAATCTTGGTGACAGGCAGGTCGATGTCGGTGCCGCAGCCCAGCATCGCCGATGCGTCGGGAAAGTCCTCGGTCTCCTTATAGTCAAGGAAGCTCACATTGTTGTGGGTGAACGTCATCGCGCGGTGGCGGTAACCCGTGTTGTAGAACTGCAGGTCGAAGCTGCTCGACAAGCCATTGTCGTCGTCAAGCGCGTCCATGACCACGGTCACTAGCAGCCCCTTGCCCGGTGTGACGACAAACGGTGCGGCAGAGAGGTCAAACTCCAGCTCACCATCGTCACCGTAAGTGTCGGCCAGGTCATAGTCGACCACAGCCGAGTAGCACGGATCCGTCTCGTCGAAGTCAAAGAACTGCTTCACGCCCTCAATACGTGCAAACTCGGTGGCCTCGATTTCCTGAAGGTAGACCTTGACATCGCGCGTCATGGTCTCATAGCCACCGACGTTCATGAAGCGGTAGGTCAGCTTCTGGATTTTCACGCCGTCCAGTCCGGCTAGATCGGCCAAGTCCTCGACGGTGTAGATCATCTGCGAGCCAGTGTGGCACAGATAGAACGTGGTGGGTGCCGAGTCCCAGTAGGAGCCCTCGACAACAGTTGTCGCACCCTCATAGTCGCCGACCAGCAGTGTGCCGCTCTGCGTGGTTTGTGCCTGTGCCATCGCCATTGTGGCCAGAGCAGCAAGTAACAGTAGAGATTTTTTCATTTTGCTTAAAGTTTTTATTGCCCGAGATAAAGCCTCGGAGTACGTTGACGTGTTGTTGAATCAGATTACTTAATCACGACTTTCTTGCCGTTGTGGATGTAGATGCCCTGGGTGGGATTTGTAACACGACGGCCAGTGAGGTCGTAGTAGTTGTCATCGGTGGGCAAATTAGTAGTCTTAATGTCGCTAATGCCCGACATGGGGTCATCGATGACTTGGCTGGTGCGGTTCTGCAAGTCGACCAGCACCTTCTGGCTGTAGGGCGAGGTGACCAGCGTGTAGGGAGTGCTGCCGTTGGGTGTAGTCCAGTCGTCGTAGGCCGCATAGACGTCATAGTAGACCTCGGTCTTGCCATTGAGGTAGCCACTGTTGAGCGTGAAGCGCTTGCTGGTGACATCATATCCCCAGTCGTCTTGTGCCATAACCGCCTCGTCAGAAGCGACAGTAGTATAGACTACATCGCCCGCCTGAAGGTCCTGAGTGACCTGGACACGGTCGATATAGTCGGCCTGCCCCACGGGTGCGGTGACGTTGATGGCCGAGAAGAAGAGGTCGCGCGTGCCATTGTCAAACTCCAGGGTCTTGGTGCTGATGCCCGTCGACTGGTAGTCGTCAATCTCAACAGTGTAGATGACCACCTGCTTCTCACCGTTGCCGTGGCTCTCGACACGTATCTGGTCATCGCGGTTGGCGTATGTGGTGATGTGCACACGGTAGTTCCCGCCATTGTTCTCCAAGTCCAGATAGGGCGAGTAGAGCAGTCCGGCCACCATGCTGGGCACAAAGTTGGGATAGGCATAGATTTCCCATCCGTAGGTGAACGCGTAGCCCATGTCGCTGAGGTTGACGCCATACTCATCCCCGCCGGCCGGCTCGATGAGCGAGCCGAAGTCGATGCCATTGAAGTCCTCGTCGATAATCGTGTACTCGCCATCGCCAGCTGCCACATCTTTAATATAGACAAACACACAATACGCCTCAGCCCCATCGACGGGCTGCCAGTTGGCCGTGAAAGCATTGTTGGTGATGTTGGTTGCCGGCAGGACGACAGGTCGCTCCAGCACCGCACTGGCTCGCCGCGCCACTTGCCCCTTTTGAGCAAATGCCGGCGCAGCTATAAGTAGCATACAGACAATCAGGGAGTAAAATTGCTTCATAGAATACATTTTAAGTAAAATTTCACTTTTTCACTAACATGACCACAAAATTACAATAGATTCTGAAAAAACGCAAACAAATCGTAAGATTTTTCTCAAAAAAGTACAAGGAAAACTTTTCCACAAAACGAAAAAAATCGGCCAGATGTCAAATCATCTGGTCGAATTTTGTTTAGGCAGACTGTCTTCGCTTCACTCGATGCGCATGTAGCCTTGGCTTGAAGAACTTTGATACTTGTTGTCGGTAGTTGGCAAGCTGAACGAGCGTATGGTGTAGAACTGGTCTCCATTGCTGAAGCCGATGGTGAAGTCGGCATTGCCATTCTTGAGCTTGCCGGTGGCAACGACCTCGGCCGTATAGCGCACCCCCTTGCCCGGTGCCAGCTCGCTGATGATGGCAGTGGGCGAGAGATAGATTTGCTTGGTGCCGGTGACAGTGATAACCGGCGCGATGTCATAGACGTAGTCGCGCCCCATGTTGCGGATGTCAAACACGAGCTTTGTGTGCTCGCCGGCATCGATGCAGTCGTTGTGGTTCTCGTCGACAAAGCGCACGTTCTGGATCTCGATGTCGACAAACGGGCTGTAACTGTTGTTCTGACGATAGTCGTCATGCTCATATCGGTTGTAGTTGTCCGACGATCGGTAGTTTCCATCATTAGTTTTGGGCGCGGTGGCAGCTGCGCCGACTGCTCCGCCCACTGCCATGCCGACCACTGCCCCCACGTTGCGTCCGTGCCATCCGCCTGAAAGTGCGCCGATGGCCGAACCAAACATGCCGCCCACCGAGGCTCCGGTCATCGCGCCATAGAACTGGTTGCCGGTCGAGCAACTGGTCATCAAAATCATTGCAGCCCCCAGAGCTGCGAGAGTTAGCTTCTTCATTGTTCTTATTCGTTAAGTAAGAGTTATGAGCAGCGTAGTGACATGACATTCAGCGTGTCGAACAAAGCTCATTAATATTATTCAACGAGAAAAGGTAGCAAAAATTGTGCCGAGATGCCCTCACGAATCCCCCTCATGCCTCGCAATCTGCCCAACGGCCCAAAAGTGTCGACAAAAGTCACAATAAATCGGAAATAAAAGCCTGAACCGGCTTATTTTTTGCTATTAATTTTCGTGATATTTGGAAAAATGCTTATTTTTGTGCCATTTTTCGATGACGACAGATAACAAAATGACAACAGAACAAGATATGAACAGAAAACTCAACCTCAACGAAGAGGCTTCGAGATGCCTCCTGTGTACAGATGCACCGTGCAGCAAGGCTTGCCCCTCGGGCGACCCGTCACGCGCCATCCGCGCCGTGCGTTTTGCCGATGCTGCGAGTGCCCGTCAATGGGTCAAAGACTGCTCTGACACCGAGCTGGCCCTGGCCGAACAAGCCTGCATTCACTATGACCGCCCCATCCGCATCCGCGAGATGGTGGCTCAACTGCCGCCGTGTGATGACATGGAACTGCCCAGCCTAGCGATTGACTTCTGTGGCATCAAGTGCGAGAACCCGTTCTTCCTCGCCTCATCGGCAGTGTGCACCGACTACGACATGGTGGCACGGGCATTCGACATGGGCTGGGCGGGAGTCTTCTTCAAGACCATCTGCCTGCAGGACATCAATGAGGTGTCGCCTCGCTTCGATGCAGTGAGCAAACACGGTCATGGCGACTTCTATGGCTTCCGCAACATGGAGCAGCTGTCCGAACATCCGGCCGCCGTCGACTTTGAGATTCTCTCGCGCCTGAAGAAGAACTACCCCACCAAGGTTGTTGTGGCGTCGATCATGGGCCAGACCGAGACCGACTGGATAGAGCTGGCCAAGATGGCCGAGGCTGCCGGTGTCGATGCCATCGAGCTCAACTTCTCCTGCCCGCAGATGCGGTTGACCGGCATGGGCAGTGACGTTGGGCAGAACCCCGAACTGGTGTTGTTCTACACAACCTACGTCAAGAAAAGCGTGAGCATCCCCGTCATCCCGAAGATGACCCCCAACATCACGCACATCAGCCATCCGGCCTTGATGTCAATGTTTGCGGGTGCCGATGCCATCTCGGCCATCAACACCATCAAGAGCGTGACGTTGAGCAGCGGCGGTGCCGTGAGCAACAAACAGACCGTATCGGGCTATTCGGGTCGCGCCATCAAGCCTATCGCCCAGCGCTATATCCTGGAGCTGACCCAAAGCCCCTTTATAAACGACAAGGTGCAGTTCAGCGGCATCGGCGGCATCGAGACCTGGCAGGACGCGCTGGAGTACATCATGCTGGGATGCCGCAATGTGCAGGTTTGCACATCGGTCATGCAATATGGCTACCGCATCATCGACGACCTGGTGCTGGGCATGCAACACTACATGGCGACGCATGGTGTGACCTCGCTAGACCAACTTGTGGGTGCAGAGTTGCCCAATTTTGTGACTCCCGACCAGCTGGACCGTCAGACGATGGTCTATCCGATGATTGACCGCGACGCGTGCATCGGCTGCGGCCGTTGTTACACCTCGTGCATGGATGGCGGTCATCAGGCCATCGACTTTGACCCCTCGACACGCCGTCCCAGCATCAACGGCCACAAGTGCGTGGGGTGCCATCTGTGCCGCCTCGTGTGTCCAATGGGCGCCATCAAGCAATCAAAGCGCATCGCCAAGCGGTGATTGTAGCCCATAGCCCCTGCGTTCACACCCGCAGTGTCACCAAACGTAAGAGATACCATCGGAGGCTAAAGGGTTAATTTATTAACTCCAGCCATTGCTCTAGGTCATGTCTTGCGTGCATTCCCCGACAGGCCGCCCACCCGGCAGCACTACCGCCCCCCCCTCTAAAAATTACATCGTGCTGAACCCAATCGGGAACGATTGAAAAAATTTTTTCTTGCTACGCAAATAGGCTGCGGTCAAGGGTTGTACCTTTGTCGGCGATTATGCGGCACCAATTTGTTATATACTTTGTGTATAAGGGAATTAAGGCATAAAAATAGTTGGCGAGAAATTTGGCGAGAAGAGATAATCGTTGTAATTTTGCAGCCGAAAAAACGAAAAACGACATTAAAAACGCAGAAATGCTGAAACAGAGAGTTGACATATTAACCAACGGACGCAATCAGAGCAAATGGTGCTTTGAAGGCTATCGTCACATACTCTCAACAGACATTTTTGCGCCCGATGGCTTCAAGACTTCCCGGATTATGCATGGCGACACAGGTCGACCCGCGAGTTGACGCATAATCAACACGAGACACAACACACAGAGTGGTTGGGAAGTCAAGGCAAAAGCACACTTCCCAACCACTTTTTCATTTTCACTCATTTATTATCAGCACCATTAGTGGTATGCAAAGACAGATTACGATGAAACAGTTTTACGAGAGTTCGATATGCGGCACATGGCAGCGACCCTGTCAGCCAGATGTTTACACATTTTAACCAACCGGAGTTATGAACGATAAAAGTATTACACACGATAATGCCAGCAAACAAGAATGCGTTGATTCGCTACAAGACAATAGACCGCTGCCTGCGGAACCCGTACCGGAGGTGGACCATCGACGACCTGGTCGAGGCGTGCTCCGACGCCCTCTACGACATGGAGGGCATCGTGAAGGGGGTGTCGCTGCGCACCGTGCAGGGCGACCTCCAAATCATGCGGTCGGACAAGTTGGGCTACAACGCCCCCATTGAGGTGTACGACAAGATTTATTACCGCTACGCCGACCCGAATTACTCGATCAGCGACATGCCGCTCACCGATGACGACTGCACCCTGCTGCTCCGCGCCATCCAGCTGCTCAGCAGCGAAACGGCTAATCTCGAGGATGTGAAGCAGATTCTTGCTCAAGTGAGAGAACGTCTCACCACCCTACTCATTCACGAATAGTCAATGCCCCGACTTTTTGTGGTCATTAAAGCCGGGGCATTCATTCAAAAAAGGCTTTAACCGCACTATTTTTTAGAAAAAAGTGCAGATTATTTTTGGAACGCAAAAAGGCTGCAGTCGGGCATTATACCTTTGCAGCGTGAAAAAGAAAAACAACGGAGGATTACCCAAGTTGGTGAAGGGGACGCACTGCAAAACTGCGGGTAAGCGAGCAAAGAACTGAGCCTGCTCATGTTCTTTCGAGCGAGAGCAGTTTATCGAAACCGAAGGTCGAAGGTTCGAACCCTTCTGCTCCTGCAAAATTTAGGGTATAGGTCAAACGGTTAAGATGTCGCCCTGTCACGGCGTACGGAGCGGGTTCAACTCCCGTATACCCTGCAAATGGCGTTATAGAGTAACAGGTCAACTCGTCGCTCTTTCAAGGCGAAGATTACGGGTTCGAGTCCCGTTGACGCTACAAGACTGACTCCGTAACTCAGTCCAACAGAGTATCACACTTTTAATGTGAGAGTCGTGGGAGCAAAGCCCAACGGGGTCACAAAAAACTTTGGGATGTAGCTCAGAGGCAGAGCAGATGACTGTTAATCATCACGCCGAGATTTGCCTAATGGCGTCCTCCGCCGCGAATCGGCAAAGCCCATTCAAGCATGGCTTTGCACTCACTGCTCAGTCGGTTCAAAATTCTCCATCCCAGCAAATTGCCTCACAGTGCAATCGGCAACACAACGGTTTTTGGAGCCGTTGCTCCAAGTTCGAATCTTGGTGAGGCTGCCAATGATGCTCCGGTAGCTCAGCGAATAGAGCAACGGTTTTCTAAACTGTGGGACGGTGAGTTGCCTTTTGGCTTCCTCACACGCGACTCAGCAATGTTCAAGCAATCTTGACGCTGCTCATTCGGTTGAATTCATCCTGATGCACAATCTGTGAGGATGCCCGAGCGGTTCAAGGGGGCTGTCTGCAAAACTGTCATTCATCGGTTCGAATCCGACTCCTCACTCTGTTCAAATAATCATTAAACGCGGTAGAAATCTATGCCAGATACCGATTCTTAGTACATTATGAAAATGACAAACTTGTTGAAACGGAAGCGCTGATTATCAATTTATTACTTACTATAGAACTGTAGTATGCGGCAATAACATCAACATTTCCAACTACAAAACCGCCATTTTGCGACACTTCCTATTCCAAATATTTAACTTCCCAAATACTCTCCAACTTAGGCCTATCTAGCCTATCAAATCGGTCCTTGTGTATGGCATAAGCCAATAGATACTTAGGTCGACTTAATGCCACATATGCCACTTTTAATGATGGTAACACATGCTTTTCTCCAACTCTATGAACATAAGGCTCGCCGCAAAGCTGCGCACCAAAATGTTCACTTTCATACTTATAGTTTTTTGTTTCCAAGAATAGAGTTGCAACATGAGTTTCTCCTTTCACAGAATGAACAGTAGCAACTTCAATTTCCAGTTCGCTGTCTCTATATACATTATGGCTCTGCTCTTCATTCTTTATCATATAAAACTCTTCATCATTTTTCTTCAAGAACTGTTGCACAGATCCTATCTCCGTCATAAAACCAAAAGCCTGAGCAAAGTCCGTTGAAATAAATGCCTTCACATCATCAAAAACATCCGAATCAACACTAAAATCCGATCTTAATAATTTCAAAATCCATTCTGATAATTTTATATTCAGTTTGCCAAACAAATCTGGAGCATTCGATTCAAGATACTCCAACATGGACTTCTTTGAAAAAGATCTTCCATTGTCTTTCTTAACATTCGCTCTAACCAAAATTGCAGCCAAAGCATCTAATATGCGACTTCTATAATCTTGCGGGGTATCTTCAATTGCATTTTTCTGAAGGAATGTATTTAGATTAGTCTGTTCATTAAAAGGTCTTTTAGCAATAGTTTTATTTTCAAACTGAGGAAAATAATAATGGATAGTTTGTGATTCTCCGTCAACTACTTTTTCTTTGCCAACAAATCCAATTGCCTTAATATTTATACGATGTAACGAATCTTTCTTTTGTTCATTCTTTGCTATATCTATGATAGGAACACCATTAACTGTTTTTTCTCTCAACAATTTGGCAAATGCTGGAAGCACTTTTTTGCCATCAGTATAAACCAACATCACAGGCTTTACGGAATGCACCTCATTGCTCCCATCTAACCCTCTATTATCTTCAACACAGACAAATCTTAATACATTAGCAATAGCAGAACCGAAACGCTTACTCCGATTCAGCGGTAAAGGATTTATAGGGGCCCATACGCAATCCCTTTCAGTATTATATATAGCTTGATAAGGGTCGCCAAAACGTTGAACCACTATTTGTTGCCGATCAAACACCTTTTCTAACAACGCAAGTTGTAACTGGCTGCTATCTTGGACCTCGTCAATGAACACATATTTGAAACGAGTTGCAAATACATCTTTAATTTCAGGCAACATCTGACTATACGCAAATGCTATTGAAAAAGCATCTTCAAACTTGAGAACACCCTCATATTGTGCTGCTCTTCGCACATCTTTAAAGAATAAATATCTTGTGGAATCATGCCTTGATTTTGCAGCTATACTCTTGGTGTTTCCGTAATGTCGGTAATATTTCTTTGCGTAAAAATCATAGTATGATTCTCTTACTACTTTCTCTATTTCAGCATGAACATCATGCCAATTAACCACGCCACCATGTTTATGTTGGTCTATATCTACCAATTTATATAAAGATTTCCTCTTTTCACACGTTAATTGACTAAAGCGCACTGCAAACTCTCTCTTTATTATAGCGTCTGCCCTGTCATCACTAATATCAACTAAAGGTTTTCCTGAAAAAGAATTAAAAAAGGGGATTGCAAGAAACCTGTCCACAAAAGACTGGATAGTTCCACAGAAATTCGGATAACTAAATAGTAAATCAGCTTTCCCTCCAAAACGGGCTTTAATTTCGTCAATAGCGACATTAGTATGGGTCAACACGCATACACCAGAGCCATCTGAAAAAGGCATTCTATTAGAGAGTATTAACAACTTGGCGAGTAGTACGGTAGTTTTCCCGCTCCCTGGACATGCTTTAATGTCACGAGATTCATTGCATTGGATTACTTCAATTTTGTCCTCTTCGAAAAAAGGTCGACCAGGCAGCAACAAATCATGTGCTGTGCGTATTTCGTCGTTTGTTGCAAAAGGTATCATGCTTTCTTTGGAGTTACATGCTTGATAGCTTCAACTAGATAGGCCAAATGCTCGTCAGCTTCAAACACAGTTTTATAAAATGCCGGTTCAGACACCAATATCTCTGCAAGGTATTGAGCCACTATTGCTTTAGATACGACACCATCATTGATCGGCTTGAATATCTCGTATGCCACTGAATCATTTGTAATGTCTCCATATTTATCATCAACTGTCTTCTTTGCATCCTCTACATTAATTGTTTTCCCAGCTTGCTCTTCTTTAGCCAAAAGTACAGCCATTGCCAATTCTTTAAATAAAGCGCTTTTGGCAATCTCATACTCCAGCGTCCAGTTCTTTGCAACGAACAATTTTATGTCATCATTTGGATATATAGAAGATAATGCTTCCGCCTTTTTTTGACGAAAATGTGATATGGCCTCTGCTGTTATTTCTGCTGCATTGCTTTCAAAATATTTAATTGCGGCTTCACGCTCTTTTTTATTTACTCCTCTGCCTCTTGTCCCTGCTTTCTTGTGCTGAGTTATAAAATCATTCAGTTCATTTTTAGTTTTAATGTACTCAGGCAGACTTGTAAAATCAACAGATGAACAGATTTTCTCCAAGTCCGATTTAACATCATCAGTACAATGTAAAATCTTTCTCTTTCGTTCCTCATCCGCATCTTTATAATATTCAATACTCTTAACATCTAGGTCGGTTACAATTGCTACAGGAATTCCCATCTGCTGACCATCTTTCCGCTGGAATATCTTTGCATAACGTTTATAAGCAGTACTGCCAACATTCACTATGGATACTCCATGTTCATGAAGTGGTCTTTCTAATACTTCTGCGATTGCGGGCAACAACAAATTCTCTGAATCCCCCTCAACCATAACAACGCCTCGGGCAAAAAACAGATTTGATTTTGTCGCATCAAGAAATCGATGAAGGAACTTGTAATCCTCATCTTGACATTCTGTATATTCTTTATCCATGGAAAAAACTCTATTATCCCTCAAGATGATAAGATTTTGCAGTGGAATATTTGCGGCGAGTGTTATACTATGGGTAGTAAGGATGAACTGCCCAAATCCCTCTTTGCCACGAATGTAGTCTAGCATCCTTAGCTGGTATTGTGGATGCAAGTGTGCTTCTAATTCCTCAATGAGTGTTAACTTCAAACCGCGTTTCTCCTCAAGAAACAATAGCAATTCTGCTGCAACACAAAGTAGATTTAATGAACCGAGACCACTTTTGTTGCTTTCCAGCACTAAATCTAACTGCCGTAGTATATCGATCAGATCACTACCTGTCAGCGAAAGTGATGCTTTACGTTGTTCTCCTGCCAAGAGGAAATGTTTTACAAGTATGTCATTTATGTTTTCTGTGATTACTTTTCCGTCATCTGATTTGTTCTGGTCGAAATACTCATCTATCTCCTTCTTCAGTTGTTGGTATAAATTTTCCAGTTTGTGTTTCCCGTCCTCACCTCTTTTGCTGTCTCCAAATAGACTATGAGCTTGTAGAATTTGAGCAATACGTGACTTATATCCGTGTGTCATATCTTGCAATGCATCACGCAGTGGCTTCAGATAAACGACTCTAAGTAGATCCCGTGCTTTACCGTCCATCGGTGTGCCCTGATTACCCATACCTGCTTTAACAACAGGATATATTCGACCGTCTTCAAGAATTGTAGCATTTAACGTAAGACGTAAGCAGTAATGTATTCCTTCTTCTCTTTTTTTCAGCCCAATCCACTCTAGAAAAGGAGCAGCTTCAATCTCTGAAACACCTTCAAACCAGCATTCGATTTTCAATGACTTTGAACGAATATTGCCAATCATATGGAAGTCTTTCTCATCCATGTATATTGTTTCACCACTTTTGGTACGGAGCACATAACGGACAGCATCAATAATGGCTGTCTTGCCAGAGTCGTTCTCTCCAATCAGGACATTAACTCCTTCATGGAAATGGACTTCTAATCCCGGAGCACCATTATCGCCAATGCCATACTTTCTAAAATTCCAAATTTTAAGTGTTGACAGATACATTAATACGTTCGTTTGATATATGTGAATAAAAAACTTACAAATAGCAGGGGAGCAATACTTTGAAGAACTAGCCATAGAACAAGCAAAGGCAAGATTGCGACTTCTAAAATAGCCGATATTTTGTGTGACATCATCATTAGCCAAATGCGTTAACTATTTTTGTGGGGCGAAGAAGGGTGCGGATGTCCACATCGAGCAACTCGGCCACGCGGGTCAACGTGTACAGGTCGGGCTGACTGGTGTTGGTGCACCACTTCGACACCGTTGCAGGGTCTTTGTCGAGTTGTTCGGCGAGCCACTTACTGGTGCGCTCAGTTTCCGCCAGTACAGCCTTTATGCGATTTATACGTTCCATCTTGGTTTCAATTAACTTGATTTTGAACGCAAAGATAATTGAAATAATTGAAAATGTACCCACAAATCAGTCTTTTTCTCTGATTGGGCCAAAATTCTTCTCCAAAATAGTCCTTATTCCGCAAAAATGCTGTACCTTTGCATTGCTGTTGAGCCGTTTTAGGGTGTTTTCCTGCTACCGCTCGGCTGCAATTCCCGCACCGCCGACGTGTCGGCACTGTGGGAATGACATACAATAAGCGTTACTTACGCTTTTTTCTTTGGCATCTCGAGAACTTCTCACAAATCTTGAAAAAGTCACAAAGAATTAAGCAACGGTAGACGCCATGAGGTGTGTAAACACCTACTCCATGCCGCGATGGGTGGCATGGGGTGGTCTTACATATCGGCGTGGAGTCTCTCACGTTGCTCTGAAAGTGACTTTTAGGCACGTGAGAAGGCCTTCGAGATGCGGGAAGAGCGACAAGTCAGGCTCTCACGCTTTTTTAATAACCCATTGGTAAGTAAGTGAGCCGCTGCCAATAAAAAGAAATGCCTGAATGGGCATTAGTGTTTGGCAAATTGGCTACTCTAAGATATAGTTTTTCTGGTCACGAATCATTCCATTGCAGGTCGCTTTGGCTAAAAAAAGGCTACGACTTCCTCAACAATGGCTATGCTTTTAATTCTCCCGACGCAGTTGTTCATCTTGGTGTGGGAAAGAACATGGTGGCGGCAATTAGATTTTGGATGAAAGCATTCGGTCTGACAGATAATGACAATCTCACCAATCTATCACACTTCATTTTCTCGGACAATGGTGGTTTTGACCGCTTCCTTGAAGACACTAATTCGCATTGGCTGCTTCACTATTGTATCGTAAACTGTAGAATTGCAAGTCTATATAGCCTTTTGTTTGTTGATTTTCAGCGAGAGCACAAAGAGTTTGATAGAGACGGACTATTGCAGTTCATAAAACGCAAATGCTCTGTCCCTGAACAAAAGAATGTATTTAACGAGAATACTGTCAAGAAAGACATCAATGTGCTGTTGCAGACATACATGGCACCGACATCGCTAAAATCACTCGAAGACTTTAGCGCATTGATGATAGGACTGAACCTTATTCAATCAAACCATGATGAGAATAAGGGAAACACATACTATTTCAACGAGATACATTCAGAAGCCATAGCTCCAGAAATCATACTTTACAGCTTGATTGACATTAAAGGTGAAGATAACACAGTCTCTTTTGACAGGCTAAAAGAGCTGTCACTCACTTTCTGTATGCCAATAACTGAGTTGATTGAAGTCATCAGAAGACTTGAGTCTTCGGAGAAATACAACCTTCACTACACAGATAATAGCGGGATTAAGAATGTTCAATTCACTCGCACTTTCAACAAGTACGATGTATTAAGAGACTACTACCAAGCAATATGAGCTATACACCATCGGTAAATATTGAATACGAAGCCGGCAATGAGTTCAATTATATTGTAACGCCAAACGCACAGTCAGTTCTGGGCAATATTGTAAATAGTTTTCAATCTGGTTATCACTCATTCACTATCATTGGAACATACGGCACTGGCAAGTCAAGCTTTATCATGGCACTTGAGCGTGACTTGCGTAAAAATGGAGGTGAGCTGTTGAGAAATAGTAAAGTTTTCAATGCTGAGGGATTTGAATTTATCAATATTGTTGGCGACTATGCGCCTTTGAGCAGTTTGCTTTCGCGAAAACTGAATAACGACACCAGCAATATCTTTACGACACTTGGCAATCTGTGTCAGTCGCTAAAGAAACAGAACAAATTTCTGCTTGTCGCCATTGACGAGTTCGGCAAAATACTTGAGCATGCCGCCAACCACAATCCCGAACAAGAATTATATTTCCTTCAAAAATTGGCAGAGTTCGCCAACGTACCAACTCGCAGAATAATACTCCTCACGACCCTTCACCAGAATTTCAGTGCTTACGCATCCAAACTAACCGAAACGCAAAAGAACGAATGGAGCAAGGTGAAAGGTCGCTTCAAGGAGGTGGTGTTTGTTGAGCCAGTTGAACAACTGCTTTATCTTGCTGCCAAATAACTCGGCAAACAATCAACCCACAAAAAGACGTGGCCAAATAGTAAGGGCATCACCCATTTGGCGAAAGAATATCGCATCATTTCAAAGGAGTTAGAAATCGAGACAATTAATAGGCTATATCCCCTTGATGCCATTTCGTCTGCTTGTCTGACGTTAGGCATCCAGCGATATGGACAAAATGAGCGAACGCTTTTCTCGTTTCTCACTGCAGAGGGTAACAAATCCGTCCGTCAATTTAAGGCATCTTCCACTTTAACATACAACACCGCATCTGTGTATGATTACCTTGTGTATTCGTTCTTTACTGCCCTTGCTGAGGCTAATGCCGACTCCATGGATTGGCGGGCCATGCGTGTTGCTGTAGAGCGAGTGGAAAGTGGAATAATAGACAGCGACCTTCTAAGCGGTTGTCTCAAAATTGTCAAGACTATTGGTCTGCTCAATTTGTTCTTCAAGCAAATAAAGATAGATGACCGTCTATTGAGAACATATGCGAAATTGGCTCTTAACATAGAGGATGCCCAACCATATTTGGCAAAACTGATTGCCCACAAAATCATCCGCTTCGCCAATTACAAACAACAATACGTTTTGTTTGAGGGCACAGATGTAGATATTGAAGACGAGTTGTATAAAGCATCGCTTGTAGTGCCAGTACCCAATATTAACGTCAATGAGATTCTGCCTTTTGCAAACCAGAAAGCGATACTTGCATCATCAATTTATTATCGCGTTGGCACTCCTCGATATTTTGAGTATAAGATTACGAACGACTTGGTTGAGACTGCGCCAACTGGTGACATAGACGGATTTATCAATCTGGTCTTTCCACTTGACTTGTCATTATCTGACGCTGTGTCATATTCAGCCGGCACAGACTCCGCAAACATCTATGTTTTCTTCAATAATGCTGATGAGATTGTGGGGCATCTGCATGAGCTCAAGAAACTGCAGTACATTCTTGACAATGTCATTATAGATGACCGGGTGGCTAGACGTGAAGTGACATCTCAATTGCAGCATGAAGCCAATCTGCTGAACATCTGCATCAATGAAAACCTCACGGCTAATAATGGTGCGGTGACCTGGATTTTTAGGGGGAAAGCCTTCCCAATCGAGAGCGCAAAAGACATCAATAGACTCTTATCAGAGGTGTGCGAGGAAGTTTACCATCAAACACCTATCATAAAGAACGAGTTGTTCAACAGGCAGAAACTAAGCTCTGCCATCTCTCTGGCCCGCGTCACTCTGCTTGATGCGATGTTGGCTCACAATGGTGAGAAAGATTTCGGCATTGCTGAGACAGCTTTTCCTCCCGAGAAAACCATCTACTATACCTTGTTCCATGAGACCGGCATTCATCGAATGGATGATGACGGCACGTACTATCTTGACGAGCCGACTACCGATGGCATCATGCCACTATGGGATGAATGTTGCCGTTTCTTGGAAAGTAGTGTTGATAAAGAGCAGAAACTGACAACACTGATTAAGACACTGAAAGAGAAACCTTTCAAGCTCAAACAAGGTGTGATAGATTTCTGGCTCCCTATTTTTCTGTTTGTCAAGCAGCAAAGCTTTGCTTTATACAATGGCAATACATTCGTACTTGACATTAATAAAGAGGTGTTTGAATTATTGCAAAAACGCCCTGGTGATTTCAGCGTGAGAGCCTACGATGTGTCGGGCGTGAAATTGCAGTTTTTCAAAAAGTATCGTCAGTTTTTGAGACAAAGTGACGAAATCGCAGTTTCGTCCGACTCGGTTTTAGCAACAATCAAACCATTCTTCAACTTCTATCGCAGGTTGAATGACTACGCCAAAAGCACCCGTAAGTTCAACAACTCATATACAGCAAAATTCCGCGACATTCTCGCTGAAGCCAAAGATCCCGCAAAAGCTTTCTTTGAGGATATTCCAAAGGCTTTCGGCTATAGCGACTTGAATGATGATGAGTTTGTCAGGCAATATGTTGATTTGATTCGTTCTGCAGTACAGGAACTCAACGCTTGCTATGATAGCTTCATCGGGCGTGTGGAGCAATGCGTCAAACGGCATCTGGGATTTGCCGAAGATGTTGCTTTTGATGAATATAAGCATCTCATTGATAATCGCTACCGAACAATCAACAAGTCACTGCTTGCGCAAAAGCCCAGGGCGTTTATTGATCGTGTACTATCACCGAGTAATTCCAAGCGAGAATTTTATGAGAAGATTGGGCAAGTGGTCTATGACCGACGACTCGAAACCATCAAAGATGCGGAAGAAGAACGCTTCATCTACGACCTTCTTTTCCTTTTCAGTGAAGCGGAACGTTTTATCACGGTTTCATCGGCTTTTGATGAAAACACCGACATCGCATTCAGCTTTGAATTGGCCGCAAGCAACAGTTCGTTCAATGTGGCTAAGACCTACGCTTTACCGAAAACCAAACGTGGTGCGGCAGATAAAGTTGCAAAACAATTGGCAGACAAATTATCCGGTGATAAGGATTTGGACATTTGCATTTTACTGAAACTCTTAAGCGAAAGGCTATAAGCAATATGGTTAGACACGTATTAGGCATATCAGGAGGAAAGGATAGCGCAGCACTTGCCATCTACATGAAGGGCAAGTATCCCTCGTTGAATATTGAGTATTACAACTCCGACACCGGCTGCGAGCTGGCAGAAACTGAACTGCTCATTGAACGGCTGGAGTCTTACCTCGGTGGTATCACCCGACTACGCGCCGCTCAAGGAAGCCCGGAACCAACACCCTTTGAACATTTCCTAAAAGCATCGGGAAATTTCTTGCCTTCTCCTCAAGCCCGATGGTGCACTCAAAAGATGAAGCTCCAGGAAATGGAGAAGTTTGTTGGCGACTTTCCTACCATCTCTTACGTTGGCATCAGAGGAGACGAAGACAGAGAGGGGTATGTTTCAACGAAGCCAAACATCCAATCCATATTTCCTTTCCGCCGCAATATTTGGAGTGTTGACGTAATCAATAAGGTCTTTAACAACAATAGTTTGCAACAGCTTATCGACCTTTATGAGTCACTTACCCCGAAAGAAATGCATGACTCTGTTATGCGCATTGTAAAGACTCCACTATCAAAGGATTTCTTTTACAAGAAGAAAACTGAGGCATTGATGGACTTTGACGTGAAATTGTTTAACCGCGTCATCTTCGAGTTTTTAAAAACCACAGAGTTGCCAGTCGGTCAGCTTAAAGAGTTCCCATTAATCGACAACGATGATGTTCTTGTCAAAGAAGACATCTTCAATATTCTTGAGAATAGTGGCGTCGGCATCCCGGCTTATTATAAACCAATCCCATTTGAGATTGACGGCAAGCGTGGTACATACAATCGTAGCCGCTCTGGTTGCTACTTCTGTTTCTACCAGCAGAAGATAGAGTGGATATGGCTCTATGAACAGCATCCCGACCTCTTCGCAAAAGCGATGGAATTTGAGAAAGACGGCTACACTTGGAACCAAAACGAGAGTCTTGCCGAGTTGATTAAGCCTGAACGAGTAAGGCAAATTAAGCTTGATGCTATCGCAAAGCAAGAGGCGAAACGTCAACAAGGTAGTTGCCGCTTGATTGATATGCTTGACGATGACGATGATAACTTTTGCGCTAATTGTTTCTTGTGATTTATGCTGAAATCTGATATTATATGGCCCCGTAGCTGCCGATTCAAGTCGCAGAGTGAGTGGGAACCTGTTGGCTTTTTCTCCGAATGCTTGTGTAACTCAACGACATTCGACCTGATGTTGGGTTTCTTTGCATCGTCCGCAATTAATGTGCTTTCCGACGGTTTTGCAACTTTTCTCCATGCAGGCGGAAAGATGCGCCTTATCATCAACGACCTACTTGCCGATGATGATAAGGCTGCCATAGCAAAAAGCCACGACGACTCTTTGTTGCCATCATTTGACCTTTCTAATATTGAATTACTGAAAGAAACACTTTCGGCAAGAGATACCCATTTCTTCGAGTGCCTTGCATGGCTCATCAGGAACGACAGGATTCAAATACGCATCATTGCGCCAAAATCAGGTAACGGAATAGCTCACACCAAATGCGGTGTATTCTCCGATGGATTAAATAAGGTGGGCTTTGAAGGCTCAGTAAATTTCTCTCGATCCGCTCTAATTGAGAACCGAGAGAGTTTAACGGCAATGTGTGATTGGAACGGAGAGACTGAGGTTAATAGAATCCATGACATTGAAGATGATTTTGAACGGACATTCTCGGGAGAAGACGATACAGTTCGTTATATTGATGCCTCCGACATTCGCTCACGCATTGCCGACACATTCCCCGACAAAGAGCTAAAGCAACTGCTTGAAGACGAAGAAGGATTGCTTGAGCAAGCTCCGACACATCTTCCGATTACCGTTCTTCACGCTCTGCGTAATGCACGCGAGAAAGTCCGTCGTGCCATTGAAAGCTACCAAGACAAGAAGCAAGTAGATGATTCCAAGCCTCATTTCCCATATCCAACGGGGCCACGCCCATACCAGAACGAGGCTTTCGAAAATTGGAAGAACAACAGGCAGAAAGGGCTTTTTGCTATGGCAACCGGTACAGGTAAGACCATTACCGCACTTAACTGCTTGCTGGAAATCTTCAAGCGAAATGGCTACTATAAAGCCATCATCCTCGTGCCAACAATTACACTTGTGGACCAATGGGAAAAAGAATGCAAGAAGTTCAATTTCAGCAATATCATTAAAGTGTGTTCAAAATATCCTTCATGGCGTTCTGCTGTTGAAAACATCAAATTGCGAGAAGAATTCAATCCACTTAAAAAAGACTGCAACTATATCATCATCTCAACCTATGCATCATTTGCACGTGATAACGTATTCGCGACACTCAACTCGTTTTCACGAAAACAATTGTTGCTGATTGCAGATGAAGCGCATAATATGGGTTCGGGTAGAATACTACGCAGACTAAAAGGTATTAACTATCTGCGACGAATTGGCTTGAGTGCGACACCCGAAAGACAATATGACGAAGCGGGCAACGTTGCTCTTGCGTCATTCTTTGGCAGTGAGAATAATTACACTTATGAGTACTCAATGGAGAAGGCCATTGAGAATGGGGTGTTATGCCGCTACCGATACTATCCCCATATTGTGAGACTTACCGATGAAGAAATGGCCAGATACATTGACCTTTCTGTCAAATTGGCAAAAATGTTCAATTTCAACAAGAATACTTTCCCCGAGGGGGACGAAATTGTAAAAACGCTTCTACTTGCCCGTAAACGCATCATTCATAAAGCTGCCAATAAGCTGGAACTTTTCAGACAAATCATTCAAGAACGTTTTGAAGAGAAAGGGAACTTGAAATATACACTAGTATATGTGCCAGAGGGTAATCGCCCGGATGACAACAATGCAGATATTTATGACACAAAAGATATTATTGATGATGACGAAGAAACGAGTCACCTGATTGATGAATACACCGAGATTGTGAAACAATCCAGTCCCCGTACCACCGTCAAACAATTCGTCTCTGGTAGCAGTGAGCGCGACCGAATGTTGGCTGATTTCGCAAGCGGGGAGTTGGAAGTCCTGACATCCATGAAATGCCTTGACGAAGGCGTTGACGTTCCTAGGAGCGAACTTGCTATTTTCTGCGCAAGCACAGGAAACCCTCGGCAGTTCATTCAGAGACGTGGCCGTATTCTTCGCACGCATCCCGACAAGCACATGGCAACTATTCACGACATGGTTGTGGCCCCTGAGATTGACGCAAATTCAGAAAGCTACGAAATGGAAAAACGCCTGCTTGAGAGTGAACTTAAACGAGTCAGGAACTTCGCCTTACTTTCTGAAAATATCGACTTTACGGTTAACGAACTTGACAATGTACTACAATATTATAACTTAACAATATTCTAATATGGCATACCAAAGCAATAAGGACAAGGTTCTTCAAGCGGTGCTGCTTGATGAGAATTTGATGAAATTCGGAAACTATTCCGAACTTGATATCAAGTCGATATATCAAGCGGCTGATAGTGAGAATATTGTCATCGCAACAACCGCAAAAATAATCTTGCGTGAAAGCGAAGGAGCTTCGCTCAACGAGATTTATAATGAGATTAGCAATTATTTAAAGATGAACGTATGATTATCAATCGAATAAGAATTAAGAATTATCGAAGTTATTATGGAGAGGTGGCCTTCGATATGTCGAAAGGTCTTACGCTTATCATCGGTGATAATGGCGATGGGAAAACGACATTTTTTGAAGCTCTCCAATGGCTATTTAATACTACAGTTGATGACACAAGTATTCAGAATTTTTCCGAAAAAAGAAAATCTGAACTTGAAGTCGGGGAAATCGACGAAGTGCTTGTTGCCATGGAGTTTGAGCATAACGGACTTAAAAGTGTGGAAAAATCTTTCTCGATTGAAAGAACCTGTGAGAGAACTTACCGAACTCTGAAGTTTTCGTTCCGCGGCTACGAGGATAGAGGTTCAGAGCGAGTGCCTGTTAATGGCAAGAACTTGATGAATCGGTGCTTCGATGCCTATATCCAGCGCTATAGTATGTTCAAGGGCGAGTCAACTCTCAATGTCTTTGATAACCCCACGGCCTTGCGTGAACTTGTGGAGAAGTTCTCAGACCTTAAAAAATTTGAGACCTTTGTTGAAATGCTGGCCGAGTTTGAGCGAAAGGCCAATAACGCCTACGTCAAGGAGTGCAAGAATGACGAAAAAGTTTCAAAACAAGCAAAGCATCTTGAAATTGACCTTCGCCAAATAGAGGCAAAAATTTCTGATACTGAACGTGACATACGCCAGTACCAAGAATCAATTAATACATTCACTGGAAAGATTGAGGATTTAGAAAAACATCAAGACGTAGGCCAGAAATATCAAGACCTGAAAGAACGTTTGCACAACCTCACAGAGAAACGTAATCGTTTTCGTGGAAGTATTGCGGCCATCAATTTTAATACCAGCTTGCTTGACCAACTGTGGGTCCTTTGCGCATTTCCTGACGTTCTCAAAGAATTCCAAAAGAAAAGTTCTGCCTTCAGCCGATTGAAGCGTACCCAAAACGATGCTTTCATAAAAGAACAGGCAAAACGAGAAGGGAAAAAGGAAGCCATCGATGAGATTCGAGTTCTCGCCAATGGCTCGCCCAAACTTCCATGGTATCTTCCTACTGGTGAAACAATGCAGGAGATGATTGATGACCATATCTGTAAAGTATGCGGACGCCCTGTAGAGGAAGGAACTGAAGCCTATAAGTTCATGTGCCGCAAACTTGATGAATATCGTTTACACCTTGCAGCCACAATAGAAGAAGCGAATGACGAACCGGAAGAAATCAAGCTTTTTTACTCGGAGTATGTTGAGGAACTGCATAACTTAAGCATATCGTTGGGAGGTAGCAATGCACAGGAAATTTCACGCTTGGCTTCCGACATTAACGACCGCTTGGAATTGGTCGAGCGACTAAAACGTGAGATGACCGACATAGAGGGCAAAATTCAGGAGGCAAATGACGAAAAAGCTAGATTGTTGATTCAGGCTGATGGCGTAAGCGAAGAAACTCTTGACAAGGCCTTTGTCAACATGAAAGGTTTCTTTGAATCAAAGAGTCGTGCTGAGAAACGTTTGATTGAATCTCGTGCACAATTGGAGCGCTTACAAGAAGAACGTGATGAGTTACAGGCTAAATTCGACCAGCTCAAACCTGCAAGCAGTCAAGTTAAGGTTTACAAAGGTGTACATGAAGTTCTAAATCGCATTGCGAAAGCATTTGTTTCAGCAAAGGATAAAAACCTGTCGCAATTCTTGCGCAATCTCGAAGAAGTTGCCAACACTTATCTTCATCGCTTGAATGCTACCGATTTCCACGGACAAGTTCGATTGATTAAAACGATTGACAACTCTGCTGAAATTCGGCTTTTTAGCTCAAATGGGACTGAAGTAAAAAATCCGTCAGGTTCTCAGCAAACGACAATGTATATGTCGGTTCTTTTTGCCATCTCCGACTTGACTACGCTCAAGCGTGAGGAAAACTATCCGCTGATTTTCGATGCTGCGACTTCATCATTTGGAGACAGCAAGGAAGATGAGTTCTACAACATTATCGACAAGATTGAAAAGCAGTGCATCATAGTGACGAAAGATTTCATCACGAAAGGCCAACTGCGAATAGAGGATGTGGAACACCTGACCTGCACGATTTATCGCATCAAAAAACGCGATGGCTTCAGCCAGAGTGATTTATCAACGATTTGTACAGAAGTTGAAAAAGTGAAGTAATATGGAAAACCTATATGATATTTGGGGGCGTAGAAACCCCAGCTGGGAGATAAAGTACCAAGAGTCGATTATTGACGTGTTCTGCGATTATGGTCGAGGCTCATCAAAATTGCAGGGTGACCGAGGAAAAATCTTCGGTGCTGGCTACGAAATGTTTATTATTGCTTTCTTCATAGGGCTTTATAATGACAAAAGAAAGCCTTTAGTGAAAGATACATCCAAAGTCAAAACATTCGGTCAACCAATACAGTACTGGGGCAATCTTGAAGGACGTTTTGGCAGAACATCTTATGGCAAAATCCGGAACTACATATTTGCTGCTCTTGTCGCAAAAACTGACATTGATTTTGTCGCTTTGGATAAAGGTGAAATAACTGTACGCAAAGTGGTTGACGACCTCATTTGCACAATGGAAGAATACGCTAATTTTGGTTTTGATTTCATTACTGAGAAGATGGAAGATGACCCTGATTACTTCTTCAAAGAAACTGCGTTCTTGAGGATTTTCCTCAAGTTTATCGCTCCGGTGGCTGACTCGACGGCCGATGATGACGACGATGAATTACCTGATGATCTGGATTCATGCGAAAGTCAAACAGAAACGCATATCAACAATGAGGCATGCGATGATGTGATTTTCAAATCTGATAATGAAATACCCGAAACAGAAAGTTCGACTATCATCCGTCAAAGATGGACTATTAAAGAACGCTCTGAATTAAAATCGTTCTTTGAACAGGGAATGACAATAGAACAACTTGCATCTTTTTTCAGCAAGACTGAGGACAACGTTAAGTCAGAACTTGAAAAACTTGGTCTAATCTAAATACCTTATCACGGCAATCGCATATACTTTATTAAGGTGGGATGCGACAGGCACAAGGAGACTTTTGGAACAATCCAACGGTGGTAATCAGAACCTGGAGTTCTGCACCTTTCCGGTTTATCAAACGAAGTAACCCCTTGCTACGGCAACCGCCACCTTTATACAGTTTTTTCAAAGAACGTTTGTTCGTTTCACGCTGCAAAATAAGATGTTAGCTCCGCAATGTATTTGCGTAACAAAAGAAATAAACAAAAAATCATCAAAAAAATCGCTGTACGCAAATAGGCTGCGTTGAAAACGCTAATTTTGCAGTCGAAAATGAAATTGGAACAATAAATATCTTGAACGACGTCACGTTTTTTGCCATTTCAATTTACCGAAAAGCAGGCCATAATCTTCATGGGCATACAGGCCAGCGGAAAGACGACATTCTATGAACAGATGTTGGCGGACAAGGGATATATACATATCAGCCTAGACGTATTGCATACCCGCAAAAAAGAGGACTTGCTGCTGGTGGATTGCCTGGAGAATGGCAGGTCGCTGGTTGTCGACAACACCAATCCAGAGGTCTCGGTTCGTGAGAAATACATCACAAAAGCAAAAGAACATGGCTATCAGGTGATTGGCATATTCTTTCAGAGCAGAGTGAAAGACTGTATGCGGCGAAATGAGCAACGTGGGCTCAAGGTGCCCCAGAAGGCAATCGCTTGTACGAGCAGAAATCTGCAATTGCCATCACTTGAGGAGGGCTTCGATGAACTGTACTTTGTAAGCATTAACATTAATAATCAATTCAAAATATCTCCTTGGAGGGAATAACAGTTATGGACTTTGATATTCTTGACAAACAGATGAGGCGTTTCGAGCAGTCGCTGGACAGGACGATGCTCGAAGGAATCTACTTGGTGGCTCGTCTTGACGGACATGGCTTCACTCGCCTCACCAAGAAAGAATGGGACTTGGAAAAGCCCTTTGACACTAGGTTTCGCGACGCCATGGTAGAAACCACAATGCACTTGATGGACTGTGGCTTCCGCATGATCTATGGCTACACACAGAGCGATGAGATTTCCCTGCTGTTTCACTTGGCCGACGACACATTCAACAGGAAGGAAAGGAAACTTCTTTCTATCCTTTCGGGTGAGGCTTCGGCTGCTTTCTCGCTATATACCGGAAAATTGGCCGTGTTCGACAACAGGCTGGTTCCACTGCCCAACGAGGAAAATGTGGTCGACTACTTCAGGTGGCGACAGGAAGACGCTCACCGCAATTCGCTGAATTCCCACTGCTACTGGGCACTGCGTAAAAACGGCATTCCCGCCAGTGATGCCCAGAAACGCATGTCGGGACTTCCAAACAGCGAGAAACATGAGATTCTTTTTCGGAATGGCATAAACTACAATGACCTTCCACTCTGGCAGAAGCGAGGAGTTGGCATGTACTATCGTGCAGAGCAGAGACAAGGTTTCAACCCTAAAACCAACGAAACCACCCTATTCACCAGGAATATGCTGCACATGGATTTGCCCATCGGGCAAGAATACTCGGAACTCATTAAGAGAATATTAAGGTGTGATCTAGAAACTGAGAAATGCACAACTTTGACATCATAAGAAATGATGGCCGGCTGCTGTATGAGTACATTCGCGGCAGCCACCTCTATGGACTCAACACCGAGCAATCGGACGTTGACACGAGTGGCGTGTACATCTGCACCAGGGATGAGTTGTTTGGATGCTTTGGCTATAAGCCGCAGGTATCTGATTCCAGGCATGACAACACTTGGTTTGAGATTGGCGAGTTGGTCAGACTGCTGTTGAAATCAAACCCGACGGTTCTTGAAAGTTTGTTTGTTCCTGCCGATAAATTGCTGAGCCCGGTGCATCCGTTGATGCGCATGCTGATTGACAACAGACAACAGTTTATCAGCAAGCAATGCTTCAACCCGTTTTTTGGCTATGCCAAGTCACAGATAGAGAAGGCCAGGGGGTTCAACAAGAAAATTGTGAACCCTGTCACACACAGGCTGTCGCCCTACGATTTCATCTACACCTTCAAGGGACAGGGCAGCACAAAGTTCAAGGACTGGCTTAATAACCGCTCGTTACATCAGGAGTTTTGCGGGCTTGTAAATGTTCCGAACATGCACGACATCTATGGCGTGTATTATGACTTCGGCGCACATGTAGCCAACACAGATTGGGAGGATGATTTGGTGTTCTTGTCATTTGCCACTGAATTCTTCGGTGATTGCGATGGACAAACGACAAAGAGCCGATTGAAGGGTCTGTTGCCCATCGGTTATCGTGGAGTGATCAATGCAGACACCACCAGCACAGAGTTGAGGTTGTCGTCCATCGATGACAAGGATAGCCGCCCGATCTGTTTTATCTCTTACAACCAGAGCGGATACACGGTGCATTGCCGTCAATATGCGGAATATCAAACTTGGGTAAAGGAACGCAATCCTCAGCGCTATGAGTCGAACCTCGACAAGAACTATGACTCCAAAAACATGATGCATTGCTTCCGCATGATTCACATGGCATGTGAGATTGCCGAAGGCAAGGGAGTGATCCTGGAGCGCACATGGGACAGAGAGTTTTTGATGAACGTGCGTAACCACAAGTTTGAATACGATGAAATCATCGACCTCTTGGAGGAAGAGAAAGAACGAATGAACGTGCTGATGGAACAATCAACCATTCGCGAGAAAATTGATGCCGACCTCGTGAACCAGCTTATGATTGACATCAGAAATGCTCAGTTGAAATCCCGATAGAGGCAGCAAAAGGCAAGAAGTATGATTTGGTTGAAGTCGCCAAGGCTCAGGCTGATTGTCAAATAATGGCAACACCTTGGCAACGAGTTAAGACATACCAAACAACCAAGAACAATGAAAAAAAGAATACGAAAGAAGCGCCACGTCAGAGAATTCAAGCAGCATGGCAACGTTATCATTATTAAAACTGATGGGAATGAACAAACGGCAGAAGACATCTTGACGAAGTTGGAGCCTCTGATAGAAAACCACTCATTGACCATTGCTGGTGGAGGAACTGGTCGAATTCTCATTCCATCAAAGAAGAACAACAAATATATTCCCACAGTAGCGGCCTTGATCACCACTTCGATCGCTCAAGGATTGACTCCAACTGACGAGATGATGTTTTGCGTCTATGTGAGAGGAGCAAAAGAGGTGCCTCAAGAAGCACTTGGCGCCATCAAGGAAACATTTGCAGACGAAAAGTATGCCATACAGATAGGGAAAAGCATTGATTTGTGGCCCGCTGTTTGCTATTGATTTTGAAGTTCATCCCCGTTCTCATCATACAACGGAGAGAACAGGGTCAAAACAGTAATCGTCTTTGGTGTGTACGCGGACGATATGATTTTACACGCTTCTTTGATTGTTTGACCAAGTGTCATGCTGTCATCAATAATCAGGACGTTCTTGCCATTGATGGCATCCACATATTCCCCGAAAACCTCATCAGACAACTTGATGGTCTTTTCAATCACCTCTCTCATTTCCATATCTCGAACCTTATGAAACTGAAATGTATCATAAGGCATGTCTCCCATATCCCTCTTGAGTGCTTCGTATTTTTGCCCGAACAAATTCCCGTATTTTCTCCGAAACAATGAGCCTTTCTGATAGACGCAATCAGCGACTTCCTCTGTCGTCATCTTTAT
Organism: uncultured Bacteroidales bacterium; assembly: GCA_902781045.1. Classification (GTDB taxonomy): domain Bacteria; phylum Bacteroidota; class Bacteroidia; order Bacteroidales; family Muribaculaceae; genus Sodaliphilus. The sequence continues at coordinate 55,531 of CACZHT010000007.1, read as the reverse complement.
GAACAGGTTTTTAATGTACTTCGGATTTGTGCAGTTCCTCGCGACAATACTTGCGAACAGGTTGTTTAATTGGTTGGTTGAAGGAACTGCGATTGTCACATCAACTCCACTGTTCTGCTGAAAGAATTTGTTTACGATATATTCGATACGAGAAAAGACAGCCCTCCTGTTCATGAGTTTATATCCCTTTTCGTTTTTCAACGCATATACATGCGGATTTCCGTCACCCCATTCGCCACTTTTCCTTTTGAAAACAGACCACACCATAACATTCGGTACAATGTCAGTCAGCACTGACGGGTTATTGGATGCTGACGTGTCGACCAATTTTTCGTGCCTGTCAGTCATAGTGACGCTTCGCATATCCACATCTATACCTTCTGTCATGATATCTTGTTCAAATTCAGATAATACTTCTGATACAATTTTATCTATTAAAACCTCGTTCATATTTATTTGATTATATACTAAATACTTGTTTTGTGCAAATATACTATATTCCGATGAAATATCAAAACAAATCAAAAGTTCAGTGAAGTCAAGTTTTTTGTGTAATTTTGCGAGAAAATTTCCGAGCAATCATGAGAATAAAGCAACGACTGGAGCATTATCGCCAATGGCAACGCGAGCCATTCAGCTACACGCGCGACAGTGCCATGCACAAGTGCAACAACTGTGGCGAGGAGTTTCAGGGCAACTATTGTCCCACTTGCTCGCAACGTGCCCGACTGGGACGCATCACCTGGAAGAGCGTGTGGCTGGGATTCATGGAACTGTGGGGCATGCACACGCGCTCCATGCCCTACTCGCTGCTGCAGCTGCTGCTCAGGCCGGGCTACTTTATCGGCGACTACATCACCGGGCGGCGTCAGGTGAGTTTCCCGCCAATGAAGATGCTGGTAATCATGGGGCTGCTGGTGCTCATCGTCAACAATCTGACTGATCACGAGGCCACTCAGCAGGCGGTTCAGGTGACGGTTGATGACGATTTTGAGAGCAGGTTGAAACTCTTCGTCGAGAATGCCACCACATGGCTTGGCAAGCATAAGGATTGGGGAGCTTTGATGATGTTGTCACTCCTCATTTGGCCCACATGGTCGCTTTTTCGCCTCTCTCCCCGCTGCGACCACCACACCTTGCCCGAGGGATTTTTCATCCAGGTGTTCAACAGTGTGCACTTGCTCATGCTGGTGCTGGCGCACAACTCGATTGCCGCCATCTTGCCATCCATCCGTGGTGGGATTGGTAGCGGCATCTACTTGACAATCATCGTGGTCCAGCTCTATCGCACCTACAAGCAACTGTTCGGGCATAGCCATTGGGGCACCGTGTGGCGCATGGTCGTGGCTGTGACCGTGGCAATCTTGCTGATGTTTGCAGTCTTTCTCTCTGTTGTATGTTTTCTCGTTTACCTGCTATCCAATGGTTCCGAAGGAAATCAATATTTGCTTGGGGGCCTGCTCTTTCCACTGCCGCAGTTGGCGGTCATTCTCGTCATGCTGGCGGTGAGCAACGCCTGCATCAAGCACCAGCTCAAAAGGGACGCAAAACGGCAACAGCAACAGGCCGAGCACGAACAGGTCATGAGTCAAGAGCCCGAAACAACGGAATAGTTGCCAAATTGCGACAAGCCGGCCATCTATATGATATGTGGCTGGCCAAAAGGCACGATTGTTGAACGGTTAGTTTTTTCGCCGTCGGCTTGGACCGTTCTTCCGCCCTTTTTGGGGGGCTGAATGAGCTGGCGTGTTGGGTTGGGTGCCCGAATGGTGGCCCTGATAGAGCTGGGCCAGCAGGTCGGGGCGGTGCAGGCGGCGCAGGGCTGCCTGGATGGCGGGCCGCTGCTCCTTGTCGTACCAGAAGAAGTAGCGCCGCTGAGCCAGCTTGTCATCCTTGCTATGGGCGCAGTAGACGGGCTGTAGCGTGTAGGGGTGCAAGCCGGTGAAGAAAGCCTCGGTCGACACGGTCATGGGCGTGGGTGTGAAGTCCTGCACTTGCTCGAGGTGGAAATTCAGTTCGCGGGTGATGACGGCCAGTTCGGCCATGTCCACCTCGTGGCAACCGGGGTGCGATGAGATGAAGTAAGGGATCAATTGTTGGTTGAGGTGATACTTCGCGTTCACACGGTCGAACAACGCCTTGAACTGGCGGAACAGGTCGAACGACGGCTTGCGCATCACCTGCAGCACGGGGTCGCTGGTGTGCTCGGGAGCCACCTTGAGACGGCCCGAGACGTGGTAGCGGATCAGCTCTTCGTTGAATTGCGCGTTGACACGGTCGATGCGCTGGTCGCCGGTGCGGTGCATCGACAGGTCGTAGCGCACACCGCTGCCGATGAACGACTTCTTGACCTCGGGCAGCGCGTCCACGCTGTGGTAGATGTCGAGCAGCGCGCTGTGGTCGGTGTTAAGGTTGCTGCAGGGCTGGGGATGCAAGCACGACGGGCGCGCGCAGCGCTGGCATCGCTCCAGGTCGCGTCCGTGCATGCCATACATGTTGGCGCTGGGGCCGCCCAGGTCGCTGATGTAGCCCTTGAAGTCGGCCATCTGCGTCACCTGCCGCACCTCGCGCATGATCGACGCCTTGCTGCGCGAGGCGATGAACTTGCCCTGGTGGGCGCTGATGGTGCAGAAGGCGCAACCGCCGAAACAGCCACGGTGCATGTTGACCGAGTGCCGAATCATCTCATAGGCCGGAATGCGCTTGCCCTGATAGCGCGGGTGGGGCAGCCGGGTGTAAGGCAGGTCGAACGACGCGTCAATCTCCTGTGTGGTCATGGGCGGATTGGTGCGGTTGACCTTGATGGCCCACTGCCCGGTGGCTTGCCACAGGTTGTGGCCGTGCCACAGGTTGCTCTCCACCTCGATGGTGCGGAAGTTCTCGGCCTGCGCGCGCATCGACTTCCGGCACTCATCCAGCGAGTGCAGCAGCACGTCGGCGTCAGTGCTTGCGGCGGGCATCTCGGCCAGCGGACGGCGAACGACGGTTTGCGGAATGTCGACAAGTTGCTCGATGCTACCGCCGTTGTTTAATGCCTCGGCGATGGCCAGGATGGGTTTTTCGCCCATGCCATAAACGAGCATGTCGGCCGGACTGTCAATGAGGATGGAGGGGCGCAGGCGGTCCTGCCAGTAGTCGTAGTGCGCCAGGCGGCGCAGCGAGGCCTCGATGCCACCGGCCACCACGGGCACGTCGGGCCAGCATCGTTTCAGGGCCTCGGCATAGACGATGGTGGGATAGTCGGGACGCGCGCCGGCGCGGCCGTCGGGTGTGTAGGCATCGTCGCTGCGCCTGCGGCGGTTGGCGGTGTAGTGGTTCACCATCGAGTCCATGGCCCCGGCATGTACGCCGAAGAACAGGCGGGGACGGCCCAGCTTCTTGAAGTCACGCAGGTCGTCGCGCCAGTTGGGCTGCGGCACGATGGCCACGCGGTAGCCGTGGGCCTCGAGCACACGTCCGATGACCGCCGCGCCCATCGACGGGTGGTCGATGTAGGCGTCGCCGGTCAGCAGGATCACGTCGGCCTGATCCCAGCCCAGGTGATCCATCTCCTTGCGTGTGGTGGGCAACCACTGTCCTTCAATCTTCATAACAGCGATTTGATTGGGACACACTATTTGTTGTCATAATGACCATACGCTGCCAGCACATCAACATGGACTTCTGCCTCTAATATCTCATAGATGAGCCGATGCTTGCGAGTGATGCGCCTGCTCCATTGCCCGGCACGATCGCCCGACAAAGGCTCAGGATGCCCCGTACCCGTGCGAGGATGTTCCTCAAGCTCTACAATAAGCTTCAAGAACTTCTTGAACGCCTTTGGTTCTTCTCGCTCCAGCCTGTCGGCATCGTCGATGGCACGAGGCGCAAAAACAATCTTGTAACTCATCGGCCAATGCGCTTTCTGAAATCCGCAAAACTTTCGCCTGGCAACATGGTGTATCCCTCGCCTCGCCGAATCTGTTCACGCGCTTCATCAACTCGTGCAAAAAACTCTTCTTGAGTCATTAATGATTCATCTTGTTTTTTGTCTGCCAAGCGTTTGAGCGAACGCAATGCCTTTTGGAGCAAGTTGTAGTCATCTCCGATGATGCCAAGCGCACGATTTATTTCAGATTGCAATTCGATTGTTGTCATTTTCGATAGATTTTCGGCAAAGTTAAGCATTATTTCTTACAACACCAAAAATTCCTTGTAAATCCCGGATTCTTGAGTTGAGGCTGTCATTACCACTTCAGTTCTCGTCCTTTCCCATGGGTCAAAAAGTTACCCTTCCAGCTTCTTTTGCAGTTTGAGAATCTCGTCGCGGTACTGGGCGGCCTCGAGGAAGTCCATGCGGCGCGCGGCGGCGATCATCTGGGTCTTCAGGTGGTCGATGGCACGCTCGATGTCGCCCTTGCCCATATAGGCCACAATCGGGTCGGCGGCGACACCGGCGGTCGAGTCGAACTCGGCAGCCAGTTGCTGCTGCAGGTCCTTGGTGTCGACGACGTTGCTCTCATATTTGCGGGCGCGTGCCTGCTTGTCCTCGGTGCGCGTCATGTCGGTGTCCACGCCGATGATGGCGTTGCGCGCCTTGACGATGGCCTGCGGCGTGATGCCATGCTCCTCGTTGTACTTGAGCTGCAGGGTGCGGCGGCGCTCGGTCTCGTCGATGGTCTGCTGCATCGAGTGGGTGATGGTGTCGGCATACATGATGACCAGGCCGTTGAGGTTGCGCGCGGCTCGGCCGGCAGTCTGGGTGAGCGAACGGCGGCTGCGCAGAAATCCCTCCTTGTCGGCGTCGAGGATGGCCACCAGCGACACCTCGGGCAGGTCCAGTCCCTCGCGCAGCAGGTTGACGCCCACCAGCACGTCGATGGCCCCGGCACGCAGGTCGTCGAGAATCTGGATGCGGTCCATGGTCTCGACATCGCTGTGCATATAGGCTGTGCGGATGTCATATTTTGACAAATAGTCGCTCAGCTCCTCGGCCATGCGCTTGGTGAGCGTGGTGACCAGCGTGCGCTCGCCATGCTCGACGCGCAGCTGGATTTCCTCCAGCAGGTCATCGACCTGACCCAGCGACGGGCGCACGATGATTTTTGGGTCGAGCAACCCTGTGGGGCGGATAATCTGCTCGGTGACCACGCCCTCGCACTTCTCCAGCTCGTAGTCGGCCGGTGTGGCGCTTACATAGATGGTCTGGTGGGTCATCTCCTCAAACTCCTCAAAGCGCAGCGGGCGGTTGTCGAGCGCGGCCTCGAGGCGGAAGCCGTAGTGTACCAGGTTGGTCTTGCGCGACTGGTCGCCGCCATACATCGCTCGGATCTGCGGCACGGTCACGTGGCTCTCATCGATGATGGTGAGGAAGTCGTCGGGGAAGCAGTCCAGCAGGCAGAAGGGGCGCATGCCGGGCTGGCGGCCGTCGAAGTAGCGCGAGTAGTTCTCGATGCCCGAGCAGTAGCCCACCTCGCGAATCATCTCCAGGTCGTAGGTCACGCGCTCATAGAGGCGTTTGGCCTCGACGGGGCGGTCCTCGCGGCGGAACGCCTCGACCTGTGTGCCCAGGTCCACGTCAATCTTGCCCAGTGCCTGCGCCAGGCGCTCCTTGGTGGGCACGAAGATGTTGGCTGGGAAGATGCGGAACGACTCGACGCTCTCGCGAGGCAACTGCGTCAGTGGGTCGAGCAGCTGCATCGACTCAATTTCGTTGCCCCAGAAGATGACGCGTAGCATGATATCCTCGTCGCTCAGGTAGACATCGACTGTGTCGCCCTTGACGCGGAAGTTGCCCATCTTCATGTCAATCTCGTTGCGCGAGTAGAGCGCGTCGACCAGCTGGCGCAAGAACACGTCGCGGCCCAGCGCATCGCCCACGTTCAGGGTCATGGCGTGCGCGGCGATGTCCTCGGGGTTGCCCATGCCGTAGAGGCACGACACGCTCGACACCACCACGATGTCGCGGCGCCCGCTCAGCAGGGCGGTCACCGTGGCCAGCCGCAGTCGCTCAATCTCCTCGTTGATGGCCAGGTCTTTCTCGATATACTTGTCGGTGGCGGGGATATAGGCCTCGGGCTGGTAGTAGTCATAGTAGCTGACGAAGTAGTGAACCGAGTTCTCGGGGAAGAAGCTTTTGAACTCGCTGTAGAGCTGCGCCGCCAGCGTCTTGTTGTGCGACAGCACCAGCGTGGGGCGGCCGGTGCGCGCGATGACATTGGCCATCGTGAACGTCTTGCCCGAGCCGGTCACGCCCAGCAGGGTCTGGAACTCGGTGCCGGCCAGCACGCCGTTGGCCAGCTCGCTGATGGCCTGCGGCTGGTCGCCGGTGGGGGCATATTGTGAGTGCAGTTTAAATTCCATGGGTCGTTTGCAATAATCCTGCAAAGTTACTCATTCTTTTCCATACCACCAAAAATAGCCACCCCTCAGGGCCGTGGCGGGAGCCACGGCACAGCCCGACCGCCCCACCCCAGCCCTGCCAGCCAGCCCCGCCACGGCCACCCCAGCAGCCGCAGCCACGGCCCCCTTTTCCCCATCACAGCCACGACCCCCCCTTTCCACATCACAGCTCCCGCCGTGGGCGCGCCAGCGGTCCCCCTTTGCCGCGGCTCCCGCCGCGGCCTCTGGCAGATTTCTAACAAAAAAACTTGCGTGAGCAAGTTTTTTCCTTTACCTTTGCCCCAAATGGACTGGGACCAATATAAAGCCAAGCAGCAATGGGCCGGCGAGACCAAGCCCTCGATGCTGCGCCGTCGCATCGGCCACGACTATCAGGGCCGCTGTATCTACATGCTCACCCTTGTCGTCAAAGACCGCCGCACACTGCTGGGCCACATCACCGGCGACGGCGAGACCGAGCCTGCCGTGATGCACCTCAGCCCCATGGGCGAGGCCGTCCACAACGCCGTGCTGGGCATCCCCGACTATTATCCCGTCATCGAGATCATCACCCATCAGGTGATGCCCGATCATCTCCACATCGTCCTCTACGTCCACGACCGCCTACCTGTCCACCTGAGCCGCGTCGTCAGTGGGTTCAAGGGCGGCTGCAACAAGGCTTGCCGGCAGTTGGGCCTGGACACGGGCACCCTGTGGGAAGAAGGCTTCAACGACCGCATCCTTGACCGCACCGTGCGGCTGCAGCACCTGATTCAATATGTGCACGACAACCCGCGTCGCTTTGCCCTGAAGCGCGCCCACCCCGACTTGTTCCGTGTGCAGCACAACCTCGTGGTGGGCGACATCACCTTCGCCGCCCTTGGCAACATCTTCCTGCTCGATGCGCCCATGCTCGTGCAGGTGCAATGCTCACGCGGCATCACACCCGAGCAACTCGCCGTCCAGCGCGCCCAGTGCCTGAACCAGTGCGCGGGTGGCGCCGTCCTCATCTCGCCCCGCATCAGCGACGGCGAGAAGAGCATCATGGATGCCGCCTTCGACCTCGGCTTCCCCACCATTCTCCTGCGTGAGAACGGCTTCGGCCAGTACGCCAAGCCCGGAGGGCGCTACTTCGACGCCTGCGCCCAGGGCCGCCTGCTCCTGCTCGCCCCCTGGCAGCACCACAACCGCGATGTGGGCATCAGCCGCGACCAGTGCCTCTCGCTCAACCAGATGGCCTGGGCCATCTGCCACCGCCAGTAGCCCCCACCGGCCGTGGCGGGAGCCACGGCACAGCCCGACCGCCCCAGCCTGCGCCAGCCGGCCGCCACAGCGGCAGCAACAACCGCCACCCGGCAGCAACAACCGCCACAGCGGCCACAAGCGCCACAGCGGCGGCCACAGCTCTGCCGTGGCTCCTGCCCCCATCGTGGCCCACAACCGACGGCGGCCCCTCCCGGCAAAGGGAGGGGCCGCCGCTAGTCATGGTGCTGCCCGAGGTTAATTCTTGCCCAGGACGATGTTGATGACGGTGTTCACATCCTGTGAATCGACATTGTTGCTCTCGTCGATGTCGCCACGCAGATAGCACACCACCCGCACCACATCGAGGCACCATTGGCCGCCGTTGCGGTGATAATAGCGATGCCATTTGTGTGCGCCGTCACCACGCCGTTGGCATCGACGGTGGCCACGGCGGGGTCACTTGAGGTCCAGGTGACCGTACGGTCGGTGGCGTTGTCGGGCTGCACCGTGGCGGTGAGCTGCAGGGTCTCACCCGCCGTCAATTCGGCTGTTGTCTGGCTCAGCGCGATTGAGGTGGCGAGTTGGACAACCGTCACCGTGCAGGTTGACACGGGCAAGGAGTGGGTTGTGGAATTGGTCTCGGAGGCTATCACATTGCTCAAAGTGATGACGCATGGGCCGGTCAACCCTGCGTCAGCGACCACCTCAAACGTCACCAGCGCGCCGCTGTTGCCGCTGATGACCGACTTCTGGGGCGAGGCGACAAGGATGCGGATAGCACCGGACGAGAGCTGGTTGGCCGAGACAGTGTGTGCGCGTCTTGCGCTCGGTCAGGTCAAAGATATACTCCCCGTCTTCCATGGCTACGTTCAGCCCGTCGGGCAAGGTGATGTCGGCCTGCAGTGCGGTATATTCGGGCCAGACATATCAAGGTTGCTGCTATTGTTCTCATGTTTGTTGTTTTATTGAGTTCAACTTTATCCGAGCCATCATCCCACGGGCTGATGGCTCGGAAAGTAGTGATCTTGTTTTCATATTATTTATTGTATTATAATTTAATCATTTATAGAAGATTAGGTTGAACCCATAATAATAAGGCAGGCATTCTTCAACTTACGTAACTTGAGGGTTAGTTCTTTTTGATTTCCCAATAGCCTTTGTGCTGGGCATCGCGGGCTGCTTTGCCGAAGCGACGTTCACACTCATCGGCGATTTCGTACTCGGCTGGAGTCGAGAAAGCCGAAGCGACTTGGATGATGGTGCCTCGCGGCATGCCACCACGCGACTCCTTGAGTTTGCAAGTGAACATTTGTTGCATATCACAGTATGCGATTACCTGTACAACGCAAGGTTTTTAGTTGTTATTTTTTGTCTTTATCGGTTTGAAAGAAAATCTCGGTTGCAAAGTTAGAAACTATTTTTGGAAGTGATGAATTTCATTTTATGTCATTTTTTTGGGTATTTTGCCCCGATTTAATAGCATTTAATAGCATTTGGTTAAGTTTAACTGTTTTTGGGGTGTTTTTGCGGGGTAGTGACGTTGGTTTGGGGAGATTTTCGCTAATTTTGTTCATTTTTTTCTGGGATTTCTGGGAGGGCTGGGAGTTCTGGGAGGACTGGGAGGGCTGGGAGGACTGGGATAACTGAGAGGGCTGGGAGGGCTGGGAGGATTAAATCTCGTGGCCGGTGTAGAGGTGGTAGTACTTGCCACGCAGCGACAACAGCTGGTCGTGTGTGCCGCTCTCGATGATACGCCCCTTCTCGAGCACGATGATGCAGTCGGCGTTGCGCACGGTGCTCAGGCGGTGGGCAATGACAAAGGTGGTGCGCCCGCGCATGAGCGAGTCCATGCCTCGCTGCACCAGCCGCTCGGTGTGGGTGTCGATGCTCGACGTGGCCTCGTCGAGGATGAGTACGGGCGGATCGGCTACGGCTGCACGCGCAATGGCCAGCAGCTGCCGCTCGCCCTGACTCAGGTTTCCGCCATCGCCGCTTAGCACGGTGTGGTAGCCGTCGGCCAGACGGCGGATGAAGCCGTCGGCACCCACCAGCTTTGCGGCCTCGATGCAGTCCTGGTCGGTGGCGCGCAGGTTGCCGTAGCGGATGTTGTCTAGCACCGAGCCGGTGAACAGATGGGTCTCCTGCAGCACCATGCCCAGCGAGCGGCGCAGGTGGGGCTTGCTGATGTCGGTGATGTTGATGCCGTCGTAGGTGATGTGTCCGTCCTGGATGTCATAGAAGCGGTTGATGAGGTTGGTGATGGTGGTTTTGCCGGCCCCTGTTCCGCCCACAAAGGCTATCTTCTGGTCGGGCATGGCGTTGATGATGATGTCGAACAGCACCTGCTTGTCGGGTGTGTAGCCGAAGTCCACCCTGTCCATCTGCACGCCGCCCTCGACCTTGACAAAGCGCGGCTTGCCGCCGTTGTCGTCAGGCACGCACCAGGCCCATGTGTCGGTGCGGTGAGGCACGGGAATGAGTGTGCCGTCCTTGGCCTGCATGGCGTTGACCAGCGTGACGCGTCCGCGGTCGGCCTCGGGCTGCTCGTCGAGCAGGCGGAAGACGCGCTCGGCGCCCACGCTGGCGTTGAGCACACTGTTGATCTGCTGGCTCACCTGGGCGATGGGCCGCGCAAAGCTCTTGTTCAGCGTCAGGAAGGCCACCAGCGTGCCCAGCGTGAGCGACACCTGTCCGCCCAGGATGAGCGTAGCGCCCACCACGCCGATGAGCACATAGCTCAAGTGGCCCAGGTTGCCGTTGACGGGCATGACGATGTTGGCGATGCGGTTGGCGTTGTAGGTGCTGTCGCGCAGCTGCTCGTTGATGCGCTCAAACTCCTCGATGGCCTGCCGCTCGTGGCAGAACACCTTGACCACTCGCTGCCCGGTCATCATCTCCTCGATGTAGCCGTTGACGTCGGCCAGCCGCTGCTGCTGCACCTTGAAGTGCCGGCGCGAGCGCTTGCCCAGCGCGGTGGTGACCCATGCCATGAGCAGTGCCATGGCCAGCGACACCAGCGTCAGTGGCACGCTCAGGACCACCATGCTGGCCAGTGTGATGCCGATGGTGATGAGCGAGTTGAGTGCCTGCGGCAGACTCTGGTTGATCATCTGTCGCAGGGTGTCGACATCGTTGGTGTAGGTCGACATCACCTCGCCATGCGAGTGAGTGTCGAAGTAGCTGATGGGGAGCTGCTCCATGTGGCTGAACATGTCGGTGCGCAGGCGCAGCATGGTGCCCTGTGTGACATTGATCATCAGGCGGTTGTGGGTATAGGAGCAGATGACACCCACCACCAGCACTGCAGCCAGCTTGAACAGTGTCTGGGCCAGTGGAGCAAAGTCGGGATGGGCGGTGCGCGTCATCGGCACGATGTAGTCGTCGATGAGCGTGCGGGTGAACAGCGTCGATGCCAGCGTGGTGACGGCGGTGACGATGATGCAGAGCGCCACGGTCAGCAGCGAGAACTTGTAGTGGCGCATGACCTGGCGCACCAGTCGCATGAGGATGTCACGCTTCTTGCCCTGCGTCTCGCCCAGGGGTATTTGTTGTTGTCTCATTCCGGGCATTCTCATTGTGCGTCCTCCTCCTTTCTGCCCTGTGGGGCATCAAAGTCGCCTCCGTCCTCGTCCTGGATGGCGCAGATCTCTTGATAAATGGCATTTGTCTTCAACAGGTTGTCGTGGGTGTCCCAGCCGCTGATGCGTCCGCCCACCAGCACCAGAATGCGGTCACAGTCCTTGAGGCTGCTGATGCGCTGGGCGATGATGATGCGCGTCATCTGCGGCACCTCATCGCGCAGCTGTTGTCTGATTTTGGCATCTGTTGCGTTGTCGCAGGCGCTGGTCGAGTCGTCAAGGATGAGCACCTTGGGGCGTTTGAGCAGCGCGCGGGCGATGCACAGTCGTTGTCGCTGTCCGCCGCTGACGTTGGTGCCTCCCTGCTCGATGCGGGTGTCATAGCCGTCGGTCATCTGGTCGATGAACTCGTCGGCGCAGGCGATGCGGCACGCCCGTCGGCACTCGTCCAGGGTAGCGTCCGCCCTGCCCCAGCGCAGGTTGTCGAGGATGGTGCCGCTGAAGAGCACATTCTTCTGCAGGACGACCGACACACTGTCGCGCAGGGCGGTGAGGTCGAGCGTGCGCACGTCCTTTCCGCCCACCCGCACCGTGCCACGCGTAGCGTCGTAGAGGCGGCTGATGAGGTTGATCAGGCTCGACTTGCCACTGCCCGTTCCGCCAATCACGCCGATGGTCTGTCCGCCGTCGATGTGCAGGTCGATGTCGTGCAGTGCATACTCGCCACTGCCGCCCTTGTAGGCAAAGCTGACGTGGTCGAAGTCGATGCTCCCGTCAGGCACCACCGTGTCGGCATTGTCGGGATTGACGATGTCGGGCACCTCGTTGATGACCTCTGCCACCCGCTTGCCGCTGGCTACGCTCATGGTGAGCTGCACAAAAATCATGCTCAGCATCATCAGCGACATGAAGATGCTCATCACATAGGTGAAGAGCGATGTCAACTGGCCGGTGGTGAGTTGTCCGCCCACGACAAGTTGTGCGCCAAACCAACTGATGGCGATGATGCAGCCATAGACCACCAGGTTCATCACGGGGTGTGTGATGGCCATCAGGCTCTCGGCCTTGACATATAGCTGGTAGAGGCCGCGTGCGGCAAGTTCGAACTTCTGGTTCTCGTAGTCCTCGCGCACAAATGCCTTGACCACTCGGATGGCGCTCACGTTCTCCTGCACGGCGTTGTTCATCACGTCATATTGCTGGAACACCCGTGCGAAAGTCGCGCTCACCCGCCGGATGACCAGTGTGAGCACCACGGCCAGTATGACAGCCGCGATGATAAAAATCAGGCTCATTTGCCCACTGATGACAAAGCACATGACGATGCTGGATAGCATCGAGAAGGGTGCGCGTATGCTGGTGCGCAGCAGCATCTGGAAGGCATTCTGCAGGTTCGACACATCGGTGGTCATGCGCGTGACCAGGCCCGAGGTGGAGTACTTGTCGATGTCGCTGAATGCGAAGCGCTGGATGTTGCGGTACATGGCGCGGCGCAGGTTGGCGGCAAAGCCCGTCGAGGCGTAGGCGACAAACCGTCCCGCGAGGATGCCCATGGCCAGGCTCAGGAATGCCATGAGCAGCATCAGTCCGCCATAGCGGTAGACGCCGGCCAGGTCGCCGGCGTTGATGCCACGGTCGATGAGCCACGACGTGACGTAGGGGATGAGCACATCGAGCAGCACCTCCAGCAAGATGAAGATTGGGGTTAGTATCGCTGCTGTGCGATATTGCCCGATTTGTCGTAGTAGTGTTTTAAGCATCTCAGTTTCTTTTTTATTTAGTGGGGGCCATGGCGTGGCCTTGACACGGCGGACCGTGGGGGACTGAAAATCGCCACAAATTTACGAAAAAAATGCTGAATGCTTTAAACAAACCGCCTGAAATTTTGTCAACATAAAAAAAAGCAGTATGTTTGCAAAAAAAATGATTTTTGCCTATGCCAAAGATATTTGAGTATTTTGGTTTTATTTTCTATTTTTACTCCAATGAGCATGAGCCCGTTCATGTCCACGTCTTGCATGACAGCCACGAGAGTATCTTTGAGATAATCATGCTTGACGGCAAGCTGTCCGAAATCCGGATACGGGAAAAGGCAGGTGCTGAGCCACTCACAGAAAGAGACAAACGGACGGCAACCGCTTTTGTGCAGAAGTACCATAGGAATATCATTGACAAGTGGATTCGCTTCTTTGTTTATAGGCAAAGAGTGAGAAATACATCAATAAAGAAGAAATTATGATAGCCCCACAAGTGATCAAGGCTGAAAACCTTGGAAATCTCATAGTATTGTTGACATTCAGCGACAACACGACTCAGACAATCGATGTCGGAGACTTCATCCGCCGGCATCCACATCCTCAATACAACAAGTATCTGAAGCCCAAATTTTTCGACCAGTTCACATTAGAGAATGGCAATATTGTTTGGGGGAAAAACTGGGATTTGATGTTCCCTGTGGAGCAGTTGTATGCCGGAACTCTGACGATGTAACCAACATGAAAATGAAGCTAACATCACTCCTAGAAGCCGCTTGTCTGCTGGCGACAACTGCGGCGATTGCGCAAGAAATAGAATACACCGGTGTGAGAATCTTCGACCCGGCTGTTCACACGTTGCAGGTGGCTCCTGCGAGCAACCCCTACCTGCCTCCGGTCATCATGATGGGCAGTGACGACCGCATCAACGTGTCGTTCGACATCCTGGACTATGACGTTCACTACCTGCGCTACAGCGTCTATCACTGCGACGCCTTCTGGCGGCCGTCCCAGTTGGTCGAGAGCGAGTGGGTGAGCGGGTTCAACCAGGCCGACATCACCGACTACGCCCAGAGCCAGGCCACGTTTGTCCAATACTACAACTACGCCTTTTCGCTGCCCAACGACGAGATGCAGTTGCTCATCAGCGGCAACTATCTGCTGCGTGTCTATGAGCAGGACGACCCCGACAAGGTGTTGTTCCAGACCCGCTTCAGTGTGTGCGAGAACCGTGTGGGCGTGAATGCCGGCGTGACCTCGCGCACCGACTTTGACTACAACGACGCTCACCAGCAGCTCGACATCGTGCTCAACTACAAGCCCGGCAGCATCATGGACCCGTACGGCGAACTCACCACCGTGGTCACTCAGAACACCCGCACCGACAACGAGGTGGTGCTGCAGCAGCCCATGAGCGTGGGAGTGGGCACAGTGACCTACGACCACCAGCCGCAGCTCATCTTCAAGGCCGGCAACGAGTACCGCCGCTTTGAGACAGTGGCCGAACACTCGCTGAACATGGGTGTGCAGGCCATCGAGTACTTCGAGCCTTACTTGCATGCCACGCTCTACCGCGACGAGCCTCGCGTCGGGCGCGAGTACCTCTACGACCAGACCCAGCATGGGCGTTTCACCATCCGCAATGCCGAGGCCGACGACAACGCCACCGAGGCCGACTACCTGGTGACACACTTCACCCTCGACACCGGTGGCGAGCGCATGACAGGCGGGAACATCTTTCTTGAGGGGGAGTTTGCCCACGGCCTGCCAGCGCAGCAGGTGCTCATGCAGTGGGACAACAGGATGATGTGCTACAGTTGCGACCTTCTGCTCAAGCAGGGTGCCTACAACTACCAGTACCTATGGGTGCCCGACGGCACACAGGAGGGTCGCACCGACTTTATCGACGGCGACAAGTACCAGACCATCAACAACTACTACATCCGCGTGTACGACCGTCCGTCGGGGGCTCGCTATGACCGCCTGGTGGGCTTCGGCGTCACCCGGTCGGGCACCTAAACCATGGCCAAGGCGCGGCCTTGGCATAGACGTCCGTGTGTACGGCTGCCGCTGGGGCGGTCGCCTTTAATGATGGCTTTTTTGCATTTTGATGATAGCGACATAGGTGAGCAGCACCAGGTTCATCATCAGGGCATAGATGATGGCGGGGGTGGCGATGACCGGGTTGTCGAAGATAAAGGGGCTTGAGGCGATGGCGATGGCCTGGGCAGCGTTCTGCATGCCCACCTCGATGACGATGGTGCGGCGCACCTGCCGCGAGAGTCGCGACAGCCGCGAGAGCAACGATGCCACACCGATGGCCAGCAAGATCAAGGCCAGCACACATGAGCCCAGTTGTCCGAAGTTGTCAATTATCGTGTCCTTGTGTTGTACAAAGAAGATGCCGGCCAGCAACATCAGGGCCGGGAAAGCCACCTTGCCCAGCACCCGCGCCATGGAGGCTGCTGCGGCGGGCCACCAGTGCTTGACTGCCACGCCCAGAGCGATGGGCACCGCCATGAGCACGATGTTCTGCACGAGCAGGTTGCCAACAGGCAGATGCACTGCCCCGACCGCCTCTGCCCCACTGGCCGCCACCGCCCCTGCCAGGACGACGGGGACAGTCACCAGCGTGATGACACTGCTCAATGCCGTCAGCGTCACCGACAGTGCCACATCGCCCCCTGCGAGCATCGAGAACACATTGCTCGAGCTCCCACCGGGACAGCAGGCAATCAGCACCAAGCCCACAAAGAACAAGGGCGGCAGCTGAAACAGCACAGCCAGAGCATAAGCGATAAGAGGCAGCACCACCAGCTGGCCCACGAGGCCAATGGCCACGGGCATAGGCCGCTGCGCCAGCAACTTGAAGTCGCCCAGCCGCAGGGTCAAGCCCAAGTCAAACATCAGGATGGAAAGAATCGGTATTACGAGCAGGATAGGATTCACTTGATTAAGAATTAGGAGTTGAGGGTTATAAATTGATAACCAATCTGATTTTGTGGACTTTGAGCCACAAAACATAAAGTTAAAATGTAAAGTTGGTTTGTTAAAGCAAAACTAGAGGGTTCATTCCTTAACTTCAGCCGGCACGAGCAACGCGCTCACCTCATAGAGGACATATAACGGCAAGAACACCACAGCCAGGGTGAACAGGTCGCCCGTGGGAGTAATCATGGCAGCCAGCACCACCAGCGCGACGATGGCATGACGGCGGTAGCGGGCAAAGAACCCCCGGTGCAACACCCCCACACTGCCCAGCAGCCATGAGAGCAAGGGGAGCTCGAAGACCACCCCCATAAAGAACACCATCATCAGGAACGTGTCCATGTAGCTGTCGAGCGACACCTGGTTGGGGACCATGGCACTCACATGATAGTCGGCCAGGAAACGCAGGATGATGGGGAACACCATATAATACCCCACAGCTACCCCCAGATAAAACATCAGCACCCCGAAGAGGAAGGCGCGCTTCACCCCGCGTCGCTCGTTCTGGTAGAGCGCCGGTGCGATGAACGTCCACAGCAGATAGAGGATGATGGGGAATGTGAGCACCACGGCCAGCCAGAACGACGTGCTCAGGTGTATGTAGAGCTGCGAAGCCAGCTGTATGTTGATCAGGTCGACATGGAAGTCTCCTCCCAGTTGTGGCATCCCGGGGATGGCCTTTGCCATCGTGTCTATCCATCGGTAGAGCGCGAAGTCGCCGTTGCACGGAGCCAGGATGACGCGGTCGAAGATGTCAGGCATCCAGATGAACAATGCCACCGCTGCGATGACCAGCACCACTGCGATTTTGATCAGGACCCCCCTCAGGGCGTCCAGATGCTCCCAGAAGGACATCTCCTTCAAGTCCTCCTCAGCCACCTTGCTACTTGTCGAGCTTCTTGGTTTCGTCGACGGGTTTGTTCATCTCCTCCTCGACCTCGTTGAGTCCTTTCTTGAACGCGCTCATGCCCTTTCCCAGGCCTTGCATCAGTTCCGGAATCTTCTTGCCGCCGAAGAGCAGCAGCACCACCACGACGATGGCAATCCATTGCCATCCCATAATCATCATTATCATATCTGTCACTATTTTGTAGTTATCATGTCATGGGCCAGGCTCCTCCCGCCCGAAAACAGGCACAAAATTACTTGTTCGGGGCGACATGGGCAAATTTTGGCGCGTTTTTTGCACTCATGTGGGCAGAATTGATTACTTTTGCACCCTCAAAACGAAACACTAAACTAAACGAATAGAATGAAAGCATTTGTATTTCCCGGACAAGGCTCACAGTTTGTGGGCATGGGCAAAGACCTGTATGACAACAACGCAAAGGCCAAGGAGCTGTTTGAGAAGGCCAACGAGGTGCTGGGCTTCCGCATCACTGACCTGATGTTTGACGGCACCGAGGACGACCTCAAGCAGACCAAGGTCACGCAACCTGCCGTGTTCCTGCACTCTGTTGTTCTGGCCCTGACCATGGGCGACGAGTTCAAGCCCGACATGGTGGCGGGTCACTCGCTGGGCGAGTTCAGCGCCCTCGTCGCCGCCGGTGCCCTGTCGTTTGAGCAGGGTCTGAAGCTGGTCGAGGCCCGCGCGCTGGCCATGCAGAAAGCCTGCGAGGCCGCTCCCAGCACGATGGCCGCCATCATCGGCCTGCCCGACGAGAAGGTTGAGGAAATCTGCGCCACCATCCCCGGCGTGTGCGTGCCCGCCAACTACAACAGCCCCGGCCAGGTGGTGATTTCGGGCGAGTTCGAGGCCATCGAGGCCGCATGTGCCAAATTCAAGGAGGCCGGTGCCAAGCGCGCATTGCCTCTCAAGGTCGGCGGTGCGTTCCACTCGCCGCTGATGGAGCCCGCGCGCGCCGAGTTGGCCCAGGCCATCGACGCTGCCGAGTTCATGGTGCCCCGCTGCCCCATCTACCAGAACGTCGACGCCAAGCCTCACACCGACCCCGCCGAGATCAAGGCCAACTTGGTCAAGCAGCTGACCGCTCCCGTGCGCTGGAGCCATATCATGGCAGCGATGGTTGCCGACGGCATGACCGAGGCCGAGGAGCTGGGTCCTGGCAAGGTGCTGCAAGGCCTCATCGGCCGCACCTACCGCGACGTGACCGTCACAGGCCGTCAGTGAGTTGAAATCATCCGCAATGCACAGTCACAGCTAGTGATTGTGCATTGTGCTTTAAGAACAGTGCGATAGATTATGGATTACCTATTTCTCATTTTAGGATTGGGTCTGTTGCTCGTGGCTGCCGACCTGCTGGTCGACTCGTCAGTGGCTATCGCCCAGCGAGCCAAGATTTCCAACTTCATCATCGGCCTGACCATCGTGGGCATGGGCACCTCGTCGCCCGAGCTGTTTGTCGGCGTGTCGTCGGCCTTGAGCGGCAACGGCGACATCGCCATGGGCAACGTCGTGGGCAGCAACATCGCCAACATCCTGCTCATTCTGGGCGTGTCGGCCACCATCCTGCCGTTTGCCATCGAGCGCACCACCCAACGCCGTGACATCCCGTTCGGCATCTTTGCCTCGGTGATGCTGTTGTTGCTCGCCAACGACAAATTGATGCCCGGGCTGCGGGAGAACATCGTGTCCCGCCTCGATGGCATCTTCTTCCTGGTGCTGTTTGTTGCCTATATGTGCTATGTCATCATCGGCAAGGGGAAGAACCCGCAGGAGGCCATTCAGGAAGCCGAAGAAGAGACAAAGAGCAAGTTTACCGGCAAGTCGCCAGTGCTGCTGTGGTGCATTGCCCTGGCCTCGCTGGCCGGCCTGATTTTCGGTGGCAACCTGTTCCTGGACTCGGCCAAGAACCTGGCCCGCGCCTGGGGCATGAGCGAGGCCGTGATTGCCATCACGATTGTGGCAGTGGGCACCTCGCTGCCCGAGCTGATCACCGCCATCGTGGCCGCCTGCAAGAACAATCCTCAGCTTGCCCTGGGCAATGTGCTGGGCAGCAACGTGTTCAACATCCTGTTCATTCTGGGTGTTTCGGCCACAGTCAAGCCCATCACGCTGGTCAACATCAACCTTGTTGACTATCTGGTGGTGCTGGTGGCCAGTGTGATGACCTATCTGGTGGTGTTCACGTTCGGCAAGCACCGCTTTGACCGCATTGAGGGTGTGATATTCCTGCTGTGCTATGTGGCCTACACCGTCTACCTGCTCATGCGGTGACAACACAGCTTGCATTACATCATAGAAAAGCCTGTAGTCACAAGACTACAGGCTTTTTTGTGCTACAGCGGGGGCTGCAGTGCTTGTCACAGCAGGTCGCGCACCAGCAATTCGCCTCCTTGCTCCAACTGTGCGACACGCATCTGCCGCATGTGGTTCCGCAGCTTGCTGAAACGCGTATTGGCAGCGGAGATAAAGTCAGAGTTGCCAAGTTGTGACAACGCATCCAGCGCATCACTTACCGTGAGTTGAGCGACATCATAGGCCGGCACGAATGCCCGTGTGTCACTGTCACCGACAGGCGTGAGCAGTCCCGCCCGCGTCAATCGGTCCAGCAGCTTGTCGGCCAGCACGCTTGGCAGGTCGATGTCGGCCATCAGTTCGTTGCTTGTCAGTGGCGGCTTGCGCTCGCTGAACCGCTGCGCGGCCATGGCCAGGATGCCCAGTGCCAGTTCATCGGCATATCGTGTCGAGATGCCAGCCGCTTGCTCGCTGTGGGCGAAGTTGTAGTAGTTCTGCCCGGCGTAGGTCAGCGCCACACCCGACAGCGTGATGAGCCACGTGAGCTGCAGCCACACCAGCAGCAGCGGCAGGAAGGCAAAGCTGCCGTAGATGGCGTTGTACTTCGACACATAGACCTGTCCGGTGACAAAGAGCCATTGCAGCAGATGAAAGGCCACCGAGCACATGAGTCCCGACCACAGCGCACTAGACAGGTTGACGCGCGTGTTGGGAATGATGGAGAAGGCCGCCGTAAACACCAGCCACGTGATGAGCCACGGCACAAATCTCAACACCATCCGCGCCACCGGCGACAGGAAGTCGTCGGCCAGCACCTGCTGCACAGTGTCGCTCATGAGCACCTCGATGCCGGTGGTGCACACCATCAGCACCGGCAGCAACAGCATCAGCGCAGTGTAATCGGTGAACTTGCGAACCATCGACCTGCCCCTAGTGATTCCCCATACCCCATTGAATGCGTCCTCGACATTGTTCATCAGCGAGAGCAGGGTCCACAGCAGCACCACCAGACCGATGCCGATGAACGCCCCCTGTGAGGTCTGGGAGAGGTAGTTCTCGACGTAGTTCAAGGCCTGCGACAAGGCTTGACGCTGAGCGGGAAAATAGTTCATCAACTGCCCCTGCAGCAGGTTCTGGAACCCGAAACCACGAGCGATGGCAAAAATCATGGCCAATGCCGGCACCAGCGCCAGCACGGTGTTGTAGGTCAACGATCCAGCCCGCATCTGCAGGTCACGGTCCATGAACGACCGCACACTGAGGTTGACGACCTTGATCGCGCGCACCTTCCACGACTTGCTCGGGTCGGCCCACACGCGCCGCATGCAGTAGTCTGCATTGTCGCTCAGCCGCTCCCACAGTCCCCTGCCCTGCGCTTGGCCTGCCCTCCTGTCGCTCTTTTCCATCTTTCGCTTCATCGCCTCGGTTTTGACAATCATGCCCACAAAAGTAATGAAAACCACCCAAAAAGCCAAATTTTCACTCATTTTATTGCACATTTGGCACAGAATTTGTACATTTGCAAAAAAAATATTGGAAACTATGAACAAGAAAATTCTCATTGCGTTTGCCATGTTGATAGTCATGGCAACCACGTCATTGGGCCAGACCCGGAATTATGTGCCCGAGCGCGACGATTACACCTTCAAGACCCGCGTGTGTGCCACTGCCGATGATGAAGGTCAGTGCTTTATAGCCGACAGTGTCGTCACCACTGTCACCGACAAGATGGGCCACTCATTCACGCTGGTGAGTACCACACAACCGCTTGACACCCTCTACTGGACAGGTTTTGGCGAGATCCGCGAGGATGACATCAACTTTGACGGCACGTACGACCTGATGATTTGTCTGGGCCCGACAAACAGTTTCGGCGGTTTCACCTACGACGGTTATGTCTGGGATAATGCAGAGCACAAGTTTGTGCGTGTCGAGAAGTTCGACGAGATTTTGGATCCCGAGTTCTTTCCCGACAAGAATCAGATTCTGGGCACCTTCCGCATCGACAACCACTACTGGTACAGCCTCTATGAGTGGCAAAACGGCAAACTGGTGCTCATCGAGGAGACCCAGACCGACGACAACATGTTGGACAACTAGTCGTCGACACAGTTTGTGCCCGGCAGGTGATGCCGTCACAGAGCGCACCGAGAAACAAGATTCTCGGTGCGCTCTGCGACGTTAGAAAGCGGTTTGTGCTCTACTTCGTCAGGTTCTGATAGATGAGCGAATGTATGTGACTGCGTGCGCTGATGCGTCCGAAGTTCGGGTTGTTGCGCGTCGGGCTGACGCGGTTGCTCAGGAAGATGTAGAACATGTCGTTCTTCGGGTCGACCCAGAAGCTAGTGCCAGTGAATCCCGTGTGCCCGAAAGTCTCGGGCGTTGCTTCGGCGCAAGTGTTGCTTGCATCGGGATTGCCGACAACAGGTTTGTCAAATCCCAGTCCGCGGTGGCTGTTGGGGCTCTTCTGCTTGGTGAAGACCTCGACGGTCGACGGCTTGTAGAACCGTCGTCCGCCGTATGTGCCGCCGTTGAGCCACATCTGCAGCAGTTTGGCCAGGTCGTTGCCCGTCGAGAAGAGACCGGCATTGCCCTGCACGCCGCCCGAGAACGCCGCCAGCTCATCGTGCACATAACCGCGCATGTGCTGCCGGCGCAGGTAAGTGTCGACCTCGGTGTAGGCAATCTGCTCGCGCGGGAACTTGCTGAGCGGGCGGTACATGGTGTGGTATGCCCCCAGCGGCGCGAAGATGTAGGTGTTGACAAAGATATTGAGCGGCGCGTGGGTCATGCGCTGCACGGCATCGGCCAGGAGGCAGAAGTTGAGGCAGCTGTAGAGGTACTTCTTCTTGCCCAGAGTGGCGTGATAGATGCGCTGCATGATGGAGTCGTAGGTTACCCTTCCGCCCCAGATGCCGTCGGCAATGGCGATATTGAAACGGTCGGTCTGCGTGGTGGACAGGATGTCTTTGCGCAGGCGCGCATCCTTGTGTCCGTAGGCACCGTTCATGATTTTGATGGTGTGTGTGGCGTCGGGTGCGCCGTTGATGAGCGGTCCGGAATAGGTGGCGGTGTCCATCATCATCTGCCACATGCTCAGCGACGGGGGCAGCCCGGTCTCATGATAGAGCAGGTCACGGAAAGTGATATCCTCTTTGTCGCCGTCTCGAAGGCCTGGAATGACCCTGCTGGCCGGGTCATCGAGTCGGAACTTGCCGTCGTCGTACGCCTTCATGACAGCACTGATGGCGCCCGTGGCCTTGGAGACCGACGCCAGGTCATAGATGGTGTTGTCATCGACAGGCACACCGCTGCCAAAGTCGGTCTCTCCGTATGAGCGCTTGCAGATGACCTTGCCGTGCCGCCCCACAATCACCTGGCATCCCGGGAATGCCTTCTCGCGAACGCCCAGACGCGCCACCGAGTCAATCTGTTGCAGCAGACGGTTGTTGACCCCCACCTCGGCGGGAATGGTGTAGCCCAACCTTGTCGCGGCATAGTGCATTCCATGGCCGGCATGATAGGTCTTGCTGCCACAGTGCAGCGTGATGGGCAGGTTGCCCGTTGCGGCATTGCCTCCAAAGATGGTCTGCACGGCATAGTCCTGGGCCAATTTGGAGTTCTGGTAGGTGACCACGACAGCCTTGACATGGCTGCTGGTGATGATGTTGCCCCAGTAGTGCAAGTCGTATGGTTTGCTGAAAATCGACAACACCAAGTTGTCGCATCGCTTGGCCAGGGTCTTGACCTGTGCTATGGTGCTTGCGTCGTCGGCCAGTGCTGCAACCAGAATGACGTTGTAACGTCCGTCCTTGAGCTGCTGCGCCAGCGCCTCGGCACTCTGTCCGGGCTGCAAGTCGTAGCTATGGGTCTCGGCATAGTCATCGCTGCGGTCGTGGAACATGGCCTTGAGGCCATTGTCACCCCCCACAGTGACCGAAGCGATGCGCCGGCTCTGCAGGTTGCTGATGGGCAGGATGTCCTTGTTGTTCTTGACCACGGTGATGCTGGCAGCGGTCATCTGGCGGATGAGCACCTGCGCCTGTGGCGCATTGAGGTCGGCCTCGACGTGTGCAGTGGCCACCGGACGCGTCTGTGCCAGGCCCAGGGCAAACTTGTAGCACAGCACCTTGCGGCACCTCCGGTCGATGTCGTCCTGGCTGAGCGTGCCGTTGGCGATGGCGGCGATGACCGCGTCGACCTCGGTACCGGCATTGGCAGGCATGAGCATGATGTCGTTGCCCGCCCGCAAGGCATTGACACAGGCCGAGCCACGCAGATGCTTGGTGGCACCCTCCATGGTCAGCGCATCGGTGAAGATGAGTCCGTCAAAGCCCATCTTGTCCTTGAGCAGCCCTGTGACACACTTGTGGCTCATGGTGGTGGGCACCATGTCCTGGTCGATGGCGGGGACAAACAGGTGAGCCGTGAGTATGCCCGACAGCCCCGCGTCGATGAAACGGCGGAAGGGCAGCAACTCGCAGGTGTTGAGCTCCTTCATCTTCTTGTTGATGACGGGCAGCGTCTTGTGCGAGTCTTCCTCGCTGGCTCCATGCCCGGGAAAGTGCTTGCCCACCGAGAGGACACCGCCGTCCTCAAGGCCGCGCGCATAGGCGATGGCGTGGCGGGCCACCTCCTCCGGGCTCTCGCCGAACGAACGCGTGCCGATGACGGGATTGCGCGGGTTGTCGTTGACATCGAGCACAGGGGCAAAGTTGACATGGAGTCCCAGGCGGCGCATCTCACGTGCCACCTCGCGCCCGTAGTCATAGAGCAGACGGTCATCGTCGATGGCCCCCAGATAGAGGTTGCGCGGAAAGAGCGGGGTGTTCTTCAGCCTCATCGACACGCCCCACTCGCCGTCGATGGTGAGCAGCAGCGGCACGCCGGCCAGCGACTGGGCATAGTTGGTGATGGCCACCTGGTCGGCCACGGTGCTCTCGTGGTAGATGAGTCCACCCACCTTGTTTTCGGCCACGAACTTGCGCACCGCCGCGCGTGATGCATCGTTGTCGCGCGGCGAGACAGCCATGACAAAGAGCTGTGCCACCCGCTCTCGCGGCGAGAGTTGCGACATGGTCTGCTCCACCCACTGCTCCATGGCCGCCTGGTCAGCCTTGGCCAGGATGCGGGGTGCGACCGGCTGAGCCGCCAGTGCCATTGCCGCCATGGCGACCAGTATAACTAATATTTTGCGTAGTGTCATAGATTGATAGTTCGGATTAGATTGCTACTTATTTCTTGGCCATGCGCACCTCATCGGTCGAGTCAATCTTCTTGCCATCCTTTGACAACTGTCGGACATAGTTGATGACATGGTCGCCATACTTGACCTCGTCGACAAAGAGTCGCTTGGCGTCTTTGAACGGCATCATGTAGTCGCCTCCGTTTGCCAGATAGTCGATGGTGGCCATGCGGTAGGTCTTCTTTGGGTCGACCTTCTTGCCCTTGACTCGTGCCGAAGTCACCTCGCCCTTGTCGTTATAGGTCACATTGAGTTCGCGGCTCATTGCATCGCCGCCACGTCCGGCCATGACCTTGAGCGCGTCGAGCAGTCCCTGCCCGGTGATTTCGAGCACGACGAAGCGGTTGTCAAAGGGGAACATCGACATCAGTACCCCCTCGGTGACAGTGCCTTGAGGCATGTCGGTGCGAATGCCTCCCTTGTTCATGATGGCAAACTGCACATCTTGTATGCCCGAGAGCGGCTTGATGATGTCCATGGTGACGTCGCACAGCCAGTTCTGCAGTGCTGTGCTGGAGTTCTTCATGTGGCGCACCGACTGGGCCAGCGGGTTGTTCATGAGTGAGTCCACACCATGACGATAGTGGTCAAGCCATCGGTTCATGGCCGAATAGCGCTTGGCAGCCTGGTCCCATGAACTGTCGACCGTGTAGTGCTTATAGACCACCTTGCCCGTCTCGAGGTCGAGGTCGTAGGTGGCCACATACTTGCCGCTCTTGCCGTTCTGCCCCACCGGGATGAGCCGACCATCGTCGTTCTTGACCAGATCCATGTCACCGCCCGGCTTGACGACGGTGTGCGAGTGGCCGCCCACGACCAGGTCGATGTAATGGCTCGAACTGATGATGTCGACGTCATTGGGCTCGTCGGGGTCGTAGGAGGTGTATCCGATGTGCGAGACCATGACCACATAGTCGACCTTCTGCACCTCCTTGAGATATTCGGCGGTGGCATCCGCCACATCAATCGATGGCAGATAGCGCATGCCCTCATAGTTTTTGAGACTGATGAGCCCCTCGGGCTGCACATTGATGCCCATGAATGCCACGCGCTTGTCGCCATATCGCTTGATGACGTATGGCTCAAACATGCCCTCGAGCGGCGTGCCGCTCATCTCGTAGTTGGCGCTGATTTTCTTGGCATCGACATTCTTATAATACTTGGCAATGTTCTCCATGCCATTATCAAACTCATGGTTGCCCAGAATGATGATGTCATAGCCCAGCGAGTCCATCAGGGCGTACTCGACCTCGCCGCCATAGAGCGAGAAAAAGACCGTGCCCTGCACGGCGTCGCCGGCATGGATGGTGACGGTGTTGGGGTTCTGGCTGCGGATGTGGTCGTAGATTGCTCGACGGCGCGCCACGCCCCCCAGCCCATCGCTGGCTGGTTCAATCTGGCTGTGGGTGTCGTTGACAGCGATGATGACCAGGTGCTCGGCCTGCATCGTAGCGAAGGTGAATGCGGCGACCACAGCGGCCAGCCAAAGTCGTTTGAGTTTCTTCATATCGTTACGTTTTTAGTTGAATTTTCGGTTTAACCGACAAATTTACGAAAAACTATTTACACCAGCGCCAAGAATTCCCAAAAAACTTGCCGGGCCAGTCTTTTTCCAGACTTAGCCCGGCAATGTGCAGGTCAATAGCTCAACTTGCTTGTGCCCTCCCGGCTTATGAGATGAGCGGTGTGCCTGTCATCTCAGGTGGCTGCGGCAGCCCCATGAGCTGCAGGATGGTGGGAGCCACATCGGCCAGACGGCCCGGACGAACCTCGACGCGTGATCCGTCGTCATGCCACTGGTGGTCGGTGACATAGATGCAGGGCACTGGATTGAGCGAGTGGGCGGTGTTAGGTGTCCCGTTGGGGTTGATGGCGTTGTCGCAGTTGCCGTGGTCAGCGATGATGATGACCTCATAGCCCGCCGCGCGCGCAGCCTCGACGGTGGCGTATGCGCAGTCGTCGATGGTCTCGACGGCCCGCTGTATGGCCGGATAGACGCCGGTGTGGCCCACCATGTCGCCGTTGGCATAGTTGACGACGATGAAGTCGTACTGCTGCGTCTTGATGGCCTCGACCAGGCGGTCCTTGACCTCATAGGCGCTCATCTCGGGCTGGAGGTCGTAGGTTGCCACCTTGGGGCTGTTGACCAGGATGCGGTCCTCGCCCTCAAAGGGCTTCTCGCGTCCGCCGTTGAGGAAGAAAGTGACATGAGCATATTTCTCGGTCTCAGCGATGTGCAGCTGGCGTTTGCCAAGCGACGACAAGTACTCGGCCAGAGTATTGTCGACATTCTCCTTGTCAAAGAGTATGTGCACCCCGGTGAATGTTGCGTCATAGGGGGTCATGCAGCAATAGTGCAAGTCTGGCACGATGTGCATGCCTTGCTCGGGCATGTCCTGCTGGGTGAGCACGGTGGTGAGCTCCTTGGCGCGGTCGTTGCGGAAGTTGAAGAAGATGACCACATCGCCCGGGCGGATGCGACCGTCGACAGTGGTGTTGACGATGGGCTTGATGAACTCGTCGGTCACTCCCTCATCATAGCTCTGCTGTATGGCTTGGAGCATGTTGTCGCTCTGCCTGCCGATGCCGTCGACCAGCAGGTCGTAGGCTTCCTTGATGCGCTCCCAGCGCTTGTCGCGGTCCATGGCATAGTAGCGGCCAGTGACAGTGGCCACAACCCCTGCCGAGTGAGCGCAATGCTCTTGTAATTGTTTGACAAATCCCTTGCCGCTCTGTGGGTCGGTGTCGCGTCCGTCCATGAAGCAATGGATATAGACCTTGTGGAGGTCATACTTGTGGGCGATGTCGCACAGTCCGCAGAGGTGTTCGAGCGAGCTGTGCACACCACCGTCGCTGGTGAGTCCCATGAAATGGATGCCGCAACCTGTGTCATGGGCACGCTTGAAGGCAGCCACCACCTCGGGATTGTCAAGGATTGAGCCATCGGCGATGGCGCGGTTGATCTTGACCAAGTCCTGGTAGACAACACGGCCTGCGCCGATATTGAGGTGGCCCACCTCGCTGTTGCCCATCTGCCCGTCTGGCAGCCCCACGTCCTCGCCGCTGGCCATGAGCTGGCTGTTGGGATATTTGGTGCAAAGCAAGTCCCAGTAGGGAGTCTTGGTGTAGAAAATCGCGTTGCTGCGGGTGGGAGGTGCGATGCCCCATCCGTCCAGAATCATCAATAATGCTTTCTTGGTCATAATCAAATATTTAGTCTAAAAATGTAGTTTCATTGTCGGTTGCCGCAGAGGCAATAACGAAAATAGCCTGCAAAGTTACAACTTTTTGCAGACTATTCCTCAGATTGGAGCAAAAAATCGTGCTATTTCTTCTCCTCGTTCTTTTTGCCGAACTTGTCCTTGAGGAAGTCAACGGCCTGGTCGACCATTCCCTCGACCTTGTCGTCGAGCGAGTCGGGCGTGATGCTCTTGGCCGTATCGACCACCTTCTTCTTCAGCTCCTCGCTGTTTTCGAGCATGTCAGCGGCCTTGTCGCCGATGAAGTCCTTGGCCTTGTCGATGATGCCGCCCTCGCCCATAGCACCGCCGAGCATCTCTTTGGCCGAGTCAAGAATGTTTTTCTGTCCTTCTGCCATAGTTTTACACACAGTTATAATGGTTTGCGCCTACTCCCTTTCTAGCGTTTCGGCTTTCTCTTTACTTGAATTTCGGGGAGCAAATGTAGCAATAATTCTGTAAACACGCAAAAATTCTGGCAAAAAACAAGGGACATGCCACACAATTGTAACATATCCCTGTTTTTATCGTCCGAAAAGCAGAAGTTGTCAGGCCTCCTTCTTGATGACGACGCGGCGCTCCTTGATGCGGGCCTTCTTGCCCGTGAGACCACGCAGATAGTACAGCTTGGCGCGACGCACCTTGCCGTGCTTGTTGATGACGATACTGTCGATAAAGGGCGACTCGATGGGGAAGATGCGCTCCACACCGATGTTGTCGCTGATCTTGCGCACGGTGAAACGCTTCTTCATACCCTCGCCGGTGATCTTGATGACCACTCCGCGATACTGCTGAATACGCTCTTTGTTACCCTCCTTGATGCGATAGGCCACGGTGATGGTGTCGCCAGGGAAGAACTCGGGCAGTTCCTTGCCAGTGGCAAAAGCCTGCTCGGCAATCTTAATCAAATCCATTGTAAAACTTTGGTTTAAGTCAATAAATTGTCAATCCGCAATATACACAGGCCACACGTTCTTCCTGTCAGAGATTGCGAAAAGCGGCGCAAAGGTACGAATTAATTGAGAATCGAGCGTCGGCAATTGACAATTATTTGGCAGTTTCAAGATTTTTTAACATCAGGTGATAGGTATAACTTGATGTAAAGCTCGCAGTTGGCGACAAGCTCGTCGTACCATGCCTGACCGAAACGCTCAATCAAAGGCTCTCGCAGGAACTGGTAGACCCGGATGCCCTCATGGCGGCCCAGCACCTCGGCGCACTTGCAGATTTTCCATCGGTCATAGTTGACGACAGTGCAGTTGGGATGCACCTTGACACGCGCGGGATAGAGGTAGCACGAGATGGGCTTGCGCCAAGCGATGCGACCGGCACGGTAAGCTTTTTCTATCGCACACGAGCAGAGTCCTCCCGGCTCATAGCAGGTGAACACGCAGTTCTTGCCGTCGATGATCTGGGTGACCAATTCGCCCTCGGGGTCATGATAGGCCACGCCATTTTCGCGTATTTCCTCCTGCGCCCGCGGGAGCAGGTCGTCCCAGATGTCGGGCAGGACAGCCTCTAGTTGCCGGCGCTCGTCTTCGGTGATGGGCGCTCCGGCATCGCCCTCGATGCAGCATGCGCCCAGACAGGTGTCCAAGTCGCAGCAGAAGAATTTCTCGACCAGGTCGAGCGAAACTAATATGCCATTAATGTCAAACATAGATTATGCAGCTAATCAGAGTCATTACTCGTCAAATTTCCATTAACGCCCTAAAAATGATACAAAACAGAACCGTCCCCAATTGTATCAATGATACAAAACAGAACCGTCCCCAATTGTATCATCGGCTATGAAGCGAGGTTTGAGAGGGCGTTCTCGAGGTCGGTGGTCGAGAGTTTCTGGTGGAGCTCGCCCTTGTAGGCGTATGAGATGTTGCCGGTCTCCTCGCTCACCACCACAGCGATGGCGTCGGTGGCCTGTGCTATCCCCAGTGCCGAGCGGTGCCTGAGGCCCAGGTACCTCGGCAGCGAGGTGTCGTGCGAGACAGGCAGGATGCAGCCCGCACTCATGACCTTGTCGCCAGCGATGATGAGTGCGCCGTCGTGCAGGGGGCTGTTCTTGAAGAAGATGTTCTCGATGAGGCGGGTGTTGATGTTGGCCTCAATCATGTCGCCTGTGTGCTGGTAGTCGTCAAGGGGCATTTGCCGCTGGATGACAATCAGTGCGCCGGTCTTTGACTTGGACATGCTCATGCAAGCATAGACCACAGGCATGATCCACTTTTTCTCTTCGTCGGCACTGGACTTGTGCTTGAAGATGTTGGCGATGAATCCCCACCCCTTCTGCGACCCCAGCTCGATGAGGAAGCGTTTGATCTGGTCTTGGAAGAGGATGACGAGGATGAACAGCCCGATGTCGATGAACTTGTCCATGATGGTTCCGATGAGCCGCATGTCCATGATTTTGTACATCACCACCCATGCCAGGACAAATGCCAGAACACCCACAAAGATGTTAAGCGTGCCCGAGTCCTTCATCGTGCGATAGAGGTAGAACAACAGTGTGGCCACCAGCAGGATATCGAGCAGGTCTTTGATTCCGAACAATGAAAATAATGAGCCTCCCACTTCTGCAGTTTATAGTTAAAAGTTTATAGTTAAAAGTTTATAGTTAAGAGTGATTTGACAGCGACTGACGTGTTTTCTCGACCAGTGTGCGTGCCTCGACGGCCGCCTTGACATCGTGGACGCGCAGGATGTGCGCCCCCGCCATCAGGGCCAGAGTATTGAGCACGGTGGTGCCGTTGAGAGCCTCGCCGGGCGTGCAGCCCAGCGCTTTGTAGACCATCGACTTGCGTGAGACGCCCACCAGCAACGGTGCCTCCAGACGGTGAAACCGCTCCAGACACGCCATGAGTTCATAATTCTGCTCCAGCGTCTTGCTGAATCCGAATCCCGGATCAATGACCACCTCGCGCAAGCCCAAGTCGTGCAGCGCGTCCAGCTTGACGCACAAGTCGTCCACGACATCCTCGACCAGGTTGTCGTAATCTGTCAACTGCTGCATGGTGGCCGGCGTGCCGCGCATGTGCATCAGTATGTATGGCACCTGCAAGCGTGCCACCGTGCCGAACATGTCGCTATCGAGCGTGCCGCCCGACACATCGTTGACGATGTCCACGCCCAGATGCTCCACGGCGTGCTGAGCCACACAGGCCCTGAACGTGTCGACCGAGGTCACCATGCCGGGCGCGAGGCGACGCACCACCCCCATAGCCATCTCAATCCGCGCCAACTCGTCGCCAACGGGCACCTCGGCGGCGCCGGGGCGTGTGCTGTAGGCACCGATGTCAATCACGTCGGCCCCCTCGTCGAGCATCTGCCCCACCCTGCGCTCGACAGCCTGCTGCGTGTCGCATCGGCTTCCGTCCCAGAACGAGTCGGGCGTGACGTTGAGGATGCCCATCACCCACGGGCGGCTGATGTCAAACCGGCCCAGTCTATATGGTCTGAACTGCTGCATATCAGATGATGCCCACCAGCTGCATGAAGACGAACACCACGGCCACCGGGGCCACATAACGCAGACAGAACATCAAGTAGTTGACCACCGGCACGTTAAGCCGTCCACGGTTGGTGATCTGCTCGACGATGACTCGCCGGTCAAGGAACCAGCCAACAAACAGTGCGGTAAACAATCCGCCAAGCAGCATGAACACGTTGGACGACAAGTAGTTGAACAGGTCGAAGATGTTCAAGCCGAACACAGTGACCGACTTCAGTACATTGAACGACAGGGCGCACAGCACAGCCAGCGACCCGACCACAGCAGCCGTAACCCAGATAGCCTTTCGGCGCGAGAAGTTGCGTTCCTCGATGAGGAACGTGATAAAGATTTCGCTCAGCGAGATGGTCGATGTTAGCGATGCAAAGAACAGCAGCACAAAGAACAGAATGGCCCAGACATATCCGCCGGCCATCTGCTGGAACACCGCCGGCAGCACCTCGAACACCAGTTTGGGGCCGGCCTCGGGCTGCATGCCGAACGAGAACACCGCCGGAAAGATGACGATGCCCGCCAAGATGGCCACCAGCGTGTCGAGCGAGGCAATGACGACGGCGTCGCGGGTGAGCGACGTGTCGTCGCTGAAGTAGCTGGAGTAGGTCACGAGGCAGGCCAAACCCAGCGAGAGCGACATGAACGCCTGCCCGAACGCGTCGACCACCCCTCGCCAGGTAAGCTGCGAGAAGTCGGGTGCAAACAGGAACGCCAGCCCCTTGTGCGCACCGGGCAGCATGAGCGAGTTGACGCAGAACACGATGAGCAGCAAGAACAGCAACGGCATCATGATGCTCGACATGCGCTCGATGCCCTTCTGCACACCTTTGAGCAGTACGGCAAAATTGATGACCAGAAAAACAATTGTCAACAGCACCATCCTGACGGGCGATCCGACAAAGTCGCTGAACATGACCGAATAGCCCTGTGGCTGATGCCCTTGCAGGTTGCCAGCCACAGCCTGGCAGATATACTCTACCACCCAGCCGCATACCACGCTATAGAAACCAAGCACCGCCACGGCTCCGGTGATGCAGACGTATGCCATGAGATAGATGCCGGACTTGGGAGCCAGCTTGCGCAGTGCCCCCTTCATGTTGCTATGCGTCGAGCGTCCGATGATAAACTCACTGAGCATCACGGGTATGCCCAGCAATGCCACGCAGGCGATATAAACGATAATAAATGCCCCGCCGCCGTTCTGCCCTGCCTCGTAGGGGAACCGCCAGATGTTGCCTAGTCCCACAGCCGAACCGACTGTCGCAGCAATCGCTCCCATACGGGTAGCAAATCCTAAACGCTTATGTGCCATTTGATTCTTGACTTATTTATTGCAAACTAAATAATCTTCTCAATCTGTTATCTGCGGCACGGACTCCAGTGGCCTTTCGGGCACAGGTGATTTTCTAGAGGCCTGCTTTGTGGCCCTCTTGTTGCCCTTTCGCTTGTTCCTCTCAGTGTCCTTTCCCATTTTGTGCGCCACCTTTGGCTGCCTTGCCTCCGCGTCGGCTGCGTGTGCAAGCGAGTCGGCCTGTCGTTCAAGCCTCATCATCTGCAGTCGCTCGTCCTGCTCGGCATCAATCGTTCGATGCCGCGCCAGCCACAATGCCGCCACAGCAACCACAATAAGCAGCAGCATGGCCAGCGCTCCCCGCCGCTCGTGCCTCGACATGACCAACCATTCGCCCAATCCCGCCATAGTCTGTTCGTTTAACGAAAATGCAAAGTTACAGCTTTTTTGTCAATTTAATGGCCTCAAGCCGACTTTTTCGAAAAAAATGTACTACCTTTGTCGCTCAAACACTAGTCGTATCGATGAAGCAAATCCTAAAAGCTCTGCCCGTCGGGGTGATGTCGGCACTTGCCGTGCTGCTGGTGGCCTACCTCTCGCTGAACAGCGACCCGTTGGGCGACCATTCCATTATGTTGTTCCCCGGCTCGGACAAAGTGGCACATTTCTTGCTCTACCTTTTCACTTCCGCAATTTTTATCATCGACTATGCCAAATACAAACTGCCGCACCACACCAAACTGAACCTGGAACTGATGTTCATGTGCTGCGCCATGTTGCTGGGCCTGCTCATGGAGATTGGGCAGTTGGTGCTGAGCAATGGCCGCACCTACGATGCCGTTGACCTGGTGGCCAATTGCCTGGGTGCCGCTGCTGGCTTCGGCTACATGCACCAGTGGGGGCTTTCGCGATTGCGCCGCACAATGCTGCACTCGCGACATCGCCACCACCGACACTGACAAGAAAAATAATGGTCTGAAAACTTGCGTATGTCGGCAGAATTGTCTAATTTTGCCAACTGCAAACCAAACAGACCATTATTTATTATGTTATTCAGCGAACGAATACGCACCCTGCGCAAGGAGCGTGGGTTGCTGCAACGGCGGCTAGCTGAGGCCATCGGCGTGGATGTGCCCATGTATAGCCGATATGAGCATGGCGAGCGTCACCCCAAGCGGGACCAAGTGGTGAAACTGGCACGATTGCTGGACACCGACACCGGCGAACTGGTGGCCCTGTGGCTGGCCGAAGAGGCGATGAACGCCATCGGGCACGACAAGATGAGCGAGCGCGCCTCGCAGCTGCTGCTTGAGCAGCTGAGCGGCAACGTCGCCCCACCCCCATCAACAGCCGCTCTGCCCCCTGTCCCGGACACACTCCCCCCTGCCCCCTCTAGCTTAGAGGGGGAGCTGAGAACGCGGAATGCTGAGCTTGAGAAACGGAACGCTGAGCTAGAGAAACGGAATGCTGAGCTTGAGGCACGAAATGCGGAGCTGGAAGTACGGGATGCAGCATCCATCATCGACCCGACACTGGTCAAAGCCGCCGAGGCCGATGCGGCCAGCCGTACTGTGGTGACACGCATGGGTCACAACCCGATGCCCTATTATATTAAAGGTGACGCTCGTCAGGTCATGGCCACCATCGAGGACGAGAGCGTCGACTGCATCGTCACCACCCCACCCTACTGGAACCTGAAGAAGTATAACACCGAGAGCATCCAACAGAAGACGCTCGACGAGTACTGCGACGAGCTGCTGCGCGTCATGGCCGAGGCCTGGCGCGTGCTCAAGCCGCAAGGGTCGCTGTGGCTCAACCTGGCCGACGTGTATGCCGACCGCGCACTGCAAGCCCTGCCATGGCGCATCGCCATGCAGATGATGGACCTGCAAGGGTGGACGCTGCGCAACGACGTGGTGTGGAACAAGCCGCTGGGCGAGTATGGCAGCGGTCTCGACCACCTGCGCAACGTGCATGAGTTCATGTTCCACTTTGTCAAGAGCGCAGATGACTTCTACTTTGCCGAGGCCGAGCTGCGCCGCTATGCCAAGCAGATAGGCGAGAAGCAGGGCACGATGCCGGGCGACGTGTGGAGCATCGAGCCCGAGAAGAGCGCCATCGAGCGTTACCGCGTCAGCCCTGAGGCACTGTGCCTGTTGCCCATCGTGGCCACCTGCCCGCGCGACGGCATCGTTCTCGACCCCTACTGCGGCACCGGCACCACGTGCAAGGTGGCCTACGATGTGAACCGCCGCTCCATCGGCATCGACATCAACGACGACCGCCTGCAGCGCGCCCGCGGCCGCGTCGAGCAGAAGTCGCTGAGCCTATTCTAGTCAATCATAATGCACAATTATAGACCTGATTAGGCGACATGGACGAGTATTATTATAGCGGCAGTGACTTCTATGCGAGTGAAGATGCCCGCATCGACGCGGCTTTTACCGATGTGAGAGAGCAGCCTTGCCAGCTGGCGGGCTGCACGTCGGTGTGCGCCCGCCGCTTCGGCTCATGGTGGACATTGACGGGCGTGGCGGCCACGGGCGCGCAGCACGCCGAGGCCCAGCAGAAGCTGCGCCGATGCTTCTCACAGATTGTCACGCTCAATCACCCCAACATCACGCGTGCCGTAGCCATGCTTCAAACTTCGCTGATGCCCGACGAATGCATCATTGAGGAGTATGTCGACGGACTGACGCTGGACAAGTGGATGCGCACGGCCCCCGACGAGCCATTGCGGCACAAGGTGCTGGAGCAGACGGTGGATGCCCTACAATACTGTCATCACAAGGGTGTGGTGCACGGCAACTTGTCGCCGCAGTCGGTGATGGTTACCCATCAGGAGCGTGTGGCCAAGCTGGTGGCCTTCGGCTGCGAGGGCCAGCCAGAAGATGACCTCCGCGCCCTGGGCGACATTATCGAAGTGCTGCAGCTGCCGGGGCTCAAGCATGTGGTTGAAGGCTGCCGCGACGGGAAAATCACCAGTATTGACGATGTGGCCCATGCCTTGCGCCATCGTGAGTCCGGCAAATGGCTGCCCAGGGCACTGGTTGTGCTTGCGCTGCTGGCCGTCGCGACGGAGTATATCCACCCTCACAAGCAGGTTGCCATAGCGGAAAGCCGCCTCGGCGATATTCACTTGCCGCTCACGCATCAGCTGCCGGGTGCGCTCCAACGCGCCGTCATGGTCCAGCAGCTTGATGTCGTTCTCGTGCGGAACCTCGCAGTAGAGCTTGGCCAGTTCGCCCACCTGAAAACCGCCTTCAGCCAGTG
Source organism: uncultured Bacteroidales bacterium (assembly GCA_902781045.1). Lineage (GTDB taxonomy): Bacteria > Bacteroidota > Bacteroidia > Bacteroidales > Muribaculaceae > Sodaliphilus. The sequence goes on along the minus strand of CACZHT010000007.1, from coordinate 19,860 downwards.
CCTGCAGGAACTCATCGTCTGCATCGGCGTTAGCATAGAGGCCGGGATTGTGATAATAATACAGTTTGTTGGGGCACTCAAGCGCCATCTTGAATACCGACTTGGTGAATAGTCTCGGTTTGTTGTCTGTGGTATTGTTCATCGACTGCTCTATTTGTAATGATTGGCAAAGATACATAATCCAGAACTGGTGGCACAGCAATTTTCGCATTAGAACCAACAAGAACCAAAAATTATACAGTACAAACCAAATATTCATGCTAAATTTGCCGAAAAATATAAAGGGTGGGCGACGTGATGTTCTACAAACATCGTGTTTCTCCATCGATATTGTTTAACATTTAAATCAATTGAGAAATGGAACGGAACATTGATTCGAACAAGTATGTAAAGCAAGTCAACGAGCTTTGTGAACAGGCCTCAGACACCAGTTTTGTCAATAACATAATTACTCATCTGGTGAGTTCTCTTATTCATTTGGGAACCGCACACTACCGGACGAGCAAATTCAAGCCATCATTGCCTTCTTGAAAAATAAGGCCAAGATTGCTCAATTCTTAAGAATGAATTTAAATGATGGCTTCCATAGTAATCAGGTATACAGTATTTCTAAAAAGAACTGATTATGTATCATCCTTTTAAAGTCAAAGTGAGTGTCTTCGACCCGTCGACGACGGTCGAGGTCGAGCTCCCTGTCCACCAAGAGGAGTGGGACAGCCTGGTCGAGACGGCGGCCAGCGATGCAGAGGATCAACTCATCGAAATCGATTATGAGTTAGCCGAACAGGGCGAAGAATGGCAAACATGCGGGGGCTATATCGACTACGAGGGCATGTCGCACGACTGCAATAACGACCAGGCTGTCATCGCTTTTTGCATGACTCCTTATCAGACTGTGGGCAGCATACTGCACGACTGGGGCATGCTAGAGCAACTGCGCGATGCCGTGGTGCACGAGCTAGAGACCAACCACCCCGAGAAAGTGGAGCAAATCCAGGCCCTCAAGCAAATCGATGACGTCGCGAAAGCCATGCTGTGCGCCTCGGACTGGGATTGTTGCGATTGTGAGGACGTGGAGTTTCCCGGCGAACTGTGGGACAAGGACGCACAAATCTGTCTGATTCACTGCGATTATCCCTTGGACTTGCTCGACGAGATAGCCCGCCGTGTGCAGTCCTCCCTGGAATCTGGAATAAGGTCACGATTCTTCGCGAACTCGCTGTGCATTAAAGACAAAAGAACATGAGTTTAGCAGTACCCTAAAAAAGACATAAGGACATTAGCCTTTACGGAATTGCTCTGGTTTGGTCGCGAGCTAAAGGTTCGTGGTGCAGTTCAGGCAGAAGGACATTAATTCGCACGGGTCGCGGTGGGCAAGATGCTTATCACGACCCTTTTTCTATCCCCGTTGATGCCGAATGGAATGGGGACAATTGGGTAATCATGAAAAACTTTGAGGCAGAACGGAATGACTTTGCGAAAAGAACCAACAAGAACCAGTCTACATACCCTTCAATTCGAATATTCATGCTAAATTTGCATCATCCCAGCCGAGTGCCACACGGCGTTTGTCGCTTTGACCAGCTTGTTGCGCCCGCTGCAGTTCGACTACACCCCAGACATCAAATCCCACGTCGATGAGTGCCTGGATCTGTCGTACTAATGTGAGCTTGCAGATGAGCGATTAAAGGTCTCGGCGTGCCTCATTCCAGGGGCAGAGATGATGTTGCGGTAAGCACCGTTGTCAAGTTTTACCGACAGGGGAATCAAGTTTTACCGACAATTTTTTGAACATTTATTTTCAAAAACATTCTAACTTTGCCATTACAAATCATTTTTAATATGGAACAATATCACATAGGACAAGAGATTGAGAAGGAAATGCGAGCACAGGGGATGACAGCCAAGCAGTTGGCCGAAAAAATCAACCTCACACCGCAGGCCCTGTATGACATCTTCAAGAAGGGCCATATCGCCACCGACCGCCTTATGGACATACAGCATGTGCTGGGGCGGGACTTCTTTAAGGAGTTATCGCAATTGGCCCAGCATGGTGGCATGCTGGCTGAGGAAGAAGCCGAGAACGCCGCTCGGGAGCAATTCGAGATGCTGTTGCCCGAGGACAAGCTTCATGTTATTGACTATTATGCACTTCGTGAATTGGCCGAAGAATTTGTGATGAGCGAGCATCACAAGCCACTGGTCGTCTTCTATCCCGATGACTGGACCATACCTGGTAAATTCGACGATATCGTGAATCACAAACTTGGTGTCGGGAAAGTCTATCAACTTGACTTGAGAAAAGAACATAAACAAGGTAAGTCCAACGACGAAATCATCCACTTTGTGCAATCCATGCCGCATCCTGTTGTGAACATCTGTGGTCCAGGCTTAGATGATGAGGACTTCCGCTTTATGGTGGATTTGTCCCAAGCCACCGGCAAGCAGGTGTACGCCTTCCGTAAGTCAATCCAAGAGATTGTTAATTACCATGGCAACCCAGAGTATCGCGACACAGCCATAGCACACTTCAGTGCATGGCATGAGCTCATCCACTTCGCCTTCGCCGACCGCGAATTCAAAACCTACAGAAAGACGCGACAATTGTATCTGGCATTTTTCAGCCATGACATCTTGACTTTTATCCTGCGAAACTTGCCTGGTATGGGAGACTTCGACAAATACTACGACAATAAGAGCAAAACTGTCATGGAATGGCTGAACAACCCGAAGCTACTCTATAAAGAGTATCGCGAATGGCTAGATGAGTATATCAATTTTAATGATTGTCTTAAAGAGTTCCGACTCATGTATTTGGACGATCTGGACATCAAGCAAGAAGGGTCGCGTTGGATCCTCAGCCTGCCCTGGGACAGCCGTATAGAGGAGAAATACGCAAGCCAACTGCCTAACATGGACTGGCAGCCGTCCATGTGGATAGAGGTCAAAGACAATCGCATCGTTGACTACGAGGGTTCTTACTATCAAATGTTTGTTGCAGGAGATGATGGCAAATAAGTTATCCACCCGAGCACAACAAGATACCGCCGAATCGCTTGAAAGGACGTAGGCCGGATAGGTTAATATCGTGTGTGAGCTATGTTGTGGTTTCTGTTAGGCATTGTCATCGTCATCCTGGGTGCCTTTATCTTGTTCGGTGTGCTGCAGCTGTTGTTTGGCATCATCGGGTGGATTATCCAATTGATAATGAGCATCTTCGGCATGGACGATTAACGAAATAAACTATGAAAATGTTGATTGCACTCGCGGCGTTCTTGGCCGTCAGTCTGACAGTGTTGGTGCCCGTGGCCCTGGTGGGCGGCGGCATCCATCTGGCCTATACCGGCCACCTGGGCTGGGGCATCGTCAGTGCCTCGGCGGGACTGCTGTTGCTGTGGCTCATCAAGCCCTTCTCAATCATCAAGGACATGAGCGACCGCCGATAAGGCTTGGGGGCTTGTTTGCGAAGCGTTAAATGCAATGGACCGAATAGAGTGGAACAGACTTGATGCCATTCTCGCAACCGAAGTTCTTGAGCGAGATGCGCAGTGCCAGTTCAGGTTTGTACTTGGCGACGAACACACTCAAACTCTTGGCACGAGTGTTGCGACCTTTCTTGACTTCGATGGGCAGTACACGCGTTTCGTTTTGGATGATAAAGTCAAGTTCGGCTGTATTGTCGTTGCGCCAATAGTATGGATGATGTCCGCTCGCGACCAGTGTTTGCGCCACATAGTTCTCGACCACCGCCCCCATAAAGGTATTGTCCTCATTGAGCGGTGAAAGCAACAACGCGGTGGGCATTCCACTCTTGAGTGTGAGCAACCCCACATCGCTCATATATATCTTGAAATCAGACAAGTCGGTATAGGCAGCGATGGGCAGTGTCCCATGCTCAACCTTCTCGCACTTGATGATTGCCCCAGCATACTTAAGCCACTCGATTGCCTCGCCGAAGATGGTTGCCGACCCACCTCGCTGCACGACCTTGTACTGGAACTTGCGGTTCTCCTTGGCCAGCTGCGCCGGGATAGAGTTGTAACAGGCTCGTATCTTTACTGTGGTCGACGGGTGGGCATACTTGGCCATATCAGCCACATACTCGTTGATGATGCGCTGCTGCGCATCGGCCACTTGGACATAACTGCGCGAATCGCGAAATTCCCTGACGGCAGCGGGCATTCCTCCCACCACCAGATACTGCCGGTAAAGCTCCAGAGCCGCGTCGTGCATGGCATTGACCAACTTTTCGTCGCTTTGAAAATGCTCACGTATCATAGCAGCGAGAGCATCTTGTCCTATGGCCCAAAGAAACTCCTCAAAGTCCATCGGCCATAGTGACATCTCATCAACCTTGCCTACCGGGAAAGAGTAGTGCTCACGGTTGACCGCCACACCCAGCAGACTGCCCGCAGCCACCACATGATATTCGGGTGCCTCTTCGCAGAAGGCTTTCAACGATGTCAATGCACGCTCGCATGATTGAATCTCATCCAAGATGATCAATGTGTTTGTCGGCACAATGCGCACCAGGCTCAGAGCCTCGAGATTTTGCACGATTACAGACGGATTTAAATCGCCATCGAACAGACTGCGCGCCCGTTGGTTGTTCTCCAGGTTGAAATATGCAACATGGTTGTAACATGCTTCACCGAACTTTTTCAAGAGATACGTCTTGCCCACCTGACGAGCGCCATTGAGCAGCAGTGGCATGCGATTGGGCTTGCTGCTCCAACGCTGCAACTCGGACATGATTTTACGCCTCATATTAGTCAAATTTGATTGTTTGGTATGGAAAAATCATAAGAATTATGATTTTTCCGCAGATAAATGTCATGGCAAAGGTAGAGATTCTTTCCGAACCCAGCAAATTTTCCAGGATGATTTTACAATTTTTGCAATCATCCCGCGCTCGCCAGCGACGTGTCGAATCGTTTGATAGACACCGCCCCGATAGTAATCCCCCCTAAATCCCCTGAAGAGGGGGACTTCCTGTAGTGGCAGCATTAAGAATTATGAATTATGAATTGTGCATCGTGCATCGTGCATTTATTACTATGGTCGAGGCGGACGGCACAGGGGTGCCGTCCCTACTGCGGCACCGGCACCACGTGCAAGGTGGCCTACGACGTGAACCGCCGCTCCATTGGCATCGACATCAACGACGACCGCCTGCAACGCGCCCGCGGCCGCGTCGAGCAGAAGTCCCTCAGCCTGTTTTGATGGCCTTGCCAAAACAAGACAAAAACAACGGGGCAACTATATCTTAGTTGGCCTCGTTGTTGTGTTATACACGTTTAGTTGCCGCAGAACTGTCCCATGAATAGGATGGCGCGACTAATGTCATCGTAGATGAAATAAAAGAATGGGTGGTCGGCGCTGAAAAACAGTGTACTCAACATTTGTCTCTTCACCTTTTAAAGTGCGTTTAGATATGGTCGATGCAGTTGCTTCAATCCTCGCTTTAAGAAAAATACATTATCCGATTCCCCTGCTAAATCTGCGATGGTCGACATCAACAATCACCCCCTAGGATCTAAATATAATCCCACGCTATTTACCAAATTGTCTAATATCCTATTATCCAAATTACATAATACGTAAAGATAATAATCATATCCAAATTCAATTTTAAGTTTTTTCTGTTTATTACATAAAACGATATATATGTATTCTCTTAATGCTAGGCGTATTACATTATCTATGTTTTTATAATAAATTCTTTTTCCTTGTTCCAATTGAATTAGACTTGTTACCAATAAAGAGTCTGTAGTGTGATCTTTGCTTGAATTAATATGCTTCTCAATATCATTTTTGTCAACCTCTAAGTATTCTACAGTCAAATATTTACAGTCCATTCTTGACATAATTGACAGAATGACTGCAATATAACGTTGTTCTACACGAAGATAATTTTCCAAAGTAAATATCTTTCCATCATAAAACTTGCCGATATCGCTAATGCTAGTCCATTCATTAGCTTTATAGGCCCCATTTTCATCATAATATTCGGGGCGATATTTTACGATTTCATGCCAACTCATAAATATATAATTAGAAAATGGTTGTAATACGGAATAAATTAATCTCCAATACGTTTTAAATTGGAGTCATAGGAACCCATTCGTGTGCTTTTGTTCCGTAGGGCTTTAACAGACAAACACCACCATTATGTCCGTCGACATCAAGTTAATATAGGTGGGTTCGACATCGAACTCACCTAAATTATTAACATTGTCAGTGTTATCTTCTAACAAGAAAAACTGCGAGTGACTAGTCGTCGTTGGTGAAGAGGGGGTCTTCGGGGACGAGCATGAGGGGCTTCTGCTGGGCGGCCTTGAGGATGTTCTGGGGGACGTACTTCTTGTCGACGACGAGGCGGAACATGTACTCGTTGAACCAGTCGTTGGTCATGATGTTGTAGCCCTTGTGGCAGCTCTCAGTGCCCCACGAGTTCTCGACCTTCCACTTGATGGGCTTGCCGGCTGCGTCGAGGTCGACGGCGGTGAGCGTCATGGCGTGGGTCGAACCGCTGTCGAAGGTGGCGATGCGGTCGGCCTTGTTCATGCCGAATGTGGTTCCCAGCAGGGTGGCATAGTCGAAGTTGTCGAGCGCGTTTAGTCCCACCTTGCGGTCGAGCTGCACACCCACGTCATAGCTTGAGTAGAGCTTGGTGCCGTCCTTGAGCGAGGCGATAGCCATCTGCGCGATGTCCTCCATGGGCAGGTTGATGTAGCACCAGTTGTGACCATCATAGGTATGGCGGTCCCAGTCGATCTCGTAGGTCTTGTAGTAGGGGCGGCGCGGGTCGTTCATTGCCATGATGAATGTGCCGTTGATGGGACCACTGCCCACGGTCTCGCGGTAGAACTCGAGCGGGGTGTAGGTGCGCGGCTCGGTGACAGTCTTTCCGTCCTTGTTCTTGAAAGCGTAGGTGAACTGCTTGACCGGCTCGCCCAGTGTGAGCACGAGCATCTGATAGATGGTGGCGAGCTGCTCGGTCTTGCGCGCCTTGATGGCAGCGGTGCTCTTCTTATCGGCTACCATCTTGCGCAGCTCCAGTCCGAACTCGCGCAGCTTGCTCGACAGGAGTTTGCGCAGCTGTGCTGTGCGCTCGGCACTGTAGGTCTCGGGCTGTGCCTCCATGGGCACCAGGCCATATTTCTCGGCCAGATCGGCGGCGCCGCAGAAGGTGCCACCGTCGTTGATGGGATGGTGGAAGAAGAACTGCACGCGCGGGTCGTCGATGGGCTTGTCGGCACAGTCGATGACGCCCTGCAGCATCAAGTTAGCCTTCTCGAGCTGGTCGTAAAAGAAGGTGTAGTCGTGCGAGAACTCGACGCGCAGCGTGTCGTTGTGACGCTTGGCGAAGTTGGCACGGAACACGTTGAAGCTCGAGAACATCCAGCATCGTCCCGACTGCCGCTGGTTGTGTATGCTCTGCTTGGGTGTCTCGACGCTGAAGTGGTCGTCGGTGATGGTTGTGTTGCGATAGTTTCGCGCCAGGTCTTCGAGCGAGTTGGAGGCGATGGCTCCAGCCAGTGCCCGGTTGGCGGGTGTGGTTTTCTGCTCAATCTGGCGGAGCATAGCGTTGTCGATGCCGCCTCCGGCAGTGTTCTGCGCCAGTGCCGTGCCTGCGGTCACGAGCGCCACGGCCAGCGCGATGTTTCTCATCTGTTTCATTGTTTTTTGTTTTTTATTGTGGTTAATTAAGTGCAATCACTAGATGTTCTAGAAGGGGTAGCCGATGGCCAAATGGAATGCGAGGCCGTCCTTGAAACGGGGGATGTTGTACCAGCCCTTGTTGGTGGTCTCGTAAGGCAGGTGCAGACCTATTCCCAGGTCGGCGCGAACCACGAGCATCTGCATGTCGAATCGCAGTCCCAAACCCGTGCCCACAGCCAGCTCCTTGAAGAAATTCTTCATGCGGAGTTTTCCCGCCGCCCTGAAAAACTTGTCATAGTCGTTGAGCTTGAGCAACCAGATGTTGCCGGCATCGACAAAGACCGCCCCATTGAATTTTCCAAAGATGGGAAACCGGTATTCCCAGTTGGTCTCGAACTTGAACGTACCCGTCTGGTCGTAGAATCCCAGCGGGTCTCCCTTCTCGGTATGGTAAGCTCCCGGGCCGATGGTTCTCACCGTGAATGCCCTGACCGAGTTGGCCCCACCGATGTAGAACTGCTCGCGGTAAGGCACATCGAGTGAGTCACGCGTGGAGTATGCTGCTCCGATGAACACTCGCCCGACGATTTTGCTGTTAGCCGGCAACTGCCTCGACCACACCAGTTGTGTCTCGGCTTTGAGAAACTGTGAGAAGGGTATGCCGAGCATGGTCTTGCGGTTGCGCCTTCCCACCAGATCCCAGATGCCCGAGAAGATGTGCCCAGCCTCGACGACCGTCGATCGCCAAACGATGTGATTGGGTCCGAAGTCATTCTCGTAGGTGTAGGTATACTGCATCTGTGGGATGAAGACATCCCTGAAACTCATGGCCAGCGCCAGGTTCTCGATCATTGTCGAATCGAACGCTGCAGTGCTAGACAACAGCTTGTGGTAGGTCAACTTGAACGGTGTCAATTCGTTGAGCGAGTGTTTGTTGGAGTGCCACTCCCAGGTGAACGACCCTCCCAATTGCAACATCTTGAAGTAGCTGGGCCGATTCATGATGGACGCATTCAGTCCGAACCGCGTCCAGTTGAGGTATCGGCGACTGCGGTCGACAAACCGCGGTGCCAGCAACCGCGGGAGCGCAAAGTTCAAGTCCAGTCCGAACTCATAGGAGTTGAAGTCGCTGTTCTTATAGCTGCTTCCCTTTCCTGTCTGCCACTCGTAGGCCGCCTTGAGCTTGGCCGACAGCCGCTCACCGCCCCCCAAGACATTGTTGTGCGCCAGTCCCAGCTCCAGTCCCGGCCCGAGGAAACTGTTGCTCTTGCTGACGCCCTGCACCTCGAGCTTGACCTCCCAGGGCTTGTCGAGGGTGCAGAAGATGTCCAGGTCCAGCACGCCGTCGCCACTGGGCAGCACCGTGTCGCGTGGCGTGACCTGCATGTCTATGTTGCTGAAGATGCCCAGCCGCGACAGTGCCAGCTGCGTGATGTCCATGCTTGCGACGCGGAAGGGTCGCCCCTTTCGTGCCACGATGTTTGCCGGCACCACCTTGTCGTCGATGCGCACGGGTGCCATCTTGACGAGTGTGCAGTTGCGGGCGTGGATTGTGTCAGGCACTCCTCCACCGGCGTTGGGCTGCACTACAGCTGTGATGTCGCCGGTGATGTACCGCCGCTCGGCCATGTTGGGAATGTCGCGCGACTCGACCAGCTGCAAGTGTATGATGCCCTTGTCCTGCACACTGTCGGCCAGATATTGCAGGTACTCCGGCCGGTAGTAATAATAGCCGCGGTTGCGCAGGTGATTGACAATGTCGATGCGCACCTCGTTGAGCGAGTCCAGGCAATAGCGGTTGCCGGATTTGAAATAGTTGTTGGCCATGGCCAGCGAGTCGATGAGCCGGTCCAGGTCGTTTCGCTCTTCCAGATATTTCACTTCACCTATTTTATAAGGCTCCCGGACATAAACGTCATAGGAAACCTTGGCCTTTTTGGGGTTCTTGCCCTGCACCAGCTCGTAGGTAGCGCTGGAGGTGAAGTAGCCATTGTTGCGCAGCAGTGTGTTGATCATGTCGACCCTCGTCTCGGGCTTGACGCGGCTGATGAGCACAGGCTGAGCCACGAGGTGCTTGTAGAGCCACCCTTTGAATCCCTTGCTGTCGGGGTTCCAGTTGTTATAGACCCACAGCCCGATGGGGAACGGCGTGCGCAGATAGGGCGAGTAGAGCGGGTTGTTGGGCTTGACATTGATGGCGCTGAAGATTTGGTCCTTGACCGCGTCATCGAGCTTGACGCTGTCCTGATGATAGTTCAGGTGCTTGACGCCAGTATATAGTATCTCTCCCTCGGCCAGGCGCTTGGTGGTCGAGCACGACGATGCCAGCAGCGCCAGAATCGCCGCTATCAGCCAAATATGTAGGTGCAGTCTGCTGTTCATGACCATAGTGCTTGTGTCGGATTATTGCGATGTGTTGACCGTGTCGTTCTTGATAGTGTCGCGTGGCTGGGTGACCGCCTTGCTCATCGACTTGCGGAAGAGGTCGTCAATCGAGTTGAGCTTATGTTTCATGACGAATCCCACGCCCGTCTGGGTAATCTGTCCCTCGAGCATGCTCTCATATCCCGTGTGGCGGAATGCGCGCAGATATCGGCTGCCGGCATCGTTGAGCATGTACTCGAGTGAGATGTCGTTGATGAGGTTCTGCGAGAAGTTCTGGTCGGCCGTGGCATCGGTGCTGTACTCGCCGCCGATGACAATCTTGAAGCGGTCGTTGAACAAATTCTTGGCCAGTCGATAGCTGTAGCTGGTCTCCAGCCCGCCCTTTCGCGCTCCCTCATACTGGTTGATGCCGAACGAGATGTCCACCCCCTTGATAGCCTTTGCCGCCCAGGCGTTGATTTGCGACTGCAGGAACGAGAACAGCGCTCCACTGGCCGCCACATTGTTGATGACACCTGCGCTGTTGGTACCCGAGTAGGTGCCATAGAGCAGCATGTTGATAGCCGCCTGGCTGCGCTGAATGTCGCTCATCGACTGCAGCTCATTGTTCACCGTCATGTCGCCCTCACTGCTCATGTCGAAGTCGAGCTGCAAGTTGCTGAGCGTGCCTCCCAGCTTGGCCGTGATGAGGAAGTCGACCAGCCGCCCCTTTCCGTCATCGCCGGTGACGCTGGCGCGGTCCTTTTCTGTGGCAGTGATGTTGAGTTGCGGGTTGAGCATGTCACCGTTCCACTGGATGGTGCTGCCACTGGCTATGTCAAAGTTCTTCTGCGCGACGATGGGTGGCGTGTAGCGCACATGGCCACTCTCGATGGTGTAAGTGCCATTGAGCCGGTCTTTTCCCGTGAAGTCGATGGTGTATTTGAGTTTTCCGCTGCCATCGATTGTTGCCCTGTTGTTGCCATCCTCCGACAAGTAGACACCGACCTTTGCCCCCTGCTCGACATTGATGTTGGCCGTGACCGAATTGGCAGTTTGAGCAGCAGCCGTCTTGATGATGGTCTCGCCGGCAGTCGAGTCGTTCATGTTGATGAATGTGACCATGTTCTCATCCACCTTGTTGCCCAGCTCGGTGACCTCTTCCTGCATGACGTAGGTGACATTGCTGGTGGGCAGCAGGGTGACGTCGGCACGTGTGACGGTGTTCCCAGCACTGCTGCGCACCGTGCCGTCGATGTCGACATACGCCTTGCCGAACACTTGACTCCAGGGCTTCTGCTCGGTGCCGATGACCTGCACGTTGTCGCCGTGCATGCGCAGGTCGATGGCCATGTTGTCCAGGTCACGGAAGTCAACGCTTCCGTTGACGACCACGGGATTGTCGTTCAGGCCATAGAGACGCATGTCGCTGAGCGCGATGTGACTGTCATCCACCACGATACTGTCATTGCCCAGTCGCAACTCGGCCCCATAGCGCGGCAGTGTGACGTAGGCCGAGTCTCCGGCCACCTTGCCTCGCAGCACAGGCTTGTCGCCGGTTCCGCGCAGCGTGAGGTTGCCGCCCGCATAGCCCCGCAGATGCACCATGCCGCCGCCTGGCAGGAACGGGTCGGCCTTGTCGAGCGGGAAGCGCTCAAGCTTGATGGCTAGGTTGAGCGGCGACTGTGCCGTGGTGTCGTTGAGCGAGCCGTAGGCCACAGCCACCTTGCCGCCATCGATGAGCATCTCCGCGCCGAGGCGCGTGCTTGCCGTCTGTGGGTCGACGTTGAAACGTGTGTTGAGCTTGATGTTGCCTTCCTTGTAGCCCTGATAGACAAAATCCTTGATGTCGACCGTGCCCTGCCCATCCAGGTTCTTGCCGTCGAACGACAAGTCCATGTCGGCATTGAGGTTTCCCTTGGTGTCCTTGAGCGACGGCACGAGCTGTGTCCACTCCTCAATCTTGAGGTTGTCGATATCTAGCTTGATGTCCTCGGTAGTGGCTCCAGGTTGCCTGTTGGTGACAAGTTTGATGCCACTGTCACCACTGTGCAGGTCCAGATTGGCGTCAACCATGCGGTTGGTGTAATTGTAATTGAGGAAGTTGTCGTCGTTGACCGTCCACTGGCGGTAGCCGATGATGGGGTCGCCGGGGAAGAAGCGCGCCTTGACGATGGTGTCGGTGAGCGTGGCGTTGCAGCCCAAGCGATAGCCCGCCTCGTGGTTGATGTTCTGCTGGCGGAGCAAGAAGTCGACCGTCGCCCCCTTGACACCGCCCTCGACGGTGACCTGCGCCATGTCGTCCCATGTGCCGCGGCGGTTGCCCATGTGTGCCTTGAAGGCCAGATACTTCCCGTCCAGCTCATTGGCGTGGAGGGTGAGCGTGTCGACGTTTCGGTCGCCCACAGTGAGACCGTTAGCCTTGCCGTCAAGATAAAAGGTCGAGTCGTTGGCCATGTCGAGCTTGACACCACGGAAGTCAATGTCGTAGTTCTGGAGATAGCGCTGCACCACACCGTCAGTCCCCAGGTCGACGCTCATGTCGAAGTGCGGCATGGCCTGTCGCAGCGGGTCGATGTCGATGCTTCGCTCCTGCCACTGCCGTTTGCCCACATCGGCCAAGTGCTGCAGATCCTGGATCAGCTGCTCAATGTGTCTGTCGCTGCTGAAGCGGATGTGGTTGTCCTCGTTGTCGAGCGTGGCGCTGGTGCCACTGTTGGGGTCGCTCTGCAAGGTGGCATTGGCATTGTCGGCCACCAGGTTCTCGCCTGCCAGCCGCCAGTTGAGGTCGGTGAGGTTGACCGCCGCGTCATATTCCTTGGTCTTCAGGTCGACATCGGCACTGACATTGAATCGTGTGCTGCCCCGGCATTCGCCCTCGCCGTCATAGAGCTTGAGTGCCTTGAGGTCGACATTGTCGGCTGTGCCCTCGGCGTTGACCACATAGTGGTCGCCACTGATGCGGGCCGTCACATCGGCATCGAGCTTGAGGTTGGGGTTGGTCGAGGTGAGGTGCCCATCGGCCTGTCCATTCTTGAGGTTGAGGTCGGCTCGCAAACCCTGAATCTCGTTCTTGCCCAGACGCACGCCGTCCAGGTCGACCTGTGCGTTGACCGTCGTGTTGGGGTTGCTGAAGTCGAAGCCCCTGCCATTGGCCGTCACATGGGCGGTGAGGCGGTCGGTGTCGCTGCGCGGGAGTATGGCCCTCACGGGGAAGTTGCTGAAGCGCGCGTCCACGTCATACTCCTCGGTTCGGGTGTTGTAAGAGCCCCTTGCCGCCATGCTTCCGCCTTGTGTGCGCAGGGTGGCATCGGCAGTGACCTTGCCTTGCCCATACTTGACTTTGCCCTTGAGGTCCATGGGCGGCAGGTTGACCTGCTTCTGCAGTGCCTTGTCCATCAGGGTGGGTTTGACCCAGTTGATGTTGTCAAAGCGTCCGTCGATGTCCAGGTCGGCATCCATGCGCTCGTTGTCCATGGGGTTGATGATGCGTCCCGACACGGTGGCGTGAGCATACCGCGGCATGTCGAGCGTCAGGTTGTTCATGTTGACCTGCTGCGTGTTGCCGCTGACGGCCCCCTTGATGGCAATGGGGTGCGACGAGGGAATGTCCTTGAGTGTGGGTGCGAGCGACGGCACCGCCTTGGCCACATCCTGTACAGCAATCTTGCTGTCGGTGGTGAGGTTCATGTATCCGTCGCTTTTGCCCTGGAGCATCTTCTGGTCGACATGGCCGTCCAGACTGATTTCGCTCATCGGCGTCTTGATGCGGACTTTGTCCACGTCCACGCCCAGGTCGTCGACAGTGACAGTGCCGCCTCCTTCGGTGATTTGCAGCCCACTGCGTTCCTTGGCGCGCAACTGCTTGACGGGCACGACAGTATTGGTGCCGCGGTTATAGAAGTCATTGACCTCGATGTTCAGATCGCTGACCTCGATGTAGTTCATGTCAAGGCCATTTGTTCCCTTGGGCTTCGTGTCGCGCTGGGCATAGACAGCATGGCCGCCGGTGATGCGCAGACTGTCGGCCTTGACAGTCCACGGGATGGAGTCATTGGGATTTTTGGGCAGGGTGTCGGGTGGTATGGGGTGCTCACGGCTATACTGACGAGCAAACTTTTCGTTGGGATATACATATCGCACATCGGCACTATCCAGCTCCAGCGACCTGGCGTCGACAGTCTTGCGGCCCGTGTCGACCACTCCGCCTTTGAGCACTGCATGATCGATGTATGCCTCCATGTTGTCGATGGTCGGCAACATGTCCATCTTGTAGTTGACATCATCCAGAGTGAGAGTGTGCGCGCGGATGTGCCACGGCTCGGACTGTGTGGTGTCAGGCTTGTGGATGACCTTGTGCGGCAGATAGGACAAGGTGACATCGCCGCCACGCAACGATCCGTCAACCACATTGACCTCGTTGTGCTTCAAGTCAACGCCCACGCCACGGAACTGTGCGTGCTGCACCCGTGTGTTGAGCACGAGCGACGAGTCCTCGGTGACCATGCGGTAGCGGCCATTGGTGAGCTGTGCGTCATCGACCTCGACGCGCTTGTCGAGCAGTGGCTTGAAGGCCACGCCGGCGGTGAGGTTCTCGGCCACAAGCATGGTGTCGCGATTGTTGTCGATGATGAGCACATCGTCGACACTGACGTCGAGCGGAAACTTGACCAGTATGCGTCCCACCGAGATGTCCATGCCTGTCTTCTCGCTAGCCCATCGACAAGCGATGTCCTTGACCCAGTTCTGCACCCAGGGGATGTAGAGCGACAGCGGCAACAGTACAGCGATGCCGAGCAGTCCGCCCAGCAGCCAACTCGCTATCTTCCAGCCCTTATGCCGTTTCTTTTCCTCGGTCATTTGTCACATTCCATGCGCCTACATGCGCATATCAAAGGGCAAAAATACAAAGAATTTTCGTTCCGCCCATCAAAAATCGCCCAAAAATAGTTTTCAGTTGTCAGTTTTCAGTTGTCAGTTGTGTCAGTTGTTGCCTTGCGCTTGCAGTGACACCAGTAGACCAGGTGTATATACAGTGTCACTTCGTGTCAGGAGACTTAAAGTTTGTTAATGGGTGTTTACTTTGTTGGGGTGTTTCCGTTTTAATAGCAAAAGCTAGAACTGAATGGAGCAGAGCGAATTTGAGCAGATGGCACAGCAGTGGCGACAGCGGGCCTATGAGACGGGGGTGGCTTTCGGGGTCACAGCCGACGAGGCCGAGGACATCGCTCAAGACACGCTGCTCAAGCTCTGGGCCATGCGTCACGAGCTGGAGCGTTACCGCTCGGTCGAGTCACTAGCAGTGGTCGTGGCACGCAACCTGACCATAGACCTGCACCGCTGCCGGCGGACGGTGCGACTGGATGACGCGCCCATCCACTTGTCTGTCTCAGACAAGATGGCCGACAGTGACGTCATCAGCCGAGAGGAGGAGCGATGGCTCAAGGAGCGGTTGTCGCAGTTGCCGCCCCGCCAGCACACCGTGCTGGTGATGCGACAGGTGGAGCACCGCAGCTACGAGGAGATAGCCTCGCTGCTGGGCATCACGCCCAGCTCGGCCAAGGTGTTGTTGTCACGAGCCAGGAAGTGGCTGCTGGAGCAGTGCACAATTCATAATTTATAATTTATAATTCATAATTTATAATTCATAATTACAATTCACAATTCATGATGGCCATGGCGGGGCCGTGGCATAGTTGACCGAGGTAAAAGCTTTTCTACTGTTATAGAGATGATTGATGAACGATTACATATCGAGGAACTGCTGAGGCGGTTTATGCAAGGCGAGACGACACTCGACGAGGAGCGCGAGCTGGGTGACTGGCTGCGCACCCACGAGGTGGACGACGCGCTGCGGCCCTACCAGCAGATGTTCGCGGCCTTTGATGCCGGGATGCCATGGGTTCAACCGGCCCCACCACGCCGCCGCATCGTCTGGTGGCACTGGGCTGCGGCAGCCGCAGTGGCCGCATTGTTGGCCATAGGGCTAATGCTGCAGCACCCTCGCCCCACCCCGGCTGAGCCCCAACCACCGGTCACTGCCCAGACGCAGCCCGACACAGCTGTGGAAAAAGCTGCGGTCGATGTCGACAGACTTGCCGACATCCGACAAGCCAAGTCAGAAGCAGTGGCCAAGCCAAAAGCAGTGGCCAAGCCAAAAGCAAAGGTACGAACAACGAAAAAGCCAGAGCCAGCCAAGCTCACCAAGCAAGACAGCGTGGAGGTGACGCGCACGGCAGGCGACCTGGAGCTGGCCGAGAGCGAGTATATGGCCGAGCAGCTAGAGCTGGAGCAGGAATTGCTGAAACTGCGCCGACAGCGCATAGCCCAGCAGAGTGGCTGGCACTACACCTCGCTGCCCTGCCAGTAAAATTCAATTCATAATTTATAATTCATATATATATCAAAATGAAGAAGATGATCATGATGGCAATGATGGTGGCAATGGTCGCCACGTTGTCGGCACAGACACACGTCAAGCGCGCTTACGAGGCACTGAAACAGAGCGGTTGCGTCAACGGACAACGCAACAGCAACAGTACGGACGACAACGGCAAATGCACCGGCCTGCTGGAAATTTGCCAGTTCAAGACAACCGACCGGTCGTCGCAAAGCAAAGTCAATGACCTGATTGAGGCTTTCAAGACTGACAGCGGCGAGGCCTACAGCTATGTGTACCACAAGGCGGGCGACGCAAGGCAGCGTTACTCCATCTACTACGACAGCGAAAACACCGAACTGGTGGGCGATGACAAGTCGTTGAATTATGTGCTGCTCAACATGATGGATCCCGAAGATGCGACCGGCAAGATGCGCTACTGCTATGTCGTGGAGTGGAAAGAGACCGATGGCGGTCAACTGACAGGCCGTGCAATCAAGACCTATGCTCCCAAGCCCAGCAAAAGCCGCAAGCCCTATGTGGTGAGCGTCGCCGGCGAGCAGTGGAGCAGTGGTGACCTGGATGACATCGTGCCAGGTGACATCAAGTCGATGCGGGTGTTCAAGGGCTCGCCCGACTCAGTGCTGATTGAGCTGAAAAATGCCCTACCCGACAGCCTCGGCCAGCTGATAGACCTGGACGAGCTGGGCGCGACCCTCAAGAGCCTGGGCGACAGCATCGAGAACCTGGGA
The DNA here is from genome assembly GCA_902781045.1 of uncultured Bacteroidales bacterium. GTDB lineage: Bacteria > Bacteroidota > Bacteroidia > Bacteroidales > Muribaculaceae > Sodaliphilus. The sequence goes on along the minus strand of CACZHT010000007.1, from coordinate 2,700 downwards.
GACCTTAAAGGGCTTGATGGCCTCAAAAGCCTTGGCGGATTGCGCGGACTGGGTCGGATTCTGGTATACGACGGCGATGATGACGCTCCGGCCGACGATGTGGAATGGCTCACGTCGTTCAACCACTACCGCAATGCGTTCAAGCGCGCCGCCGCACGAGAGAGCAGTTCGGCCGCGTCCTACGCCACGTCGATCTTGAAACTATGCAAGAAGGTGCAAAATGCCGGCCTGACCGACGGCGAGCTGAACCTGTGCCGCAAGAGCATCAAGGAGTTGCAGAAACTCACAAAGGACGAGTTTGTCAAGGGTCTATTGGACGAGGCAATGCGTTATTTAAAGTAGTTAAGGAGTTAAGGAGTTAAGACGTCACACTGTTGCGGCAATACGCTCCAGCCGGCAACAAGAGCATTCGTCTTAACTCCCTTAACTCCTTCAGAAACTTGCGTAAAGTGAGACCTAAGTCCATTTGTTTTCTGCTTTTTGCCCCGATTTTTTCTCGAAAATCGGGGCAAAATTTGTGTGTGTGAGAAATTAGGTGTACTTTTGTTGGTTAATTGGTTGCCGTCATAAAAATGACGGCATAGAGAACCGTGGCAGAATGCTTGACAAATTAATTAACTAACAAAATAAACCTTTATGAAATTAGCAAAAGTTACGACTATGTTAGCAACCGTGGCTCTGCTGGGTGCCGGCTGCAGCGAGCAGGGCGGCTCTGGCTCGAGCAAGCTCATCGAGAAGCCACAAGTGACGGTCGAGAACGGCCAGTTCACCCCCGAGGTGCTGAACGCCTTCGGCCGCGTGAGCGACGCACAGGTGTCGCCCGACGGCAAGAAAATCCTGTATGGCATCACCTATGTCAGCGTGGCCGAGAACAAGGGCAACCGCGAGCTGTGGGTGATGGACATTGACGGCCAGAACGCCAAGCAGCTGACCAAGACCGCCAACAGCGAGTCGAATGCCGTGTGGATGGATGGCGGCAACAAGATTGCCTTTGTCTACAAGGATGACAAGGAGGGCGCAGTGCCCCAGATGTGGGTGATGGACGCCGACGGCGGTGGCCGCAAGTGTGTCAGCGACATGGAGAACGGCATCGAGGGCTTCGTCCTCTCGCCCGACGAGAAGAGCGTTGTGCTCATCTCGACCGTGAAGTATGGCAAGACCGCCCAGGACCACCATCCCGACCTGGACAAGACCAAGGCCCGCATCATCGACGACCTGATGTACAAGCACTGGAACGAGTGGGTGACCGAAATCCCCCACCCCTTCGTCGGCTCGTTTGACGGCTCGAAGGTGAGCGACCTGAAGGACCTGCTCGAGGGCACACAGTTTGAGTCGCCCATGCGTCCGTGGGGCGGCGTGGAGCAACTGGCCTGGATGCCCGACTCGAAGAGCGTGATCTACGTCTGCCGCAAGAAGGTGGGCAAGGAGTATGCCATCTCGACCAACAGCGACCTCTACCGCTACACCCTGGCCGACGGCAAGACCGAGAACCTGACCGAAGGCATGATGGGCTATGACAACAACCCCGTGGTGAGCAAGAGCGGCAAGATTGCTTGGCTGTCGATGGAGCATGACGGCTACGAGGCCGACAAGAACCGCATCTTCATGATGGACGCCAACGGCGGCAACAAGGTGGACCTGAGCGCCAACTGGGACTACAGCGTCGACGCCCTGTTCTGGTCGCCCGACGAGAAGTACCTCTACTTCATCTGCCCGTTCCAGGGCACGATGCCCATCTTCAGGATGGAGGTTGCCACACAGAAGATCGACACCATCGCCGCCGGCCAGTATGACTACGACGGCCTGGCCTTTGCCGGCGACCAGTTTGTGACCTTGCGCCACAGCTATCTGGAGCCCAACGAGGTGTTTGCCTTCAAGGCTGGCGAGGAGCCCAAGCAGCTGAGCCACGTCAACGACGAGCTGCTGGGTCAGCTTGCCAAGGTCGAGTGCCGCAAGGTGATGGTGCCCACCACCGACGGCAAGCAGATGACCACCTGGGTGCTACTGCCCCCGGGCTTCGACGAGTCGAAGAAGTACCCCGCCATCCTGTTCTGCGAGGGCGGTCCGCAGTCGCCGGTGAGCCAGTTCTGGAGCTATCGCTGGAACCTGCGCATCATGGCCAACCACGGCTATGTCGTGATTGCCCCCAACCGCCGCGGCCTGCCTGGCTTCGGCACCGAGTGGAACGCACAGATCTCGGGTGACTATGGAGGCCAGAACATGAAGGACTACATGAGCGCAGTCGACTATATGAAGAAGGAGCCGTGGATTGACGGCGAGCACATCGGTGCCACCGGCGCCAGCTATGGCGGCTTCTCGGTCTATTGGCTGGCTGGTAACCACCAGAAGCGCTTCGCCGCCTTCCTGGCACACGCCGGTATCTTCAACCTGATGGGCCAGTACCTCGAGACCGAGGAACTGTGGTTTGTCAACTGGGATCTGGGCGGTCCGTATTGGGACAAGAGCAATGCCGTGGCTCAGAAGAGTTACAGCGTGGGCAACCCCGCCAACTATGTTCAGAATTGGGACACCCCCATCATGTGCACCACGGGCGACAACGACTTCCGCATCGTCTACACCCAGACCATGCAGGCCTTCAACGCCGCCAAACTGCGCGGCCTGCCCGCACGCATGGTGCTGTTCCCCGACGAGGACCACTGGTGCCAGAAGCCGCAGAACAGCGTGCTGTGGCAGCGTGAG
>CACZHT010000006.1 GCA_902781045.1 uncultured Bacteroidales bacterium | reverse complement strand
TTTTTCAACCACAAAAGTAATAAATCCCCACATGTTATCCCTTAAAAGAATGAAGTTTAACAATCTTTGACTGTTCCGGGAAACGAAGAAATATCCCCCGGACTCAGCGAGATGGGGCAACAGTTGCATTGCCCCGCGGGTTTGCACGCTCTATCGAGCATGTCTCCCATTGTTTTCAATTGTTGTCTGATTGGCATAATAAAAAATTTAAACTAAAAACTATTATTTGTAATTTGCCACCGGACGGCAGAGGCCGCATGAGGTATCGTGAAGCTGACTGGCGGCTCCGCCGCCGGTGGCAGTGACTACTTTAGAACCAAATTATGAATTACAAATTATGAATTAAATCATAGTGAACGAGCCGTAGAAGATGTCGCCGCTGTCGGTCTCGAGCTGCAGGTCGACCTCGACCACGTCGGTCGGGACATAGACTCGGTACAGCGGCGAGGTCACCGTGTAGTTGAGCGTGACATCGTCCGAGGACACCGATAGGGTGTAGGGCTCAAAATCCTCGGCAGGGAACTCGATGGTCAAGATCTTGGACACAGGGTAATAGTAGGCGACAGGTTCTATAATGTGGTTGTTACCCGAGGTTGCCGGTCGGTGTATGATTACCCGGATGGATGCCTCGTTGAGGATGCCGCATTCCATGCCCAGAGGCAACAAGAGCATGATGAAAAGCGCAAAAAATAATTTCTTCATTGTTGTAAGTTTTAGGGGTTAGTTTTTCAAGTGCAAAGGTACTATGAATTAATCTGAAAATCCAAGCGTCTCCAACATATCATGGGCTACGCGTAACTAGCATGGATTCAATGTTTTATGTTTGTCTAAAAACTTATCATGCCCCAAAAAGTGCCTTTTATGGGCACCATTGGGGGGCAAATGTCTCCATTTTTTTGGCCAAAAACGGCCCTGTGGATGGGTGCTTTCACTGCTTCAGCTGCGGCGAAGAGTGGCTGAAGTTTGCGATGATGCGTCGACATTGGTTCAGACCCTCCTGTGCCAGTTCTGGCACGGGAGGGTCTGAACCAATGTCGCACTGTTAACCCGGGCGGGCTTCAGCGTTGCGAATGTCGCTAAGATAGTGTGCTTCTGTCCTGATTGGCTGGAGTGGCGCTGTCTGAATCAGTTGCTGTAGAGGTAGCGCTTGATGCTGCGTTTGGGTGTCTTCTCAAACTCTGTGGCTATGAGCTGAATCTTGGCGATGCGCTCGTAGGGTGCCACCAGCTTGTTGAGCTCGGCGCGGATGTTCTCCATCAGCTCGGGCAGCTGGTCGCGTGTCACGCCCAGCTGGTCCATGGCCTCATAGTCGGGATAGACCAGCGCCACCAGTTTGCCCTCTCGCTCGATGACGAGGCTCTCGTTGACATAGAGCATGTTGTTGAGCTTTGCCTCGATTTCCTCGGGATAGATGTTCTGTCCGCTTGGTCCCAGCAGCATGGTCTTGAGTCGCCCCTTGATGAAGACAGTGCCGTCGGCACTGAGTGTGCCCATGTCGCCTGTGTGCAGCCAGCCGTCGTCGTGGAGCACCTTGTCGGTTGCCTCGCTGTTGTGGAAGTAGCCTCGCATCACGTTCTCGCCTCTGACGCATATCTCGCCCGGGACATTCTCAGGGTCGTCGCTCAAAATCTTGCACTCCATCAGCCCCGGCAGCACGCGGCCTGCGCTGTGCAGCACAAACTCTCGCCATGGCGTGTGGCTCACCAGCGGTCCGCACTCGGTCATGCCATAGCCCACGGTGAATGGGAACTTGATTTTGTAGAGAAACTCCTCGACCTCGGCGTTGAATGGCGCTCCGCCCACGATGATTTCCTCAAACTCGCCCCCGAAGGCCTCGATGAGCTTCTTGCGTATCTGGGCGTAGATGCGTCGGTCCAGGTAGGGGACGGCGAGCGCCCATCGCAGCATGCCCTTGCTGATCATGGGCACAATCATCTTGCTGTAGATTTTCTCGAGGATGAGCGGCACGCAAATCACCAGGTTGGGCTTGATTTCGCCCAGTGCCTTGACCAGGATTTTGGGCGACGGGATGCGCCCCAGCAGCGTGATGTGGCTGCCGACAGCCAGCGGTGTGAGCATGTCGAAGGCGCAGCCGTAGGCATGGGCCAGCGGCAGGAAGGACAGGCACCTCGAGCCCTTGAAGTGCAGCCCCGAGTTGATGCCATAGACTATGTTGCCGCACAGGTTGTTGCCGGTGAGCATGACGCCCTTGCTGAAGCCCGTGGTGCCGCTGGTGTAGTTCAGCTCCATGAGCTGGTCGCCGGGCATGTCGGCATAGTGGATGTCGTTGCGATAGAAGCCGCTCTTGTATTTCTGTTCGAAGAGGTTGGGCAGGTCATAGATGACCTTGCTCACCGTCTCGCCGGGCTTCTCGGCCAGCAACTGGCGGCTGTCGAGCGAGATGGCCGCGCGAATGCGCTGGAGCTGTTCGAAGTCGAGCGACTCCCAGATGGCCTTGCTCGTGAACAGCAGTATGGCCTCGCTGTGGTTGATGATGTGCTGGGCATCTGTGGGGTTGAACTCCTGCAGGATGGGCACGATGACTGCACCGTAGGTGATGGTGGCGATGTAGACGGTCACCCACATAGGCGTGTTCTTGCCGATGAGTGCCACCTTGTCGCCGGGCTTGATGCCGCTGTGCTCAAAGAACAGGTGCACACGGGCGATGTCGCGGGCAAAGTCGCCATAGGTCATTGTGGTCTTCTCGTTGTAGTCGCTCAGTGCGGGCAACTCCCAGTTGTCGATGAAGCTTTTCTCGAAAATCTTGATGGTATTCTCTTTCAGCATAAGTCTTGTTTGTTTTAGGCCACAAAGGTAGTACAATTAATTGACAACTGAAAATTGCGAATTGCAATGTGCCGTTTTTTAACCGCGAAGTCACGCGAAGGTTTTTTAACCGCGAAGCCACACGAAGTTTTTTTAACCGCGAAGCCACGCGAAGTTTTTTAAACCGCGAAGTCACGCGAAGGTTTTTTTAAACCGCGAAGTCACGCGAAGGTTTTTTTTAAACCGCGAAGCCACGCGAAGGTTTTTTTAACCGCGAAGTCACGCGAAGGTTTTTTAAAACCGCGAAGCCACGCGAAGTTTTTTTTAAACCGCGAAGCCACGCGAAGGATTTCTTTAACCGCGAAGTCACGCGAAGGTTTTTAACCGCGAAGCCACGCGAAGTTTTTTTAACCGCGAATTTCGCGAATGTGGCAGAAAATCGATAATTCGATAATTCGTGATAATAATCGTGACAACCGCGAATGATCGTGAAATTTTTTATGTTCTTATGTCCTTATGTCTTTTGACCGCGAATGACTGCGAAATTTTTTGTTCTTATGTCCTTATGTCTTTTTTAACCGCGAATGACCGTGAAATTTTTTGTTCTTATGTCCTTATGTCTTTTGATCGCGAATGACTGCGAAATTTTTTGTTCTTATGTTCTTATGTCTTTTGACCGCGAAGGGCACGGAGGGATTATGGATTATAGAAGTGTTCTTGTGTTGTGAATCGTGTTTTTTGTCTTTTATAATAATGTTCGCGCGAGGAAAAATCAGGAAAAATCATCGAAAAATCATTTTTTTCTTGATTTTTTCTTGCAGGGTCAGAAAAAAGCAGTACCTTTGCAACCGCAAATGAGAAACAACCTCATTTGACTCCGTAGCTCAGCTGGTAGAGCAATTGACTCTTAATCAATGGGTCGTGGGTTCGAGTCCCACCGGGGTCACCAAGAATGCCCAGGTGGCGGAATTGGTAGACGCGCACGTTTCAGGTGCGTGTGCCGCAAGGTGTGAAGGTTCGAGTCCTTTCCTGGGCACCACTAGCTCGGCAGTCGTCCAGACGGCTGCCGAGTTTTTAAAAGCGGTAGACTCGCTAGCTCAGCTGGTAGAGCACAACACTTTTAATGTTGGGGTCTTGGGTTCGAGTCCCAAGCGGGTCACCACATGGCGCAAACGCCCTTGCCAAAGCAAGCGTTTGCGCCATTTTTGTGTCGCTTCCCAAGCTACTAAAGTGGCGATAGCACACTGCGGTAGCTGGTTTTTTGCCACTTGTCGCAGTGTGCTATCGCCACTTTTCTAGGAACGGTTCCGGCCTAGCGGTTCTGGGCCATGAAGGCTTCGACATCGTCGGCATAGTAGGGGATGCGCTCCTTGCCGAGGAAGCGGCAGCCGTCGTCGGTGATGAGGATGTCGTCCTCGATGCGGATGCCACCGAAGTCCTTGTAGGTCTCCAGCATGTCGAAGTTGAGCCACTCGGCGCAGTGGCCGCTGCGGCGCCAGTCGTCGATCAGTGCGGGGATGAAGTAGATGCCCGGCTCGTCGGTGACGACAAAGCCCTTCTGCAGGCGGCGACCCATGCGCAGGGCATTGGTGCCAAACTGGTCGAGGCGCGGGCGCGTCTCCTCGTCGAAGCCCACATAGATCTGGTCCAGGCCCTCCATGTCGTGCACGTCCATGCCCATCATGTGGCCCAGTCCGTGAGGCAGGAACATGGCATGCGCTCCGGCAGCCACAGCTTCGTCGACATCGCCGCGCATCAGTCCCAGCTCCTTGAGGCGCTCGGTCATCAGGCGGCACACGCCCATGTGCACGTCCATATATTTCACACCGGGCTTCGAGAGCTGCAGAGCCAGGTCGTGGCACTCGACCACGATGTCGTAGATGTCGCGCTGGCGCTGGGTGTACTTGCCGTTGACGGGCATCGTGCGCGTGTTGTCGCTGCAATAGTTGTTGACCGTCTCGGCACCGCAGTCGCACAGCACCAGCCGGCCGGCCTCGAGCACAGCCAGCGAGGGCGCTCCGTGCATGATCTCGCCATGCTGCGAGAAGATGGTGCCGAAGCTCTCGTGCGCGCCATAGCTGTGTGCAATGCCGTTGATCTGGCCACCGATGTACTTCTCGGTCACGCCGGGCTTGACCAGGCGCATGGCCGTGGTGTGCATCTTGTAGCCAATCTCGGCAGCGCGCTCCAGCTCCTCGATTTCCTGGTCTTCCTTGACCGAGCGCATCTCAATCACGGCCATGCGCAGCTTGTGCGAGCACTGCTGGCGCTGCTGGCTGGGATGGATGCCCAGCAGTTCCATGAGCTGGATCATGGTGTCGTGGCGGTAGGGGGGCAAGAAGTGGATGGTGCGCCCCTGTGTGCGGGCCTCGTCGCAGATGACCTTGAGCTGTGCCATGGGGGCCGAGTTGGCCACTCCCACCTGTGCGGCCATGTCGGCCACACTGTCGACCGAGCCATACCAGACGATGTCCTCGATGTCGATGTCATCGCCGATGAGCGTCTCGCGGTTGTTGTCCACGTCGATCACGCCCACCAGACCGTCGCGGTTCTGGCCGAAGTAGTAGAGGAACGACGAGTCCTGGCGGAAGGGGTAATAGGCGTTGTTGGGATAGTTGCAGGGCGACTCGTTGTTGCCCATGAGGATGATGACACCCTCGCCCACCAGCTGCTGCAGGCGGGCGCGGCGGCGGATATATGTCTCTTTGCTGAACATTCTTTTTGCTTTTTATGGGTTGTTCTGGATGATTCTAGATGCTCACTCGGCCACAATGCGGCAGATCTCGATGATGGTCTGCATGGCCTTTTCCATCGACGGGATGGGCACATACTCATAGCGGCCGTGCATGTTCATGCCGCCGGCAAAGATGTTGGGGCAGGGCAGGCCCTTGAACGAGAGCTGCGCGCCGTCGGTTCCGCCACGGATGGGCTGCACCTTGACCTTGACACCGGCACGCTCCATGGCCTTCTCGGCCACCTCGATGATGTGCATCACCGGCTCGATCTGCTCGCGCATGTTGTAGTACTGGTCCTTGAGCTCGACAGTTGCGCAGTCGGGATAGGTGTCGTTGATGCGGTTGACCAGGTGCTGAATCTCGCACTTGCGCTGCTCGAAGAGCTTGCGGTCGTGGTCGCGGATGATGTAGTTGAGTGTGGTCTCCTCGACCGTGCCCTTGATGCCGACCATGTGGAAGAAGCCCTCATACCCCTGGGTGTGCTCGGGTGTCTCCCAGCGCGAGAGCATCGAGATGAAGTCGTTGGCCACGCGGATGGAGTTGACCATCTTGTCCTTGGCCGTGCCCGGATGCACGTTGCGACCCTTGAAGGTGACCTTGGCACTGGCGGCGTTGAAGTTCTCAAACTCCAGCTCGCCCACGGCACCGCCGTCCATCGTGTAGGCCCACTCGCAGCCGAACTTCTCGACATCAAACTTGTGCGCGCCCATGCCAATCTCCTCGTCGGGGTTGAAGCCCACGCGGATGTTGCCGTGCTTGACCTCGGGGTGCTCCTGCAGCCACTCGACGGCAGCCAGAATCTCGGCGATGCCGGCCTTGTCGTCGGCACCGAGCAGCGTGGTGCCGTCGGTGACGATGAGCTGCTGTCCCACATAGTCGTTGAGCTCGGGGAACTGCACCGGGTCGAGCACGATGCCCTGCTCGGCGTTGAGGACGATGTCACCGCCCTGATAGTCGACGATGCGGGGCTTGACGTCCTTGCCGCTCATGTCGGGTGCTGTGTCCATGTGTGCGATGAAGCCGATGGTGGGGACGGGCTTGTCGGTGTTGGCTGGCAGTGTGGCATAGAGGTAGCCGTTGTCATCGAGCGAGATGTCGCTCAGCCCCATGTCTTTCAGCTCCTGCTCCAGGGCGCGTGCAAACACCATCTGTGTCGGGGTCGACGGGGTCACTCCAGTGTTCTCGTCGCTCGTGGTCTCATACTTCACATAATTCAAAAATCTTTCAACGAGTTTCATATTACAGCTAGTTTTTAAGTGAATGGTTTTCGGTTTTGTTGGTCTTCACGCCCAGCAAGTAGTGGGCCAGCACATCGCTAGTGCGCAGCACCAGGCTGCACAGCAGGCACAGTGCGATGATGGCCACAGCGATGGCTCCGCCGATGCTCACCTGTGCCAGCACCTGGTCGCCTGGCAAGATCCATGATGCGTGGTGCGACAGGTCGGGCAAGAAGAAGAAATGCAGCAGATAGATGTCGAGCGTGCGTCGGCCGACATAGGTCAGTGCGCGCTGCACGCGGCCATTGGCCGAGAAATATGACTCACGTTGGGCAAAAAAGTTGAACAACGTCAACACGCCCATCACGCGACAGGCCAGATGCAGCACCAAGTCGACTCTGCCCTCTGTCCTGCAGGTGTCGTTGAGCTGGGTCATGCACAGTGCGATGAATGCCAGCATCACTGCGGCACTCACCCAGCGATTGCTCAGCAGTCGCATCAGCTGGCCGTAGTAGCGGCGGCACAGCACCCCCATGGCGAAGAACTGGAAGAAGAAGAGAAAGCTCTCTAGCGAGAGCACATGCTCCAGGGCAGTGTCGTTGCGGTTGCCCACCGACAGGTAGCCCAGTCCCAGCGCCAGCAGCACCAGCCCCACATCCAGCACGCAGTTGTGGGTGTGCCGCGCCAGCAGCGACAGGGTGAAATAGGTCAGGAGCATCTCGAGCAGGACAAACGTGAACCAGTAGCCGCCGAAGCCCACATGCAGCGCATCGAGCGGATTGCCCCCATGGCACAGCGTGTAGAGCGTGAAGAAGAACAGTGCCGGAATGATTTGCACCACGAGCTTCTGTCGCACTCTCCGGGCATAGAAGCCTGCCGTCCAGTGCTCCAGGGCCTTGTAGCCCACAAATCCACTGATAAAGAAGAACATGGGCATGCGGAACAGGCCGAAGAATGCCGAGGTGACTTCCCGCCCGTCGGTGCCGAACGACAGAAAAATCACATGATTGAACACCACGAGAAACATCGTGAAGCCCCTCAGTGCGTCCACGTAGGCCAGCCGACCATTGCCTGTCTTGCACTCCGATGCCATATACTATTCGGTCTGGTTTTGTTCTTTCTCGGCCTGGAAGTGCTCGTAGGCCTCGACGATGCGCTGCACCAGCTGGTGGCGCACGATGTCTTTTTTGCCAAATTCCACTCGCCCGATGCCCTTGACCTCCCTGAGCACACGCAGGGCGTGAATCAGCCCCGACTGCGTGGTGCGCGGCAGGTCAATCTGCGTCACGTCGCCGGTGACAATCATCTTAGACCCCATGCCCAGTCGGGTGAGGAACATCTTGATTTGGTGCGTGGTGGTGTTCTGTGCCTCGTCCAGCACGATGATGGCGTCGTTGAGTGTGCGGCCGCGCATGAATGCCAGCGGGGCAATCTGAATCACGTCGGTCTCCATGTACTCTTTGAGCTTGGCATTGGGTATCATGTCCTCGAGCGCGTCGTAGAGCGGTTGCAGATAGGGGTCGATCTTGTCCTTCATGTCGCCAGGCAGGAAGCCCAGTTTCTCGCCTGCCTCGACCGCCGGTCGCGACAGTATGATTTTTCGCACCTCCTTGTTCTTCAGGGCGCGCACAGCCAGTGCCACGGCCAGGTAGGTCTTGCCAGTGCCAGCAGGCCCCAGGGCAAATGTCAGGTCGTTCTCGCCGAAGGTCTTGACCAGCAGCTGCTGGTTGGGCGTGCGCCCCTGTATGGGCTTGCCGTTCACGCCATAGATGATGACGTCGTCCATCTTCAGCTCCTGTGGTGGGGCGCCCTTGATGGTGTCTATGATTACCTCCTCGGTCAGCGTGTTGTAGCGTGTGCAGTAGTCGGCCAGCTCATGAATCTTGCGCTCGAACAGTGCGGTCTCCTCGTCATCGCCCAGCACGGTGATGACGCTGCCTCGAGCGGCCATGCGCAGCTTGGGGAACAGGTTGCGTATCAGTGAGATGTTGCAGTTATTCACCCCATAGAAAACCACGGGGTCTACGTCGTCAATGATGATGTGTCGTTCTATCATGTTGTGATGGCTCGTGCATTTAATTGGGCAAAGGTAATACTTTTAATTGAGAATTGAAAATTGAGAACTGAAAATTGATTTTTTATTTATGTGTCGCGGGTTTTGAGTTGCGGGTTTCGGGCAATGGATTACTCAATCATTCAATCGCTCAATCCACCGTCCACCGTCTAACGTCCACCGTCTAACGTCCAACGCCTAATCCGTCCATCCCAGCAAGGCATTGATTATCTGATTGATGTCAACGATGTCGACAGTGCCGTCATCGTTCACGTCACAGTGGTGATGAGTCTTGCCCAGCATCGTGTTGATGACCTCATTCAGGTCGGCGATGTCGACATTGCCGTCCTGGTTGACATCGTAGGTAGCTGTGGAGATGTAGGAGATGCCGAAGTCAATGGGTTCGTGCCACTGTGGCGACTGGTTGGCTGTTGCGGTCAGTTGCTGTTGCTCCAGGTCGATGTCTAGCAAGATGCCGCTATACCAGTCGACGTAGTAAATCTGTGCCAACAACCTGCTGGAAGATGCCCACGCATAGTTGCCTGCTGCGGCGAACCCCTGTGTCATGCCGCTGTAGCGATTGCGTGCGTCGATATAGTAGTATGGCTTGCCTTGGAGCGGAGCGTAGAGCCACTGGTTGTAGCCCAGGGGCAGCGTGTCGGTGGTGTTGTCCGGGTGCCTGAGTGTGGCCAGCGCATGCCCGTTCTGCCTGCTCAGGGCGATGCTCTTGATGTCGAAATAATTGTCTTTCAGTTCCAGCCTCAGATAGTCGTGCGAGCCACTCCACTGCTGGCCAGACACCAGTGGCAGCGACATCTGCTGGCAGAGGCTATCGAGCTGTTCTTGCGAGGCGAGATTGACGGTCTGTGTCGCCAGGCGCTGCAGCGATTGGCGTATCACCGGCAGCAGGCGCGACTGGTCTGGGGCCGCAGCATTGAATGCCAGCACCAGCTTGAGTGCCGTGTCGACAATCACAAACTGTCCCAGGTTGCCCTCGGCGCGATAGCCTGTGCTCCAGGGGCATCGCCACATCAGGTATCCGTAGCCCCACTTGTAGTTGTCGCCGTGGCCCGGGTCGACACCCATCGGTGTCAGCTGGTCGCTGGTCATGCGGTCAATCCAGTCGGCGCTGATCAGTTGTTGTCTATGCCAGACCCCCCGTCGCAGTAGCAGTTGTCCCAGCATGGCCATCGACTCGGTGCTGCACCGCACGCCCCAACCCCCTGTGTTGATGCTGTCAGGGCTCAGCTCCCACTCAACGTCGGTGATGCCCATGGGCTGCAAGATGCGGTCATACAGATAGCTGAGCATGGTGCGTCCGGTGGCGCGCTGCACGATGGCCGATAGCATGAACGGTGTCATGGTGTCGTAGGCAAATTTCTGGCCAGGCTCAATCCCTGGCAGTGCCAGCCATCGTTTGGCCCAGTTGTTGGAGAAGCTGCGTATGTCTGTCGCCACTCTCTTGCCACTGGTCATGGTCAGCAGATGCTTGATGGTGATGGCTTGCAGTGCGGGGGTGACTGTTGCGGGCAGCTTGTCTTGTAGGAGGTCCACCACCTTGTCGTCCAGGGCAAGCAAGCCATCATCCACTGCAAGGCCTACGGCCAGAGCCGTGAGCATCTTGCTGGCCGAGAACTGGTTGTGCCCGTCAGTGGCGCGAAAGGGCGTGCTGTGAAATTCGGCAATCACTATGCCGTCTTTGGCCATGATCAGGTGGTGCAATTCGGTGTCGGGCTGTCCTGCGAGGTCAGTGATCAGCTGAGCAGCAGCAGCGGCATCGATGCCGACAATGGCAGCCTCGGCTCTCGGCATCGACCCGACGTTGGCCGTGGCGGTCAGTGCCGACAGCGTGAGCATCGTGGCCACAGATAGGCTTTGGTTGTGACTGTGGGTGCACCCCTTGCAGCCACTGTCGGTGCGCTCCCCCCTGTTGTGGGGGCAGTCATGGCCGCGACCGCAGCCGCAGTCGCCGCGTCCTTGCAGCGTCCTGACGATGCGCACAAGGGCATAGCCTATGGCTACAGCCAGAATGACATAAACGATGGTCTGTTGCATGGCTTACTTGAAATAGAGCTGCAAATTTCGGCAAAAATGATGACAGGAACAAGGCATTGGGGCTGTTTTTTTATTTTTGGGATTATAATCTCATGAGCCACAATGGCATAGGAGGAACAGATTTTCAGTAGCCACTAAAAACTGAAAAACAGAGACCCGATAACTGAAAAATTTGTTGTAACTTTGCAGGTTCTAGTGCCTCAGGGAGGCGAGTTGGGGGTTGCGTTTTTTCCCATAACAGTCTCCCCAGACTCCTCTACCCTCTGGACTGCCACTTAAATACTCAAGTTTTTGACAAGAACTCACTTAACTGCTGTCAAGAAGCTCCTTTAGGAAGTTAAATTAAATCATTGTGCGATGCAACCTGCGCTCTATCTCATACCCGTGCCGCTGAGCGATGTTCCGCTCAGTCAGGTGCTGCCCGCCGCCAACCTTGAGGTGGTCAGGGGCATCCGGCATTTCATTGTCGAGAACATCCGGTCGGCACGGCGATTCATCCGCAAGTGCGACCGTGACATCGACATCGATGCGCTCACGTTCAGTGAGCTGAATCGTCACACCGACCCGAAGGATGTCGCGTCGTTTCTGGCTCCACTTGAGGCGGGCGAGCCTGTGGGTGTCATCAGCGAGGCGGGCTGCCCTGCCATTGCCGATCCGGGAGCCGACGTGGTGGCCATCGCGCAGCGGCGCGGTCTGCCGGTGGTTCCTCTCGTGGGTCCGTCCAGCATCGTCATGGGGCTGATGGCTTCGGGGTTCAATGGGCAGTCGTTCGCCTTTGTGGGCTATCTGCCCATCGATGCGCAGGCCCGTGTGCGCAAGCTCAAGGAGATGGAGCAGCGCATCGTGCGCGACGACCAGACGCAGATTTTCATCGAGACCCCCTACCGCAACAATTCGCTGTTGGCCGACCTCACTCGCCATCTGCCCGGCACATTGCGGCTGTGTGTGGCCAGCGACATCACCGGCTCCGGCGAGCGCATCGTCACACGCACCATCGGCCAGTGGGCCTCGACAAAGGCCGACTTCGGCAAGATACCTACCATTTTCCTGCTATATAAATGAAATGAAAAAGAATACCACACGATACCACCGATTCAATGAAGGCACACCGACCATCAACTTTGACTGGGACGAACCGGCCGACCAGCCGCAGGCTCCCCAGCCCGACGAGGCCCTCAAGGTCGACAACGAGCTGGGCACAGGGCTGGTGTTCATCAGCCTGGGCAGCGGCAGCAGTGGCAACTGCTCCTACATCGGCACACCCGACAGCGGTGTGCTCATCGATGCCGGTGTTGACCCGCAGCTGGTGTTCGACGAGTTGCGTCGCAACGGCATCGGCCGCAACGCAGTCAAGGGGGTGGTCCTGACCCATGACCACCAGGACCATGTGCGATATGTCTACAAGATTGTGCGCGACTACAATCGCCAGGCGCGCATCTACTGCACCCTGCGACTGATGAACGGCATGCTGCGCCGCCACAACATCTCGCGGCGTGTCCGTGAGTTCCAGGTGCCCATCTGGCTGGAGACACCCTTCAAGCTGTGCGGCATGGAGTTCACCGCGTTCGAGACCTCGCACGACGGCACCGACAACATGGGGTTCAGCATCAGCATGGGCGGTCAGACGTTTGTCGTGGCCACCGACATGGGGGTCATCACCCCACGTGCCGAGTACTACATGCAGCAGGCACACTACCTGATGATCGAGACAAACTATGACCGCGCTATGCTCGACACCGGTCGCTATCCCGAGTTCCTCAAGGCCCGTGTGCGTGGTCCCAAGGGTCATCTGGACAACGCTGTGGCGGCACAGTTTGTGGCCGACCACTATCACACGGGACTCAAGTGGCTGTTTCTGTGTCACCTGAGCAACGACAACAACACCCCCGAACTGGCACTCAGCACCATGCGCAGTGCGCTAGAGCGGCGTGGACTCAGCGTGGGCGATGGCAGCAACGCGCCCGATCAGCGCTCCCGCGACATCCAGCTCTATGCCTTGCCCCGCTACGATGCCTCGCCGTTCTTTGTCCTCTGAATGACGGAACAAGAAAAATCGCTACACAGCCTGAACTGTGTAGCGATTCCTCTTATTGTGTGGTGATGATCAGCGTACCATCATCTTGCGGGTCGTGCCGTCGCTCATCTTGACGATGACAACGCCCTTGTGGCTGGCATCGATGCGCTGGCCGTTGATGTTGTAGCGGGCCACCTCGGTGCTGCCAGCGGCCTGGACACCGTCAATGGCGGTGCTGGGAACATTCTCGCCATAGTACTCGATGACGATGTCCTCCTCGTTGGTGACATCGCCGGCTTGGATGGCACCTGCAGGAATCACCAGGTAATAGGTGATGTCGCGGGCAAAGAAGTAGTCGGTGAAGCCGTCATAGTCCGACCCCCACAGCGTGACGCTCATCTTGTCGCCGCTCAGTGTGGCGTTCCAGGCATCCATCGGGTCGATGACAAATCCGGTGGCGGGGTCGCTCTCGCGCAACTCGACATTGTCGGGAGTGACGCTGGTCAGGGCCTGGTTGAAGGTGAGGGTGAACGCCATGTTGACCATCGTGCTATACTGCTTGGGCAGCACGGTGTTGGGCTCGGGGTCACCACCGACGACAACCAGCGGCTCGGCGGGGACGGGAGCGTTCTGGCCGTAGTACTCGACGACAATCTCGTCCTCGGTGAGCACTCCGGCGGGAACGACCAGGTAGTAGTTGGCGTCATCGCACTCAAACGTGCAGGTGTAGCCGTCATAGTCGGCTCCCCACAGGGTCACGGTCTTGCCACCGTTGCTTGTGGTGGAGTACCACTCGTCATCGGGAGTCACTTCGGTGCCGGTGGTAGGGTCGCCCTTCATGAGCTTGACGCTTGTCACGTCGCCCACAGTCACGGCCTGGTCGAAGTTGAAGGTGAACGACATTGATGCCCAGTTGCTGTAGACCTTGGGCAGCACAGTGTTGGCTGCGGGTTCCACACTGTAGGTCTGTGCCATGGCGGCCAGACCCATGGTTGCCAGGGCAACCATCGAGAGTAAGAGTTTCTTCATTGTTCTTTGTTTTTGATAGGTTATTAATGATAGGTGTGCGAGAGTGCGTCTCGCCATTGCGTTGACAGAGTTACTGGCGATGCCCCTGAGCACTGATAGCGATGGGGCATCGCCAGTGTGTTGTGCTGTTACTGTCTGCCCAGCATGATGTTGATCACAGCGTTGACGTCGGCGATGTCGATGTTGCCATTGCCCGTGACGTCGCCAGCAGCAGTGCCCTCGATGATGCCCAGCATCATGTTGACCACAGCGTTGACATCAGCGATGTCGACCAGACCGTTACCGGTCACGTCGCCCGGCACTGCCGGTGCCTGGCCCTGCTCATAGTTGAAGCGGATGAAGATGTGCTCACTCTCGTCGCCAGCGGCATTCTTGACTATGCCAGCGGGCAGCGAGAAGTAGTAGTCGGTCTCCTCCTGGGCCTTGAACTGGCAGGTGTAGCCGTCCAGGTCGGCACCGAACAGGGTCAGCGTCTTGTGGTCGTCGCTCAGCGTTGCCACCCACTTGTCATCGGGCTGGATATCGCCGGCATTGTACAGATAGTTGGTGCGGATGTGGACCAGCGGGTTCTCCTGCAGCAGCTCGACCGGCTCGTCAAAGGTCAGCGTGACGTTCATCGGCACATAGCCGTTGGCGGTGATGATGGTGTCGCCGTCGGCGGGGAGGGTGGTCACGGGCAGGACGGTTCCGGCATCCCCCTCGACGATGGTGAAGTAGTAGTGGTAGCCAGCCTCCTGGTAGGACGCCTTGGCACCTTTGGGTACATACAAGGTTCCCGACACGTTGTAGAACGGGTCGTCGTAGTCCTCATAGTAGTCCATGATTTCGGGAGCCTTTGAACCCAGTGCATAGAAGGTGATGCCGCTGCAATTCATGAACGCGTGGTTGTAGACCTGCAGGATGCTCGACGGCAGGGTGACCTTCTTGAGCAGGGTGCAACCGGCGAACTGTCCGTCCTGGATGTAGGGAGCATTCTCGGGCAGGACAACCTCGGTCAGCTGAGTGGCCGCAAAAGCCTGCTCGCCGAAGTAGACAATCTCGTTGGGCAGGTTGATGTTGGCCAATGCCGACTGACAGAAGGCATAGTCGCCCACGGCACGCATGCTCTCGGGCAGCGTGACAGTGGCCACCTCCGACCCCCAGAACGCACCGCCATAGATGCCCAGCGTGCCCTCGGGGATGGTGCACTGAGTCAGCCCCTTCATGGGTACGGCATAAATCATGATGCCGTCCTTGTCATAGAGCGCACCGTCGACGAGCTTGAAGTAGGGGTTGGCTGCGTCCAGGTCGATGGCTGTGATAGCGGTCTTGGCCATGAAGCTCTCGCCCAGTTCCTCGACACCAGCACCGATGTGGATGCTCTCCATCTGGGTGTTGCCCAGGAAGCACTCTGTGCCGATGTGGGTCAGTGTCGATGGCAGGGTCATGCCCTTGAGCATGGTGCAGCCATTGAAGGCGCCGTCGCCCAGATACTTCAGACCCTCATGCAGTGTGACGGTCTCCAGCTTGTTGCAGTAGAGGAAGGCTGTGCCATAGATTGAGTCGACGCTGGCGGGAATGTCGAGCGTGGTGACAGGAACCCTGTAGAACGAGCTCTTGCCGATGGTCTTCAGACCCTCGTGCAGCGTGACTTGAGCCAGACTTGTAGCACCGAAGAAGACATTGGCTTCGATGGTCGTGACTGTCGACGGCACATCGATGGCAGTCAGGTTCTTGCAGGCCAGCGAGTAGTCGCCGATGACCTCCAGACCCTCGTTCAGTGTGATGCTCACCAGGTCGGCACCGTTAAAGGCACCGTGCTTGATCACCTTGACACTCGAGGGAATGACGGCACTCGTGATTTTGGACCAGCGGAAGGCCTCGTCGCCGATGGCGGTGACGTCGTAGGTTGTGCCCTCGTTCTCGACGGTGGCGGGTACGTCGATGCTCATCACATCGTTGTTGGCGGCCCCGGCCACTTCGACAGAGTTCGCACCGGTGACTGTGTACTTCAAGTCACCCACAGCAAAGGTTGTCTGCGCGGCGGCATTCATGCCGGCCAACACAGCAAATGCTAGTAAAATTTTCTTCATAGTGTAATAGAGGTTAGTTTGTTTAATATTTTAGTTTGCAAAACTACTAAAAAAAGGTAAAAATCACTATATCTGTTAATGTTTTTTCAGTGATAATCTATAATTTTAAACCAAAATTAATTTTTCTGCTCATATGCTTGCATGCTTGCACGATTTTTGCTACCTTTGTTGTTTGAAATAACAGCAAAACAAACTCAATATGGACGAAAGAAATATCCCTCAGCCACCAGTGATGAATCCGCAGGGTCAACCGGCTGAACAGCCGCAGTATCAACAACCTGGCTATCAGCAGGCTCCATACTACGGCATTCCGCTTGTCAAGCCACAGATGGGTTTTGTTGATGCCATCAAGACCGTGTTGATCCAGAAGTATTGCTGCTTCACTGGACGTGCCCGTCGCAGCGAATTCTGGAACTGGGTGCTGGCCTATCTGATGGTGAGTGTGGTTTTGAGCTTTCTGGCCACTTTCTTGACATTGGGCTTCTATGGGAGCATTGACGCGCCGATGAATCCGTTGAAGTCTCCCAGCAACATCACCTCGACGATTCTCGGCTTGGCGTTGTTCCTGCCCAACCTGGGTGTGACTTTCCGTCGCTTGCATGACACGGGTCGTTCGGGTTGGTGGGCCGTGGCCCCCTTCTTGTTGTATGTTCCGCTGGCATGGGTCGTGATAGTCATGGGCAGTGGCGAAAACAACATGCTCCTGGGCATCCTGGCTGTGCTGGGGCTGGTGGCACTGGTGGCCATTGCCTACAGCATCATCATGATTGTCTGGCTTGTCCAGGACAGTGAACCCAAGCCTAACAAGTATGGGCCATCGCCAAAGTACAATTAGACTTTAGTCGTTTAATCGAATGCTCGAATGCTCGAATGCTCGAATAATCGAAAAACTCGAATACTCGCAACTCGCAAATTGCAACTTTTATGCCCCAGTCCAAGTTCCTGACACTCAACCACTGGCTGCTCGCGGCCACCGCCCTGCTGCTGGTTCTGGCGGCATGCAGCCGCGACCGCGGTGTGCGTCAGCCAGTGCCCAGTGTCTACTACTGGCGCACCACGCTGTCGCTCGACTCGACCGAGCGTGCGTTCCTGGCACGGCATGGGGTGGGGCGGATGTATGTCCGCTACTTCGATGTGGTGTTGCGCGATGGCCGGCCCATGCCCAATGCCACGCTGCAGTTTCAGGACACAGTGCCGCAGGGCATCGAGGTTGTGCCCACTGTGTTCATCGTCGAGAACTGTCTGCGGCATGGGCTGGACAGCGTGGCCGAATTGCTGGTGGACCGCATCGTGCAGATGAACGAGACCAACGACCTGCCCGCTCCGCGCGAGGTGCAGATTGACTGCGACTGGACGCGCAACTCGCAGGAGGCCTATTTCGCCTTCCTGCGTCAGGTGCGGCAGTTGCTGGCCGGACGCGGTATGCGCCTGTCGGCCACCATCCGTCTGCATCAGCTGGCCCTGGAGCCGCCGCCTGTCGACGAGGGGGCACTGATGGCCTATAACACAGGCGATGCTGCACGTAGTGGCGACCACAACCCCATCCTCGACTATCGCGATGTTGAGCCTTATCTACGTTATGTCGCCGACTACAATCTGCCCTTGTGTGCAGCCTATCCTGTATTCGGGTGGCAGTTGCTGTTCGGTGGTGGCGAGTTCAAGGCCATCTTGCACGACCAGAACTTGCAAGACACCACGCTGTTCAAGCCTCTGTCAGGCAATGAATATCTGGTGCTGCAGAGCCGTGACAACCCAGTGCTGAGCGATGCCGGCGACAAGTCGGCATGGATGAGTGCGGGCGACCATGTCCGGGTGTGGCAGCCTTCGACTCAAGAGGTTGAGCGGGTGGCCCGAGCACTGGGCGCACAACGCCGCAGCATCAACCGACAAGTAATCATTTATCATCTAGACAATAAATACTTGAACCAATATGACAACCAATTCTATGAGACGATTTATCATCTTTAGTGCGCTGGTGGCTACTGTTGTGGTCACAGCGCTGGCATGCGGGCCGTGGATGCGCCCCAACTACTACATGTTCAGTGCCTACAACCGTAACCAGATAGGCGAGACTTACACTAAGGGAATGCTCGACTACTGGCAGAACTATTGTACTGAAGCCACGATTTCGCCCTACGACATCTCGGCACTGTCGTGGGTGTCGCCGCAAATCGATGATTTTGAGAAAAGTGAGAACGAATTAATCAAGGCTGCGCGCGAAAAGAACGACCAGGAGATGATGCAGTACTTGAATCTGCTGTGCTCCTACCTGCATGTGTGCGATGATGTTAAGGGCGACACTTGGTCCTATCCCACCAAGGAAGACCTGGACAGCCGCAACACCACGATGAACTACATCTACAACCGGGCACGCAGTTACAGCGGCACGCGATTGAAACCGCAGTACGACTTGTTGGCGATGCGCACGCTGATGATCAAGAAGGATTACCCCAACATCATCAAGTGGTGGGACACACGTGTGAGCAAAGCTGATGGCAGTGTGTTCAGGGATATGGCAAGGGGCATCTATGCCCACGCGCTGCTCAAGACCGGCAAGCAGCGTGAGGCGTGCGAAATCTATGCCGACTTGGGTGACATGCGGTCCATCAAGTGGATGATGCAGGACAAACGCAACCTGCAGGGCATCAAAGACGAGTACAAGGCTAACCCTAACTCGCCAACGCTCATCTTTCTGGTGCAGGACTATGTCAACAATGCGCAGAGCACCCTCGAGAGCCTGCGCAGCGGCGAGGCTTCGCTAGCCACTGGTGACACCTACGACGGTTTTGAGGCCGAGGTGCAGCAGATGCGACAGGCTGCAGCTGGCTTGCGCGACTTCATCCCCTTTGCACAGCAAGTGGTCAAAGAAAAGAAGACCAAGGTGCCTGCCCTGTGGATGAGTGCAGCCGGACACCTCCAGGCACTGTTGGGCAACAACAAGGAGGGCATCAAACTGCTGGATCAGGCCATGAAACTCAAGGGCACCGAACGCATGATTGACAACGCCCGCGTGTGCCGCATCATGGCCACCGTGTCCGATGCTCAGCCCACGGCGCAATATCTGGACTACCTGAAGGGCGAACTGGAGTGGCTCGCCTACGCCGAGGGCAACGAGTATGACAACCAGGCATGGCAATATGGGCTCAACGGCGAGAACCACTACAGCGAGATGATCATCAATCTTTGCTACGACTATCTGGGCCCGCAATTCATTGAGCAGGGTAACACCAATCTGGGCCTGTCGTTGATGAGTTGGTGCGACTGCCACGAGCGTGACTTCTATTCTGATCGTGAGGTTTATGCCTACACCATGAGCCGTGACATCTACTGGGCAATCGACAGCCTGACAGCCGACCAGATGATAGATTTCCAGCGCTATATCAAGGGCAAGCCCGCCAGTAAACTGGAGCAATATCTGAGAGAGCAGAGTGGGCCGAACATGTTCGGCGACAACTACTTCGCCGACAAGATTGGCACCAAGCTGCTGCGCGAAGGACGCTTTGACGAGGCCATTCCCTGGCTCGAGAAGGTGGACACTCGCTACTTAAGCTCGCTCAAAATCAGTGCCTACATGGCTTGGCGCGACTACAAGAAGCCGCGCTGGTTCAACAACCAGACACTGTTCACTGTCCATGAGGACCCCACCCAGGTCAAGACCAACCAGAAGCTGGACTTTGCGCGCGACATGGTTGAGGCCATCGCACGGGTGCAGCGCACCAGCGGCGAGGAGGGTGCCCGTGCCAAGTATGACTTGGCCACAATGTACTTCCAAGCCAGCTGCAAGGGCAACTGCTGGTACCTCACGCGCTATGCCAACAGCATCTACGACAGTCCGCTGGAGTACGCCAACGAGAAGGACTTCGTGGGCGAGGCGGTGCGACTGCTGGAGCAGGCCGCACAGGAAGCCACCTCGTTCGACCTGCGGCAGCGTTGCATCTATGCCAACGCTTACATTCCGTGGGGCGAGCCCTTCGTCACCTACAGCTACGACAGCGACTACAACCAGGTGCCGCACTACAACACCAACACGCACGAGTATCAGGCCATGTCGGCCCTGGCCGATTTCTATCGTGCCAACCGCGGCCAGTGCAACGCCTACGTCAGCCGCTGCGACATCCTCCAGAAGTTCATGGACTGACGGCATTATTCAATTCATAATTTATAATTCATAATTCATAATGGCAAGGAGGCTGCAACTCCCGTCTTACATAAAGTAAGAGCCAATAAGCAATGAGCAAACAATCAAATAACGACCTTGAGCAAGCAGGTGGCTGCTCGTGCCTGATGGCATTCGGCATACCAGTAGGCATGGCCATTATGGGATGTGATTGGCCTGCCATCTGGCCGGTATTCGTTGTTCTGGTAGTGGTCGCTTTGATTTTGTTTATCGCTAATGTGGTGGGCAAAAAGCCATCGGAGTCACCGTCCAAGTCGGGCACTGATGCTGTTGTCAGTCCCTCTCCACAGCCCGGCCGGCAAGCCTCACGTGGTTTGGCCACGTCACCAGACCCTATGCCCGAGACTGATGATGACTCTGACGACTATGACTGGGACATCGATGACTTTGATGACGGTGACGATGACTTTGATGACACCGATCCCGACTACTGGTACGGCGACAGGGGGTCGGACAGCCAGAGGCGTTCTGGCTATCAGATGTGGGTCAACGATGACGAGTTTCATGACCTCAAGGTGGCCTTTAGGCGCCTGATGCGCTTGTTGACCAAGCTGAGCCGCGACCGCAAGCTCCGGGAGACCGTCTTGGGACAGGCGAGCGACCGCGACACCATAGTGGGGCAGTATGGACAAAAGGATTTCTTGGTTACACTCAAGCTGCTCTTGGCCAAAGACATCATCTACACCTACGAGCAATTTGGCTTGGATGCCGACATGGACTTCGACACCCCCGAGGGGCAGTTGCTGCTGGCTCTGACCCTGCTGCTCCAAGGCAGCGAGGAGGAACCTACCTATAAGGAGTTTAAGCTCGAGTTGCTTCACGATGATGACATCACCAACGCAATGCGCGACACGCATGATGAGATGTGGCAGGTGTATCGCAACTCGAATGTGGACATCAGCAGCGAACAAGCCGACGACTTTGGGTTAATCATGGTGTTGGCGCTGGTGGCCCGCGACACCAAATACATCCCCGAGATGCGTTCCTGTCTCACCCGTCTGGCCGAAGTTGTTGCCAATGTCTCAGGCGACACAGACGCAATCAGCGCGACTCTCGACGAGATGCGTCATCGTCCTCAAACCGATGTGAATCTAAAAGCATCTGCTGCAGTCGAGAAAAGGCCGGAGACTCAAGTGACGGAAGGTACTATCCACGACCTGAACCAGCTGGTGGGTCTGCGGCAGGTCAAGACCGAGGTCGCAGCCCTTAAACACTTTATCGAGGTGAACAAGCGGCGGCAGGAGATGGGTATGAAGACTCCAACAGTCTCCTATCACTGTGTGTTCACGGGTAATCCAGGTACAGGTAAGACCACGGTGGCACGCATCGTCGCTGGCATCTACAAGGATTTGGGCATTTTGTCGAAAGGACATTTGGTGGAGACCGACCGCTCGGGGCTAGTGGCAGAGTATGTGGGTCAGACTGCCATTAAGACCAATAAAATCATTGACAGTGCGCTCGATGGGGTGCTCTTTGTCGATGAGGCCTATTCGTTGGTCGCTGGTGGCAAGGAAGACTATGGAAAGGAGGCTGTCGCTACATTGCTCAAGCGCATGGAGGATGACCGTGACCGCTTAGTGGTCATTCTCGCTGGATATGAGGACGAAATGAAACAGTTTGTCGATTCCAATCCTGGGCTGCGCTCACGTTTCAACCGCTACATTCATTTTGAGGACTACAGCGCCGATGAATTGATGCAGATTTTCTCCAACCAGTTGCGGGCTTTTGACTATACTATTGACTCACGGGCCGAGACTGTGCTGCAGCAGCATCTGGAACAATGTGTGGCGATACGAGGCAAGGACTTCGGCAATGCGCGATATGTGCGCAACTTGTTTGAGCGCACTATTGAAGCACAGGCCGTGAGGCTCTCGTCGCTTGCCGAACCAGACTCCGAGGCCTTGTCGCGTATCACTGAGCATGATGTTACAACGGCATTAAACAGAATGTCTCACCAGTAGTGAGTAGGGTTTCGTTCATAATAGCGGCAAAGTTCGTTCATAAAAGTGTACCGAAAGTTTGTGTATTCGTTCTTAAAAGTGTAATTTTGCCGCCCAAAATGTCAGAAATGAACCTGCAACGAAGTGATATAGAGATCATGGCCCCAGTGGGGTCGTGGGAGTCGCTGGTGGCGGCTCACCAGGGCGGTGCCGATGCCATCTACTTTGGCATCGAGGGGCTGAACATGCGCTCGAAGTCGAGCGTCAACTTCACCCTCGACGACCTGCGCACCATCGCCCGGTGGTGCCATGAGCGCCACATGAAGAGTTACCTCACGGTCAACACCATCGTCTATGACGAAGACATTGACTATATGCACCAGATTGTGGATGCGGCACGCGATGCCCAGGTCAGCGCCATCATCGCCAGCGACATGGCCACCATCCTGTATGCCCGCAGCATCGGCGTGGAGGTGCACATCAGCACTCAGGTCAACGTAAGCAACAGCGAGGCAGTGCGGCACTATGCCCAGTGGGCCGACGTGATGGTGATGGCACGCGAGCTGAACCTGGAGCAGGTGCGGCGCATCAGCGAGGTCATCGCCGATGACCACATCTGCGGACCGCATGACCAGCCGGTGCGCATCGAGATGTTCTGCCACGGTGCCCTGTGCATGGCCGTCAGCGGCAAGTGCTACCTGAGCCTGCATGAGACCGGGGCGAGCGCCAACCGCGGCGCGTGCCGACAGATATGTCGGAGGGGCTACATCGTCACCGACCGTGAGACCGGCGACGAGCTGGCCATTGACAACCAGTATATCATGTCACCCAAGGACCTGAAGACCATTCACTTTCTGAACAAAATGCTGGATGCCGGGGTGCGTGTGCTCAAGATTGAGGGCCGTGCCCGCGGGCCGGAGTATGTGCGCACGGTGGTCAGCTGCTATAACGAGGCGCTGAACGCCATCATCGACGGCACCTACTGCGACGAGAAGATAGCCCAATGGGATGCTCGGCTGGCCCAGGTGTTCAACCGCGGATTCTGGAACGGCTACTACCTGGGGCAGCGCCTGGGCGAGTGGTCGCACAAGTACGGTTCCAGCTCGACCCATGTCAAGGAGTATTGCGCCAAGGCCGTGCGATACTTCAGCAATCTGGGCGTGGCAGAGTTTGTCATGGAGAGCGGCGAGCTGCACGTGGGCGACGACATCTTCATCATTGGCCCCACCACAGGGGCCCTCCCACTGCGAGTTGAGGAAATTCGCGTCGACCTCAAGCCCGTGGAACGCACCGTCAAGGGCGAGCACTTCAGCATCAAGACCGGGCAGAAAATTCGTCCCAGCGACCGCCTCTACCTCTGGAAACAGAAGTAGCCTCGTGTCTCGCCCGAAACATGATTCCTCATTCCAAGTAATGCTGTATGCAACGGATTAGCAAAGCAACTGAGTACAACTGGAAAAAGTTAAACAGCGACACTCAGCAAAAGTTGACTAAGCGTGCAAATAAAACTCGGTCAAAGAAAAGAGTTGTTGCAACCAGCTATCTTGACTATGCTCCGGCTAATCAACTTCTCCAAGTGGTCTCAACGATAGACGCATCTATTGAGAGTATCATGTACTCGCTGTGTGTTGCTTGCCTGAGTTCTCACAATATCCAAGACAAGCAGAATGTGAAAAAGTTCATCTCGCAGTTCAGCGGCTTTGAGCTGATGGGCATAGATGTGCCTGCAGGAACATGGCAAGGTAATCATGATATCTTGGGATTCATCTACCAGTCTTTGATGGCCGAGGGCGAAAGGAACCTGACTGGGCAGTATTATACCAGCAGAAATGTAGTGGATTATATGCTTGACAACAAGCACCTTGCCGATGGAGAGACTTTTCTTGACCCATGTTGTGGGAGTGGGGCGTTTCTGCTGGCTGTTCACACAGATACTCCTGAATGTCTCTATGGATTTGACATCAATCCTATAGCAGTGATGATTGCTGGCACCAATCTGCTTGCCAAATATTCAGAATTTGATTTTGTCCCCAACGTGTTTTGCTTGGATTTCTTGAAAAAAGACTTGTTCGATTCCGGAAGGCAAGGCATACCATTCAAATTCGACAACATCTATACAAATCCCCCTTGGGGGGCTGACAAGGAGGGCTTGTATATAGACAACTATTCTGAGCTGAAGTCTAAAGAACGAGCTTCCATGGTGATTGTTGAATCGTTGAAGCGACTCAAGGCCAATGGGAACATCTATTTCATTCTGCCGACATCTTTGTTGAAGATCAAGACACATGTCGATGTCAGGAAGTATATACTGTACAACACTGCCATTCAGCGGATTGACCTATATTCTGACAGATTCGATGGGGTGTTTACCGACTATTTCAGCATCAAGCTGTCGGCATCTCCAACCAGAACTCAAACCTATACCGTCACAACAGGAAACGAAACAAGATATATAAAATTATCTGAGTCGGACCTCAAGGCAGGCTCAATAGTTCTTGAGCAGTTGACCCATCTAGATGACTCCATTATTGCCAAAATGGAGGGCAAACGGCATGATGACTTGAGACACAGCCAATGGGCATTGGGCATTGTGACCGGTGACAACAAGAACAAGGTGAAGAAAGAAATGGCAACGGGACTGGAGCCTGTGTATACGGGAAAACAGGTGGCGCCATTTAAGTTGCAAAAAGGGACATCATACATCCTTTTCGCACCAGAGTCATTTCAGCAATGCGCTAAAGAAGAGTACTTTAGAGCACCCGAAAAGCTTATGTACCGGTTTATAGCTAAGTACCCTATAGTTGCCTACGACGACAAGCAGTGTCTGTGTCTGAACAGTGCCAACATTCTCATCCCGGATATTGATGGAATGTCGATTAAGAGTGTGGCCGCATTGCTGAATTCCTCGCTCTATCGCTACTATTATTCAATAAAGTTCTCAGATATCAAGGTGCTGAAAGGGAACTTGCAGGAGTTGCCTTTCCCGAAACTGACCAAGCGCCAGGATGACGGTTTAAGTAATCTCGTCACCAAAATTCTTGAATCTGACTTCTCTGCCGAGCGACAACACCAATTGGACGAAGCCGTTTATGCTATATTTGAGATTACGCCGGCAGAGCAAAAACTCGTCTCACGAATGCAGTAAGGCAAGAGTAAATGATTCAATCTTCTCTGGGTCAGTTTTTTACGGTGTAGAAGTGGAATCACGAAGTGCAACTACTCAGGATAAGCAACATCATTCTGGTGGACAAAGAAAAGGCCTCCGCTCGGCATTGCCCGGGCGGAGGTCTCACGGTCTTAGTTAATGGAAAATTATAGAAAGGTTATATATCAGTCATTAAGAATTGAGAAACTTAAGGTCTCAAGATTCTTAATTCTTAATTGAAATCAGGTGTCGATGTTGGCGGTGGCGGCGTTCTCCTCGATGAACTTGCGGCGCGGCTCCACGTCCTCGCCCATCAGCATCGAGAAGATACGGTCGGCCTCGGCAGCGTCGCTGATGTTCACTCGCTTGAGCATGCGGTTCTCGGGATCCATCGTTGTCTCCCACAGCTGCTCGGGGTTCATCTCACCCAGACCTTTGTATCGCTGCACATGCACCTTGTTCTCGTCTCCGTCGGCATATTTGTCGATGTACTGCTGCTTCTGCATGTCGTTCCAGCAGTACTCCTCGTTCTTGCCGCCCTTGACCGAGCAACGATACAGTGGCGGGCTGGCGATGTAGAGGTAGCCATTCTCAATGATGGGGCGCATGCGGCGGAAGAAGAATGTCATCAGCAACGTGGCGATGTGTTTTCCGTCGACATCGGCATCGGTCATGATGATGATGCGGTGGTAGCGCAGCTTGCTCAGGTTGGCCTCCTTGGGGTCTTCCTCTGTGCCGATGGTCACACCCAGTGCACGGAAGATGATGACGACCGACTCGCTTTCAAACACCTTGTGGTCCATCACCTTCTCCACGTTCAAGATTTTGCCGCGCAGGGGCAGGATGGCCTGGAACTTGCGGTCGCGGCCCTGCTTGGCCGAGCCGCCTGCCGAGTCACCCTCGACCAGGAACAGCTCGCTCAGTGCCGGGTCTTTCGACGAGCAGTCGGCCAGCTTGCCGGGCAGTCCACCACCGGCCAGGGGCGACTTGCGCTGCACGCGTGCGCGCGCCGTCTCGGCCGCATGACGTGCTGTGGCCGCTAGGATAATCTTCTCGACGATGGCTTTGGCCTGATTGGGATGCTCCTCCAGATAGATGTTCAGTGCCTCTCGCAGGCTGGTCTCGACGGCACCGATGACCTCGGTGTTGCCCAGCTTGGTCTTGGTCTGGCCCTCAAATTGCGGCTCAAGCACCTTGACCGAGATGACTGCCGTCAATCCCTGGCGGAAATCCTCGGGCTTGATTTCGACCTTGACCTTCTCGAGCATTTTGCTGTCCTCGGCATACTTCTTGAGTGTCGAGCCCAAGCCGCGTCGGAAGCCCGTCAGGTGCGTTCCGCCCTCAATGGTGTTGATATTGTTGACGTAGCTGTAGATGTTCTCGTTGAACGATGTGTTGTAGGTCATGGCCACCTCGACGGGTATGTCGCCCTTATTGGTGCTGATGTGAATCACATCGTCGATGAGTGCCTCCTTGCTGGCGTCGATATAGCGTACAAACTCGTCCAGACCAGTCTTGCTGTAGAAAGTCTCGGTGTGTGGGTTGCCCTTCTCGTCCTTGTTGCGCAGGTCGGTCAGTGTCAGCTTCACGCCGGCGTTCAGATAGGCCAGGTCGCGCAGACGCGTGGCCAGAATGCTATACTCATAGACAGTGGTCTGGAATATCGTAGCGTCGGGATGGAACAGGATGGTCGTGCCGTGGTCCTCCTCGTTGCACTCGCCGATGATGGCGACATCTGCCTTTGGCTTGCCTTTGCTGTACTCCTGCATGTAGACCTTTCCGCCACGGCGCACTTCGGCGCGCAGGTAGTCGCTCAAGGCGTTGACGCAGCTCACACCCACGCCATGCAGACCGCCAGAGACCTTGTAGGAGCCTTTGTCAAACTTGCCGCCAGCGTGCAGGACGGTCATGACCACCTCTAGTGCGCTCTTGTGCAGCTTCTCGTGCTCGTCGACGGGAATGCCACGACCGTTGTCGCTCACGCGGATGCTGTTGTCCTCGGTGATGACAACGTCAATCGTGTCGCAGAAACCGGCCAGCGCCTCATCAATCGAGTTGTCCACCACCTCGCTAACCAGGTGGTGAAGCCCCTTGACGTGCGTGTCGCCGATATACATGGATGGGCGCTTGCGAACGGCCTCTAGCCCCTCAAGCACCTGGATGTTACTCGCGGAATACTGTTCTTCTTCTTGTTCGATATTATAATCTTCAGCCATAAATCTGGTTTGTAGAGGAGCATTTTTGATGCACGCTCCTAAAAGCATACAAAATTACTACAATTTCGCCATATAGCAGCGAAATTATACCTTAAAAAAACAAAAAAGGATGGAGACGCGTATGGCAAAACTTCTCCCTCTCAGGGTTTTCGGCCTGGCACTGCAGCCTCAGTGCAGCAGCTCGCCGATGGTGGTGGTGAGGTTGAACATCATGGTCGTGGCTCCCGTGTGGGGCTGTGCCAGGGCAATGCCGAACCCGAACGCCTTGACACGCAAGCCGGCTCCCAGCGAGAATCCCGACAAGAAATTGCGGTTGTAGGTCGACATGTCGGTGCGCGTGCGGTAGTTGTATCCAAGGGCTAGATAGATGTTGTTCTTGGGCAGAATCTCGACACCGAACACCAGGTGGCGCAGCAGGTTGCTGCCGAACGACTCTTTCTTGACCAGGATGCTGCTGGTGTTGTTCTTGTCTAGGGGGGTGTAGTAGGGCGATTTCCACTTGGTCAGGCCATAGGCGGTGAGCGACAGACGCAGCGGCAGGCTGCTCAATGTCTTGGTCACTCCCAGCTGGATGTCCCAGGGCAAAGGGTCTTTTGTCTCGTTGAACTTCTTGATTTGCCCGCCCAGGTGCTTGGCCACCAGCGATGCCGAGAACTCGTGGTCGGGGTTGTAGTAGTTGACACCCAGGTCGGCGGCGATGGCAGTTGCGCTGAATGTCTCATACTTGGAGTGCAACAGCTTGACGGTGATGCCGCCGCGCAGATAGGCGTTGATGTCGTGGCTGTAGGTCACGTTGAACGCCAGGTCGCTTGCGCTGAACTGTCCTGTGGACACGCCCGTGATGTCATATCCTTGCATCGACCCATAGCCATAGTGCTGGATGCCCACAGCGAATGCTCCATGCTCGCCGATGCCCTGGCCGTAGCGCGCACCCATAAAGTTGCTTCCGCCCAGGTAGCGCATGTAGTTCAGGCCCACTTGCTTGTCAATCTCGCCACCCATCAGTGCAGGGTTTTGCTCCACGAGGTTGATGTCGTCGTCGATGATGCTGATGTTGTGTCCGCCCACAGCATAGACGTGGCTCGATACGGGCACGCTCAGAAAGTTGTAGGCATTCGTGCCGTCCTGAGCTTGGCACACAAGTGCCAGGCCCAACACGATCATACAGATAATATGTAGTCTGCGATAATTCACGCGCATTCTGTTGTCCTTATGTTCTTATGTCTATTCTAACGAAAAAAAAAGGCAAATCGTATGTGATGCGACTTGCTTTTTGTGTTCCGGTCAGGGGCACTGCAACTACAGGCGGAAAGCGATGGGCAGCACACACCGCACAGCCACGGCCTGACCGTCGACCTTTCCGGCCTTCCACCGAGGCATCTCGCTGATTACGCGCATGGCCTCGCGGTTGAGCGTCTCGTCTTGCGAGCCGCGAATCACACGTATGTTTGATACCTTGCCGTCGGTACCGATGATGAAACTGCACAACACACGACCCTGCACTCGGTTCTTGTAGGCATGATAGGGATACTCGCGGGTCTTGTTGATAAAGTTAATCAGGCCATGCTCGCCACCAGGGAACTGGGGCTGCACATCAACATAGTCAAACTCGTATACCTCAATAGCGTCGTATGGCGATCGGTTGGGTGACATCGGGTTGACTGTGGTCACATGGCGCACCTGCGACCACGCGACCAATGAGGCCACAGCCACAAGCACTAGCAGTATGTTGACACGCTTATTCATGACAATCTATCGGTTTTTCGCTTGCAAATATAGCGGTCAAATTGCAATTGTCAAGCAAATTGGCCTGAAAATTGAAAATGATTAAGTTTGTTTTATGAATTTTTACCGATAGCACTAATGAATCCAAAAATTTTTACAAAAATTTTCACAAGAAGTAAGATGTCGTATCTCTGCGATTGGTTCCAGCGAGCCTCCCCTCCCCTTTGGGAAAGGGGAGGGGAAACGCAGAATCGCTGAACAGATACAAGATGTCAATGGAGTCAGGCCCTCTGTGCCGGCACTGGCAACAGAGGGCCTGACCCTTTGTGGCAAACATGTTGCATGTAGCAGGAATCGAGAGCCAGGAATGGGCTTAGATTCAAGCCCAAGGGTCCTGGTTGACGGGGATGCGAATGTCGGGCATCAGTCCGTCGGTCAGCCACACGAACCACTGTCCCGTGCTGGGCTTGCGGCGCAAGTCCAGCTGGCGAGGGCTGTCTGCCCCGCTCGACGGGATGTAGAGCGTGGCCATGTCCTGGTTCTGGTAGGTGTAGGGTGTGGTCATCACCGTGATGGACAGAGGCTGGGCCGGGGTGTAGTTGTTCTGTGGCGACGTTCCGTTGAGATAGGACACCATCTTCCACGGCTTGCCGGCCAAGCGGTCGCGCAAGAACTGCACCTCCATGGGCGACAGGGGGCGCGGGCCACGCAGGTAGTTGAGCATCTCGACCGTGGCTTGGGGGTTCTGGCAGTAGTTGCACAACACGGCCACAGTCAGGGCCGCCACTTCAAACTCGTTGGTCAGTGCGGCGAAAGGCATCTGCTGCAGTTGCTGCAGGTTCTGGGGAATGTAGGGGATGGGCACCGAGTAGGCATTGTTGCCACCGGCGGGAGCACCGCCACCCATCAGGTTGTCAAAGAATCCCATTATTCAGTTTAAAGTTAAAAGTTTATAGTTTAAAGTTCAAATCGCACTGCGTGCTGGTTGACCGCTGCGCTGGTCGTGTGCATCATGCATTGTGCATTGAGAAGATGGAGAAA
The DNA here is from genome assembly GCA_902781045.1 of uncultured Bacteroidales bacterium. GTDB lineage: Bacteria > Bacteroidota > Bacteroidia > Bacteroidales > Muribaculaceae > Sodaliphilus. The sequence goes on along the minus strand of CACZHT010000006.1, from coordinate 85,560 downwards.
TTCACCTTGCCATAAGCACGGTGTTGCACAAAGTGCGGCAGCGAAGCGAAGTCGTTGGCTCGCGAGTGCTCCACGATGATGAGTGTGCCGGGCTTGACCATTGCCGAGTCCATGATCAGTTCAGGTATCTGCGGCAACTCGGGCAGGTCGTATGGCGGGTCGGCAAAGATGACATCAAACTGCTGGCGGCAAGTGGCGATGAAGCGGAACACGTCGCCACGCATGGGCGTGACCATCTGCGCGTTGAGCTGGTCCTTGACGCGGCGGATGAAGTCGTATTGCGTCTTGGCCTTCTCGACACACACCACCTGCGCGCAGCCGCGCGAGGCAAACTCAAAGGTGACGGCACCCGTTCCGGCAAACAGGTCCAGGGCGGTCAGCCCATTGAAGTCAACCAGGTTCTCGAGCACATTGAAGATGTTCTCGCGCGCCATGTCGGTAGTGGGTCGGGCGGTGATGTTGGTGGGCACGTCGAAGCGGCGGCGGCCATATTGTCCACGGATTATTCGCATAGGGCTAGGGTGATGAGGTTGAACGGAGCACGCATCGCGTCATGGCTCAGACGCATGGCGGCAGCAGGAAAGATGGCTGGCATCACATAGCTGATGTAGCGCCGCAGCTCTTGCGACACCTGGTCGCGCACGGCCTTGTCGCCTGTGAGCTGCAGCTCGTCGCTGTGCACGTCCATGCCCAGGCTTTCCCAGGCGTGCAGTGCCATGAAGGCGGCATCGGCAGTCGAACGTACGGGGAACGTGTTGGCCAGCTGCAAGCGGTCGCGGTCAAACACGACCATGTCCATGCGCTCGTCGTGAAAGTTCAGGAACATGCGGCCGACACCACTGCGCTGGCAAAACCGTGCATAGTAGTCGCACAACGGTTGCAGGTGGTGCACTATCGGGGCCATGTTGAACGTCCGTTGCAAGAAGCCCAGCACGTCTGGAGCCAGCTCGAACGCCAGCTTCACACCGCACACCGGCAACTCGCACAGGGCTGTGTCGCCCTCCAGTTCGGGATATTGTGCCCGCAACAGCTCGTCGGCAACGTTCTCGTCGCTCACTTCGGCTGGCAGCAACACAAAGTGCTCGGTGTCGGCCAGCAGTCGCACACGGCCATAGTCGTCGAGCAGCGGAGAGTTGTCATACACGGCGTTCTCCACCGCCTGGAGGTAGCTCTCGCAGGATGTGTCAAGCGGTATCTCGCCGGCAATGAGCGTATTGTCCTGGCCGGGGTTAAACAGCATGTAGCGCAGCACACGCGGGTGCAGAGCCAACTGCAATGTCCACAATTCGGGACGCTGGATGTTGATGTCACCCGTATGGTTCGATAAGTTACTCATGCAATTATTAATTTCAGGTGCAAAGTTAAGCATTTGTGACGGATTTTTGGCCACAATTGTTCAAAAAATCAAAAACTTTGCGTATTTTTGTAGCCTGAAAACTATTCTAAGTATTGTACGACTATGAAAATAAAGAATCTCTTACTGATTGCAGCCGTTGCCATGGCACCACTGTTGGCATGCAATGCGAGTGGCACGAGTACTAATGCGACCGAGCAGGCGTCAACAACCGATGCCTCACCTGTTAAACCCGACCTGGGATTCCTCAAAAAACTTGGTGTGGATGTGAGCCAACTACAAACCATGGGTGACAAGTATGACAGCGACCAGCAGTGGGAGTCGACGGCACTCACCGACGAGCAGGTCTTTTCTTTGCTGCCTATGGTCAAGAACATGAACGACGTGGAGATTGAGGGTGGTTATTACCTCGAGGCGGCCAAGGCAATGCCCGAAGGCCACACCATGCTGATTTTTGCCGTGGAGTATGGCGACTCGGGAGCCGAGTTGATGGGCATCTACGACCGCGACGGCAATCTCACCGACTTCATGCAGCTGGGCGACATTCGCGAGTTCAGCACCCAACAGTGCAACGACGAGATGACCCAGGGGACAGCACAAGTGACCCACACCACCTTTAAATTCAACTCGCCGGCTGAGTTCAGCATCGACAAGACCGTCAAGGTAGCCGACTGGAAACGCGCCCCAGGCGACGAGGCGTTGCCCAGCAATTTCACCAAAGTGCACTGGCTGGTGCAGACGCTCGACACCTATGAGGTTGACGACCAGGGACGCATTACGCTCGTCGAGGAGAAGGAGGTCAAGCGTCAGGGCGAGGTTGACCCCGATGTGGAGCGGTGGAGCGGCATTGCCCGGCTGGGGCAGTTGCCCGCTAGCGACCCCAACCGCATCGAGCGCCTCAACGACAAGGCCAACGAGCTGTATGAGCAGTTGGGTCGTGGCGGCTATGACGCCGACCCGAGCTACCACATCCAGATGGTGCTGGCCGAGTACTTCGACAGCAACCCGCAGACCCTGCTGCAATGGATTTATAACTACCGCGGCAAGAAGACCCTGCTGGTTGAGCACTTTGAGCAAATATTCGCTAACGGCTGGCGCAACAAGTACACGCTGGTCCGGGCCATCGAGCAGATGCGCGACCCCGACGCACAGCAGTATCTCAACGACCTCACCGCGCAGTGGGGGCCCAGCGACGCTGTCGGCTGAATTTTCAATGCATCATGCACAATGCACAATGTATGGACGCGACGTGCCGCGTTGTCATCCAGCAAGGTAACGGCAGAACTACTTTACTACTCCACTACTTTGCTCCTATAACTCTACTAATAATCTTAATAAAATGAAGAATCTTATCCTGATGGTGGCTATTGCCACGATGCCGCTAGTGGCATGCAATGCCAATGGCGCAAGGACTAATGCAACCGAGCAGGCTGCGCCGGCAGCCGCAGCGCCTCAGAAACCTGACTTGGGCTTCCTCACCGCAATGGGCCTTGATGTGAGCAACCTCAACATCATCAATGACGTGTGGGAGTTTTCTGTTGACTGGATCGACCTGAACAAAGACCAGGCACTCAAACTCCTGCCCATGGCACAGTTTCTCTTTGACGGAGATATCTATGACGGCAGATACTACATCACTGCTGCCAAGGCGCTGCCTGATGGCTACACCATGCTGCTCTATGGCTGGGAGACCGGCGATGACGCCAGCCTGGAGATGATGGCCATCTATGACAAGGATGGCAACATCACCGACTTCATGCAACTGGGCAACATGGGCGAGTTCAGCGACATCGAGCAGAACGATGGGTACACGCAAGGCCGAGCGCAGATGACCGATATTGATCTCAAGTTCACCGCGCCTGGGGTGTTCACCCTCGACAAGACTGTCAAGGAGGCTGACTGGCAGCGCGACCCCAACAATGAAGACGGAGAGCGCCAAGCAACCAAGGTGTACTGGCTCGTGCAGACACTGGAGACCTACAGCGTCGACGGCAGTGGGCATATCGCATTGGATAGCCGCAAAGAAGTCAAGCGTGAAGGAACGCCCAACGAGGAGTATGAGTCATCGACTGCAATCGACGACCTCGCGCGACTACCCATGTCTGATGCCACCCGCATCGACAAACTCAATGACCTGGCTGGCAAAATGAAACAGACGCTTGGTGAGCAAAAATATGCCGATGGTGCTGGCTATAACGTTATGTCGGCTATCGTCGAAATTTTTGCCAGCAATCCTGACGCATTTTTTCAGTGGATCTATAAGAACCGCGACAGTAATGGCCTGATTGTCGAGCATTTGCAGAAATCCATTACTCACTCTTACCTCAGCAAGACCGTGTTTGACGAAGCCATCAGCCAGATGACCGACAAGGCTGCGCAAAAGTATATCAAGGACCTCTCCGCCGGTTGGCAACCAGAATAGCATTTAGGCGATAACAAAATCAATGTCATGGCCGCAACCACGGTCGGCTATGCCGCGACCACGCCGCGGCCATGATTTCTTTTCAAATCCAAACACATCATGAAACGAATACTTATCACAGTGGCTGCTGTGGCGGTGATACTCGTCGCATGCAACGCCACCCCGACGGGCGGCAGTAAGTCGCCCGAACAGGCTGCCCGGGTGCAGAAGACCAACGACTTCGCCTTCCTGACCAACATGGGCATTGACATCGAGCCGGTGACCGAGGTCAAGCGGCTCAACGACATCGCCAACACCGTGGGGCCGCAGCTCACTGCCGAGCAGATGGCTCAACTGACCACACCGCTGGGCGAGCACTTCATCGAGGAGATGGGCTCAATCAATCTGCTGGCCGTGCGTGACATAGACGGCGAGCACACGCTCTGTTTCTACGCCATCCACAACGGGGCGGGCTGCGATGCGGCGATGGCCACCTACGATGCGCAAGGCAAGCCCTGCGACGCCATGATGCTCAGTCGCTGCCACGAGTTGTGGCCCGTCAATCCCGAGACCTTCGAGGGCAACCTAGCGCGTGAACTGACCGTCGAGGTCGAGTTCAACGGCCCACGGCACTTCAACATCATGCACCAGTTGCAGGAGATGGTCTATGACCCATCGACCGACGAGCGCAGTGCGCCACAGTGGGCAGTCAAGTGGCATCAGGACTACGACATCGACAAGGACTGCCACTTTGTGCTCAAAGAGCAGAAGGAGGATGTGCGCACAGGCAACAAGAGCGCCATCGACGAGGTGGTGTATATGAACATGCGTCTCGCCACCTTTGCCACGCAGTCAATCAACGACCCGCGCGTGCTCGACCTGTGGAATAAGGCCATCCCCGAGTGGGAGCAGTTCTACAAGAGCGTTGATCTCAGTTACATCGACAGCGACCTGAATGCGCTGTTCGACAACAACCCTGTGCGCTTCTTGCAGTGGATGGCCAGCCATCGCGGCAAGGACAACCACATCTTGCCCTACTTCACGAAGGGCGAGGCTTGGTATAAGCCCAGCATCGAGGCACACCTAGAAGCTCTCAGCCCCGGCGACCGGCAGTACATCAGCTCAATCATCCAGGGCTGGCAACAATAAAGTGACGCAGTGGGGGCGGTTCTTTTTGGCGAATTGGGGACGGTTCTTTTTCGCCAAAAGTTAATTCGTTTTAACTTTTGGCGAAAAAGAACCGTCCCCAATTCGCCATTTTGGCCAGAGACACTGGGAAGGTCACTCGGTGTGGATGACGGTGGCGGCGGCACTGACGATGGCATACATCGTGACCAGGGCCATGATGGCCATGTAGAGCAGGTCACGCACGGTGACCGTGCCGTCTAGGCTCAAAATCATCGACCGCCAACTGAAGGCACACACCAGTGCCACGATGACATAGACCGCAGTCATAAACCAACTGCGGTGGTGGCGTGCGGGCAGACGGTTGAGCACGCGACGGGTGAACCAGCGGTTGTCGGTCGCCGGGTAACTTTCTTGCTTGAGCAGTTGGCCAAACTGGATGTCGTCTTGGTCGTGTTTCATGTCAGTAGGGTGTTTTAATCAGTTGTTTCATTTTTTCCTTGCCTCGCCGCAGGTGCGACTTGACAGTGTTCTCGGGCATCGAGACGATTTGAGCCACTCGCTTGACGGGCAGGTCTTCGATATAGAACAGGGTGATGATGGCGCGCTCGGTCTCGTCGAGTTGTGCCAGTGCCGCGCGCACCGTCAGACTGGCTTCGGTGGCCTGGGCCGAGCGGTCGGTCATGGCCTCACCCGCTGTGGCATTGTCGAGCTCTTGCGTGGGGTGCTGCGCCCGGGCATGGCTGTAGAACTCGTTGTAGGCGATGCGATAGAGCCAGGTGGCGAAACTCGACAGTCCCTTGAAGTTGCGCACGTTGACGTAGGCCTTGAGAAAAGTTTCTTGTGCCAGGTCATCGGTGAGTGCTTCGTCGCCGCCGGTGAGGTTCATCAAGAATCGGCGCAGCTGCGACTGATAGGCCTCAACCAGTTGCCCGAAGGCTTGCCGGCTGTCGCCCAGCGCGCATTGCGCTATCAGTCGCAGTTCGTCGATTTTTTTCATTGTTTTTTCTGGGATTTCTGGGATTTCTGGGAAAACTGGGAGTTCTGGGAGGCCTACTGCCTGTTGCGCCAGCCGTTGATGGCGTCGCGCTGTTCCTGATACTCGATGAAACCCTTGCCCAACCCGATGAGCACGAGGATTGAGAAAACGCCTACCAGCATGGTCTCGTGGAACATAATCATCAGTCCCAGTCCCACGGCCACCAGGATGAAACTGTTCTGGAAGGCGCGCCAGTTGATGCGCGGCGTTTCCATGGCCGGTTGCTGTGTCGCTTGCGTGGCTTGACCATTCCACGGGTCGTTCTGTACATTGAAAGGTGGGGGAGTGGGGGTGCCGTTCTCGTCCAGTGCGGGTTCGACGGGTGTGCCATCCTCGATAGGCGTGCCTTGGACGGGCTGCTGTGGGGCAGGGGTGTTCCACACGGGCTGTGCCGTCGCATGGCCGTCGAATATGTAGGGTGGCAGCGGGTAGTTCTTCTCGATGGCTTTCTCTACCATCTTGTACTTGCGGCGGCGTTTGAGGTAATTGAACAGCATAATGAGCGCGATGAGGCAGACCATGCCCCAGATGAAGGCCAGCCCGATGGTTTCGGCAGTGCTCGACCAAACCTCTTGCATCCTAACGCGCCAGTCGCTCTTGTTGTCTCGCTCAATGGGTTCTGCTACCTCATCAGTCATGTTGATGATTGTGTCATCTAGCAGGATACCCAGTTTCTTGGTGATCTGCGATGAGGTCAGTCGCACCGTGTCGCCGTCGCTGGCGATAATCAAAGTGTCGCCTTGCAGTTGCACGTTGTCGGCAGCACTCGGGGGTATGATGGCCATCATTGTAGCCATAATCAGTAATGTGATTTTTTTCATCTTTGTAGATCTTTTATAATTTGTTTTCGTGCATTAGACGCATCGAGTGTGCGAAAAAGTTGCAAAAGTTGTGGCAAAATTACAAATATTTTCTAACTTTGCAGCATAAATCTCTAAAGACTAAATGAATATGAAACAATTTTTATTTTCTTTGATTGTATTGTTAATGGCTCTCAGTGTAGTGGCACAAGAGTCTCAGAAGCGTGAGATGCGCACTGTGTGGGTCGCCACAGTGAGCAACATCGACTGGCCACAGACTCGTGGCACCGGCGCCAGTGTCATTGCCAAGCAGAAGAAACAACTCACCGACTTGCTCGACGGCTTTGAGGCTGCCAACATGAACGGCATCTGCCTGCAAGCGCGTCCCATGGCCGATGCATTCTACAAGTCGAGCTATGAGCCGTGGTCTAGCTACCTCACCGGCACGCGTGGTCAAGACCCCGGGTGGGACCCCCTGGAGTTTGCCGTTGCCGAGTGCCACAAGCGCGGCCTGGAGTGCCATGTGTGGGTCAACCCTTACCGCTTCAGCAACAGCAGTGGCAACGACTGCAACACGCCGCAGGACCAGGCGCTGAAAAACTCAGGCCTACTGATGCAAGTGGGCACCCGCGTGGTGTTCAACCCTGCCCTCGAAGGCTCGCGGCAACGTGTGGTGGACGTGTGCCGTGAGATGATTGAGAACTATGACATCGACGGCATCATCTTCGATGACTACTTCTATCCCGGTGATGGTACGCCCACCGATGCGTCGGCCCCCGATTACCAGCTGTGGCAGCAGTCAGGCACGTCTCTGTCGATTGCCGACTGGCGCCGCGCCAATGTCAACCTGATGGTGCGCAACGTCTATGACATGGTGCAGGTCACGCGTCCCGGTGTCAAGTTTGCCATCGGTCCGGCGGGTGTGGCCGGCACGCGTGCCACCTCGGCTGCCCAGCACGGTGTGGACCCGTGCCCCACGGGCAGCGACTGGCAGTACAACACCATCTACAGCGACCCGCTGGCCTGGCTCGAGGAGGGAACCATCGACTACATCTCGCCGCAACTCTACTGGAAGACAAACCATGCGACCAACCCCTTCGGCCCGTTGACGCAGTGGTGGAGTTATGTGGCCAACCACTTCGGGCGGCATCACTATGCCAGCCACAACATCTACTTCATGGCCCAGACCAACACCCAGGCCGACTGGGACGAGATTTTGCAGCAAATCCGCTACAGCCGCCAGTACAACCTGGACAATGCGCCGGGTGTCAATTTCTATAGTGCCAAGTACATCAGCGGCCCCACTTGCTCGGGCTTCGGTGACTACCTGTCGCAGACGCTGTTCACCCACAAGGCCCTGGCTCCGGCCCTGACCTGGAAAGACCGTTTTGAACTGGGTGCTCCGCAGAACTTGGCTATCATGGGCGATGTCCTTACTTGGGACGACCCGGGTGTGCGGCCCGTCAAGTATGGTGTCTATGCCATCCCCAATTCGGTGCCGGCCGATGAGATCTGGAGCGAGCAATTTGACGGCATCAAGAGCGATTATTTAATAAAGGTGTCGTTTGCCAATACCTTAGAGTTGCCCGAGCAGTACCGCTCTGATCATTGGTATGCCGTGACGCAAGTCGATGGCTGGGGCAACGAGTATGAACCGTCCTATGTCAACGCCCCCACGGGACACGCCGACGCTGTGACCCTGCTGTCGCCTGCCGATGGCACAACCGTCGAGTGGGAGCAACGCTTCGACTGGAGCGATGCCACCGATGCCACCTACCGCCTGCAAGTGGCGACAGATGCCGACTTTGCCTACGTTGTGCTCGATGTCAAGGGCTTGACCTCCAGTGAAGCGGTTGTCGACCTGAACACATTGTCGGCCGAGGCTACCTACTACTGGCGTATCATCACCCAGCAGCGTGGCCGCCTGTCCACACCCTCACAGGTCTGGACGCTGATTACCGGCGAGCGCGAGGTGGGCAACATTGAGCAAGGCTATGTCATCAAGCGTGACGTGAGCCAGTATGAGCCGCTGGGCAGCCTGCGGCTGGACAACCGTTGGGTGCGCTCGGTCAAGGCCGATTATGACAACATGACCTTTGACAGTGACGGACTGATGAACCGTGGCTTCACCGTGTGGAATGACCGTGTGCTGGTCATCGGACGTAGTGCCGGAGCCATTGATGCCGATGTCTACATCTTGCACTACAGTGCCAAGACGGGCGAGTTGCTCAAGAAGGTGATGGTCGATCGAGTGGTGCAGTGCTCCTATTATCCTGGCAACGACATCTTTCAGGACGATGCCGGACATGTGCTCATCAGCAACCTGGTGCTCAACATCTCCACCACGCCCATCCTGCTCTATCATGTCGACCCCGACTCGGGGCATGCCACGCTTGTCGGTTCGATGACTACGACCGAGACCACAGGAAGACGCGTGGATCACTGCAACGTCAGAGGCGACATCATGGCACGCAGCTATCACGTCTATGCGGCTTTGAGCAACGGCACCGAGGTGGTCAAGTGGCAGGTGGCAGGTGCCGGTAGTGCCTATGTCCTGGGCACGCAGGTGATCAAGGCGCAGTCGTTCTGTCCCGCAAGTGCCGAGTACTTCGGTCTGGCACCACGTGTTTATCCCGGACTTGAGGAGACCGTCTGGGTCACTGGCGGTTCGACCCACCTCACGCGTTACAGCCTGGACACAGGCAAGGTGCAAGACTCGTTTGATGCCAATGCCGCCATACGCCCTGAGGGTACCGAGGCCAACGGCGCTGCCTTCTTCGAGCTGCAGGGCCGGCGGTATATGCTCTATCCCTATAGCGACTACCGCAGTGCCACGGGCTTCCGTTTCATGCTTGCCCAGAGCGAAGGCGGTGAGAAATTGGCCGATTACCGTGCCACTTGGATCTTTCCTGCCCAGGGGCTGGGCAGTGTCAACAGTGCCACGTGGGATGCGCCTTGCTGTGTGGCCGATGGTGAGCACCCCAACCAGAAGAGCCTCTACATCTATGTGCCGGGCAACGGCCTGGCTGCCTACACCCTGACCGCGGGCATCCTGGGGGATGTCACCGGCGATGGCGAGGTCGATGTGGCTGATGTCAACACGGTTGTCAATGTGATGCTCGGGAAGCTTGTGAGCCACGAGTTGCAAGAAGCGAGTGATGTCACTGGCGATGGTGTGGTCGATGTGGCTGATGTCAACATGGTTGTCAACTTCATGCTGGGTAAAAATGTTAAAATAGAAAAATTGTTGTAGTTAAATATAAAAAAACTTAAATGTGTGGCTTTTTTATTAAAGTCACTTTTTTGTTTGTGAAATATTGTGTAAGTTTGTAGCGTGAAATGCTGATTTTTTGGCGAAATTGAAAGTTGACAAGCACAAAACAACACTAACATAAAATGATGTAATTATGAGAAAACAGCTACTAATGCTACTGTTATTCGCACTGATGGCGGTGTGGGGCATGGGCCGCACAATCACAGGCGTGGTGACTCAGGCATCTGACGGCGAGCCCATCATCGGGGCCACCATTCAGGTGCACGGCACCACCCGCGGCACCGCCACCGATGTGGACGGCAGATATGCCATCGAGGCCAATGACGGCGAGGTGCTGGATGTGACCTATGTGGGCATGGAACCGGTGTCGATCAAGGTCACCGCGGGAAAGACGGTGATCAACATCGAGCTCAAGGAGAATGCCCAAGTGCTGGGCGAGGTCGTGGTCACCGCCATGGGACAGACCCAGGAGAAGAAAAAACTGAACTTCGCTGTGCAGCAGCTCGATTCTGACCAAGTGACTGCTGGAGGGTCGGCCAACTTTGCCAACTCGTTGCAGGGCAAGGTGGCCGGTCTGCAGGTGTCGACAGGTGGCGGTTCGCCTAACGCAAGCACGCAGGTGATCATCCGAGCCATCTCGTCGATGAACCCCAGTCAGAACAATGAGCCTCTGATGATTGTCGACGGCGTGGCCATTCGCGGACAAGGCTCATCGCTGGGCGACCTGAACCCGAATGACATTGAGAGCATGACCGTGCTCAAGGGAGCTGCAGCGTCGGCACTCTATGGCCAGGAGGCAGCCAATGGTGTGATCATGATCACCACCAAGAACGGCAGCAAGGATGGCTCGGTACGCGTCAATGTGCAGACCACCCTCGAGGTGAGCCGTGCAGCCCGTGTGCCCAAGTTGCAGTCCATGTTTATGCCGGGTAGTCGGGGCATGTACAAGGAGAATACCGCCAGCGGTGGCTGGGGCCCTTACCTTCGTGCCGAGGACATTTGCTATGACAACGTGGGAAAATTCTTAACCACCGGAGTGATGCAGAAGTACGACGCGTCGGTGTCGGGTGGAACAGAGAAGTTCAGTGCCTATGCCTCAGTCTCCTACATGAACAATCAGGGAATTGTCCCCAAGGACTACAAGAAACAGCTCACTGCATTCATCAAGGGTACTTTTCACCCGTCCAAGCAGGTCACACTGCAGTTGTCGGCCAACCTGAAGAACAGCACCGCGCGTGGCTCGGGCAGTCCCATCTCTACCATCTATAATTGGGGACGCAACAAGAATATGGCTGACTACGAGACGCTTGAGGGACATGTCAACTGGTGGGCACGCTATGAGGCTTGGGACAAGTTGACCGACCTTGAGCGCATCAACGCAGGGGTGTCGCCCTACTATGGCCGATACAAGGACAAAGCCCGCACCGAGGACACGCGTTACATCATCAATGGCATGGTGCAGTACCGACCCATCGACGATCTGGAGTTTACGGGCAAAGTCACCTACGACAAGGCCTATTCAATCTATGATGGTTATTCGGTGCCTCGCATCTACGAGGGGGACTTGCTCAATCCGGATGACACAAATGTGCAGGCCGCACTCACCGACTCTCAGTCGTTGTTTGGCTCATATAGTTTCTCGCCCTCGAGGGGTGAGCAGTGGGTGACTCAATTTTTGGCGACTTACAAGAAGACTTTTGCCCAAGACTTCTCTTTCAATATCCTCTACGGTATGGAGTGGAAGCAGTATTCCGGTGTGAGTACGTCAATCTACGGTGAGAACTTCCAGCTCGGTGGTGATTACTACAGCTACAACAATGTGGACTTTGAAAATGCCAATCTGGTGATTTTCAATCGCTCGGTGTTGAGCCACAGCAAGTGGAACAAATACGGATACTTCGGCGAGCTGAGGTTCGATTACAAGGGCATGGCACAGTTGTCGGGCACTTACCGCATGGATGGCTCATCGCGCTTCAAGCAGGCACCGCAGACCAACTACTCGTACGCTTCGGTCACGGGTGGTGTGATCTTCAGCGAGCTGTTCCACCTGCAGAACAAATGGTTCTCTTACGGCAAGCTACGTGGTAACTGGGCCAAGGTCGGTAAGGATGGCCCACCATACAAGTTCACCGACACCTACAAGCAGTGGGTGATGTTCCCTGATGGCGGCTATGGTGTCGATCCCACCATTGGCCGAGCTTATGACCTTCACCCCGAGATGACGAGCTCGTGGGAGATTGGTGCTGACTTGCGCTTCTTCAACAGTCGCACACGGCTTGACTTGGCCTACTACTCCACAAGTGTGGGCAATCAGATTGTCACTGTGCGTGTGTCGCCGGCATCGGGTATGATTTTGCAGACTCGCAACGAAGGCGAGCTGGAGAATCATGGTATGGAGATTACCCTGGCGCAGGACATTATCAAAAACCGAGACATCGACTGGACAGCAACGCTCAACTTCTCGTATAACCGAGGCAAGGTCATCTCGCTGCCTGAGGACATTATTGAGATTCAGGGTACGCAGTATGGCGACATCTTCCCGGTGGCTCGCCTGGGCGAGTCTTCGACAGGCATCTCGGGCAAGGACTACGAGCGAGACCCCAACGGCAATGTCATCTGTGACGAGAATGGCTATCCCATCATCAGTCCGCAGAAGGGGTTGTATATCGGCAACCGTGAGCCGGACTTCTTGTTGGGCTTAGGCTCGAGCTTCCGCTACAAGAATGCGACACTGTCATTCCTGCTCGATACACGCAAGGGTGGCGATGTGGTCAATGTCACTGGCCGAAGCCTCATCAGCAATGGTATGAACCACCTGTATGATAAGTATCGTAACCGCGAGATTATCTTCAACGGTGTGCAGGCCGTCACAGCACCCGATGGCACAGTCACCTACGAGAAAAACCGCACACCGATTGTGCTGGACAACAACTTTATCTCTCAATATTATAGTACGGTGTCGTCCAACTTCATTGAGGACGGGTCATACATACGTCTGAGCTATGTGACATTGGGCTATGACTTCACACCGCTGTTCAAGAAGACGTGGGCAGTCAAGGGCTTGAGCGCCACATTGACTGGGCGCAATCTGTTCCTGCTCACCAAGTACACGGGTTCCGACCCGGCGGTGCTGGCTTCGACGGCCGGCGGCCCGGGTGGAATGGGCATCGACAACTATGCTGTTCCATCGACACGTAGTTTTAATTTTACGCTTAAAGCAACATTTTAAAACCGACTGACTACGATGAAAAAGATATTACAATTTTCCTTGCTTTTATCATTGTCACTGCTCACGCTGGGTTGCAATGATATGCTTGATGAGAATGTTGACCCCGACAAGCCACATTCTATTGATGCCAAAGTGGGCTTGCCCACGATTGTCTTCTATGCTCAGCAAGTGGTGTATGACCATTCGGAGTATTATGCCTACTTCTCGCAAATGCTCACAACGGGTGGAAAGAGTTCGGTCGGTGCCTACTCCTATAAGTGTGAGTGGGAGATGCTGACCATGAATCGTCACCCGATGTGGAGGCGCCACTTCTACGACATCGGTAAGAACTGCGTAAACCTGATTGAAAACGCGCAGAAAATCAATTCGCCCAACTACGAGCTGATTGCGCGAACCATCAAGCTGATGTCAACGCAGCTTACCACCGATGCTTTTGGCGACATGCCGCGCAGCCAGGCTTATGTGAGCAACTCGCCGGCCTACGACACACAGGCATCTATCTACAAGTGGATGCTCGACGAGTGCGACGAACTGATTGCCATGTATGAGAATCCCGAGATTACTCAGGCGACAACCAATCAAGAAATCACTTTTAAGGAAGACCGTGTCTATGGCGGCGACCTGGAGAAGTGGAAAGGACTGGTGTATGCCATCAAGGCGCGATTGTTGCTGCGCAACATACCTAATATCAACACCGGAACCGAGGTGTGCAACCAGATTATAGCAGCGGCCGATGCGGCCATCAACCAGTGGCGTAAGGGCGACTTGCGCTATGGAGCATGGTTCGGCAATGAGCCGCGCTACAAGTGGGATGGTGGTACCAACACGCAGAACGCCGTGTGGAGTGTGGCACAGCCCATCATCAATTCGTGGGAGTCGCGTGGTAACCTGCTCGGGAGCGCAATCCCGTCCAAGTGGTTTATGGTCGACCTGTTGGGCATCAGCAAGCCCGACGATCCGGCAAAATGCGGCATGTACAATGGCGAACGGGCGCACGACGGCTTTGCCAACGACCCGCGCTGCGCCTTGTTGATGATCGCGCGTACCGGTCCGCGTGATGCCGCCACCACCAGCGAGGTCATCAAGATGCGCTATCTCGAGAACAACATCGGCATGGGCACATCCTATAAGATTGCCAACTACCCGCATCTCTACATGGGAGCATATGCTGGTGCGACCGACTCTTACAATCCCATCTTCACCATGGAGGAACTCTACTTCATCAAGGCCGAGGCACTCTACTGGCTGGGACGCAAAGCCGAGGCATGCGCACTGGCCAAGGAGGCCACGCAGTGGAACATCCAGCGGCACCTGGACTTCTTCCTCGAGAAGTATCCCAACCCCAACTACAACGAGCGCACCGACAACAAGTATCCCGGCAACTCGGTGGCTGGTGGCAAGCCCGGATATGAGCAGGCCGAGTACTGGGAGGCACAGGTCAACGCCTTCCTCAACAATGAGGACTACTTCCGATCGGGATCAACACCGTCGGTCGACAAGGTGGAGAACCGCGGAAACAAGCACTGGTTCTTCAATCCCAGTGAGTTCTCGCTCAGCGACCTGATGCAACAGAAGTACATCGCCATGTATCTCCAACCCGAACAGTGGACCGACATGCGGCGCTACCACTATAGCAACAAGCGCAACAACTATGGCATCGGCGATGCCAACGAGATTGTTTATCCCGAGTTGCGCCGGCCATACAACCTGTATGCCGCCTACTGGATTGATGGCCTGACCGAGGCGCAGAAGGAGAACACCTGGATTCAGCGACTCAACTACGACCCCGAGACCGAGGAGAAGTACAACAGGGCCGAGCTGCAGCGACTGGGAGCCTACAAGAACTACAAGTGGCTGCAAGAGCCCATGATATGGGCGCACAAGGCTGGCGAGATTACGTCGCTCACAGGCGAATGATAGATGCGTTTTGTTTAACCGAATATAGAATATACGATGAAGAAGATATATCAATTGTTGGGTGTGAGTGCACTTGCGGCGGTGTTGATGACATCGTGTGCCGTGCACGACCCATTTGCCGACAATATGGAAATCGGTGTGGTCCTGCCAACGGTCAGTTGGGAGCAGAACTCCGTGACCATCAAGGCGGGCAATTATGCGGGGTTTAAGGCCATGTACTACACGTCGGCTGAAAACGAGATTGACCACTGTGCCGTGTGGGCGCAGACCAAACGCACCGACGAGGCTGCGGCAACGGCTCGCCTGACCACCGCATTGTCCTACACCAAGACCATCACCACTGTCGACACGGTGCGCCGCCAGCAGTTGGCCACCTATGCGCACAGCAAAGCGGTGTGGGATGGCTATGAATATGTGTTGACCGACTCGTTCCCGACATCTAAAACACTCGAGCCCAAGACTTGGAGCAATCCGCTTGAGTGGGATGAGGAAAAGTTCAACGAGTATTATCCCAGCACGTTCAAGGGTGAGTTCTGTTCCTATCTGGTGAATGCCTTGACCAAGGACAGCACGTACTATAACGACTTGCGCAACATCTACATCAACTATGATTTTACGCAAGAGCAGTTTGAGGCGATGAATGCCAAGTACAATGTCAATTATCCCACTGTGGTGGAGAGCGGTCAGAAGTCTGACGCCTGGTTTACAACCGATGAGGTGGACCACTACTACTATATCTCGGTCGATGATGGCGTGACCACCATTCACGAGATTGCTTCGCCCGACTTGGCCCCGGCCGGAGTCAATGTCTATGAGGTATATAAGTCATCAGAGTGGTTGCTGTGCAGGTATAGCGACGACACGGGAGGAAAAATCACCAGTGTGCGGCGCGAGTGCATGCCCTACTGGAAGGAGTTGCTTGAGCAGATTCCTTTCACAGCGTGGATTTATAACACCGCCGAAAAGACTTATTCCGTCAACTTCTCGCGTAACTATACGCTCAATCCCGACTTCCGCGTCTACGACAAGGCTACAGGAAAGGCGGGCATCACATCTGATAACAAGGAAGTTTCTCTTAACTAAACACTATGACTATGAAAGTTCTTAAAATAACTGGTTTGATTGCTTTCTTGGCATGCGTGTTGTCTGCTTGTGTCGATAAAGAGCCTACGTATGGCAATTTCCCGGGCAAAGATGTCGATTTCACCTACAATGTTGACGGTGACGAGTACATGCTCGACTTCTATGTCGTGTCGACCATTCAGTTCAACAACACCTCGGCCAAGTCGGGAGCAATCACATGGGACTTTGGAGATGGCCACACCTCAACCGAGGCCAATCCCAAGCATAAATTTGACAAGGCGGGGTTATACAAAGTGTCGCTCACAATCGATGGAGTGGGCACACGTACCTACCCTCTGCTCATCTATGATATTGCACCCACACTGTCGGTGGTAGAACAGAGCGCTCCCACCGTGGTCATCAATGATGTTACCGTCCTGCTGGGAGTGGAGTTGCCCAACCCCGAGAATCTCAAGTGTCGTTATGAGTGGATCTTCCCTGAAGGGACGAGAGATGCCAATGGCAACGAGATTACACGCTTCGACGGCACAAGCGATGCGCAAGGCAATATCTCCAACCCAGGCGCGCTCACATTCAGCAACATCGGCTCGCAGCGAATCGAGTTGCACACTTGGTTTGACACCGAGGGAGAGAACCGACGCCTGGAGGACTCTTATGTCAACGTGCAGGTCGGGTCGAGCGTGCCGGCACCTACCATCTACTATGCCGAGCTGGGCGGAAACATCAAGGCTTATAAGCTCGTCGACATGAGCCTGTTGCCACAAGGCACTAAGAATATGGCATTCGACATGGGAGTGAGCTCGGGAAATATGCCCACACAACTGGTGTTCGGAGTAGAGAAGACGGCCACCGACGAAGGCGCGCTTGAGCAAGATTTTGTCTATATCCTGGACTGCGGCAAACAGTATTACTATGTCAACGATGAGAACAGTGTGCTGGGCGATGGCAAAATCACTGCTATGAGTGCCGATGGCACCAATGTCAACGTCATGGTGACCAATGTGGGCGGACAGGCGTTCAATGACCCGTTCCAGGGATGTGTCGACGGCGAATATCTCTATTATACCGACCGCAACACGGGCATCCGGCGTTTGCCGCTCAACACGCGTGGTGCAGTCGAGGAGACAAACTTCAGCAGTACGGCGGGATACTTTGTGGTCAACAACCAGCTGGCTTACTATGGTAAGGGTATCTCCTACGGAGCTATTCACACCGGCATCTATGTCGACAGTAAGGGCATGTTCTGGTGGGGAAAGAACTATTCGGGCTATGGCATCTATCGCTTCAAGCCGGGCAACATCGTGGCCGGTGGGGCCAAGGCCAGCGACCCCATTCCCTATCCCATCGTGCTCGAGACCACACAGCCGCGTGCGTTCACCATCGACGAGGATCTCGGCTATCTGTATGTGTGGATGACTAAGGGGACGACACCCGATGTGGGATTCGGCCAGTATCCGCTACCGGCCGACAACGCCACCGTCACCTACGACAACTATCTGAAATTCATTCAGATGGATGCCGATCCTATCAACACCACCGATGCCGAGGGTGTCTACACCACGCAGATGGCTGTCGACCCGCAGACGCACTACGTCTACTTCGGCTTCCGGGCTGCAAAGACCGAGAAGAACTACACCACCGGACTCTATTACTTCGATCCCGAGGACGGCAAGGTGTATAACTTCAATGGCAACAAGGATAAGATTCTGGGTGTGTGCATCAACCCCCGGTTGACCAACCTCTTCTAGTTTCTGAAGTAGTTAAGTAGTAAAGTAGTAGGGTAGTAAAGTAGTAAGGCCGACACATTACTAGGCAATCGTCTTAACTCCTCTAACTCCCTTAACTCCTTAACTCCTGAGGATCAGTACTTTTAAATAGAAGCAAATGAAGAAAGTCATAGTGATACTCACCGCACTGCTTGCGCTCACGCTCACGGCACAGACCGTCAAGCGTGAGGCGCGAGGTGTGTGGATGAGTGCCTACGTCAGCGACTGGCCCAGCGGAGCTATCACCACCAGCAATGCCGCCACCATGCGCAAGGCCTGCCAGAAGATGCTCGACACACTGGCAGTCAACAATATGAATGTGGTCTACTTCCACGTTCGTGCCATGTGCGATGCGCTCTACAATTCGGCCTACGAGCCGTGGTCCAGCTATTGCTCGACCGAGCGAGGTGTCGCGCCGGCGTTCGACCCGCTGGAGTTCATCGTCCAGGAGGCGCACAAGCGCGGCATCGAGCTGTATGCCTGGGTCAATCCCTATCGCTACAAGCCGCGCAATCGCGACACCTGGGGCGACGACCCTCGCAACTATGAGAACTCGCATCCCGACTGGCTCCTGGCCACCGACTATGAGACGGTGCTCAACCCGGGCATTCCCGAGGTGCGACAGCGCGTGGTGGACGTGTGCCGCGACATCATCACCAAGTATGATGTCGACGGGCTGGTCTTCGATGACTACTTCTACAATCAGGACAATCCATCCTTCACCCTCGATGCCGAGCAGTATAATGCTTATTTGGCCGATGGAGGCACAATGAGTCAGGCCGACTGGCGGCGCGAGAATGTCAACCAGATGGTGCACGATGTCAACCAGATGGTCAAGCAGACCAAACCCTGGGTGCGATTTGGCATCAGTCCGGCGGGAGTGGCGTGCAGCAGTCCGGCGGTGGCCGCACAATATGGTGTGGAGCCCAGCCCAGGCAGCGACTGGCAGTACAATCAGATCTACAGCGACCCCATGGCATGGATCACGCGAGGCACCATCGACTTCATCTCGCCGCAGGTCTACTGGAACACCGCCGGCACCTACGACGAGGTTACCAACTGGTGGGGCATGGTAGGACACAAGTTCAACCGTCACGTCTACATCAGCGGCTATGCCCGCGAGTCGGGCACTACAGGCTGGGACCTGCCGGAATATCTGTTGCAGGTCAACGTCATGCGTCAGGCCATGACCAGTGGAGTCTATGGCATGATTTACTTCAAGTACACCACCTGGCGCAACTTCAGCCAGAGCTTGGATGGACGGGTGACGCAGTTGCGGCACTACCTCAAGCGCTATGCGTTCACCACGCCGGCCATCTGTCCTGTGCCGGCCTGGCTCAAGCCCGACCGCGACTACACCACGGTGAGCGATGTGCATCTCGACGGCGACTCGCTTCGCTGGACGCCTGACCAGAATGTGCGCTATGTGGTCTATGCCATCCCCGACTCGGTCGCCGATGCGCAGTTCCGTTGTCAACCCGACTACATGTTGGGCATCAGCTACAGTCCTGCCTATGGCATCGATGCGGCACACCGCACGGGACACCGCTATGCCGTCACCATCCTTGACCGCTGGGAGAACGAGTATGCCCCGGTCATGCTGGGAGCGACACCACAGCAGGCACCCAAGCCTGTGATTGTCGCCCCCGACGACGGGTCCAGTGTCTCGCGTCTGGGAATGCTGCGATGGAGTGCGCCGGGAGCCACGCTATTCACTGTCGAGGTCTATGCCGATGCGGCACTCACCAGGCAGGTGACCCGCGTTGAGGTCGACTCGGCCAGCCTGCCCATCAGTGCCTTGAATGGGCTGAATGTGGGGCAGCAGTACTGGTGGCGCGTGGTGGCGCGTGGTGTCAACCTGTGGGACAATGCCAGCGAGGCGCGTGCTATGACACTCGGCGCCATTGCCATCACCAGTCCGGCCGGCGATGCCACCGATGTGCCACTTACACCCACCATCACCTGGAACGACCTGGGCGGCGGCACTACCTATCTGCTTGAAATCTCGACCGCAGCCAACATGGGCACGGTCAAATATAGTGTCACTACCAGTGAGCCGAGCATCACCGTGCCGGCCTATGTGTTGGCCGGGGCAACCACCTACTATGCCCGTCTCACGGCCACGCAGGGACAACTCAGCGAGCAGTCGCCGGTGGTCGCCTTCCGCACCGTCGAGGTCATCCCCCAGGTGCCAGTCGTGCTGGTGCCCACAGTCGATGGGGGAGTGCTCTATGGCACATCGCGCATCCGGGTGCAGCCCGAGGCGGGCATCACATCGCTGCGTGTCGAGGTCAGCGCTTCCAGCACCTTCCCCACGCGCCAGACCTACAAGGGCACCGTCACCGACGGCTCGTTCAGCTCGGTTGAGTTGCAGGACATCACGGGTGTGGGCAGGCAGGAAGACGGCAACACCTACTATGTGCGCACGCGCTTTGCCTACCTGACTGTGGCCACAGGCTCGACCACGCAATACACCGACTATTCGCCCGTCATGACCTACGTCTATCGCGCCTCGCAGCCAGGCGATGTCACCGGTGACGGACAGGTCGACATTGCCGATGTCAACGCCGTCATCAACATCATGCTCGGCAAGGCCGAGTCAACACCGGCGGGTGATGTGACCGGCGACGGTGGCATCGACATCGCCGATGTCAACGCCGTCATCAACATGATGCTAGGAAAATGAATTCTCACTAATTAATAACCCAATAAACAATCAGACAATTATGAAGAAAATCTTACTTTTTGCTGCAATGTCGGCAATGCTGGCCCTGGGTGCCACGGCAGCCATCGACGGTCAGCAATATGATGCCGTCAACGGTATCAACATCGCCAACCAGTGGGTCGTGGACCGCATCCACAACGGTGGGCAGTTCCCGGCTATGGATGCCTGCAACGCGCGTGCGCGCACAGCTGTCATGGCGGGCGACATCATCTATGTGGCCCGCAGCGAGGCCAAAACCATCATTCAGGGCACCGACACCCTGGGTAGTGCATCGGTCATCTACCGTTTCAAGGTTGAGGACGGTACCGAGTTGCCGCCGCTCGATGTGACACTCGACGGACAGCCCTACATGACTTTCCTGGGGGTCAATTCGATTGGTGTCGACAACTTCGGGCACGTCTGGGTGGCGCCCTACACCAGCGAGGCCGAGGGGTCGGTCAGTGTGCCGTTCTATAGCCTCGACACCGAGTCGGGCGAGCTGACCTTGCTGGGTAAGTTGCCCAAGGACATCGTCCTGCGCACCGACTACTACGACGTGCTGGGCGACATCACCCTGCAGGAGGCCGGATGCACCATCATGAGCGCAGCGGCCAACTCGCCCACTGTCTACCGTTGGTATGTCGGACAGGGCGACAGCTTCGAGTATGTCGAGGGTGGATTTGATGGCGACACCTATCTTGACATCGTCGACTTCTATCCCGAGACAGTCACGCAGTGGGCCTATGGGCCGACGGTCAAGATGTGCTATGACCCCAATGCCGATGACCCCTATGCGGGCGAACTCTTCTATGTCGACGGCTTCAATGGCGCACCGGCGCTCTATGATGTGACCGGCACGCTCATCGACTCGTTCGACGGGGTTGACCCCGCGCTGTCTCCCTATGAGGTGGGTGCCAACGGCTGTGCCGAGTTTACCCTTGACGACCGCAACTTCCTGGTCTACGCCATGGCGCAGTACTCAGGAACGACCGATGCGGGTCTCATGCGTGCTTGTCAGGCCAACATCTGCGAGCTGGGCGAGGGCATGTCCATCCCCGGCATGCAGCTCTATTGGACCATCCCGGCCAATGGCCTGGGCGAGATGTCCGACGGTGGCAACCGTGTGCACTGCTTCAATGTGGAGTATGGTGAGGAGGGCGGTGAGCCTTGTGTCACACTGTTCACCTTCAAGTGCTACAACGGCATGGCTGTCTACAAGATTGGCAAGGGGGTCACGCCCAACGAGCCTGTGGTGGGGATCACCGGTGATGTCACCGGTAACGATGTGGTTGACATCGCCGATGTCAACGCCGTTATCAACATCATGCTCGGCAAGGCCGCTATGGTGCCGGCAGCCGACGTCACCGGCAACGGCAACGTCGACATCGCCGATGTCAACGCCGTCATCAACATCATGCTGGGCAAGTGAGTTTTTAGTTGTTAGCTAACTATTCGGCGATTGCGGTTTCCCCTCCCCTTTCCCAAAGGGGAGGGGTCAGGGGTGGGGTTTGGCGGCAATGCACAATGCTCATTGCACAATGACTGCCAGGCAGCCTCCCCTCCCCTTTCCCAAAGGGGAGGGGTCAGGGGTGGGGTTTGGCGGCAATGCGGCAATGCGGCAGTGCACAATGACTGCCTGGCAGCCTCCCCTCCCCTTTCCCAAAGGGGAGGGGTCAGGGGTGGGGTTTGGAGGCAATGCGGCAATGCTCAATACAATGACTGCCAGGCAGCCTCCCCTCCCCTTTCCCAAGAGGCTGCTGAAAAAGTAATAAACCGCGAATTACGCGAATAAACCGCGAACCTTTAGCTCGCAACCGAACGGGCGCAATATTTCTTGGATATAATTTGAAATATCACGAAATTTGCAGTTAATTTATTCAAATCTAGGTCTGAATATAACCATCGTGAAGCAAATCAATTATTTGCCTGTACTTTTTCAGCGGCCTCTTCCCAAAGGGGAGGGGGAGGCTCGCACCGCTCGTCACGGGCACGCTGCACGGTATCGGGCTGCATGGTCATGTCGGGCTTGACTCGCACCGTGCCGGCGATAATGATGTTGCGATCTTATTCATAGTGGTGCGCCTCATGGATGCTGTCGACAGCCGTCGGCGCGACCACCGCCGTGCGGCAGTTTGTGCTCGAGCGCGTCAAATCTCTTGCAGAATTGCCGGGTCAAGAGACCACCCTGTCATACTCATGCGATAATCACTATCTATAACGCGAGCTCCTAAAAATTGCAGTTTAGTCTTACTCTTGCTTAAAAGCTTTATAGACAAACGAATAAGATTGTTTGTCCAGATTTCCTAGTTCTATCGCTGTTTTGATATTATCTTCAGCCCGTTTAATAGCTGTTTCCAGTTTCCCGTCAGCACAAAGAGCAATGACCCAAGTAGGTTTGTTGATATACTTCTTGTCTTTTAACAGATTTATCAATTTCTTGTTGGTGTCAGGGAAGAATGGCATCATGTGAGGTGCTAATAGCCTTTGCATTTTGGTGCCACAACTTTTTATCAAGTCCGTATAGTTCTCAAAGTGCAAGAGAAACCAATACTCTATGCTGGGCATACTAGGACATAATACTACAGACCCATCTCTTATTTCTTCCGACACGCTCTCTTGAAAGGCCTTATGCTTATCTTGGTTTGTTTTATTACTATAAACTGTATCTAAATCAAAAATGCAATAGACCTTCGCGCCGACATTATTTTTAAGTATATTCCTTATTCTCCCGGGGAAAATTTCAGTATAACTTGACTCATTGCCAAAATACTTGGGTATAATGTTGAATTTATACGCTGTAGTGTCGTTGATGTGTGTGAAATAATAACGTTCAGTATTCGTACCACCGCTTATAAGGAATGGATAAAGTGGTCCCAACTCTCTCGTGCCTTCGTCCTCTTCGGCTGTAACATGGGGAGCGGCTTTAAAGTATCGTTGTTGTTCAATCGAACCAACCAATTCTCTTTCCTTTGCCATATTAGTTCATTGTAGCACCAAACCTCTTATTGCGATATGCCTCACGGATAGAAGATAAGCGGTTGACTCCTCTGAAATCGGTGAGTTTGTACAGTTCAGTAACGCCAGCCTTGTCTTTGTTGGTGAACCACACTGAATCCTTTCTGATGAGATCGTCGACCAGATCCAGCAAACCGTCGTTATGAGTTGCTACTATCATTTGAGACCTTGAAGGAGTCTTCAGGTAATCAAAAAGAATTTTTTCCAACAATCGAGAATGCAATGACGCGTCAATCTCATCTATCGGTAAGACAGATACTGTTGTTAATGCTTCATAAATAGCTGTTTCAATCCCAAAAGTCCTTAGTGTTCCTGCCGATTCAAATCGTTTATCCAGTAGATATGATTCACGGCCATTATCATTTTCTACAGTATGCTCAAAAACGGTTTTATTCTGTCGGATGGTTCTCTCTTTCTTAATGCGTTCTATTTCTTGTAATGTCTCTTCATCACTATAGCCAGTAGTCTCTGTCAAATAATTCACGTCATCATCCGAAAGTTGATGATCAACGATATTCGATGAGATGTGAGTGATGTTGAAATCTGCTTGACTGAGGAATTGCACCAAATGGTCAGACAATTGTGGACTTTTTGATACCAGCTTTTCGGCATACGATGTAAGCGGCGTAGTTGGAAAGATTACTGGCATCACATTGTTTTTCATCCAATCTTTGGCGGCATCAATGATTGGCAGACTCACGTTCACCTGATTTCTGGCAACGAAGAAAGAAAGATTCTTCAGACAATTAATTGTAATCAGTTCTTTGGCAGCAGCGCTGATTTTTTCCGCATTTTGATTGATGTTCACTACCGACTGCCCGTCTTGCAAAACTCTCTCAAAAAGCATGATGGGTTGAGTGGTCTTGTAATAGGATAGTTTTTCCAGGTAAACTTGCCGTTCATCTAATTGCAACTGATACCAGTATTTTGTGTCTTGCACATAAAAAATCAGTTCAAAGCTTGATGGCTCGTCAGGAGATTGATTATCCAGCCTAAAGGGTATCACTCCTGTTTTTATATCTACGTCTTTGGGCTTATAGGTCCAAAACTGAGACAAGAAATCAAACACCCCTA
Source organism: uncultured Bacteroidales bacterium (assembly GCA_902781045.1). Taxonomy (GTDB): domain Bacteria; phylum Bacteroidota; class Bacteroidia; order Bacteroidales; family Muribaculaceae; genus Sodaliphilus. The sequence continues at coordinate 60,779 of CACZHT010000006.1, read as the reverse complement.
GTAAGTTCGACTTACCTGAGGCATTATAGCCATAAATAATGGCGAAACGCAGAAGCCTTGTGTTCTCATTGATTTGAACCACTTGAGATTCTTCTGCAAGATTGTCTTTCGAAGCTTCGAAACTAAGCTTAACTTCGTCTTTAAACGAAAGAAAGTTCTTGATGCGGATTTCCTGTATCATAGCTCTAAGTGTATTTGGGACTGCAAATATAATATAAAATCCAAAGAAAACAAATTCTTTTTTCAAAAATTGCAGAAAATTATCAAAATTTCAAAATAGAATTATGTTTGAGGAAATTTTGTGGAAAGCCCATTGCATCCTCGTGGGGACGCGGCGCGCCGCGTGATTCGCCACCCCGGCAGGAGGGTTGCAGCTAGGCAGAAAGTCCCTCTCTCCTGGCAGGGGAGAGGCCAGGTGAGGGGTTATAGTGCTGCGCCGCCGCTACAGGGGTAATCCGTCTCGCTCTGTTGGAGCCACCAAATTCATCAAAGGCCACCACGTCCGTCCTGGCGGCTGTTGACGAACACCGCCATGTTCTCACCATGCTCCTTGATGACCCTGTCGCCATTCGCGTCATACCAGTAATTGGAGACGTAGCCATTCTGCGAGAGAGCCGTCAGGCGGTTCTCCTCGTCCCAGCGGAACTTCTCCTCGCGGCTCCTCTGCACGGTATCTGGTTGGGCGGTCATGTCGGGCTTCACTCTTGATGTATTAACGTAAACGATGTTGCCATTATTGTCATACTCATAAGAATGCGCCTCACGGATGCTGTCGCCAGCAGTCAGCGCGACCATCGCCGTGCGGTAGTTGGTGCTCGAGCGTGTCATAAAACTCCTAAAGAAATGTCGTGACAAAAGCACCGTCCCCTGTCGCATCTAAAAATAAATAATACTCGTATCATGTTCAAAACTTTCAACAGGAATTTCATCTGGCAAAACAGTTCTGAGTGGAGGTTTTTCCCAATAGAAATGAACATATCTTTGGTACCGTTCTGTTGAGTCACTCCAATTAATAAGTATCGTTCTCTCGTTGTATATATTGTATAGGAATATTGTGTCATTATCAATCTTGAAAACATCAAAATCAACACCGTACAACTTAATTATGTTCATTGTATTGTCACAGTCCCAATCCATGGTGTAATGCTCATACATAACATCATTAGACCATAACCAGACACCAACTGTATCGTCATAAAAACGATAGCAAGTACCATCAAAACTAAACAAATAATCATCTGAATCATTCTCACAAAGATATTCATACCACATGTTTTTTGTTTTGCAAAGTTTGGATTCTATTGTATTTGATTGATTTACGCAAGACATACAAAATAAGCATATTAATCCAAATCCAGAAAGAGAACGAAACACATAATTCCTAAAATGTTTTATTCTTTCTAAAAGAAATGTTATATCCATCGCCAGTAAAATTAAAATCATAACGTTTAAAGGATACGGCACCATTGGCTGTGATTTTTTTAAGTGTCTTATCAAAGCTTAATGACACTCCATATTTTTCTGCATTAAATCTTGATATAAGCCACACTGCTTCATTCTTTTGTTGTTGGTTTCCGTTATGGTAAGCCATTAAAACCAATCCGACAAAAGATTTTATTACACTAGACTTAAATTCAGTGGTTGTTTTTTGAAAAGTATCATGGGCAAACATATCTAAATATATTTTAGCATGACCGAGATAACCACTTTCTCTGCCATTTAGCTTATGCAAGCCTTCATGGACTAGCACATTCCACAAATTGTATTTATTATTCAAGATATTTGATATACTACCATTGCTACATTGGTTGATATATATTACTCCATCTCTATGAAAAGCTGGTACAGAACCATTTCCTTGCTCACTACCTATTTTAACACCATACAAGCTAAGTTGCGACGCATAATAATTAATTATATTGGTGACAACTTTGCGATTATAGAGACTCTTTGAGATGTCAATACCTGATAATCTTTCGCTTTTACCGAAGATTACGACGTTAATATCATTTCCTTCATGGTTCACATAATCTATCTCGGCATTTAGATTCATGTGAATTGTGTCCAGTCCAAAAGGATCAATTGTATTGACTGGATTTCCGTGGCAGTATGAATAAGTCGTGATACCTGGATTTTTCTCCTGCAACGGGTCGCAGCCATACCAGATGCTGAGGCGGGGATTCATGTATCTTGCTCCATAGTAGTACAGTCCCGTCTCCTCGTCCAGTTCCTTGCCGTTGAACTTGTAGGGGGTGGCGTAGTCACCATTCTGGCGCTCGAGGAAAACCTCGCCGTAGGGCAGATACTCTATCTGTTGGACTAACTGTCCGTTGCCGTCAGTGACGAGCGTGGAGCTGCCCAAGTGGTCGGTGTGGTAATAATAGAGCAGCTCTTGCGCTCGCGCGGGTGTACCCTCATCACCATCCTCCTCACTGTCACGAGGTGTCTGCAACGATCCATTCCAATAGCCCGGCAGGTCGAACTTGTACCTGCCGAAATTATCATGGTCGGTGCCGTTGTAGGGCAGGTCGAAGTGGGAGTAGGCGGCCTCCATCACCGAGTCCTGACTGGCGCGAATCTGAGGGTAGTCGACCTTGATGCGCACATCGTGTCCGGCGACATCAAGAATTCTTGGCTCGCCATACACACCGCCCACCTGCGACAGGACACGCTCCGAACCGATGTAGATGTGTTTGGTGTAACGGCCATCATCGCCGTAGCTGTAATAGGGATTGGGGTAAACGCTGTACCGGCCTGTCTGTGTCACACAACCGTCCTGGCGGCTGTTGACGAACACCGCCATGTTCTCACCATGCTCCTTGATGACCCTGTCGCCATTCGCGTCATACCAGTAATTGGAGACGTAGCCGTTCTGCGAGAGAGCCGTCAGGCGGTTCTCCTCATCCCAGCGGAACCGCTCCTCACGGGTACGCTGCACGGTATCTGGTTGGGTTGTCATGTCGGGCTTCGCTCTTGATGTATTAACGTAAACAATGTTGCCATTATTGTCATACTCATAAGAATGCGACTCACGGACACTGTCATTGGCAGTCGGTGCCACCAATGCCGTGCGGTAGTTGGTGTCGGACACCGTCGACATCTGGAACTTCTTCCCGGCGGTCTGGTTGTAGGTATAATCTAGGTTGTATCCCGCAAACAATTTGCCCGCGAATTGTACGCTGTCCTGCTGAATCAACTGATGTTTGGACGTAACGCGGTACAGGTCGTCATACTCCATCGTCAGACTGTAGCCGGCAGAGTTGTTGCCATGTTGTCCTTGCGCGCTGACCAGACGGTTCAGTGCGTCGTAGCCATACGTGTGCCTTATGGAGGGCAACAACATGTTGCTCGATGAGGTTGACACGGAAGTGATATTGCCCACATTGTCAAAACCGAACGAGCGGAGCGCAATGTGCGCGCGAGAACTTGATGTAGTAACAATCCGATTCATCCGCCGGTTCTTGGCGTTATAGAAATAAGCGGTCTTGAAACCATTACCATAGTAAATGCGTACCCTGTCGCCAAACTTGTCATAGTGTATGTCCTGCACATAGTCGCAGTTGTGGGAGCCGTCGCTTCCCGACACACGGTTCAGGTTGCCTCCGGCGTCGTAGCCGTAGGTGACTGTGATCTCATCGGGATAGGTCATGCTGTGCAGACGGCCCTGACTGTCGTAATTCCACGAGGTGTTAAAGGTTGCCACATGTTGGTTTGGCACCACGACCGTCCTGCGCTCACTAGTGACCTCGCCCAGGTTGCCGTAGGTGTACTCGGTTGCCCCTGTTCCGTCGACCCTGAGCTTCACGCGCCCTTTCCAACCGCCGGTAACATCCTGACTGGTGCCGTAGAAATAATAGACGTTGTTCTCGGGATGGTCGGGATAGAAGACGGTGTCCAGCTGGTGATAGTTGTAGCTGTAGCGGATAGCTTTGCCAGTACCCTGCATATTGGCGGTCCTCTTGGTCAGCATATTGCCTGCAGGTGCATAGGTGAATGAGGTAGTTCCGCTTGCGGGATGCTCGACCGAGGTGCGGCGGTCACCCAGGTCGTAGGAAGAACTGGTGACATTGCCCTCGGCGTCGGTGACTGCCGTCAAACGACCGATGCCGTCGTATTGATATGTGGTGGTCAATGCCTGGCTGTTCCCCTCATCCTTATATTGAACGGTTTTGACAGTCCTGCCGTCACCATCAGTATACACCTTGCTCTGGTGCTGATTGGCGTCGGTCGTGGTAGTCACCTCGGTGTGTTCTGACGGGTTGACATCATAGCTGTAGGACGTGACCGTGCCGTCATGATGCGTGATTGACACAGGCCTGTCAAACGCGTCATACTGAGTCACAGTAGGTTGCACAGCATCAGGTGTCTTATGAAACACCAATCTCTGGGCAGGCGGATCTGTAGTGGGATGATAGGATTCAATCACGCGGCCATATCCGTCATAGACCTGGTGGCCGCTCACGACATAGACAGGCTCGACTGTTATGTTAACACTTTCAATCACGCTCTGCTTCTTTACCTGCACTGGTCTTCCGAACCCGTCAACGAAAGTGATGCTCTCAACATACTGCGGGTTCGACAGTTCATCACCATTATTCAGCCTCTTTGTGATGGCGTATGCGGGACGGGTGATGTGTCCGGTAACCGCATCAATATCGGCTTTAGGCTCATACTCAAAGGCGATGGTGTAATAGGCCGGATGGGTCTCGCTATATTGGCCGCTATTCGCAAACAACTGCAACTCGTTCGGGAAGTTGATTCCAGTCACGCGTCCCAAGTTGTCTACATAGCTATATGTCCTGGCATTATTAATGTCGTTGTGCGAGCGGGCGATGCCGAACCGGTAATCTAAAGTGCCGAACGTGCTGGAGAAATTCAATGAATCCTGAACATCCACCAGATGCATGTTCTGTAGACCGTCGTAGGTGTATGTATAGGTCATGCGCTGGTTACTGCCATTGTCGGGCAGCCGGACGGTATGGAGATTGCCGTGGAGGTCGTAGTCGTAGTCGGTGATAGCGTAGACGGGGTTGGGGTAAGACTCCGCGTATATGCTAGACTCCTGGTCGGGATTGTAGCTGTTGGTCCCGCCCCCGATGCCGTCGCCGATGCCGTTGGTGCCCGTCCCGGTGCCGTCACCCCGGCCTATCGGGCCGGCCCCACCACCAACTGGTGTAGCCACGTCGTAGGACAGCATCCTCTTGATCTGGGTGATCTGGTTGGAGTGGTTGAGGTTATAGGTGGCCTCGGTGAGGTGGTAGAGATTACCCCGCTTGTCGGTGACCTTGACCCGTTTAGGCAGGCCGAAGATGTGTGCCGTGCCCGAGAGACTGTCGCTGTACTCAACATTGGTCTGACGGTCGTATGTGCCCGCACCATTCGCGTTGAGGCCTCCACCCACTGTGTGGCGGACTTTCCGCAGCAGGCCGTGGTCGCCCCTGCGGACGTAGTACTGGTACCAGTCCTGTGACATGACGGCGGCCGCAGACTCCCCCTCGTAGCGGCGCGTCTCGGTGAAGCGCACAGGGCAGTAGGCGACACCGCGGTCGTTCCTGGCCTCGTAGCCGTTTGTGCTGTAGGAATATCGCCCGCCGTTATAGGCACTGTTGTCGCAGTCGTTGGTCAGGGCGTAGGTATAGTAGGTGTTCCTTGTCTCGCCGTAGCGGTTGCCCTGCGGGTCGGCAACATAGGACAGGAGCAGGCTGCCCGCGGTGTAGACGCTGGCGGTGTCGTAGACCTCGACGGTCTGCCGCAGCGGCGCATCGCCGTTGCCGGGGTCCACCTGCCAGGTGGTCACCTCATGGAAACCCAGGAACTCGCGCTCGTGACGGTCACGCACGCCATGGGAGTACTCGAAAGTCTGGCGGGTGTTGGGGATGTCATAATCGTTGCCGTGAATACCACGGTCGACAGTGACACTGGACATCACCCACTTGCCGCCCGGCAGGCCGTAGGTGGGGGTGGAGTGTTCATAGTCAATCTCGAACTTGCCGCCCAACGAGTTGGTCACTGAGCGCAGGCGATTGGTGCGCCGGATGGTGGAACGACGCACGCGCAGGTCGTTCTCACCGTCGCTCTCAAGGATGTCGATGAAGCCATCACCATCGATGTCGCGCAGTTCGAGCTGGGGCTGGCTCATGCTCTTGCCGGTAACAAATGAGGGCGAGATGGCAATCTTGATGCCGGGCGGCGTGATGGTGAAGCTGTAGGTAAATGCGACATTTTCAGATCTTGAGGTCGCTCCATGCCGTTCAAGGCTGTCCAATCCGTTCCAAACTATAGCTGTAGCAAATGCATCGCCCAAGTTCTGACGCACCTTCAATGTGCCTCTATCATCGTAAACCTTGTCAGGCAGACCGTCCCCGTTAACATCAATGAACGCGCAAAGAACCGTTGTCTTGGTGGCTGCAGCACTGATGCCACCCGCGAAACTGGAAGCACCTATGTTGAAACTGCCACTTAAACCTACTGTTTGAGTCTTGTCGTTTGTCGTCTGTATGCTGTCCGACACCCCTAGGGAGACACGGGAACTAAATCCATAACCCATGTTCAGACGCAGCCACAACTGACCGTTCTCGCTGCGGGAAACCAGGTCGGGCAGGCCATCGCCATTAATGTCAATATAGGACATCTTCGATTCACTCTTATTGGAATTGGCCAACGTGAGCGAGACGGCGGCTGTGGCACTCTCGGCCGAGAGGCGTGCCGTCTCTCCGGAACGTATGGTGGAATGTGAGAAAATGGGTGAGCCCCCGAAGCCGATGTTGTATCCTTCGTTTGTGCTAAACATTCGCTCCTCGGACTCAGCAAGACCCAAGGCAGTACGGTCGAGCATGCCACCACGCGCAAAGCCGCCATAGGGATTGGTATACTGGATGGCTCCTTCAGTGACAATGTCGGGATAGCCGTCTCCATTCATGTCCATGAACGCATTTTTAATTTCGCAGTTACCGCCGGCAGTATTGCCCGACAGCGACAGTCCTGCCAGGCTCACACCGGCAATGCCGTCGGTGCTTGATGACTTTGACACCAAGGTAATGCCACGCGCACCAGTGCCCTTCAACTTGGTTCCAGCCACAATGAAGGTTGTGTCGGCAAGAGCGTAGAGCGTGGAGTCGGGCAACACATGGTTGTCGGTCAGGCGCGCCGCACTCAGTGTGTCGCCATGGATGTATATGTCCTGCTTGCCGCCCCTCAGGAAGGTTGGGTCATCGTTTGACGGAGTCAAGAGTGTGACTTTCATCGAACGCGGGTCACAACTGGCGCTGTCGCGAGGCATTGACAGGCTGTCGGTCACGATTGGACGTGCGTAGCGGTTACCCCCAGCGTTGTACACGAACTGTCCCCAACCACGGTGCGTCGGCCCGAGGTCGCCACCAGAATCTACGCAATAAACGCTGGCCGGAATCACTGGACCATTCTGACCGAACTGAACCGTGGCAGCATTTATCTGGCTTGGGCTTATCTGATAATCCGCAAAGAACTCTGCACAGACGGATTCACCTGCGGGTATGTCTACAGCATACGTGTGTTGGCTAAAAGGCTGGGACAAGGGAATTTTTGCAATCAGGTCATTACAGTTTTTGAGTGTCAAGACCTCATAGGAACCACTTCTCATGTGAGGAGTCACACTGAGTGTAACCGTGATGCTGGTCACCGGCGTGTTCCCATTGGTGAACATTGTCCCTGCCTTGACCAGCTTGTTGAATATTTTGTACTGCGGATTGGCGGCGACAATCGAGGTGTCAAGTCTTGTCCCGAGGTCATGCACATAACGTAACGACGGCCGCCAGCTCACGTCTTCCCAACGGACGTTGCTCGTTGAAGAGACTTCGAATGAGAACACTCCGTCATTGAACACGGCAGGCACAGCCAGCGGGACGTTCTCTGCCGCCACTTCCTGCAGGCGGCCCAATGTCATCGACCATACAGCTGTGGTATCGCTTGCCTCGCGTGTCCATTCGCCATAGGTTGGCTGTGCCAGGGCGGTGTGGCCTGTGTAACGGATAGTGAGCGTGACATCATCGCTTGTCGCGGGCTTGCTGTAGGTGTTGAATATGGTGATGGATGCCGTGTCGGCAGGAAGCTCCGTACCTACGAGCGGCACATTGTCCTCTTCAGGACTGTAAAAATGCAGGGAATGACCATTGGGCTCACTATCCAGCAGGTTGTCAGTGACATAGGAGACAGAAACCGGCCATACGACCTTGTCGAACGAACCGTCACTATACTGCTGGCGGCCACACTGCAGACGGAAGAAAATTCTGTCACCGGCATAGACATTCACGTTCGACACACTGTGCGTGTAGGACGTGGCGTCGTCCTTGGCGATAGAGCGGCCCCATATCTCTGAACCGCCATGCTCGATGGCGACATGGAGCGAGTCAGCCTGGGCGTACTCCTCTTGATCGTAGATTCCACTAGGCTGTTGACGGGTCACGGTGCCATCAATACATACGGTGCCATCCATCGGCGCCACCCAGTAGCGTACCACGTCCTGCATGGGCGAGGACTCCACCAACGTGTCCATATCCTCTGTAATCGCATCAAGAACTATGGTACTTATTGCGCCGTTGTTGTTGATGGGACTTGGGGTATCGACACTTGTGTTGGTAAAGGTGGGTCTAGGCTTGCCGTCGCTGCCATACACGATGTGATTGAAATAGACATGGCCGTTGTTAACCAAATCTACGAGGCCGTCACCGTTGACATCGGCAAAATAGTGGGTGGTGCGCGATGTAGAGGTCATCCAATCAACACCGTCCTCTATGGTAAAGCTGTACACTCCCACATATCTCTTTCCGCCTATGGTGGTGGTGGAAGTCTTGCTGCGGGAGAAGTTGGAGAGTGATACACCGTTTGTCTGAACGGGGACAGGGTTGTCGAATGTGGCAACCCCGTCGGTGAGGGTTTGGCGGCAGTACTCCAGCCCATTGTTGGTCTTGCGCACTTTGTCGGGCAAGCCGTCACCATCCAGGTCTACCAATGTCGCTTCGCCTGTCGAATTACTTTGGCCATAGCCAAGCGCCAAGCCGCCAGTCAGAGTTTTTCCAGGAGATGTGCCATAGCCGACACCAGCATACAGCGAGCCGCTATAGTTTCGTGAAAATGTGCCTCCTAATGCAGAAGGTACGGAACGCAACTCTATATCCCCTATTTTGTGAGGCAGGAAGGCCGATGAGTTGCCATCGCCGCCTTTGATAGAGTCGGCATCAACCGCAAAAGTACTCAAGGAATTTGAAATTTCTGTTGCGTCATCATAGTATTTGAATTTTTGGAATGAGACAGTGTCGCCCGCCACGATATGGTCGATACGTGTCAGGCGATCACTGTGGAACACACCCTCTTCGTAGCTCATGGCGTAAGTGCGGAGTGCACCATAATCTCCTATGGTGTCTGCACGGAAGTTGATATCGACGCTCCCGAGCAGCCGTGTCGACGTGGTGAGGAAGCCGTAGCGCGCGCTGTTGGTGCTCACCGCCTTACCCAGCTGCCGATTGTGGAAGACAACGCGTGTGTGCGGGCCGTTGTGTTCCTGATTCTTGGCGGTGACCTCGCTGAGCCACACCTCGCGTGCGGTGAGCGTGCCACTGTACAACGGCACGTCGGCGGCCTGCCACACATAGCCAATGCTGTCGCCGTGGGTCTCGCGGACGCCAGTCAGCCGCCACTCGGCGATGACCTCGCGCGGCTGCATGTCGCCCGCGCCTGTGTAACTGCCGCTGACACGCGCCGCTGCGGTGTTGCCGTAGGTGTAGACCGTGCCGTTGCGGTCGGTGACCTGCCACCAGTAGCTGCCGGGTGAGTCGCCGTGCCGCACAATCTTGCTGAAGTCGCCGCCCTGCCGTACAAAAAACTGCCGCTCACTCTGGCGGGGTATGGAGTCCTGACGGTGCGCAACAGTCATTGAGCCCCCGCTCATCATGGCCAGCATCTGCCCGTTGAGCAGATAGGTCTCGCTCTCGAACTCCGTGCTGTAGCGCGGCACGCCCCAGCGTGTGTCGACGGTGATGGCCGGCACGCGGATGTCCCAGCCCTCACCAGCCCAGCCGCTACCGCCGTCGCTGTCGTAGGTCAGCGCGAGGCTCGGCTGCATGCCGTTGCGTGCTGGTGGCATCTCAAACGGGTACTGCAGGTTGGCCGAACCGCGGTTATTGGCGGTCGGCGGCATGATGAACGTAAGCCTGGAAGTGGGATCGGCGGCTTGAATGTCGGTCATCATCGTGGGCACGAACGCCCCGGTCTCGGGAGTCTCAGGGGCGACAATCACGCCGTTGACCATATCGGTAAAGTGGGTGGTGCGCGACACCACGGTGGCCGTTGCCCTGTCCACCTCGATTCGCTCCAGTGCCACCCAACGGCTGAGCGACGTGTCATAATAGTAGGTTCGTATGTCGTCCTCGGTGTAGCCGCTGGGGATGCGGGTGCGGTCATAGCGCAGCCGCACTGTCGCGCCCTCGCCGCCGAAGTGTGTGCCATGCGGCAAGAACCGGCAACCCTCGCCCTGCACGGTGACATTGGTCATGCCGTAGTCCATGGGCGGGACGGACACGGAGTCGAGCGCGGCGACACTCATCCGCAGGTCGTGCAGCAGCACGCGGTCACCGAAGCTGATGGTGGTCATTCCCGACAGGGAAAGGCTGTCGGCCACGCCACGGCTGAAGTCGCGCTCGGTCAGTGATTGTGCCGGCAGCGAGAAAGTGACGCTCAAGAATACAATGGCAGCGATGCCCCATGTGAATGTTCTATTGTGGTATAGCTTGGGTCTCATAGGATTGTAGTTTCGGTGTTTGACATATTATGTGGTTGAACTCACATTGAGTCTTAATCACTGATGATTCTGGTAGAACACTCGCTGTGGTCGGTCAGTGCCTTGACAATGTATACTCCAGGTGCAGGAACAGTGAAGTCTGCTGTCCTGATGTTGCCCAAAGTCATCGAATATTGTCCCAGCAGGCGGCCAGTGGCATCGAACACGAGCAGTTGTGCTTGACCGCTGTCCTCTGTGGTGAGCGAGGCCGTGAAAGAGCGGTGCGCGTTGCGTGTCACCCACAGAGCGGCGGTGTCGGGTCTGTCAGGTGTAATGTCATCTACACCCGTGACTTTGGAAGGCGCCTGCCTGGGTGACCGCATCGTGGAGGGTAGCAGGGTCGCTGAGTTCTCGGTAAGGGAGTCGCATTCGACACCGATGAACACTTGCCATCGCTGGGTATATGGTGGCGCGAACTCACCACCTGGAGCGGAGCCTGTCGTGTCGCGTCCCTGGCTCAGGGTAAGCAGGTACAGCCCCTGACGCAGACCGCTGATGGTGTACTGCCGTGACTCAAAGTAGCCCTCCAACTCAGGGTCTTCGGCCATATTAGCGTCCGGTTCGCCGTCACTGTCATAAAGTGGCCCCCCGAACGTGAAGCTGTAGGCGAAGACGGGAGTGCCGCAGAGGATATCAATCCGCATCCCGCCGTCACTGGTGTAGCCACATGAGGCGCGAATTGGGGTGACCTTGGCTAGCAGGCCACCATAATGGGCAAAGGTGAAATACTGTCCTGATGCCTGAGTGAGGCAAGCGTTGTCGAAAATCAGCTTGTGTCGCTGTGTGTCGGCTCCGGCGCAGGGAATGACAGCTGATTCCTCCGGGTCGGGCGGGCTGTCTTCACCCGCCAGCATCACCAAGTGGTTGGTGTAATAGGGCGACAAGGTGTTGGCAATCGCGTAACTGAGTTCAACATGGTTGCCAGCTGTGTCGGGCTCGGCAGTGACGCTGGTCTCATAATGCCAGGTGCGACCCATCACGCGCCACAATGTGTCGCTCTGAAGTTGTGTCATCGTCAATGCGCCACCATCATCGCCCCACACCAGATGCCCGCCCACGGGCAGAGGGCAGTTCGGCTTGCGGCCGATGACCAACAGACGGCGGTCGGTGGAGAGGCTGTCGCGGAGTCTCCAATAAGAGTCGTTCCCTGGCAGATTGCTAGCATACCCGCTACCCTCCTCATAAGATGTTGTGGAGATGGGCTGGTCCATCATGCTTTGCGGCCATCGGGCGATTCCTGTGACGCGGTGATGATATGCACTGTTGTCGGCACAGTCCCACAGTAGCGAGCCGTCAGGAGCGAAATATGAGCCTGTAAGTGTGATGCCGTGCCTTAACGCGAGGTAGGTCTCGACCTGGCGGCGTTCCAATTGCGAGAGCATACGCCCATAAACAATTGCTTCAGGACAGTAGAAAGTAGACTGATTTCCTGTAAATGAGAATGTCGCAGGACCGTTCAGACCATTGTTCCACACTGAATGGTGTGGAGTGGCGGCATACTGATGTGCGACCACCCGTAGCGAGGTGTTGTTGTCTGTGGTGCCGAAGCTGTGCGTTATCCATCCCGTGGTGACAGAGTTTCGGTAAAGGTTGGCACCCAATCCCTGCAAAACGGGAAAGTCGTAGCTATATAACAAAGAGTCGCTTCCGAATGCGGTGCCGTCCGAGGCAAAGACACCAAGAATGGTGGTCTGCCACAAGTTGGTGTGGGGAAGTGTGGCGCTGATGTGTGTATCGGCAAGGTGAAATGCCGGATGAAAGTTGAACGAATGCATCTCGTGGCGTCGTTGTGTGAACTCCTGCCCGCCGGATAGTCTCATCCTCGAGCTATCGCCCGACAAGTCATGCCAACGATAGAGCGTGTCAGGGCTCCCTGCTATCGGTTCCGCCCGCAACCACAGCTCAGCACCGGCTACACCGCCAGGCGCCTGTGCAGACATTTGTGTCACACACAAGTAGAATGTTAAAAATGCAAGAATTGTGATTCTTGGTCTCATATTTCAAATTCTTTTGAATATCAATCAATTAAATCCTAACGCCTCTCTGCGACAGCACAATGAAGTCTTTCCTTTGTTGTCAAATGAGATAAACCTCTCAAGTTGCTGCGAGGCGGGGGGGGATGTGCCGGATTATCGTGAAGTTGACGGGGCACATCCACCCCCTCCCGCAACCATCTTCTACTCCATGCTTGTGTTGCCGGTGGCCTCGAACGAGCCATAGTAGAGGTCGCCACTGTTGGTCTGAATGTACAGGGTGACGTTAACTACATCTGACGAAATGTACAGACTGGCGAACGGGGTGGTCACATAGTAGTCCAACGAGGCATACATCGACTCGATGGACAGCGTGTAGGGCTCGAAGTCCGTTTCGTCGAATCGTATGGTCAGCATACGGCTTGAAATGCTGTAGGTGGCTGTGGGTTCAACTAAGTGCGGTCTTATGCCCGTGCCTGACAGATCAATCAGTTTCTCATCTTTTGTCCCGTTCGGCTCATTGCCGAATGATGATGCTGCAAAAACGAGCAGCAGAAGCATAATCATTTTCAGTGATTTCATGTCTTCAGTTTTTTGTGGTTCAACATATCTTTTGCAAAATTACTGCTGTACCCCTATTTTGGCCAAATTTTAAGCGTAACATTTGCTTTTGTAGTGTGTTGATAATGAGGTGTTTGCCGAGATGTTACGTCACATCGTGTGTTTCGACCGCCCGTGATGAGTCTGCCCCAACTCATCCTGGCCTATGACAAATGCCCACTGTTGCTGGTGTTTGCCACCGGCAGCAATGGGCATTCAGCATGGGCAATTGAAATTGCTAAAAAGTGTGAAATGTTACGGTTCCCGGGCTATGTTTGCGCCACTGTTGGATCTGAATTGCTCGATTAGCTCATTTAAGGTGATATTTTTTCCCATAATCTCATGGGTGATTTTGCTCTTGTAGTTGCGCACAACGGCCAGACTCGACAGGCCTGTTATGACCATGATGTCGGCGTTGCTGCAGCCGCAGCAGACCAGAGCCAGGACCTTGGCATACGGCTCGGTGAACTTGGGGTAATTCTCTTTGAGGTGAGTGAGAATGTTGTTGAAATGCAGATTGACATACTGGAATGTGTCCTGCCAAAATCCGGCCTCGGGCTTATATTCCTTCAGCTGTTTTTTGATGATGGGCACAAACTTCTCGTCAGGCAGGTTTTGCTCATATAGCGACACCATCTTCTGGAGCAATGCTTGTTGCCTGGTCATGCTTTCACGCATCTTTTCGCTCATCTCAGTTATTGCCAGCGAGTGTGACCTGTGTGTTTGTACACTCTCGCGGAGTGCTGCAATGGCTTCGTTCTCACTTCTTTCCTTGTATTTCAAGATGATTCTGAGCAGCACAATCATAGCAATGACAGCCAGTGTTGTCAAGGCCATCAGTCGTATCCTCATATTGTTGATCTGCTTCTCATTCTCGCTCAATTGCAGAATATAACTGTCCTCTGTGTCTTTTAGCTTGGTGGCTTCAGAGGCAATCAACAAATTGTGAGCCATATCGTCAGCGGCTTGTTCATGTCTACAATAGCTGTCCATGTCGGCAAGGGCATAATCCAGCATGGCCGATGCTCTATAAAAGTGCATGCTGTCGGTGGTTGAATTGATGATACACTCTTTCAGGTGCATCTGAGCCGAGTCGGTGTTGCCTGTCGCAGCAAATGCTTGTGCTAGAATCAAGTGGCATCTAGAACGTGTCGCGGCCGAGGCGGGTATGTTGAGCATTCTGGAGAACCAGTCAATCGCTTTGTTGTATTCTTTGTTATAATAGAAAGTCATCCCCATGGTGGCAAGATTGGCACTGAGGTAGTTCAAATCGTTTTGTGATAATGACTTCGTTATGGCTGGGAGCATATAATGCCAGTCGGTGTGCCCGTCGGCCAGGCATGACAATGAGGCCAACTCCGACAAGCTTGCCATCTCATAGAATGATTGGCCAGACGCTCTCAGGTGTGATAAGGCGCGTTGATAATGGTCTATTGCTTGACTGGACGCAACAAATTCGTACTGATATAGGTCGCCAATCCTGAACAATATATACCCCAAATGAAGATGGTCATCAATTCGTGCTGTTGACTCGGCACGCTTGAACCAAAACATGGCGCTATCGGGTTGGCCAAGTTCGGTCATGACGCAGCCTTTGTAGATGAACGAACGGATGCGGCGGTCGTAATCTCCACTTTCATCATAATGTGCAATGGCAATGTTGATGTCCGAGTCGCTGGTGGCGGGGATATATGCTTTGTAGCGCGCCTGGGTGAGCAGCAGGGCATGGTAGGCGCGGTTCTCGCCGTCGGCCAGCGAGTCAGGCGGAATGGCACTAAGCAGTGCGGCGGCGCTGTCGGGAGCTGTGGCGATGAGCGAGTCTAGCTGCACTAGCCGCAGCGAGACTGTGCGATTCTGCCAACAGCCAGCAAGTAGGAATAATGCCAGAGCAAATATTATTAATTTTTTCATCGTTTTTTAGGTAGTAGGGTAGTTAAGTAGTGGGGTAGTGGAGTAGTGGGGTAGTGGGGTAGTGGAGTAGTGGAGTAGTGGAGTAGTGGGGTAGTGGAGTAGTGGGGTAGTGGGGGCGGCACATCACTAGACAATCGTCTTAATTCCTTTAACTCCCTTAACTACTGACTAGAAGCCACACTGGAAAGTTAAGTAATCCTTTCTGTTGAGTCACCCTAATTATAAGCATCATTCTCTCGTTGTAGTGATAGTATATGCGAATTAACACTGCAAAAATACATCATTTTTTTCTAACAGTAGGTATTTGGCATGAAAAACATCGCTGTGTTTCATCGTCTCGATGAATAATTACGAACCATGTGTCACTCAAATCTAATTGCGTCGTAGACGCTCCAGTGGGTCGAAGACGCAACTTTGTTCCCAGGACCATGCAAGTGCCTCGAAGATGCGCGTAGCTTGGTCCTGGGAAACGATCCGCCAAGTGCCTCGTAGAGGAACTTTGACTGACTCAATGACTGGCTATTTGGCCGCGAAAGTTCCTCTCCGAGGCACTTGCCGCTATGCTTGCTGTGACCAAGCTGCGCACCTCTTCGAGGTTGCTTGCATGGTCTTTCGAACAAACAGCCTCTCCGAGGCATTGAGCGTCTTCGACGCAACTTTGGTTGCAGTCATCAGACTGGCAGGTGGGCAAGCCTAATTTGAAATAACGATTTAGCGAGTGCCATGTGAGCTTGTTCGCAGATAGCCGAGCGTGGGCATTTTATCTAAACACAGGTTGATTGTTGATTGTGCATTGAATTGAGCGTTTCCCCTCCCCTTTCTCAAAGGGGAGGGGTCAGGGGTGGGGTTTGGAGGCAGCCCTAATAATAAAAAAGTGTCTAAACTTGCTCGTTGCAAACCCCACCCCTAGCCCCTCCCCTTTGGGAAAGGGGAGGGGAGTCATTGCGGATTGTGGATTGTGGATTGTGCATTGTGCATTGCTTGCAAACCCCACCCCTAGCCCCTCCCCTTTGGGAAAGGGGAGGGGAGTCCTTGTGGATTGTGGATTGTGGATTGTGGATTGCTTGCAAACCCCACCCCTAGCCCCTCCCCTTTGCGAAAGGGGAGGGGAGACATTGTGCATTATACATTGTGCATTGAACTGTAGCCTTCAGCGCAGGGTGAAGGGGAGCGACTGGACGTTGCGGCTGTCGGGGCCTACCATCAGTTGGAACTCGCCCGGCTCGCAGTCATAGACCAGGTCGGCGTTGTAGAACTTGAGCAGGTCGGGGGTGACAGTGAAGCTGACTTTGCGGCTCTCGCCGGGCTGCAGGGTGATGCGCTCAAATCCCTTGAGCTCCTGCACGGGGCGGGCGATGGAGCCCACCATGTCGCGGATGTAGAGTTGCACGACCTCGCTGCCGGAACGACTGCCAGTGTTGGTGACAGTGACGGTTGCGGTGAGCTGGTTGTCGTTGTCGAGGGTGTTGCGGCTCAGGGTGTTGCCACTGAGCGTGAGCGAGCCATAGCTGAATGTGGTGTAACTCAGCCCGTAGCCGAAGGGGAAGAGCGGGTCGTTGGGCACGTCCAGATAGTTGGTGGTAAACTTGGTGAACCACTTGGGATTGGGACGGCCTGTGTTGAGGTGGTTGTAGTAGATGGGTATCTGGCCCTCGTTGCGCGGCATGGTCACGGTGAGCTTGCCACTGGGCGACACATCGCCGAAGACCACGTCGCAGATGGCATCGGCCGCCTCACTGCCGCCGAACCACACATTGAGGATGGCGGGGATGTTCTCGACCTCCCAGTTCATGACTGTGGCGCGACCGGTGAAGTTGAGCAGCACAATGGGTTTGCCTGTGGCCTTGAGTGCCTCAAGCAGGTCGCGCTGTGCGTCCAGGATGGTGAGCTGGCTGCGCGAGCTGCTCTCGCCCGACATCTCGCTGGGCTCGCCCATAGCGGCCACGATGACATCGCACTGCCGGGCAATGGCCAGTGCCTCGTCGCGCATGGCTTGCGGGTTGCGCTCGTCGCGCATCTCGCGTCCGAACATGGTGGAGTTCTTCTCGAGCTCGGCATCATAGCACACGTTGCAGCCCTTGGCATACATGACCTCGGCCTTGCCCTTGGTGGCGCGCCGCATGGCTTCGAGCAGGGTGCTGTAGCGGTCGCTGGTGGCGGCCACACTCCATGTGCCGGGCATGTTGGCGCGGGTGTTGGCCAGCGGTCCCACGAGCGCAATCTTACCGGATCGCTTCAAGGGCAGGACACCAGCCTTGTTCTGCAGCAGCACGAAGGTCTCGGTGGCCAGCCGGCGTGCGGCGGCACGATGCTCGGCTGTGAAGATTTCCTTGCCGGCGCGCTTGTCGTCGAGATAGCGGTAGGGGTCGTCAAACAAGCCCAGCTTGTACTTTGCCTCAAGGATGCGGCGGCAGGCCTGGTCGATGGCTTGCAGGGTGACTTTCCCCTCGTTGAGCGACTTCTCCAGCGTGCCCAGGAATCCCTCGGCCACCATGTCCATATCGGTTCCGGCGTTCAGTGCCAGTGCCGAGACTGTCTGCAGGTCGCCCATGCCGTGGTTGATCATCTCGCTGATGGCTGTGTAGTCGGTGACAACAAAGCCGTCAAACCCCCAGCGGTCGCGCAGCACCTCGGTCATGAGCCAGCGATTGCCAGTGGCGGGGATATAGTCGATGGTGTTGAACGAAGTCATGAAGCTGCCGGCCCCGGCATCAACACCGGCCTGATAGGGCGGGAAGTACTCGTTGAACATGCGCACGCGGCTCATGTCCACCGTGTTGTAGTCACGGCCAGCCTCGGGAGCGCCATAGAGGGCAAAGTGCTTGACACACGACATCATGGTGGCCTTGTCGGCCAGGTCGTTGCCCTGGTAGCCCTCAATCATGGCGCGGCAGATGGCCGAGCCCAGGAAGGGGTCCTCGCCGTTTCCCTCGCTCATTCGCCCCCATCGGGGTTCGCGGCACACGTCCACCATGGGGCTGAATGTCCAGCAGATGCCATCGGCCGTAGCCTCAAGTGCCGCAATGCGTGCCGAGTTGCGGATGGCCTCCATGTCCCAGCTCATCGACAGTGCCAGAGGGATGGGGAAGACGGTCTCGTAGCCGTGAATCACATCCATGCCGAAAATCAGTGGGATGCCCAACCGGCTCTGCTTGACGGCCACCTCCTGTAGCTGGCGGATGTTCTTGACACCCTTCATGTTGAAGAGTCCGCCCACTTTTCCGGCCTTGATTTGGTCCACGACATTGCCGCTGACCGCCGTACCGGTGATGATGTCGCCCGTAACGGGCAGGTTGAGTTGGCCCAGCTTCTCTTGCAGGGTCATCTGCGCCATGAGGTTGTCCACAAACTGGTTCATGCGTGCGTGGTCCACGCCCTGGGCCAGACAGATGCACAATGCACAATGCACAATGCACAAGGTGAAGAGTCGTTTCATCATGAATTGAGAATTGAATATTGAATATTAAAAATAAGAATCAACCCTTAATTATAACTATATTATCAACTATAAATTATATAATGAATTATAAATTATGAATTGCTTGAAAAGCCCAGTTTCTGCAATCCTTGCTGCACCTCGGGGCAGCTCATGAACAGTCGCCATAGCAGCCCCGTGCGGTAGTTCTCAATCATCGGGGCGATGGTGCACTGGTCGATGGCCAGGTAGCGAGGCTGAGTCCAGCCAGAAACCGGGCTGAACGCGTCGTAGAAGCCATACTTGCCCCAGATGCCCTCGCCACGGGCATAGAAGCCCTTGAGGGCGGCCATCGACTCGGTCGGGGTATAGGGCATCGATGACAGGGCGGCCGTTGGGGTGATGACTCCCAAGTCGTTGTTGGGTGCATGGGCGGCATATCCCACGGTCGAGTAGCTGGCGGTGAGTCCCCAGCAGTCGGGGCCATAGCCACGATAGTTTTTGGGGTTGGCCACGCAGTAGCGATAGTTGCTCAGCGCATGATTGCGCACGACCTGCCAGTAGTCGGCATACTGGTCGCTCAGACCACGGGGGTCAAGTCCTATCCAGCTGTAGTGCGCCCAGAAGAGCGGTCCACCGGTCGCCTCGGCACCATTGTGCTTGACCTGCAGGGGGCAGTCGTAGGGGGCGGCATCGCTGCGAATGCCTCCCGAACGTGCCCAGCCCTTGTGGTAGCACGATGCCGGCACACTGTGGGTGGGTGAGGCGGCAGCCAGGATGTAGACAATCATGCACTCGTTGTAGCCCTCGAGCGGGAAGTTCATCTCCCAGCCATAGGTGGGCGACCAGTGCCAGTAGATGACATCCTGCCCACCCTGGGTGTACCAGTCGAACTC
The DNA here is from genome assembly GCA_902781045.1 of uncultured Bacteroidales bacterium. Lineage (GTDB taxonomy): Bacteria > Bacteroidota > Bacteroidia > Bacteroidales > Muribaculaceae > Sodaliphilus. The sequence goes on along the minus strand of CACZHT010000006.1, from coordinate 41,174 downwards.
CATGTCGTGCCACAGGGCATTGATGCGAGCGACCAGCCCGCGCTCCTGCTCGGTGTCGCGGTTCAGGTATTGACGGGCACAGAGCAGGCCTTGCATCAAGAAGCAACTCTCGACCAGGTCGCCGCCGTTGTCCTTCTGTCCAAAGGGCTTGACGCGCCCCGACGGGCCGTAGAGCCAGTGTGGCCACACGCCATGGAAGCGATCGGCGCGTTCCAGCCAGCCCACAATGCGTGCGAGCCGCTCGATGCCCTGGTCGCGGGTGATGAAACCGCGCTCCATGGCCACAATCAGGCCGGCGATGCCAAATCCGCTGCCGCCCGTGGTGACCACGTCCTGGTCGTGCTCGGGATAGTCGCCGTCCAGGTGGATGCGCTCGCGAGCCAATCCCGAGATGGGTTCGGCACCGTCCCACATATAGTTGAAGTGGACACGCTGGATGTAGTCGAGCATAGCGTCGTCGCTGGCAAAGGTGGCCGGACGCGTCTCGGTGGCGGGTGGAGTCACCGGCTCGTCGATGACGGCGCCAGTGCTGCTCTTGCAGCTGAGCAAAGCCATGATGGCCAAGAGGAGGAGGGATGTTTTCATTGTCATCGTCTTTTAATGGGGTGTTTCGAGACAAAGCCTCGGAATACACCGACATGCTGAACGGTAAACTATTAACTAAAAACTTTTAACTACACTCGAGGTTCCTGTCTCGGCCAGAGTCTGGATGGCGAAGTAGTAATCGGTGTCCAGGTCCAGGCCTCGCAGGTCGTAGTGGGTGTCACCGTTGACGGTGATGCAGTTGTAGAGCTTGTCGGGGGCGGTGCCGTAGTAGATGTTGTAGCCGTATGCCCCATCGACGGGTGTCCAGGTGAGCATGGCGTTGCGCGGGTCGGCCTTGTCGCGCTCGACGGTGAACCGCTTGACTGCCGCCGGTCGCGGCCCATCGGCCAGGCCGAACACGCGCAGTCCACTCAGGCAGAAGCAGCCGCCCGAGGGCATGTGCAGGTTCTCGACACGCAGATACCGCGTCCGCAGGGGCTGTCGCAGCTCGATATAGTCGTGCGGCACGTCGCGGTCATTGTCGCTCTTGTCAATCACCAGTGTCCATTGCCGGCCATCGTCGCTGGCCAGGATGCGGTACTGGTAGTAGAGGTCACTGGCGCGGTTGTGCTGCACCGTGTGGTGGTCGTAGTAGTTGAGCTGCAGTGCACGCACGGTCTTGACCTGCCCCAAGTCAATCTGTGCCCACTCGTCGGTGCCGCCGGTGCGTGCGCTCCAGTAGGTGCGCAGGTTCTCGTCGGTGAGGCTTGCCGCAGTGAGCGTGCTGTCGGTGCTCGACACGGCCACGGGCTTGCCGTAGCTGAGCAGCATCCAGCCGGTGAAGCGGTCGGTCGGGTCAGGGATGTCGCGGTCGGCGTTCCAGCAGGGATAGTCGCCAAAGGCGGTGTTGCAGTGCATCACTCCGTCGGCATCGAAGGCGGTGGGGTAGAGGCCTATGCGTCGTTCAAACTTGTACTTGAGCGAGAGCATGCAGGTGCCCACATGCCAGTAGTTGCCATGACGGTCGGCAAAGGTGCCACCATGGCCCACTCCCCGGACAAAGCCCCCGGGTTTGTAGCTCATGGGGTTGTGCCGCTGATAGGTGAACGGCCCCAGGGGCTGTTCGGCGACATAGACACCGTCGGCATAGGTCTTGAACTCTGTGCCGGGCGCACCATACTGCAGGTAGTAGCGCCCGTTGTGCTTGGTCATGAATGCGCCCTCGGTGAAGGGCTTGAGGGTCACCTCATCGTCGTTGTTCATGCCGAATCGCTCCCAGCCATGGCGGTCGGGATGCAGCAGCACCAGGTCATGGATGCGACTGATGGGTGTGAAGTCTTGGCGGCTGATTTGCACGCCTTTGATGGGATATTCGTTGCTCGACCCGTAGTACTCATAGAGTTTGCCGTCGTCGTCCAGAAAGACGTGTGGGTCCCATGTGGGCAGGGTGTTGCGCTCCACGGCACGTCGCCAGCGTCCGGCGTAGGGGTCGGTGGTGTACCAGATGGGCAGCCCCTCATAGGTTGAGCCGGTGTAGAACAGCGTGTCGCCCACGACCCATGCGGCCGGAGCGCACTCGTCGTCATCGGCAGGATGCCGCTGGAATGTTGCAGACACAAAGTCCCAGTCGCTCAGGTTGGTCGAGCGGTGGAAACCGCCCTGATTGGTCGAGAACAGGAGGTAGTCGCCACGATAGGTAACTGCCATGGGGTCGGCCGACGAGCGAAACGAGCCACCCTGACGAGTGTTGTTGTTCCACGGCTCGTAGTTGTAGCTGATGTTGAGCGGGTTGCAGTAGGTGGTGGTGGCGGGGTTGCGTGGGTCGTACCATGGTGTGGCCTGTGCGGCACGGCGCGGCGCGGCGATGCTGGCCGAGGCCTTGTCGGGCAGCGCGATGTCGACGGTGCGCTGGCTGGCCTCGCGGGTGACGGTGGTCATCTCCTTGCCGGGATAGTACACGCACAAGCGCGTGTCGCCGTCGGTGCCGACCAGCGTGTAGCGGCCCCGAGAGTCGGTGTTGCAGTGTGCCGGGCTGTGCAGCCACATCACGGTGGCCCCCTCGAGGGGTGTGCCGTTGGTGTCGGTGACGCGTCCTGTCACGTCATAGTTGGTCACGACAGGTATATAGTAGTCGCTGACCTGCCCCTTGACCACGCGCACCGAGTCGGTGGTGGCACTGGCAGTGAGCGATAGTGTGGCAACAACAATGGCAAGGAATGATTTCATCGTTTTTTTAAAAAAAAGGCAGGGTGAAACCACGGGTGGTATCACCCTGCCTGGGGTTAAAATGAAGAGCGTATGATTTCGTTAGTTCAGCGGTTCGTTGGCCAGAGTGGGCACGGTCTGCATCTGTGTCAATGGCACAGGATAGTAGCGTACGCTCTCGTTCCAGCCGGTGAGCTCGGTAGCGGCCTTGCCTGTGCGGCACAGGTCGTTGTATCGCTCACCCCACTCACACACCAGCTCCATGCGGCGCTCGTCCAGAATCTGGTCGACGGTGACGTTGGTCATGGTGGGCATCTGTGCGCGTGTGCGCACCAGGTTGAAGGGCTGGTCGCCGTTCTTGTTCTGGCGCACCTTGGCCTCGGCGTTGATGAGCAGAACCTCGGCATAGCGGAAGATGCGGATGTTGTTGTTCGAGCCATACTTTGTGCGTCCCTCGGTCAGCTGGTTGGTCGGGGTGTAGGCCTTGCCGTTCCAGGTGTTGGTGTTGCTGACATTGCCCATGACGTTGATATAGTCACCGTCGCGGGTAGTGGTGCCGCCACGCAAGACCGAAGTCTCGAGACGGATGGTCTCGCCACGTCCCTCAGCCCAGTTGATAAACTTGTCGGTGATGCCGACAAAGTTCCAGCCGCCCAGGTTGCCCGGGCCCTGGAAGACAAACCACTGGTCGGCGTCGACCATGTCGCCGCTGCCCTGACCGAAGTCGGTGCACTGGCACTCCAGCAGGCTCTCGTTGCACAGTTTGCCGGGAATCTTGAACAGGTTGTAGAAGTCACCGTACAGCTCAAACTTGTTGCTTGCGATGATGTCGTTGGTCAGTGCCTCGGCCTCGGCCCAGTCGCCACGGTTCAGATGAATCTTGGCTGCCAGCAGCTCGGCGGTGTAGGCCGTGGCGGCGCCAATGTGTGTTGCCTCGTTGGGGCGCACCTTGGGGCAGTTGTCGATGGCATACTGCAGGTCCTCGAGCATGTAGCGCTCAACGGCGTCCTTGGTCGAGCGAGTAAGGTCGCTCTGGCTGTTGTTGCGCAGGATGGTGACATCGCCGAAGGCTTGGCTCAGACGATAGTAGGCGTAGGCACGCAGGATGCGCACCTCGCCGCAGTAGGCGCGATAGGTGGCACGGTCAGCGTCGTTGGTGATGTGCTCGGCATAGCGGTCTAGCGACTCGAGGGCACCGTTAGCCACCTTGACCATGCCATAGTACTGGTTCCACATCTCGTTCAGTCCCCAGAACGAGTTGTCATACTTGAGGTTGCCGAAGTCGACCAGCAGTCCCTGGTCGTCGACACGGCCACTCCACACGTCGCCGTCACGGATGATGCTCAACGGCCAGATGACCCAGTGCATGCCGCCGGTGCGCAGCTTGGCATAGACTCCCGACACGGGCATATACATGTCGCCGGTCTTGGTGTAGTCGACATCTGCCTCGGGCAGGGTGTTCTCGGGCAGGATGTCCATCCAGTCGTTGCACGAGGTGGCGGCCACCATCAGCAACCCTGCCATCATGATATGTTTCAGAAATTTCATTGTCGTTGTTTTTATGAAAATTTTTATTGTGTAGTTACAGGGAGTTAGGGAGTTAAATAGAGTCAAGACGATTGCCTGCAGGCCGTTTAGCCTCATTGAGTCATGTCTTAACCACTTAACTACTCAACTACATAACTTCTTGATTTAGAAATCGATGGTCACCCCGAAGGTGTAGGTTGCGGTGAGCGGATAGACCTCGGTGTCCCATCCCTCGGTGTCGCTCAACTCGGGGGTGAAACTGTGCGACTTGAACAGGGTCAATGGGCGGTCGGCCGTTGCGCTCAGGCGCAGCGACGGCATGGTGTAAGAGCCCATCTTGATGTTCTTGAAGGTGTAGCCCAGGGTGATGTTCTGGATGCGGAAGAAGTCGGCGTCCTCGACAAAGAACGAGTTGACACGCTGGTCACTGACGTTCCACGAGCGAATCCATCCGGCGGCCGAGGGATAAGTGTTGGTCGAGCCGGCACCGGTCCAGCGGTTGGCCACCTGGTCGTGGTCGAAGTTGTAGTTGCTCTGTGCATAACGCAGGGCGCGCTTGCGGTTGTACATCTGTGCACCCGCGTTGCCGTAGGTCGTGAGCGAGAAGTCAAGCCCCTTCCACTGGAAGCCGAAGTTCAGGCTGTAGATCAGGTTGGGCAGGTAAGAGCCTAGCGTGGTGCGGTCCTCGCCGTCGACGATGCCGTCGTTGTTCAGGTCCTTGTACTTGAAGTCACCGGGCTGCAAGCCATTGGCCACAGCGGTGCGGTCGTTGGCGCACTCCTCGGGGGTCTGATAGATGCCGTCCACGACATAGCCGTAGAACGAGTTCATCTCCTTGCCCACAAACTGATAGGTCTTGCCACCGGCAATGTAGGGGTTGCCCGACAGACTCTTGACCTCGTTCTTGAGGTAAGACAGGTTGGCACCGATATTATATTTGAAGTCGTTGCCCGCGCGGTCGGCCCAGTTGATGCTCAAGTCCACACCGGTGTTGAGAATCTTGCCGATGTTCTGCAGCAGGGTGCCGTTCTCAAAGGGCAGGCGAGGAGCGATGACGGCCTTGCGCGTCATGCGGTAGAACCAGTCGACATCCACACTCAGGCGGTTGCGCAGTGTGGCGAACTCGACACCGACGTTGGTCTCGTCGACAACCTCCCACTTGAGGTTGGTGAAGTAACTGTTGTTCTGGAAGCCGGCGATGGTGGCATTGCCGTAGACACCCGACGAGCCCACACCGGTAGATACCGAGCGGAAGCCATCGCTGGCGGGCACGGCATTGTTGCCCAGACGACCCCAGCTGGCACGCCACTTGAGGTAGTCGAAGGCATGCTGATTGAGCATGAAGTCTTCCTTCGACATCACCCATGCGGCACCCACCGAGGGGTAGTAGCCCCAGGTCTCTTGATACTTGCTGGTACCGTCGGCACGGAAGGTGAACATCAGCAGGTACTTGCCCAGATAGTCGTAGTTGATGCGGCCAAAGTAGCTGTTGCTGCGGTAGCGTGTACCGTCATCGCTGGCGCGTCGGCTGTCGCTCTCCGAGCTGATGCTGATGTACTTGTAGGCGTCGTCGCCATCGACGATGCCGTAGCCGATGCCGTAGAGGTAGCTGTACTTGTCCTCACGCAGCGAGTGGCCGGCCATAATTCCCAGGTTGTGGTCGCCGAAGCTGTCCTTATAGGTCAGCACGTTGTCCCAGATCCAGTTGTTATAGGTGGCTTCGCTCTTGCTCACCCACGACTTGTCGTTGCGCTGGTTGCTGCTCACATAGTACTCTGGCATATAGGTGCGATTATGAATGGCCGAGTAGTCGTAGGCATAGCTGGTGCGGAAGTTCAGCTTGCTGGGGATGAAGGTGATCTGAGCATAGAAGTTGGTCAGATACTTGTTGATGTCGTTGCGGCTGTTCTGATAGTTGGCCGTGGCGACGGGGTTGTAGAAGTTGTTGGTGAACCCAACGCTCTCGGGCGAGCCATAGTGGGTGGGGAAGGTCGCGCTGTTCTTGCTGTCCATCATCGGATAGATGCCGGGGGCATTGAAGGCCTGCTGCCATGCGGCGTTGTTGGGGGTGCGCTGGCGGCCCTTGGAGAAGATGCCGTTGAAACCCACCTTCAGCCAGCTTGTGGCCTCATAGTCGAGGGCGGCGCGGAAGTTGAGTCGCTTGTAGTAGTTGTCCACGTCCATCACACCGTCCTGCGACATGTAGTTGATGCCCAGCGAGTAGGTGGCCTTCTCGCCACCGCCGGTGATGCTCAGGCTGTGGTCGGTGATGCCGGCTGTGCGCAGCAGTTCGCCGTACCAGTCGGTGTTGCTGCCGTAGGTCCACTGATGGAAGTCGCTGGCGGCGTAGCTGCCACCATAGTTGTCAATCGAGGCCTTCATCGTCGACACATAGGCGTCATAGTTTGCCTCAAGCAGCATTGTGGCATACTCGCTAGAGCTGGCCATCTTCAGCACGTTGGTTGCCTTCTGGAAGCCGTAGTAGCCGTTGTAGGTGATTTTGGCGGGCTGGTTCTTGTTGCCGTGCTTGGTGGTGATGAGCACCACGCCGTTGGCGGCGCGAACGCCATAGATTGCGGCAGCCGAAGCGTCCTTGAGCACCGACATGTCGGCGATGTCGTTGGCGTTGAGGAAGTCGATGTTGTCATAGAACATGCCGTCCACCACATAGAGCGGGCTGCCGCCGGTGAACGAGCCGTTGCCGCGAATCTGCACCTTCGGACCCTCGCCGGGTGTGCCACTGTTGACCACGTTGACACCGGCCACCTTGCCCTGCATGGCAGCCATGGGCGAGGCCGACGGTGTGGCCAGCAGCTCCTCGCCACGCACCACACTGATGGGTGCGGTCAGGTCCTTGGCCTGTGCCGAGCCATAGCCGATGACGACCACCTCGTCAAGGTTGCGCACGTCGTCCTGCATCTGCACGGTCATGTTGTCGCTGGCGGGCAGCTCAACGGCCTGCATGCCGATGTAGGTGAACTTGAGTGTCGCGCCCTCAGGCACGTTGGCAATCTCAAAGGTGCCGTCAAAGTCGGTCACGCCCGACAGGGTCGTGCCCAGCACATTAATCGTGGCACCAATCACGGGTTCGTTGACCTGGTCAACGACCGTTCCTTTCACTGTACGCGCCTGCGCGCCGGTGATGGCACACAGAGCAACGAGCAAAAGTGTCAAGATTTTTCTTTCCATTGCTTTGTTTTAAGAGTTTATAAATATTCAATTATGAGGTTCTTAGTTTATGCAAAATTACTGCTATCTGCCGAGGTGGCCAAATTTTACCCTACTTGAACACTACTATGCCCGATTTCGCGACTACGTTTTTACTACTACACGACCTCGTATTGCGCTGTACGGTAGTGTATTGCAAACGTAAAGAAAATTTTCACTACGATGGCACTACGATTGAAAATGTCGCAAAATTTGCACATTTGCCAGCAATTTTGTACCTTTGCGGCCACTAGACAAACAAGCTTATATTATGCATAAATCAGTCATACTCGCGCATTTTATCTCTTTCGTCCTCTTGGTGCTGTGTTGGTTGCCGTTGCGGGCCGCCGACTTCCTGCCCGTGCTGCACAACTATGGGCGGAGCGACTATCAGGCCGGACTGCAGAACTGGGACATCGCCCAGGGCAGCAACGGCGAGGTCTACATCGGCAACAGCGAGGGGGTGCTGTGCTTCGACGGCTACACCTGGACCTTGACACGGCTGCCCGGCGGGGCTGTTGCTCGATCGCTGCTCATGGTGGGTCAACGGCTCTATGTGGGCACCTATCTTGACTTCGGATACATGGAGCGTGACCGGTATGGTCAGCTGCGCTACACCTCGCTATGGCCGCAGGGCTACGCGGGGCATGACGATGAGATCTGGAACATCGTGAGCGACCGGCGGGGAACGGTCTATTTCCAGTCATTCGCCGGATGGTTCAGCTACGACGGCAAGCGGGTGACCACGCACTACGACATAGCGCATCTGCCGCTCTATCTGCACCAGGTGGGCGGCGAGGTCTACATGCAAGTGCAGGAGGGTGATTACTACCACCTGACGGGCGGCAAGTTTGTGCGGGCGTTCGGGCGCGACCAGGTGGGCGGCGACCACATCGTGGCGGCTGTGCCGGGGCGCCAGGGGCACATCATCTTGTGCTCGCAGTGGCATGGACTGTATGACTACGACGGTGCGCAGTGCTCACCGCTGCGCACCGCCGTCGACGACGCGTTGCGCCAGACCAACGTCAACCGCGCCACACTGCTGCCGGGCGACTCGACACTGGTGGTGGGCACCATCCTGGGCGGCATCTACGGGCTGACGCTCGATGGGCAGCTGCGGTGGCACTATCACACGGGCAACAGTCTGAGCAACAACTCGGTGCTGCATCTCATGCCCGACAGCGACGGCAACTTGTGGGCGGCACTGGACATCGGCGTGGCACTGATCAACACCGCCTCGGCCTACACCCTGCTCACCCCCGAGCACGGGCAGCCGTCCATCGGCATGGTCTATGCCGTCAAGCCCTTGCCGTCGTGCCTCTATATCGCCACCAACCAGGCGGCTTGGCACTATGGGCTGCAGTCGCGGCAACTGTCGCGTGTGAGCGGCAGCGACGGACAGAACTGGCACATCACCCAGGCCGACGGACAGCTCTTGCTGGGCAACAACGACGGCCTGCGCACGCTCACGGGCACCGCTGCCGGGCCGGTGATGGGGGCCAAGAGCAGCAGCACCAGTGTGCGGCGCTGCACGCTGCATGGCAGGGAGGTGCTGCTCGAGTCGACCTACTACGCCATGCGTGTCTATGTCAAGTGCGACGGACAGTGGGTTATGGCGCACGAGCTGCAGGGATTCCATGCCCCCGTGGCACAGTTTGAGGTCGACCACCTGGGCAACATCTGGGCCGCACACATGAGCCGTGGCCTGTATCGGCTGACCATCTCGCCCGACCTGCGCCGTGCCACAGTGCGGCGCTACGACGTGCTGGCGGGCGACACCATCGCCGGGCTGAGCCATGTCATGAAGGTGTGCGGACGGGTGCTCATGGCACATGGCAAGCGCTTCTACCGCTATGACGACCAGGCCGACTCGATTGTGCCGTTCACCGAGCTGGGCGACCTGGGGCGTGAGGTGTGCTCGGCCACGATGGTCGATGACAATACTTTCTGGCTGGCGTCGCGCGAGGGGTTCCTGCTGATGCGGCACCAGGACAACACCTACCGCCGCATCAATTCGGTGTCGGCCAGCTTCTTCGGTCTGGACTGCAACGACACGCGCAACAATGTGGCGGTGCACGACGGGGTGGCCTACTTCAATCTGAACAATGGCATCGGACGGCTCGACATGCGGCGCATAGGGCACAGCCACGACAGCCGCCGCAAGCTGCTCGTCGCGCAAGTCACCACCAGTGGCACCCGGGGTGTCGACCAGCCTATGCCTGTGGCTGGCGACAAGAAACACCGCCCCCACGCACTGGCCTCGATGACGGTGCGCCTCTCATACCCTAACTTTGACTATCGCTCGCTGCAGTTCCGCTTCCGCCTGACCGGGGCGGGCATCAACCTGGAGAGCACCCAGTCTGTGCCCGAGATGACCTATAACGCGCTGGGCTATGGCGACTATACCCTGTCGTGCCAGGTGCAGACGCTGGACGGCACTGTGCTCGACACGGTCGACTACCACTTCACGCGTCCGCGCCCGTTCTATGCCTCGTGGTGGGCATGGATGCTCTATGCCGTTGTGCTCGGCGCTCTGGCCTATCTGCTGGCCATCTACCGCTCGCGCAAGACTGCGCGTGAGCTCAAGCGGCAGTACGAAGACCGGCGACTGCAGCAGGACATCAAGGTGCTGGAACAAGAGAAGGTCATCGCCCAGCAGAAGCAGCAACTGCTGGAGGCACAGCTCGACGACAAGGCACGCGAGGCGGCGTCGCTGGCACTGGATGCCGCCGCACGCAACCAGGCCATCGAGGGTATCCGCGACACCCTGCGCGACAAGCGGCGCAAGGGCTCCATCAGCCGGAGCGACATGGCGGCTATGCTCAGCCAGCTGGGCGAGAGTGCCGACAGCGACAACTTCTGGGAAGTCTATCAGAACAATTTCAACCTCATCCACAAGAATTTCTTCAAGAACCTGCGGGAGCGCTATCCGTCGCTCACACCGACCGACCTGCGCTTCTGTGCACTGTTGCGACTCAACCTGTCGACCAAGGACATCGCACAGTTCACGGGCTTGACCGTGCGCGGCGTCGAGGGCGCGCGCTACCGCCTGCGCCGCAAGCTAGACCTGCCCGAGGGCATTAACCTGGTCGACTTCCTGCTCCACTTTGAGTGACGCAGGCCGCTAGGCGAACAGATCGTCCAGTGTCACTGTGGCAGCAAAGGCTTCGCTATACTCATTAGCTGTGGCTTCGTGGGCACTGACCAGAGTCAACACAAATGTCTTGTCGGGCCACGCTCGCTCGAGGCTTTCAAGGCGTTGAGCCAGCCGGGAAGCATACGCTTTGGTCACTGTCAGTGCGGTCTTGTTGAATTTCATCTCGCACACATTCACCACATCATCGGCACGGTCTATCAGCAAGTCAATCTGTAGCCCGTCCTGCTCTCCGTCGCCCCGGACGAGATAGGCCGACTCGTGCGACGATACGCCTGCTATCTGCAGGGCATATTTGATCTGACGGATGTGACGGAAACACACTTCCTCAAAGGCCAGACCGCGCCAGCTCGACACCTCCGACTCCTTGAGATGGTGTTGCCAGTAGTCTTGCTCAACGACATGCTTCCTCTCCTTGAAGTGCAGCCAGAACCAGCAGAAGTGGTCGGTCAGCCGGTAATGGTCTTCCTGGCGATGACCTGGTGACATGGGCTTGTAGCGCATCACAAACTCGCTGCCCACCAGAGCCTTGAGCATCTTGGTCAACTCGCCATTAGGAGCAATTCCGGTCAATTGCGAAATCTCACCGCGTGTGTAGCCTGAATGGCGGCGGCCCAAGGTACGGACGATGCTCATGCACTGGTCGGCATGGTCAAAGATGGAGTTGAAAAGCCGCTCGAACTCGTCACCCAGCTTGGCTTTAGGGCCAAAGAACAATGCGTCAATGTTCTGCGCCAGACTGTAAGAAGGGTTCATCAGCGACAGGTAGAAAGGAATTCCACCCAGTATCATATAGGCTTGCGCGACGTTGTAGCGCGACAGGGTGATGTTGCGGCTCTTGAGATATTGCTCGCACTCACGCAGGCTGAAAGGACTCAGCTGAATTTCGGCGGTCAGGCGCCCATACAGGCCACCCTTGTTGTTGATCAGGTTGTCGAGCATCCATGAGGTGGCCGAGCCGCATACCACCAGACACAGGCTGTGGCGGCGGTTGCCCCAACCGTTCCAAAAGGCTTCGAGGGCAGTCAGGAAGCCCGAACGGGCACTGTCCATCCACGGCAACTCGTCGATAAACACCACCTGGCGCATGCCTGTGTCCAGGCGCTCGAGCAGCTGCTCGAGCATGAAGAACGCATCCATCCACGTACGAGGAGGAACACTATGCTCAAAACCGTGACGGACAAGCGAAAAATAGAAGTTCAGCAACTGATCTTTCAGGGTCACACGGCGAGTGCGGTCGTAGGGCGACAGACCGGTGTGGTCAAAGACCATGAAGTCGCGCAACAGCTCGGTGATCAGGAATGTCTTGCCCACACGGCGGCGACCATACACTGCAATGAATTCGGCCCTGCCGCTGTTCAGATGCCGCAACAACTCGGCTGACTCTTGTTTACGTCCAATGATAGTGCACATGACATGATGTTTTTAGTGCTGCAAAGGTAGTGCTTTTCGTTCAGTTAGATGGTTAACAAAACTTAAAATCTGGACAAAAATGGCTTTATTTCGCTAGATGATGCGATTTTTGCGACTTCTAGCAGAATAAAGCGTGGTTTGTGTGGCTGCAGTGAAGCTGCTTCGTCAGGCTTCGTGATATTTCAAATTATATTCAAGAAAAATTGCGCCCGTTCGGTTGCGAGCTAAAGGTCCGCGTTTTATTCGCGTAATTCGCGGTTAATAATTATTTCAGCGGCCTTGCTTGTGGCTGTGACCGAAATGCACTATCTTTGCAGTCCAAAACGAAAACATTCATCATCATGCCACGCAACGAACAAGAATTGCAGGGAGTGACCCTGCTGGGCAACCAGGGCACGCAGTACAGCTTCGGCTACACGCCACAGGTGCTGGAGACGTTTGACAACAAGCACCCCGAGCACGACTACCTGGTCACGCTCAACTGCCCGGAGTTCACCTCGCTGTGCCCCAAGACGGGGCAGCCCGACTTTGGACGCATCGTCATCAACTACATCCCGCGCATCCGCATGGTCGAGAGCAAGAGCCTCAAGCTCTATCTGTTCAGCTTCCGCAACCACGGCGACTTTCACGAGGATTGCGTCAACATCATCATGAAGGACCTGATTGCCCTGATGGACCCCAAGTACATCGAGGTCATCGGCTACTTCAACCCGCGTGGCGGCATCTCCATCCTGCCGTTCGCCAACTGGGGCGACACCGACTACCAGGACATGGTGCAAGCACGTCTGTTGGCACAGATGTCCAGGACCTAATGGCGCCCTTCCAGCCCCTCAAGCATACGGCTTCACTACTTCACTACCTCACTACTTCACTACCTCACTACTCCACTACTTTAAAAATGAAAGACGCAGTTTTAATCACATCGGGTGGCATGGACTCGACCACGATGCTCTATGAGTACCGTGACGAGATTGCCATGGCCATCACCTTCGACTACGGGTCGACACAGAACGGACGCGAGCGCCAGTGGGCCATCACCCACTGCCAGCGCCTGGGCATCAAGCACTTGATTATCCGCCTGGACTTTATGCGCCAGTACTTCAAGAGCGCGCTGCTCGAGAGTGCCGAGGCCATCCCCGACGGCAACTACGACGACGAGAACATGCGCGTGACGGTGGTGCCCTTCCGCAACGGCATCATGTTGAGCATCGCCTGCGGCATAGCCGAGAGCTATGGCCTGAAGCGCGTCATGATCGCCAACCATGCCGGCGACCACAGCATCTACCCCGACTGCCGGGGCAGCTTTGTCGACGCCATGTCGGCGGCCATGCAGCAGGGCACCTACGACGGTGTCAAGGTCTTTGCTCCCTACACCCACCTGAGCAAGACCGAGATTGCCCGCCATGGAGCGGCCCTGGGGCTGGACTATGCCGAGACCTACTCGTGCTACAAGGGCGGCGAGCACCACTGCGGCACCTGCGGCACCTGCACCGAGCGCCGCCAGGCCCTGCGCGAGGCCGGCATCCCCGACCACACCATCTACGATGCGTAAGGTGGATTCTACAAATTGCTCGTTTCTTACTGGTATGATTGCGTCGAAGACACTACTGTAGTTCGAAGACGCTACAGTGGGTTCGAAGACACTACATTGGGTTCGAAGGCACTACTGTGGGGTCGAAGACGCTACTGTAGTTCGAAGACGCTACTGTGGTTCGAAGGTGCTACAGTGGGGTCGAAGACACTACAGTGGGTCGAAGCCGCTAGTGTGGTTCGAAGACCCAACAGTGGTTTGAAGGCGCTACTGTAGTTCGAAGACGCTACTGTGGTTCGAAGGCGCTACTGTGGTTCGAAGACGCTACTGTGGTTGGAAGGTGCTACTGTAGTTCGAAGACACTACTAAGACCCGACTTTGTTCGAAAGACCATGCAAGTGCTTCGTAGATGCACGCAGCTTGGTCCAGGCAAGCAGAGTGGCAAGTGCCTCGAAGAGGAACTTTATTTGTCTGGTTCATTCTTTTTTATTACTTTTGCAATCTGAAAATTTGGGATTTCATGAGTGCTGTTTGTTCTTTGTTCCATATTGTCATCAATACGCTACGGCGCGAGATGACGCTACCCGATGATGCCAGCGAGCAGTTATATCGCTATATATGGTCCATCGTCAAGAGTCGTAATTGCCGTTTGCTACGCATTAATGGCATTGCCAACCATGTGCATTTGCTTGTAGAGCTGTCACCGACCGTGTGTCTCAGCGACTTGGTGCGAGACATCAAGCAAGGCAGCAGCAAATGGGCAAAGCAACAGCCGTGCTTTCCGCTGTTTAGGGGATGGGGAAAAGAGTATGGTGCTTTTTCGTGTAGTGTGCGCGACAAGGACAGCATTGTCAACTACATCATCAACCAGCGGGAACATCACCGTGTCAGAACTTTTGAGGACGAATACCGGCAGATGATAGAGCGTTCTGGGCTTGAGTGGAATGACTATAGACTGACGTAGCTCAGCCTTGCTGTTCTAAGTTCCTCTACGAGGCACTTGCAGCTCTGCATGCCGTGACCAAGCGGCGCACCTCTTCGAGGTTGCTTGCATGGTCTTTCGAACAAACTGCCTCTACGAGGCATTGAGCGTCTTCGACGCAACTTAGGCTTTCGGCATCTGCATGGTGGTGGAACGAATGGCATCTTCGGAAAAAACATCGATTTGCTTGATGTCTGTAATAAATCATATTTTATTTGAGTTACATGTATTAAAGTGTTGGGCATGTGGCAAAAGTGTCGAAGTCGCTACAATGAGGCCGAAAACCCTGGTGTGGTTCGAAGACGCTACATTGGGTTCGAAGACACTACATTGGGTTCGAAGGCACTACTGTGGTTCGAAGGCACTACTGTGGGGTCGAAGACCCAACAGTGGTTCGAAGGTGCTACAGTGGGTTCGAAGACGCTAGTGTGGTTCGAAGACGCTACAATGAGGTCGAAAACCCTGGTGTGGTTCGAAGACGCTACATTGGTTCGAAGACGCTACAGTGGGTTCGAAGACGCTACAGTGGGGTCGAAGACGCTACAGTGGGGTCGAAGACGCTACAGTGGGTTTGAAGACACTACATTGGGTTCGAAGACACTACAGTGGGTCGAAGACGCTACTGTGGGGTCGAAGACGCTACTGTGGGGTCGAAGACCCAAAAGTGGTTCGAAGGTGCTACAGTGGGGTCGAAGCCGCTAGTGTGGTTCGAAGGTGCTACAGTGGGGTCGAAGCTGCTAGTGTGGTTCGAAGGTGCTACAGTGGGGTCGAAGACGCTAGTGTGGTTCGAAGGTGCTACAGTGGGGTCGAAGACCCAACAGTGGGTCGAAGACCCGACTTTGTAAGACCCGACTTTGTTCGAAAGACCATGCAAGTGCTTCGTAGATGCACGCAGCTTGGTCCAGGCAAGCAGAGTGGCAAGTGCCTCGAAGAGGAACTTTAACACTGACTATGAGTATGTTAGCTACTTTAGAAGCTTAATTATAAATTATGAATTATAAATTAATAAAAGATGTATTACGTTAAGAAAACACTAGAGATCTCTTCGTGCCATCAGCTCTATCTCGACTATGAGAGCAAGTGCGAGAACCTGCACGGACACAACTGGATGATCAACATCTACTGCAAGGCACGTGAACTGGACAGCAACGGCATGGTCACCGACTTCACCGAGATCAAGCGACTCGTCCACGGACACATCGACCACACCAACCTCAACGAGGTGCTCAAGTTTAACCCCACGGCCGAGAACATCGCGCGATGGATTGTCGACACCGTGCCCAACTGCTACCGCGCCGAGGTGTGGGAGAGCCGGGACAACATGGCCGCATACGAACGCGACGAGCAATGAGGACCATCACACTGGCCACACTGCTGTGCCTGACGGCCATCGCCGCCGGCGCACGCGACTTCGCACAAGTCACACGATTCGAGCAAGCCAACATGGAACTGAACATGCAACGCAACGACGGCAAGCGCGTCGTGCTCATGGGCAACAGCATCACCGAGCACTGGGTGGAGATGCACCCCGAGTTCTTCGCGCAGAACCGACTCATCGGGCGAGGCATCTCGGGACAGACCACCCAGGAGATGCTCGTGAGATTCCGCACCGACGTCATCAACCTCAAGCCCAAGGTGGTGGTCATCTGCGCCGGCACCAACGACATCGCCGAGAATGCCGGACCCTATCGCGAGGACAACACCGTGGGCAATATCGAGACCATGCTGCTCATGGCCAAGCAAGCCAAAATCAAGGTGGTACTGGCCAGCGTGCCCCCGTGCGACCACTACGTCTGGCGGCCCGAGGTCGCCCAGGTGCCCGAAAAGGTGGCCAGCCTCAACAGCCGCCTGCAGGCTCTGGCCAAGAAGTACAAGGCCACATGGCTCGACTACTTCACCCCGCTGGTGGCCGGCGACGGACGTGCGCTCAACCCCAGTTACGGCGAGGACGGTGTCCACCCCAACCTGGCCGGATATGCCGTCATGGAGCAGGCTCTGCTGCCCGTACTCAAGAAACTCAGGTGACATGCTGCAGGTCAACGAAATCTTCTACTCGCTGCAGGGCGAGGGCTACAACACCGGCACGGCCAGCGTGTTTGTGCGCCTCAGCGGCTGCAACCTGCGCTGCAACTTCTGCGACACCAGCCACCAGCAGGGTACACTCATGACGCTGCAGCAGATTGCCCGGGAGGTCTGCCGCTGGCCCGACGCGCCCCTGCTGGTGCTCACCGGCGGCGAGCCGTCGCTGTGGCTCGACGACGACACCGTGGCCCAGCTCAAGCGGCTCACCGGCAAGCGCATCGCCATCGAGACCAACGGCACGCGCCCTCTGCCCGACGGCATCGACTGGGTCACGTTCTCGCCCAAGGGGGCATATCCCGGCGGTGACCTCGTGCCGGCCGTGCTCACCTGCTGCGACGAACTCAAGGTGGTCTACACCGGCCAGGACTTGAGCCAGTATGACCACATCCGGGCCAGCCACCGCTTCTTGCAGCCCTGCTACGTCGACGACCCCGCCCAGCGCCAGCGCAACCTTACGGCCTGTGTCCAGGCCGTCCTTGCCCATCCCCAGTGGCGACTCTCGCTCCAGACCCACCGCCTCCTCGGCATCCCCTGACCTTCTGAAGGGGCTATAGCTCAACAGCGGACGCAAGGATGCCCGCAGCGACCTGGGGTCTGTCTCCTGCCTCGCGCAGCTTCCTGTCCCCTCATGGTTGCCGCCCAGGGTGCGCTGAGTTGCTCGGTGCGACATGGGGTCTGACCCTTCTGTGCCACCGAGCGAAGCGAGGCTGGCAACAGAGGGTCTGACCCCGTGTCGCGCTCCGCTGGGTTAATCACCAGTCGTGCGCCGTGGCGAATAAGCCGCCTCCTTTCCGTCGCTTGGCTGCTTCCTTTCCGTTGCTTCTCTGCCTCCTTTCCGTCGCTTGGCTGCTTCCTTTCGGTCGCTACGCTGCTTCCTTTCCGTCGCTACGAGGGGTCAGACCCCCTGTTGCCATCCTCGCTTCGCTCGGTGGCACATTGGGTCAGACCCCTGCCGCTTCCTGCCTGCCGCCTCCTGTCGTTTTTTTGTAATTTATTCATTCTCTTTCCCTGTCGTGAGACTCGATTTGTCCATTTTTTCAAATGAAAATAGTGGTGAATCTTTTTGAAACACAGTGTTCTAGCTGTCTTTAGGCACTGCAGCTAGCATAAATTCACCGACAAGAAAACTCATTTCGCCGATAAAAATGGGGAATAGCTTATTGCTTTTCTTAACAAGTGTTTCCGACTATTAAATTGTAGCACTCAATAGTTAAATTCTGTAAACTTTTTAACCGATTTTTTGGCCGTTTAGAATTGAAGGTGTACATTTGCAGTCCAAATTACTCTTTTTAATCAGCGTTAAGCATGTACGCGACGACTTCGAGGGAGCCGTTTCACTATTGCTAAAACTATCATACAAACTTATAAACTGCTAAAAAAACAATGAAAAAACTATTGCTAACCACGCTCTTGCTGTGTGCTGGCCTGGCCGCAACGGCATACGAGTACCAGTTCAACTGGAATCAGCTGAGTGACCAGTTGGCGGCGCAGACCCAATCGGCGGGAGGCACACTGGCTGAGCTTCCCACCACGGGCATCAACATTCTCATCCACCCCACACAAGTGCCATACGAAATTGAGCAAGCCGGCGATGTCGAGCCTAATCTGCATGTGTGGAACAACGATGGTTTCACAACTGTATTCCCGGGTGTCAAGCCCAGTGGAATTTATGAGGTGGCTGTTGTGGGCGATGAGAGCAACAAGAAGATTTTCTATTACTATCATTTCGATGCCCCTCACGACAACCTGCATCTGGAAGCCAGCTTTGGTAGCACTAGTTACAGTGGAAACAGATACAATCAAAAATGGACTGTGCCCAACTCTTCTACTGAGCGTGAGATGAACACTCCGGGTACTTATTTCTTCGATTACAACCCATACGGACCTTTGGTACTTCAGGAGCAGTACTCGTCATTCAGCACCGACGAGACCACTTTCTATGTGCGTGTCATGGGTGGTGCCACCAATGTGCCGACGATGTATTATCAGTACGACTGGAATAGCCAGCAACATGAAATGGCTCCCGTCACCATTGACGGCGAGCAGTGGTACAAGTACACGCTCAAGACCAGCGATGCTGTGCATGGTTGGGTGATTGTCTCTGATCATGGCAATAACCAGACTCAAACAACCAATATCCCATGCCTCAAGAGCGGTACCTATTATCTTGATTGGTATCCCAATGGAGATCATGACCGTTACAACAACTTCCGCTACGAGTTCTGCGGCATGGATGACCACTACGTCGCTTGGTCGGAGGGCGAGATGAGCAACGAGGTGAGCTTCACCACCACCAACGAGCATGGCAGCGCCACATTGACCATCGTGTGCCAGCATCCCGATGACATCCACAAGATTCAAATTGTCAACGGCGAACTTAAGTTCCCGCGCCACAGCACCATCCGTGTGAGCGTGGACGACGGCAGCAACTTGCGCCAGATTTGGCTCGGCACTCCTAACCAGGGCAACAAGACCTATCAGTTTGGCGACTTGCATCAGTGCACCGACGAAAAGGGTTACGATTACACCATCGACGATCTTGTTGGGTTGTGGGATGGCCACATCTACAAGATTAACAATGGCTCAAACGAGTTCCAGACCCCCGAGGTGAGTAACTGGGAAGAGACCTACTTCCTGAGCGACCACGTCAAGGTCTATAGCGAGGGTATCCTGCTCGAGCAGTTGCTCTATGCCGACAGCAACGTACGTTTGCAGTACCACAAGGTTGACGACCCGTTGGTGGGTGTGGCTGTCCGCAATGTGAAAGGCGCCAACTACCTGATCGCACGCACCGCCAACCAGCTCTCTGACGCCTATCGCCAGAAACCCGCCGAGGACCAGACCCCTCTGCGCGACAAGAACGGCAACCTCTTTGCATGGTCTGACCCCAACATGCCGCAATATGGCTGGGTGGCCCTCAACGTCGAGAACCCTGAACAATATGTAGGCAAGAAGTTTGACAATGTGCGCGGCACCTATTGCCAGTATGTGGAACAAGGACCGGAGTCCTGGATACCCTGGATGAACCCCAATATCGTGGTCACCAGTGAGCTGAACATCCTGGGTGATGAGAGCACCACACTCAATACCTACAGTCTGGCCAACCTGGTGCAGCCCAAGGACAGCCATATCTTCCTGATCAAGCCCAACCTCTATGAGCTGTGTAACATCCACGATGTGATGCGCAGTCATGGCGACCATTTCCTCTATGTGCCCGACCACAGCGCCATCATGTCTGAAATCTTGACTAAAGATGCCAACGGCAACGATGTCTATGTTTCGCGCAACAATGTCTATGTCGAGAATGGACTGGACTACGGTCAGGACTATTCCTACGCCTCGCTGCTGCAGTCGAAGTACGAGGGTGAGCAATATTCCGAGGAACAGAAAGCATACATTGAGAATGACATCGAAATCTTGGGCGAGGAAAACCTGGGCCTGAACTGGCAGCTCTACGACAAGGTCTATGACTTCAATGAGGCACTCATCGTCGCGGCCGAGCATGCAGCCAAGGACGGATATGTCTACCCGCTGGCTGTGCCCGTGCGCGAGCACATGGAGACCAACGGCATCACCGGTGGCAAGGAGGGACTGGTGCTGCACATCATCGGCAAGGGAGCGCTGCAGGAGTATAAGACCGACATGTTGGTGGGAAGCAGCGACTACTGGAGCCGCTACAAATACAGCGAGGATCGCAACGCCTACCGCAACGACGTGGTGTTCTCGTTCTCCAAGCCAGGCAAAAACGATGTCCTGGGTGAGATGGACCTCAACCGCTACGACAACAAGGGCAACAAGACCGCCATTGCCAGGATTGTGCACACGCAGGACGTGAGTGGAACCAGTGTTACCAACAACTTCACCGTCACGTCGCTGGCTGCTTCGCGTGTGGCATTGGACGATGCAGTGTTCACAACTATCAACACTGACCGTACGCCCAACTACTACGACAACAAGAAGATTGTCATGGGTTACGACCAGACTACCATCCCCGTGACCGACATGTTCTACAGCACCGACATGGAGTCGCGTGACCACAACAACAATATTTCGAACCTGTTCACCTACAAGCTGGAACCGGCCGAGGGCAACACCCACGAGATCACGACTGCAGTGAGCGAGATTCCCGTCTACAAGACCGATGTCAATGTGGCCGGACACTCGATGTACACCAAGAGCGAGGTGGACGGTGACACCGATGACCACCTGCAGGACGACGGGAAGGTTAAGGTCTACTTCACGCCCAACCATGCCACCGCGGTGACCCGCTACGACGTGCTGGGCGGCATGGGCGAGGGCTTCGGCTATGCAGCCACCAAGAGCAGCACCGACCTGGTGAATGTCGACGCGACGAACTTCATGGACAACGGCATTGAGATCGCCAACGCCGAGCAGTATAAGGAGTATGTCCCTGCGGTTTACACGCTCTATAACGACAACACCTACGGCTGCTACAAGGAGGAAGTGGGCAACGCCACAGTGACGATGACACCTAGTAAGTTGTATGAGTCTACAGAGCATGGTGGCAAGACGGAGGACGATTACATCTACTTCTGCAACCTGAACCTGAGCACCGTGCTCACCCTGGTGAAGAACGACGAGCGCTACTTGCTCAGGGTGTGGCGCCAGGTGGGCAATGAGCCCAAGGTGCTGCTCAACGAGCTAGAGGAGTTCACCCATGAGTACTTCGACATGGGCGACAAGTCTCTTAAGATTGATGGCTTCACCACCGAGCAGCTCTATACACACTATGGCGAGCTGAACAACTGGGCCACTAAGGAGGCCGGCAGTGAGCAGGATGTCGCAAGCAAGGGACGCATGGTGCCCGACATGTTCAAGCACACCAACATCGACGAGTCCACTGACGTGACCTACACTGTCAAACTCTATGTGCAGGACAACAAGGTTGTCGATGCCGCACAGGGGGTCGCACCGGCCGGTGCTCCTCGCCGCGCGCAGGACAATCCTCAGGCCTACTATGTCAAGCGCGTTGAGCAGAGCGTGCGTGTCAGTGGCGTGATCACTGGTGTCGACGGCATCCACAGCGACGCAGCAGTGTCGAGCGTGCGCTATGTCAACGTGGCCGGACAGGTGAGCGACAAGCCGTGGAGCGGCGTCAACATGGTGGTCACCACCCTGGCCGACGGCACAACGCGCACCAGCAAGATTGTGAGATAATGTAATAGTTTTTTAATATAGTTTTTATGGCTGCCGGGTCGTGAGACCAGGCAGCCGTTTTTTCCCCCCCTGCGTCCCCCCCCGGGGCGTTGCCTCCTTTCGGTCGCCTTCTGTCGCCTCTTGGTTACCCTCTAGAGTGCGCTGAGTTGCTCGGTGCGACATGGGGCCTGACCCTTCTGTGCCACCGAGCGAAGCGAGGCTGGCAACAGAGGGTCTGACCCCGTGTCGCGCTCCGCTGGGTTAATCACCAGTCGTGCACCGTAGCGAATAAGCCGCCTCACGCTGCTCCATCGCTGCCTCGTTTCGGTTGCTTCGCTGCCTCCTTTTCGTCGCTACGAGGGGTCAGACCCCCTGTTGCCATCCTCGCTTTGCTCGGTGGCACATTGGGTCAGACCCCTGCCGTTTCCTGTCGCTTCGCTGCCTCCTTTCCGTCGCTACGAGGGGTCAGACCCCCTGTTGCCATCCTCGCTTCGCTCGGTGGCACATTGGGTCAGACCCCTGCCGCTCCCTGTCGCTCCCTGTCGCTTCCTGTTGCTTCGCTGCCTCGTTTCCGTCGCTACGAGGGGTCAGACCCCCTGTTGCCAGCCTCGCTTCGCTCGGTGGCACATTGGGTCAGACCCCTGCCGCTTCCTGTCGCTTCCTGTCGCTTCCTTGTTGCCTCCCGTCTGTCATTGTGGCTGGGGGCGGGAAGGGAACGACAAAAAGCGTTAAGCGCAGGTGTTGCTTAACGCTGTGGTGTGTAGCCCATAGCAGAATCGAACTGCTCTTTCAAGAATGAAAATCTTGCGTCCTAGCCGATAGACGAATGGGCCGCACTCGGAGAGTCCCAATCCGTGTGGACTTTAGGCCTCCAGTTTATTGATTTGCTTGGCCAGCTTCGACTTGAGGTTGGCGGCTTTGTTCTTGCTGATGACGTTCTTTCCGGCCAGCTTGTCGAGCATGGCAGTGACACGCTTGAAGTCCTCGGCAGCCTTGGCCTTGTCAGTCTCCTTGCGCAGGTTGCGCACTGCGTTGCGCATGGTCTTGGCATAGTAACGGTTGCGGAGGCGGCGAGCCTCGGACTGGCGGATTCTCTTGATTGCTGATTTATGGTTTGCCATAATTCTGTTGTAATTTCCTTTGTTTGTTGTTATTATTGTTGTTAGACAGTAGCCCATAGCAGAATCGAACTGCTCTTTCAAGAATGAAAATCTTGCGTCCTAGCCGATAGACGAATGGGCCTCAAAACGTATGTCGCTAAAAAAGCGGTGCAAAGTTACAACCGTTTTTTCAATTGACAAAATTTTTTGTGCCGAAAACCCACTTTTCACCACATTTTAGGGCAATTATGCCCTCGGTTTGCCCCAAAATCACTACCTTTGCACAGCGATGTACGAGAAAATCCAGGGCGTGGTGCTGAACACCATCAAGTATAGCGACAAGCACAACATCGTGCATGTCTACACCCGTCAGCGAGGGCTGATGGGCTTCGCTGTTCCGCTGGGCAGGACCACCGCGTCGCGCCAGCGCAACGCGATGCTCATGCCGCTGTCGGTCATCGCCGCCGAGGCGCGCATCATGCCCGGCCGCGAGCTGAGCACGCTGCGCGACCTGCGCCTGGGTGCTCAGCTCGGTGCCATCTATGCCGACCCGGTTAAGAACGCGGTGGCCATGTATGTGTGCGAGCTGCTGACCCGTGCCATCCAGGAGTGTGAGCAGAATCAGGTGCTCTATGACTACATCGAGCAGTGTGTGATGATTCTGGACAGCGCGACCCAGGGGGTGGCCAACTTCCACATCTGCTTCACCTATCACTTGGGCATCTTGCTGGGCATCCAGCCCGACACCGGCACGTGGCACGAGGGCTGGTGGTTCGACATGCAAGAGGGTGTCTTCCGGCCCTCTCCGTCGGGTGGGAGCCACTGGCTGCGTCCCGACGAGGCACGCGTCATCTGGCTGCTGTCTCGCATGACGTTTGCTAACATGCACCATTTCCGCTTCGACCGTCAGCAGCGCAACCAGGTGCTGGACGTGATGCTCGCTTACTATCGTCTGCACCACTCCACGCTGGGCACGCTGCGTTCGCCCGAAGTGCTCAAGCAGCTCTTTGTGTAGTTCACAAATCTGTCACGAATTGTCGAATTTTTTCACGTGCTTCGTGGTTTTTTAAGACATAAGGACACTTTTTCAATTCATAATTCATAATTCATAATTTATAATTTCTTCGCGTTGATTCGCGGTTGTCACGAATTTTTATCACGAATTTTCGAATTATCGATTTTTTTTCTGCCACATTCGCGTAATTCGCGGTTTTAAAAGACATAAGGACACTTTTTCAATTCATAATTTATAATTCATAATTCATATTTTATCGCGTGATTCGCGGTTTTTTAAGACATAAGGACATAAGGACAAAAGATTTTCGCGTTGCATCGCGGTTGTCACGAATTATCGAATATCTGCCACATTCGCGTAATTCGCGGTTTAAGAAAATCTTCGCGGTGCTTCGCGGTTAAAAAAAATCCCTTCGCGTTGTTTCGCGGTTAGTAAGACATAAGGACATAATCATTTTTATTATTAATCAGGACATGAAAAGTTTTGGAAAGAAACCGTGGGTGCTCCCACAACCGGTGCTGATCATCGGCACCTACGACAAGGAAGGCAATGCCAACGCAATGAATGCCGCCTGGGGCGGACAATGGGACAACGGCGAGGTAATGATTTCGCTGGGCTCGCACGCCACCACCGACAACCTGACTGTGAACAGCGACCTGACCATCACCTTTGCCACGGCACAGACGATGGTGGCCGCCGACTATGTGGGCCTGGTGAGCGGACGCAACACCCCCGACAAGATGGCGCGCACGGGCTGGAAGGTCGAGAAAGCCCCGACAGTCAACGCCCCTCTGTTCGCCGAGTTCCCCATGACGCTGGAGTGCCGCGTCAAGCAGAAGATTGACGAGTCGTCGACGGGCTTCTACCTCGTGGCCGAGATTGTCAACATCGTGTGCCACGAGCAGTACTTGGCCGAAGACGGAAACCCCGATGTCGAGCGCATGGGCATCATCACCTACGACCCCGTGCACCACACCTACATCCAGCTGGGCCAGACCGTGGGGCACGCGTTTGCCGACGGCAACCAGCTCAAAGGCTAACACCTCAACCCACCGATGCAACAGAAGCCCCGCCGGCATGATTTTCGGCGGGGCTTCTTGCATCTGTTTGTCAGGCCCTATGCGGCACAAAACCACTACTTGGCTTGCGTCAGGTAGAATTTGCCCAACATATTGTTGATGATAATGTTGACATCGGCAATGTCGACCTTGCCATCAAAATTGGCATCGCACATAAAGCTGTAATCGGCCTTACCCAACATGACGTTGATGGCGGCATTGACATCGGCTATATCAACCTTGCCATCACCATTGGCATCACCTTGAATGGCACGTGCGGGAAGGGTGAACTCATACTCGACCAGTTGCGAGGCACCGCTGGCATAGATGGCCTTGATGCCCACCTTGTGTGTGCCTCCATTCAGACGACTGAACGCGAACTGCGGCTCGGTGGCTGTGCCCTTGAGTGCTCCATCGAGATAGACCTCGTAGTGCTGAATGAAGCCCACGTCGATGGCCGTACCCTCGTCCTCGCCGTTGCCCACATAGAAGTCGTCAATCTGTGTGAAGAACGCGTCGAACGACATATAGTGCACCCCGAT
The DNA here is from genome assembly GCA_902781045.1 of uncultured Bacteroidales bacterium. Lineage (GTDB taxonomy): Bacteria > Bacteroidota > Bacteroidia > Bacteroidales > Muribaculaceae > Sodaliphilus. The sequence continues at coordinate 15,676 of CACZHT010000006.1, read as the reverse complement.
GCGCAACTTCTGTCCGGCATACTGCGACAAGTCGGTCTCATAGATAGTCCACTGGCCTGTGGTGACCTGGCTGATGCTGCTCACCTGCTCGTAGGCATCGGTGCTGGGGTCGCCACCCTCGGTGAAGACACACACCTCCATCGTCTCGGGATATTCGGCGTAGGCCTTGGCCGTGAACCGGCAGACGTAGTTGTCGCGTATCTGCAGTTCGGGCGAGACGAGCCACTTGTTCGACCCATTCATCTGGGCCGAAAAGAAGATGATGGTCTTGTCGCCCGTGGGTGCCTGCACCGCCGGGTCGGTGGGCAACATCGCCGGCACGGTCTGCCAGGGGTTGAACACCATGGGCGGGATGGCCGTCGGCGCATTGGCAGTGCCCGAGCCGGGGAAGGTGATGATGTTGGTCATCGAACCCAGGGCGATGGGGTAGACCGGGTGCTGGTCCAGGTCGTAGGTGCGCCACTGGCCGAACGACAGTGTGGCGAAGTCGGGATAGTCCTCAAACGAGTCGGTGAACGACAGGTTCTGGTTCCAGCGCACCACCACATTGTTCAGCGAGTCGGCATCGGCAGTGATGTTATAGGGGTCGACCACCGTCTCGCAGACCACAATGTCGAGGGTGCAGTCGCCACCGACGGTGAGCTGTCCGTCGTAGGTCTGATAGTGCAGTGCCGTCACTCCCACCAGGTAGTCGCCGTAGGGGATGGAGGGGAACACCGCCTGGCCACCGGCAATCACGGCACTGTAGGTCTGTGTCGTGGCGCGGTCGGTCAGTTCGACGGTCTGTCCGTCCAGCGACTGGCCATTGTTGGTCGTCACATTGACCGTCACCCGTCCGTTGGTGTCGAGCAGGGTCAGGGTGGTGGTCACCACCTCGGTCTGGCTGGCGGCATAGACGGCCTGAACACCCAGCGTGTAGGTGCCGGCGGCCAGGTCGCGGAACACATACTCATAACGGTCGGTGGTGCCCACCTGCGTGCCGTTGAGATAGATGCGGAACGTCTCGTTGGGGTTCATGGGCGAGTGCAGCGGCACTCGCTGCGCACGCTGGCTGTGGCGCATGGCGCGGAATACGCTCTGGTCCTGGCCCACATACACATCATCGACCATGAGCATGAACGCTCCACCCATTGCCGCCTCGCTGATATAGCGGATGGCGAACCTGATGGGCCGACCGGCATACTCGCTCAGGTCGTAGCTGTACTCGCGCCAGCCGGTGTAGTCGGCTTGCTCATAGTTGCCCGCATTGAGCATCGTGAAGTCGGTCTGCCTGGGATTGTCGAGCACCTCGGTGACAAAGACCTGGAACTTCTCCTTGTAGACATCGGCGGCCTTGGCCATAAAGGCCAGGACATTCTTGTTGCCCGGGGTGACCACCGGCGAGATGAGCCAGTCGTCGTTGGCTGCCCCGCTGTAGGTGCGGGTGAAGCCCACATACTGCTGCCCATTGTAGGGGCGCAGGATGGGATAGTCATACCACCAGGCGGGCTGCACGACCAGCGGGTTCATGATTTGGGCATACTGCATCACGCCGCGGTTGACATAGTCGCCCACCAGCGGGGCCGTCATCAGGCCGTCGGCATCAATGCCCGTCCAGGGGCTGAACCTGATGGCAAACGGCTCATAGTCCTCAAACGAGTCATAGAACACGGGTGCTTCTTTGTTCCACGTGAGCGTCACATCGTTCAGTCCCGTGACCGAGTTGTGCACCACAGTGGTCTGCAGCGAGAAGGGGAGAGTGTTCTCCTCGGTCAGTTGCAGGATGACGGTGGTGTCGGCAGTCACATTGAAGTCGACCGCCGCATCGTCATAACCAGCCAGCGAAGCACTGAGTCGGTGATTGCCGGCATAGACCTTGATTTTGACTTGCCCTTCGGCATTGAGCCGCAATGTGCCGTATGACAAGGAGTAGTCGGTGTGCATCAGCGACACCGTCGCATCAGGCAGAGGCGTGTCGCCCGGCCCGGTGATGCCGATGGTGAGGTTGATGTTGCGCGACTGTGCCATGCCTGCCATTGCGGTGAGCATCAGGAGCAGAGTCATTAATGTAAATTTCTTCATCATAAAACGGATAGTTTTGTTTTTCTCAACACTAAGCTAAAATCCTTGTGGCCACACCCTCCAACTTCCCCTCCCCTTTGTGAAAGGGGAGGGGAGGCTTGCAGGGGAGGATTATACGAAGACTGCCAGGTAATTGCTGCCTGGCAGTCTTCATGCTTCATGCTTAATTAACGATTCACTTCACCACCTTGACGGTGCGGGTGGTGCCGTCGGTGTAGGTGGTGACCACAATGTTCACGCCCTTGAAGGCCTTGTCCGAAGCCTGTCCGGCGACATTGTAGTACTTCACTCCGGCGACAGTCTTACCGGCATTCATGCTCTCGACACCGGTTGCCGAATCCTTCTCCATGACAATGGGCTCGTCGAGTGCGACACTGCCACCCTCAAAGATGACACCCTCCAGGTTGACATCCTTGTAGCCATCCAAAGCGAAGTTGGCGGTATAGGTCTTGTCGGTCTGGATGACCTGGACGCTGAACTTGCCCTCGGCATCGGTCGTGGCGGTGTAGACCACCGGGCCGGCGGTAGCGGCGCGGCGTGGTGCGCCCTCGACAGTCTCGGGCATCTGGCTGGTCAGCGTCACGGTGACACCCTCCAGTGCATTGCCCTGGGTGTCAGTGACCATGCCGCTGTAGACTGCAGGTTCCTGCTGTATGCCCAGGTAGACCACGGGCAGCGATGCCGAGTTGGCCGTGCAGTTGCCCTCAAGGAAGGTGGTCTGATTGTCGTTGTTGCGATAGATGCTCTGTCCGGTGACAGTGCCGTCGGCCTCAAAGTAGACCGACATAAAGTCGTCGTAGAGCGCCCTGACAACCACCCTCAGATTTTCGCCGGTATACTCAAACGGTTCGGGCAGGTTGATGACCAGCATGTCGGCATGCTCGCTGGAGCTGCCCTGCGCCACGAATGTGCACTCCTGGCTGAACACCTGGGTCATGCCCTCGGTGTCAAAGAGCGTGTTGCTCGACACGGGCTCGGTGGCGTCGGTGTTCTCAATCCACACGGTGACTGTGGGTGTGAGTGTCTTATAACCGGTGCAGAAGCCCTTGTAGGTGAGCGATGTAATCTTGGCACCGGCCTCCAGACCCAGCTGCTCGGCGGTGTAGATGGTCTGCGACTCGCTGTTGTTGTACAGCAGATACAGCGGCACATTGCCGCTTGTCGTTGTCGCCTCGCCGACTTGTACGGTTTGGTCGGCGCTTTCGGGGTTGACAGTGACCTGGACCTCGTCGGTAGCGACAGTGTACTCGTCGGCCCAGACAAACTCGGCCTTGGCAGGGAAGGTGCCCTCCTCGTTGGGAACAAAGGTGAACTCGACCGTTGCCGTGCCCTGAGCGGGAATGTTAACTGCCTGGGCAGTAGCCACCTCTGCGTCACCAAGGTACAAGCAGGTGGCATATCCGTTTTCGGCCTCACCCAGCAGGTTCTGTAGGGTGACGGTTGCGGTCACGTCGTTGTTGGCCATGACAGTGGTCGGAATCTTGAACTCCTTGACTACGACATCATGGGTCACGGGCACCAGCTCGAAGCCATACACATTGTCGATAGCGCAGTATCCGCTCTCGAAGGCGATATAGTACTCGCCGGCAGGCACGCCCTCAATCACAAAGTTGGTGAACTTGGGCTCGTCGTAAGAGCTGTAAGAGTTATAGGTCAGCTCGCTACCCTGAACTTCCTTGACCAGCGTCCACTCCTTGCGGTCGGTGCTATAGTACACGTTGATGAACGGATCGGTGTTGCTGCTCGACTTCTTGAACGCGTCGAAGCTCATCTTCTCGCCCTCAGCCACACGCAGCAGCGGCGTGATCAGTTTGTGACCCGCAACCAGGTCGGCACTGACATAGTTGTTGCTGTTGTTGGTCTTGGTGGTCTTTGCCCAGTTGCCTGTGGGTGCGTACCATCCGACGGGGAGGATATCCTGTCCGGCATTGCTGCTGAACGGCTCATAGAACTTGTTGGGGTCAAGCACAGTGGCGCTCAATGGGATGGTCACGCTCTGCACACCGTCGCCGGCAAAGGTCAGCGTGCCGGTGAAGATGCCCGGAGTGGTGGCGGCAGCGGTGAGCACGACATCCATCGTCTCGCCGGCGGCCAGATTGATGGTGGTGTTGTCGATGCTGAAGCATCCCGTGGCATCGAGTGTGACAGTGCCCACCAGCGGTGCTGCGCCGGTGTTGGTCACGGTGGCCGTGCGCGAGACGTTCTCATTGATCATGCCGAACGAGCCGAATGCGGTGGCATTGTTTGCCTCGCTCAGGTCGCTGTAGCCCTGCTTCACGGTCATGCCGGGCAGGTAGGGGTTGGGCTGGATCCAGTTGCCCACTGCGTTGGTGCCACCGATGTTCTCAAAGATGTCCATGCGCTTGCGGCCGGCTGCCACCCAGGTGTCGTCGTAGGTCTCATTGACCGTGATGGTCTCGAAGGTATAGCTCTCGCCCACAGCCAGGGCCACGGGGATGTCGAGCGTCAACACTGCGGCAGCTAGATTGTTCTGCGGCGCGATGCTGATGCTGTAGCCCTCCTCACCGACCTCGATGGTGCGCTCACCGGAGTTGGTTACGGTGATGTTGGTATAGCCATAGGTGAAGTGGTTCTCTGCATCGCAGTTGGGATAGACCCAGCTGGTGTAGCCCTCACGTGTGACGGTGAGTGCCGGCATCAGTTCGACCTCGGCAGTGCCATTGACGGCAAAGTTGTCGAAGTAGGTGTAATAGCCCACGATGCCCAGTCGAGCGTTGGACAGATTCTCGACAGTGACGGTGATGTACTCCGACGATGACGGAGCTTGCTCGCCGGTCATGTCCACGAGCAGGTCGCCGGCAGTGAGCGTGCCGTCCTCGCCCTCATTGACGCGATAGATTTTGATGCCCTTGTTGGCATTGGTTTGCGTGCCGCTCTTGACTTGCAGCGTCACTGTGCCGGTGACTGCCGGCGTGACGAGGTAGTCGTAGTTGGTGGTGCTGATCTGTGCGCCGCAATAGAGCGCTCCCGTACCGTCGACACCCGATGTGGTGTAATAGGTGTAGGGAGTGTAGACTGTCTCGATGTCGCCATACCAGTCTTCCTGCTCCTCGCTGTAGACAATGTGTCCCCAGCCCGAAGCCACCTTGAAAGCATGGTCACTGGTGTTGATGCGAGTGTTGAAGTCAACGGTGTAGTTGGTCACCGTCTCGGCACTCGCCCAACCGAAGCCTAGCAGAATCAACGCCAGGCCAAACAGATAGTTCAAGCGTTTCATAAGCAAAAAAGTTTAGTTAATAATTGAAATATTTCTAGGAAATCTAGGAAAACTCGGAAATCTCAGAGGGCTCGGAGGGCTCAGAGAGTTCGGAGAACTCCGAGATTTCCGAGGCATTAGCATCACTTGCCCAGCATGGTGTTAATGACCATGTTGACGTCGGCAATGTCGACCCGTCCGTCACCGTTGCAGTCGGCCAGAGCATTCACACTCTTGCCCAGCATGACGTTGATGACCTCGTTGACATCGGCGATGTCAACCCGTCCGTCCTGGTTGACGTCGCAGGTCAGGCCCACATGAGCAAACTCAAAGTTGTCGTAGAACGCGCCGAGGCAGTTGGTGGCGCTGGCACGCAGGGCCACGAAGATGCGCTGTCCGGCATACTTCTTCAGGTCATAGCTCAGGTGAGTCCATGCCACGTCGTCATAGAGGTCGAGCGTGCGGTCGTAGCCCACCTGCTCGAAGCTGGCGCGGTCGGTGGCACTGGTGGTGCTCACCAGCACTTGCAGCGTCGGAGTCTGAGCGGGCAGCACACTGTTGATGCTCTCCCAGTTGCGGGCATCGAAGTCAAACTTAGTTTGGTTGGTGGCCATCATCGGTGCCGAGACAATCCAGTCGTCAAAGGCTCCGTCGCCGTTGCAGCGCGTCATGAGCGACTGATGTCCGTGCGGCTCTTTGAGCGAGTTGTAGCACTGGCTGTCGTTGAGCACAAAGAATGCGAGCGGAGCGCCATTGTTGGGGAAGTTCCAGAAGCTCAGCGGCGATGTCGACTGTCCGTCCACGTCCATCACGGTGAAGCCCTCGGGAGCCACACCCGTGTCGTCGTGCTCGAAGCCGAAGTAGCGGTAGTCGCTGGCCAGCGTGACACCACTGACGGGCAGCACGGCCTGCGAGCCGTCGCTGAAGGTGACGGTCATCTCGGCGTCGACGCGCAGCGAGTCGGTCACGGTCGATGCCGGGTAGCCGGCATTGTAGGTGATGGTGAACGTCTTGCTGTCGGCAGCGGCAATCTCGTCGCCCTTGTTGAGCGTGGTCGTGAAGCCCTGCTTGCCGCCAAAGCTGATGTTGGTGATGGTGACACTCTGGCTGCCCAGGTTGGTCAGGGCAATGGTGGGCGAGGTCTCGCTCTTGCCGGCGTTGACCTTGTAGGCATCCCAGTTGTCGACGCTGAAGCTCACGTCCGAGCCGCCCATCTCAATCTTGACATTGTCGAGTGCCGCGCCGCGCGAGCGGTTGTAGTTGTGCGAGACATAGCGCCAGCGGAAAGCCACCGTCTTGCCCACATAGGGTGTGAGGTCGACTGTCTCATAGACCCAGTAGCGCAGGGGCTCGCCATCCTCGTCGACGCCCTCGCTGTTGTCGCTGATGAGCTTGAGCTGTTGCCAGTCGCCGTCCACCTCGATGTCCATCATCACGGCATCGATGCCGTCATCGGCAGTGCTGTGGTTCTGGTGCACGGCCTCGTTGTCCTTGGTCAGACTCACCGGGCGGTCGTTGCCCCACCAGAAGCTCAGCTGCATGCCCTCCTGGCTGATGGTGATGTCGGGTGTGGTGAGCACAGCCTCGACCTCGACCTCGTTGCTGTAGGCCATGGCGCTGCAGCGGCCGTCGAAGGGATAGTAGTCGCTAGCCGACCAGCGGGTGTACTGCCCGCCCTGTGCCAGCCAGCCCAGCGGAGCGAACGTGCCGCTCTCGAAGCCCTCGCTCCAGGGGAACTCGGTGACCGACTTGTCGTCCTGTGTGGTGAAGACCCACACCGGGCAGTCCTCGGCATCGCCCACACTGTTGTAGGGCACGACCTTCCAGGCATACATCGTGCTGTAGTCAGTGACCTTGACCGTATAGGTGGTCTCGGCACCGACATCCACACCATTAGCGACCTCCCACTGCGGGTTGCCGCCGTTGTTCTTGCCCACATAGATGCGGTAGCCCTCGGCAAACTGTGCCTCCTTCCAGCTCAGGACGATGTTCTTGGGATAGATGTTGACTGCACTGTCGGCGGGAGCCACCAGCTCGGTGGCCATCGGTGCTCCGTCCACGCCGTAGACACCGGGCAGGAGCACGCGGTCGATGATGAAGCTGCTGCCGTCGTCCATGCCATACTCCTCGTCGTAGCCGCAGGCGGTGTTGACCAGCCGCACATGCACGCTGTCGCTGCGATAGGGTGCCAGGTCGACGGTGACATTAATCAATGTGTCGGTCTTGGTGTAGTCGGCCGTCCACGCGTCGCGGTAGGTCTTTCCACCGTCGCTCGACACTTGCACAATCAGGTCGTTGGCCGGATAATAGATGTCCTCGCCCACATAGTTGGCATAGTAGGTGAACATGAATTGTGTGGGTGTCTCCTCGTTGCTCAAGTCGAGGCGCGGGGTGGTGATGGTGCTCTCCTCGATGTAGGGCGAGCCAATCATGCTCTTGTCGCCCTCCAGGGCATAGATGGTGTTGCTCCAGCGGTTGATGCTCGAGCCGCCCAGCTGCCATCCGGCTGGCGGGAACTGCGCGCCCTCGAAGAGTTCGAGCTGGTAGCCGTCGGGCACAGCCATCTTGGCCGCCTCGACGTGCAGCGTCACGTCGCCGCCGTTGGTCTTGATGACCAGGTCGGCCTCGACAGGGCTGGTCAGCGTGGCCTGGTAGCAGATTTGGAACCTTGCCGTCTCGTTCACACCCAGGTCGATGTTCTCGGTGTCCATCACCAGGCTGAAGGCGTCGGGACCCTCAAAGCCGGTGACCTTGAGGCCCTTGAGTCCCACATTCTTGAGCGTGAGCACCTCACTGTAGAGCTTCTCGCCGATGTAGGCGGTGGGGAAGCGGTAGGTGGTCTGCGTCAGCTCGGCGATGGGGCCGGTCTCGGGCACGTGCTGCTTGATGCTCACGTTGTCCAGATAGACCACGTTGCCGGTCTGCTTGAGCAGGTCGTAGATAAAGGCCACCTTGACGGTCTTGCCCTGCCAGGGCGAGAGGTCAATCTTGGAGGTCTGCACAGCCCAGTTGGCCCACAAGTAGTTGCCGAACGGGTCGGCGGGCACACCACTGTCGCGCACCTGCTCCTCGTTGGTGATGTCAAAGATTACCGTCGTGTCGCCGGCAGCGACATCAACGATGCCCACCTTGAGGGTGTATTGCTTCTGCTCGAGCACCCCGTAGGCAGCGGCCTCCCAGTCGAACGACAACTGGTAGGTGTTGTCGAGCAGCACAGCAGGCGTGAGCAGCACCTCGGTGCGTGGCCCGAACGCGTCCTGGTTGTTGGGGTCGGCGTAGGTCGGGGCATCGCACATGGCATACTTGTGCCCGCTCATGGTCGAGCCGCTGGAGCTGTACTGCACCGACCACTGATAAGTCAGGTTGGACCCCGGATATTGCTTGACCATTTCCCATCCGGGTGGGAACTGACTGGTCGCAGCATTCCCCGGCACATCCTCAAACCCCTCGTCAATCAGGGTCTGGGCGCCGGCAGTCAGTGCCACCGACACCAGCAGTGTCATGAGTAAACTGTAGATTTTGTTCATAAAGGTTACTAATTATTATAGGTTAATACTTAATGGTCTACCATCGGTCTGTCAATAATTTTGCGGTTGACAAATTTCCAAGCATCACAAGTTTAGACCGACAAAATTACACAAAATCTCTTAAAAGACAAACATTTTTCGGCAAAAAAACAAAAAATCCCCCACTTTGTCTCAAAATGGGGGCGTAATGGATGGTGCCGATGGCTGGTCAATGAGCCAGATAGCGGGCGGTGACCGAGGCGGCACAGGCGAGCATGGCGCGAGGTGTGCCGGAGTAGGTGACGGTGCCACCCTGCTCGCCGGCGCCGGGACCCAGCTCAATGACATGGTCGGCGGCGCGGATGACATCGGTGTTGTGCTCGATGACATAGACCGTGTTGCCGGCATCGACCATCTGCTCAAACAGATCGATGAGGTGCCGCACGTCACGCAGGTGCAGGCCGTCGGTCGGCTCGTCGATGACAAAGAACGCACGCTGGCCACCTGTGGTGTAGGGTTGCAGATAGGAGGCGAGCTTCATGCGCTGCAGCTCTCCGCCCGACAGGGTGCTCAACGCTTGGTTCAGGTGCAGGTAGTCAAGCCCCACGGCCAGCAGCGGCCGCAGTTTCTGCTCGATGGTTGTGCCCTTGAAGTGCTCGCCGGCACGTCGCACCGACAGGTCCATCACCTGGGCGATGTTCAGCCCGTCCAACTCATATTGCAGTGCCTCGGGGCTGTAGCGCAGTCCGCCGCAAGCCTCGCAGGTGGTCTCGATGTTATCCATAAAGGCCATCTCGCTGATGACCACGCCCTTGCCGCCGCACACGGGGCATCCGCCCCGGCCATTGAAGGTGAAGTACTGCTCCTTGAGCTTGTGGGCGCGTGCAAAGCGCTTGCGGATGTCGGGGGCCACATCCATATAGGTGGCCGGTGTCGATCGCAGGCTCACCCCGATGTTCTTCTGGCTGATGTAGACCACCTGTCCCGGATAGTCGCGGCGGAAGCACTCCATGAGCGAGCTCTTGCCCGAGCCGGCCACACCCGCCACCACGGCCAGCACGCCCAGGGGCAGGTCGATGTCTACGTCCTTGAGGTTGTGCAGGCTGGCATGCCGCAGCGCAAAGGTTGCGACGGCCTTGCGTGGCTGCGCCTTGAAGTCACCCCGGCGCGTCAGCATCTGACCTGTGGCCGTGCCGCTGTGCAGCAGCTGGTCGTAGTTGCCCTCGAAGACAATCTCTCCTCCCTGGCTGCCCGGCCCGGGACCCATGTCGACGATGTGGTCGGCCAGCCCGATCATCTCGCGGTGGTGCTCGACCAGCAGGACGGTGTTGCCCGCGTCGCGCAACCGCCTGACCGAGTGCTTCATGCGCTCGATGTCATGGTCGTGCAGCCCTGTGCTGGGCTCGTCTAGGATATAGAGCACGTCGGCCAGCGACGAGTTGATATACTTGGCAATCTTGCATCGCTGCGCCTCGCCACCCGACAGCGTGCCCACACCGCGATCCAGGCTCAGGTAGCCCAGCCCAATCTCCTCCAGCGCGGTGAGGCGCGCGCCGATGGCCGCCTTGATGTCGACGGCAAGGGGCGAGGTCAGCCCCTGCACCCACCGGTTGAGCCGCGTGATGGACATGGCGCAGGCGTCGGCGATGTTGATGCCCTCAATCTTGCACGAGCGCACCCGCTCGTTGACGCGCGTTCCATGGCAGTCGGGACACACGCCCATGTTGAGCATGGGGTTGAGCACTGCAGCGTGCAGCAGCCCCTCCTCACTGTTGATGATGCTGCGGTACATGCGCGGAATCAGACCCTCATACTTGGCACTCTTGGGCCAGTTGGCCGGCGGGTTTTTCAGCCTGATTTGCGGACTGTTGAGAAACAGGTCAAGCTCTTCGGGCGAATAGTCCTTGATTTTCTTGTCCAGGTCGAACAGACCACTGTGCGCATAGCGTATCCATCGCCAACCTCCCTTGCCGAAGGCGATATAGTGGATGGTGTCCTCGTCGTTGAGGCTCTTGTCAAAGTCCACGAGCTTGTGGATGTCCAGCTCGCGTATCTCGCCCAGCCCCGAGCAGCGCGGACAGCTGCCCTCGGGGTGATTGAAGCTGAACGACTCGGCATAGCCCACAAAGGGCTGTCCCACCCTGGAGAAAAGCAGTCGCAACAGGGCGGCGATGTCGGTGTAGGTGGCCACGGTCGAGCGCGAGTTCTGCGCGGGCTTCTTCTGGTCGATGACGATGGCGATGGGCAGGTTCTCGATGGCATCGACGTGCGGCCGGCCATACTTGGGCAGATACTGCTGGACAAACGCCGGGAAAGTGTCGTTCAACTCGCGCCGCGACTTGGCGGCGATGGTGTCGAGCACGAGCGAACTCTTGCCCGAGCCCGACACGCCGGTGAAGACGGTAATCTGATGTTTAGGAATCTCTAGCGAAACGCCCTTGAGGTTGTTCTCGCGTGCGCCGCGGATTAATATATTTTGTGACATGGTGGCAAAGGTAGTAATTATTTGGCAAAAAATGCAACAAAAACGGCCTCATTCCTATTGTTTCTTGGATAATTTTTGTAATTTTGCGTTTGAATTCTACGATCTTGACTTTTATACGCAATGACCAAATTCTTCAGATACCTATTAACTATAATTGCATGCCTGACACTCAGTGCCGCGACTCTGGCGCAGGACGGACCGGTTGAGCAGGCGTTGTCGGCCTTCGACCAGCGGCAGCAACATGCCACCGCCAATGCCTTCTTCCAGCTGCTGGACAAGGAGCAGTTCACCGAGAGTCTACTGCAATTTGCGCCACAGGTGCCACTCGACTCGGTGCGCCAGCAGGTGTGGTACTGGGGTGCCGAGTGGTTCTACGACCGCAACGAGTATGAGCGGGCGCGCCGCTATGCTTCGCGGGCGTTGCCGCTCTACAGCAACAACAGTGCCGACAAGGCCGACTGCCTGAACCTGCTGGGCTGCATCTATGTGCGGATGGGCGACTTCAACCAGGCGGCAACCTACGCCAAGCAGTGCCTGAACATCGACCTGACCAGCGGCGACCATGACCGCATCAGCTCGAGCATGAACACGCTGGCGGGCATCTATATGGCCGCCAAGCAGAACGACGAGGCCGAGAAGTGGATTCTGCAAGCCATCGACCATGCCGACAAAGCCAACAACCCGGCCCGCAAAGCGGTGCTGATGGGCACAGCGGCCGAAATCTATCACTCGCTCACACGCGAGCAAGAGGCGCTGGACTATGCCCGACAGGCCTACGACATCGAGCGCAAGCTGGGGCGCAAGCTCCACGCCGCCATCCGCCAGGACCAGATGGCATCGGCGCTGATGGGCTTGAAACGCTATGACGAGGCCGAGAAAGCTCTGCGCACGGCCATACCTGTCATGCGCGAGCAGGGCGAGTTGCACTCGCTGGCCATCGCCTGCAACCACCTGGGCACAGCCCTGATCTGGCAGAAGCGAGACAACGAGGCCTACCCCTACTACCGCGAGGCGGCCGACCTGTTTGTCCGTATGGGTGACCCGATTAATGAGCTGTATGCCCGCCGCGGGCTGTGCCTGAGCCTGTGGGAGAGCCACCCCGACAGTGCGCGAGCCGAGCTGAACCGCTTCAACTACCTCAAGGACTCGCTCTACACCCGCGACGCGACCGAGACACTGGCGCGAATCAACGCCGAGTTTGGCAACGACCGTCTGCAGCAGGAGATGGATCGCGAGCGTCAGGCCCACATCCGCGACATCATCATCGTCATTGTCGCTGTGCTGGTGCTGTTGGCCGCCGGATGGTATGCCTATATGCGCCAGCGGCGGGCGCATGAGCGGCGCGTGGGCCAGCTGGTGCGCGAGGTGTCACAGCTGCGCCTGACGCTGGAGGCGGTCACACAGGACACTCACCCTGCCGAGCCGGCCGATGGCGCGATGACCGACGACGAGTTGCAACGGCGCATCATCCGCTGTATCGACGATGACACCACCTGCGACTACTCGGTCGAGGCGCTGGCCTCCCGACTGGGCATCGGGGCCACCACCCTGCGGCGGCGCTTGCAGCGCATCACCGGCGACTCGCCCAAGACCTATATCCAGGCCATCGTCATGGACAAGGCGCGCCGTCTGCTGGACCAGGGCGGCACCGTGGCCGACGTGGCTCAGGCGTGCGGCTATTCCGACAACAGCAGCTTCACCCGCGCTTTCAAGCGCGTTTTCGGTGAGACGCCCACCGAATATCGCAACTGCAAGTGATTGTCTTAAAACCGCGAATTACCGCGAAGTTTTTTTAAACCGCGAAGCAGCGCGAAGATTTTTAACCGCGAAGCAGCGCGAAGATTTTTTAACCGCGAAGCAACGCGAAGTTTTTTTAAACCGCGAAGCAACGCGAAGTTTTTTAACCGCGAAGCAGCGCGAAGATTTTTAACCACGAAGCACCGCGAAGATTTTTTGACCGCGAAGCAGCGCGAAGATTTTAACCGCGAATTACCGCGAAGTTTTTTATGTCCTTATGTCCTTATGTCTTTTTTTAAACCGCGAATTGCGCGAATGTGGCACTAATAATCGATAATTCGTGATAAAAATCGTGATAACCGCGAAGCAACGCGAAGTTTTTTATGTCCTTATGTCTTTTTTAAAACCGCGAATTACGCGAATGTGGCGGAAATTCGACAATTCGATAATTCGATAATTCGTGATAACCGCGAAGCAATGCGAAATTATTTTATGTCCTTATGTCCTTATGTCTTTTTTAAAACCGCGAATTGCGCGAATGTGGCGGAATAATTCGATAATTCGTGACAATCGCGAAGGACGCGAAAGAATTATGAATTGTAAACGTGGTCTTCTGTCTTGACTTTTGTGGGTTGGAGATTTCTGACATCGATTTGGAGATTTCCGACAAAATGCGTGTTTTTCAGGCCGGTGGACAGAAATGTCAAGCACTTTGGACAAAAAAGTCAAATGTTATGACCAGAAATAGCAGTAATTTTGCACCATGAGATTTAATGAATCAATATTAACACTTAATAACACTTGAATATGAAAAAGAAATTACTTACCCTGCTGATGGCGCTGGTGGCCATCGTCGCCTGCGCGTTCGACCAAGGTGATTTCAACTACTCGGTCAACAGCGACGGCACGGCAACCCTCAACGGGTTTAAGAGCGGAGCCACCTTCTCGTCGACAATATTGACCATTCCGGGCTATGTGTGGGATGCCACAGCCCAGAAGCGCTATCAAGTGAAGAAAATCGCCTGGGGCGCATTCAACCCTAATATCAAGATCTCGTTTGCCACCCAGTTGCGAGCGATTACCCGAGTGACAATCAACTATGGTGTCGAGGAACTTGACGCCAGTGTGTTCTACAACTGCACCAGTCTGAGTCTGGTCGATTTGCCCAGCAGCATCAGGAAGATGGGTGCATACGTCTTCGGTGATTGTCCTATTACCAACATCAATTGTGCGGTCGAGATAATGCCCACCTTTGTCGACAACTTGACATTCAGTAGCATGGGCACTGTCAGTGGCACACGCTACTTCACCTGTGCCACTCCCGACGGCATGACGGCGGCCAATGCGGTGAGCCACATCACCGGCAACTTCACCGTGCAGTGGAGCCACACCGCCGCCGACTTCACTGGCTGGACGATGGGCAAGAACACCGACGGCAACCTGTTTGACGTCTACTACAATGTGGTCGAACCGGGCGACCCCGCACATAGCAATGTCTATGGCAAGGTCAAGTTGCTGGGCGCCAACAAGCGAGCCAGCACGACCAACTTCACGCTCGCGTTCAGTTACGACCAATCAATCAACAAAGACGCTATCTACTACTACGTCACCGAGATCGACAAGTCGATGCGCTATCGCTGCAGCGATGTGCAGGTGCTGGACATGAGCCAGACGAGCAAGGTCGAGAAAATCGGCGACAACGCCTTCTACGGCAGCACTGCTCTGACCAAAGTCATCACCAAGGCCAAGAGCATAGGCAACTATGCGTTCCGCAATTGCACAAACCTCACTACGCTGACGCTGGGCGAGGGCGTGCAGATGATAGGGACTCAATGTTTTGCTCACACGGGTTTAAAATATGAGTTGAATATGCCTGAGTCGTTGTATCAGATTGGCGGCACCGCATTCTATGGCTGCAACAGCCTGCCCAGCGTGTTTATCAACCGGACTGGCTCGACCACCTACGGAAACCAGTTGTTCAGCAGCTCACAAAGCACCAAGCTCTATGTCCCCCTGTCAGAGATGTACCGAGTCGCTCAGGCGACGAGCGGCTGGCTGAACAACACCAGTGGCACGCGTAAGCTGCTACCTTATATCAAACCTACCACCCGATGGAGCGCCATTGCGGTACCGGTGAGCGACAACATCCTCTTGCCCACAAGCGGAGAGTTCTATGCCGCGTCGGGCTACATCAGTTCCTTGCAGTCGCTTCAGACCGAAAGGTTGACCAACAGCAAGGGCGTCAGCGGCAATGTGGGCCTGCTTTTCAAGGGCACGGTGGGTACGGTCTACCGCTTCCGTGACAAGAGCGAGTTGAGCAATCCCGGCAGCTATACTGCCGTCACTCCGCAAAACAACTACCTGAAAGCGGTGACGGGTTTATACCAAAACATCAATTCCTCGACAGGCACCTCAGGCCCATGGCGTTACAGTTTCGACGGTACGGGCGAGAAATTCAACAAGCTCACCTCGACGACTACATTATACAGTGGCACAGCCTATCTGGAACTGAGCGCCAGTAACGGAGCCACATCGGCAGTCAGCACGGTGAGCATCTTGATGAATGAGGTGTATGACCTGTATGTGGGCGGCACACGAGTGACCGGAATCAATTGCGGCGACCTGAGCGTCATCGGCAATGTGACCGGCACGGTCAATTACAACCCGGTG
>CACZHT010000005.1 GCA_902781045.1 uncultured Bacteroidales bacterium | reverse complement strand
GGCGCACCTCGGCCTCCGAGAAGCCCACCAGTGCGTTGAAGCGCGGGTCGGCGGTGTAGTTGCTGGCGATGTTGAATCCGCTGGTCAGGTCGTCCATCGTCACGGGGCTCACGCCGGTGACAAACATTCGCTTGATGCTGCTACCGGTGCCGTCCTTGACCATGTTGAAGAACTGGCGATAAGCCCCCACGCCGTGTGTCTCAGCCTTGTAAGTGGTCTCAGAAGCCGCGTCGGCCAGGATGGTGTTGGTGAAGTGGTCATACTCATCGATGAACAGGTAGAGCTTCTGGTGCGCCTTGCTGCAGATGTCGCACAAGTAGTTGAGCTGCAGTGCCGCGCCATGCAGACGGTTCATCTCCTGCTCAGCTTGAGGGTCAAAGAACTCGGCATACTCCCGCAGGAATGAAATGAAGCGGGTGTTGCAGTAGTCATCCAGTCGCTTCTGATAAGTGTCCAGTCCGCCGGTGATGGCCGAGAAGTTGAGTCCCAGCACCAGGTAGGTGTTGCGGTCATCGGTGGGATGCTGCCCAATCCACAGGTCACCAAACAGGCGGTCGAACTGTTCACGCTTGTTGATGTCGTAGTACTGCATGAGCATGTTGAGCAACATAAAAAATAGTCGTTGGCCGCCTCAATCTCGGGGATGAAGTGCGTCTTGTCGACGTAGAAGTAGCCGCCGAGGCGTACTTCCTCCCAGTTCTGCTTGCCGTAGGGGATGCGTAGTGGGGTATGTTTTTGTTGCTCCATCTAGCCAAAAATTAGATTAAACAAAGTTCTCCTCAATCATTAGACAGTGCAAAATTAGCAAGATTTTTTGAGATGAAGCACTTTTTCGCACCAAAATGCGATTTCAACAGGAAAAAAGCAGTACCTTTGCCAAAAATCACATCAACACACATCATCATGTCACACACATTCGACCAAGACCCTGGATTTATCATTCCTCCTGCAATCGATGACCGGCATCTCATCAAGGTTATCGGTGTGGGTGGTGGTGGCGGGAATGCCGTCAATCACCTGTATCGCAAAAAAATAGAAGACATCACTTACGGTATCATCAACACCGATGGGCGAGCCTTGAATCAGTCACCCATTCCCGCCAAAATAGTCATGGGCGGACTGGGTGCTGGCGACCGCCCAGAAGTGGCCCGTAAGGCTGCCGAAGCCTGCAGCGACCAGATCAGCAAGATGCTTGCCGACGGCACACGCATGGCGTTCATCACCGCCAGCATGGGTGGCGGTACCGGGACAGGTGCTGCTCCAGTGGTGGCTAAGATTGCCAAGGAGCAAGGCATCCTGACCGTGGGCATCGTCAATGTGCCCTTTGCCTTCGAGGGTCGAAACAAGATGAAGCAGGCTTTGGCCGGTGTCAAGGCCATGCAGGACCATGTCGACACGATGATCGTTATCAACAATCAGAGACTGATTGAGAACTATGCCGACATGCCCATGCAGGATTGCTTTGCTATAGCCGACGACGTGCTGGCTCAAGCCGCACAGGCCATCAGCCACCTCATCAGTGTGGATGGATACTGGAACATCGACTTCAACGATGTCAACACAATTCTGAAAGACGGTCGTTCGGCCATCATCAGCGAGGGCCAGGGCCAGGGCGAGCATCGTGTGACCAAGGCACTGCATGCAGCCCTCGAGTCACCGCTGCTGCGCAACCGCGAGATTTATGAGGCGACTCGCATCCTCATCAACATCTATTGCAACCCCGACGTAGACAATCCTCTAGTGGCCCGCGAGGTGCAGGAACTAGAGGAATTCAAAAACCGCTTCCGCCAGGAGGGTCGCAGCATCACCGGTTGGTGCTTTGACCGAACGATGGGCGAGGAGGTGCGCATCACCATCCTGGCTTCGGGCTTCGAGCTGAACATCGATGACGAGGGCGAGAACGACATCATCATCATCAATGACAATGACGATGACAAACTGTTGCAGTCGCTTGAACAGCCCACCTTCCAGCGTCACAAGTCGCATGCCATGCCTCCAGCCACTGAAACGGCCAAGAAAAGCATCACATTTGACTGAGACCTCAACACGACAGATGTTCAAACATTGTCTGCCGGCCAGCCACTGACATGAGTGGCCTGACCGGCAGACAATGTTAGACAGAGTGGCTCGAAAGTCAGACGGTGAGAACGATGTTGTGCTCTTCGGCGATGCGGCGCATATTGAGGATGGCATACCTCATGCGTCCCAGCGCAGTGTTGATGCTGACCTGCGTTCGCTCGGCAATCTCCTTGAAACTCATGTTCTTGTAATAACGCATGAGCAGAACCTCGCGTTGCGATTCAGGCAGTGCCTTGATGAGCCTGCGTATGTCGCGATGAATCTGCTGTGTGACCATCGAGTCCTCAATGGTCTGGTCACTGAGTTCCTTGCGGTTGAGCACATTATACTCGGTGTCATCGGTCGACTGCAGATTGACGGCCCGGCTCTGACGGAAGTGGTCAATAATCAGATTGTGAGCAATGCGCGAAATCCATGCCGAGAAATGCCCATTCTCGACATATCGCCCTTGCTTGAGTGTGACAATGACTTTGACAAACGTCTCCTGAAAGATGTCATCTGCCAATTCATCATTCTTCACTGAATGAAAAATATAGGAATAGATTCGGTCTTTATGCCGCTCAATGAGCGTATCAAAGGCTTCGTTTACTCCATCGACATATAAAGCGACCAACTGGTCATCGCTTTTGTCTTGATACATTCTCATTACTATTTTATTTTATCGTTATTAATGAGTAATGATTTGTCGATAGGCAGTTTGTTTTAGTTAATAAATACGTTAATTACTTTGTTAAGATGTGGCAAAATTAGTAATAATTTTTTATATCGCAAGATTTTTTTAGGAAAAAGTCAAAAAAAAGTGCAATTTTGCCAGAAACAATAGGATTGGTTCTCATCGTCGACGACGAGTCTTGATAAAGAATTTGGCAATCCTCCACCCTAAAAAAGCATAGTCAGCCGCCTTGAGGGTATTGATGGCCTTGTTGCTGAACATGAGTCCTCGCAGCCCATTGTCGTTGACCCTAGTGCGCATGCCGGCGAGCACAGCATTGACCTTAACCTTTCCCACCTCGCGGCGCAACAGAGCCTTGGCTCGACGCTTGCGCAGCTCGTCAAGTGTCAACCCATTCCACTCCGAATCGGGCACCGCCACAGCTACGATATTATTATTGTCGTTTGTCTCAGTCTTCATCTTCGTTGGCATTCAAGAACAGTCGTGTGACAAATCGTGTGATGGGGTCAATAATGAACTGGCGCTTGAACGCCAGCACAACACAGAGCAGCAGCAACAAGAAGAACACGACTATGAGATAAGCTCCCCACAAGCCCACCCAGTGTTCCAGCATGTGCACCACAGCCGACATGAGATAGAACAGGGCAAACGCAGCAATGATGACAATGACAGCCACCAATGCTATGGCCGACAGCAGAACTGACAGTTTTTCAACTGCTGTGAGTTTACCATATCGTATCTCGAGCGACAGGTACTGACGTCCCTCGTCGATAAGTTTCTTGTAGTCCAGTTCCTCCATATTGTGACAAAGCTCACAAACAACCCCGCTCTCCCCAGCCAGATGGCTGGGGACGAGTGCGGGCTGTTCTGAACAAATGATTATTCTTCAATCTGGGCACTGATTTGCTTGACGAGCTGTTCAACCTCATCGTCGCTGAAGTCAATGCCTTTCTTCTTGAGCAGTTCCTTGATGCGCGTACGCAGGTCTTCGCCTTTCTCCGGGGCAAAGAGCAGTGCCGCAGCGCATCCCACGACTGCGCCACCCAGGAAAGCGTAGAGTATGCCTAATGTCTTGTTCATAGTGGTGTGATTTTGTAAGTGTTAGTCCTTGAGTTCCTCGGCAATTTCGTCGGCAAGTTGTTCCATCTTATCCTTCTTGAGTGTGATGCCCTTCTCACGGAGGATGTCAACGATTTTGCCTCTTGTCTGCTCGCCCTTCTCTGGAGCAAACAGCAGTCCAACAGCCGCACCGGCAATGGCACCGCCCACAACGGCCAGAATGATGTTCAGTGGTTTCATAACTTAAATAATTTTTTAGATACGAGTTATAATTTGCTATACTTGATAAGGGCAAAAGTTGTGCCTGAATGGCATGTTGCCTTGAAAAATCGTGTAAAGGTAGCCATTTATTTTTTCTCGGCCAAATGTTTTGCCGAAAAAATGACAAATTCTGACATTTTGACCAGTTTGGCTGTGTGGCGAAAAAATAGTAACTTTGCAGCCTCATTCCAGCAAAGTCTATGTCAAACAATGATATTATCATCAAGGGCGCGAGGGTCAACAACCTGAAGAACATCGATGTGAACATTCCCCGCGGTAGCCTGGTGGTCATCACCGGACTGTCAGGGTCAGGCAAGTCGTCGCTCGCGTTCGACACCCTTTATGCCGAGGGTCAGCGGCGTTATGTCGAGTCGCTCTCGTCTTACGCCCGCCAGTTCCTGGGCCGGATGTCCAAGCCCGAATGTGACTTTATTCGCGGCTTGCCCCCAGCCATCGCCATCGAGCAGAAAGTGAACACACGCAACTCGCGCAGCACAGTGGGCACCTCGACCGAGATTTACGACTATCTGCGACTGCTCTACTCACGCATCGGCCGGACCTACTCGCCAGTGAGTGGCACTCAGGTCAAGAAACACACCTCCAACGATGTCATTGCAGCCATCAACGCTTACGGCGATGGCACACGCTTTGCCCTGGTGGCTCCCATCATCTTGCCCGAGGGGCGCGACCTGACGACCCAGCTGAGCATCCTGACCAAGGGGGGATACTCGCGCCTGGAGTTGAATGGAAAATTTCTGCCCATTGCCGATGCTGACCCCGCCGAGACCGGCTACCGACTGCTTGTCGACCGCATGAGCGTGACCCATGACAGGGCCGACGAGATGCGATTGCTCGACTCGCTGCAGACAGCATTCTACGAGGGTCATGACCAGTGTGTGCTGCTGGTATGGGACAGCGACGGCAAGATGCAAGAGCACACCTTCAGCAAGCGCTTTGAGGCTGACGGAATCACCTTTGCCGAACCGACCGACCTGATGTTTAACTTCAACAATCCGATTGGAGCCTGTCCTACATGTGAGGGCTTTGGGCGTGTGGTGGGAATCGATGAGAGCCTTGTGGTTCCCGACAAGTCGCTCTCGGTCTACGATGACGCTGTTGTGTGCTGGCGCGGTCAGTCAATGAGCGAGTGGAAACGTGAGTTTATCCATGTTGCTTCGCGATATGGATTCCCCATTCATCGTCCCTATTTTGAGCTCACCCAAGAGCAACGCGACCTGTTGTGGCATGGCAACGCAGAGTTTCCGGGCATAGACGGGTTCTTTGAGTTTGTCAAGAGCAACTCCTACAAGATTCAATACCGCGTGATGCTGGCGCGTTATCGTGGCAAGACCATCTGCCCCACATGTCATGGTTCGCGCCTCAAGCCCGAGGCGAGTTATGTGCGCATCGGCGGCAAGACCATAAGCCAGCTTGTGTCCATGCCAGTGAGCGAGCTGGCCGTGTGGTTTGCCCAACTGCAGCTCGACGAGCACGACACCACCGTGTCGCGCCGTCTGCTCACCGAGATTAACAATCGACTGTCATTTCTGCTTGACGTGGGCCTGGGCTACCTGACACTCGACCGTCTGTCGTCCTCGCTGTCGGGTGGCGAGAGCCAGCGCATCAATCTGGCTACATCTCTCGGCAGCTCGCTCGTGGGCTCAATCTATATCTTGGACGAGCCGAGCATCGGCCTCCACTCACGCGACACCGACCGTCTAGTGTCAGTGTTGCTCAAGCTCAAGGCACTGGGCAACACTGTGGTGGTGGTCGAGCACGACGAGGACATCATGCGCCATGCCGACTATATCATCGACATCGGTCCCGAGGCCGGTCGCCTGGGCGGCCAAGTGGTTTATCAGGGTCCATACGCTCGGCTTGCCGAAGCCAAGGACAGCTACACGGCACGCTATCTGACCGGCGAGCTGACCATCCCCCTGCCCAAGCATCGTCGCAAAACCAACAATTATATTAAGGTGTGTGGCGCAGCCGAGAACAACCTCAAAGGCATCGACGTGGCTTTTCCACTGGGTGTGATGACTGTTGTGACCGGTGTGAGCGGCAGCGGCAAGAGCACACTGGTCACTGACATTCTATATCGCTCGCTGGCCCGTCGTCTTGACATCAATGCCGAGGCTCCCGGTTCACACTCTCGGCTGGAGGGTGAGCTTGATCGCATAGGCCATGTTGAATTGGTTGACCAGAATCCTATCGGCAAATCGACACGAAGCAACCCTGCGACCTATCTGAAAGCTTTCGACGAGATTCGCCACATCTTCAGCGAGCAGCAGCTGTCGCGTCAGATGGGCTATGGTCCTGGGTTCTTCTCGTTCAACTCACCTGGCGGACGATGCGAGGAGTGTAAGGGCGAGGGCATCATCACCATCGAGATGCAGTTTATGGCCGACATCACCCTGCCGTGCGAGGCATGCCACGGCAAACGCTTCAGTCGCAACGCCCTTGATGTAGTCTATCACAACAAGACCATCAGTGACGTGCTGGACATGACTGTCAACCAAGCTGTGGAATTTTTCACTGCGACAGGTGATAACAAGGTTGTGCGTCGCCTCAAGCCTCTACAAGACGTGGGGCTTGGCTACATCAAGCTCGGACAATCGTCCAGCACCCTGTCGGGAGGCGAGAACCAGCGCGTGAAGCTCGCCTACTACTTGAGCACCGAGAAGCAGGCCCCCACCCTGTTTATATTTGACGAGCCCACCACGGGGCTACACTTCCACGACATCAACACGTTGCTCAAAGCATTCAACCAACTGATTGACCGAGGGCACACCATTGTCATCATTGAGCACAACATGGATGTCATCAAGTGTGCCGACCACATCATCGACCTTGGCCCCGAGGGTGGCGCATCCGGCGGACAAGTCGTGGTCACCGGCACGCCCGAACAGGTGGCACAATGCCCCGACAGCTACACCGGCCACTTTCTCAAAGCCAAACTGGCATAGTTATAAAGTAACGACCTGGAATTTGTCCAGGTCGTTATTCGTCCAGTGTTCAGCGCTTATCAGCGGATGCGTTCACTGTCGCTGAGCAGCTTGCGGTCGGCCTTGATGCGTCCACTGGCCCAGAGGGTGAAGAACAGTGCCACAAAGGGCAAGGCAATCCAGGGCTCGAGTACGGCAATAGCCTGTCCTCGCTGCATGAGCCACATTGTCATGATGAAGGCAATCACTGCAATCAACAACAAGATGTTGACCTTGCACAGACGCTGCTGCAGTTTCAGGTCACGGTATTTGAATATGGTGACCAGCAACATGACAACAATCAGACAATCCAGGACAAGCAACACTGTGCTCGATATTCCGCCCTCGTTGCAGCACAATGCACTGAGTGTTGCGGTACCATTGTCAGTGACCAGCCCCATGACGGGCATGAAAGTGAACACAGCCATTGCAACAGCTGCCAGAAAAAGAAATACGCTTTGCCAACGTTGTAGAACCATAATCTTCAGTAGTTAAAGGGAGTTAAGTAGATATAGGAAGTAAAGTAGTTAAATAGAGTTAAGTAGTTAAAGGGAGTTAAGACATCAGCTTTTGTCCACTCCTTGTCGACATTGTGTCGCAAAGATGATGCAAAGGTAGTGAAATTTTTGTACCTTTGCACAAAATTTCTCGAAATAATACAGAATTTTATGGCTGATTCACCCTTATTGCAGCGTCTGGAGGGCCTGGATGCCCGCTTCGACGAGATTGCGACACTCATCACCGACCCCAGTGTCATAGCCGACCAGCGCCGATATGTCAAACTGACCAAGGAATACAAAAGTCTAGAGAACCTGCTCAAGACTGCCAACCACTACCGCAAGCTTCTCACCGACATTGAGCAAGCCAAGGAATTGCTTGCCAGCGAGAGTGATGAGGATTTGCGTGCCATGGCTCGTGAGGAGATTGAGCATGACACCGCCCTGGTGCCCAAGGTCGAGGAGCAAATCAAGCTACTGCTTATTCCCGAGGATCCCGAGGACAGCAAGAATGTGGTGCTTGAGATACGTGGCGGCACGGGTGGCGACGAGGCGGCACTGTTTGCAGGCGACCTGGCTCGCATGTACACCCGCTACTGCGAGAGCAAGGGCTGGACAGTGCAGGTGTCAAGCTACACCGAGGGTGCAGCAGGTGGTTACAAGGAGATTATCTTCAGCATCACTGGCGACAATGTCTATGGCACACTCAAGTATGAGTCGGGGGTGCACCGCGTGCAGCGTGTGCCTGTCACCGAGACACAGGGACGCGTGCACACCTCGGCCGCAAGTGTGGCTGTGCTGCCCGAGGCCGAGCCATTCGATGTTCACATCAACGAGGGCGAGATTCGCTGGGACTACTTCCGCAGCAGCGGTGCCGGTGGCCAGAATGTCAACAAGGTGAACTCGGGTGTGCGTCTGCGATACATGTGGACTAACCCCGTGACCAACGAACAACAGGAGATTCTCATCGAGTGTACCGAGACACGCGACCAGCCCAAGAACAAGGAGCGCGCACTGGCGCGCCTTCGCACTTTCATTTATGACCACGAGCACCAGAAATATATGGATGACATTGCCAGCAGGCGCAAGACGCTGGTGTCGACTGGCGACCGCTCGGCCAAGATACGCACCTATAATTTTCCGCAAGGACGCATCACCGATCATCGCATCGGCTACACCATCTACAATCTGCCAGCCTTCATGGACGGCGACATCCAGGACTGCATCGACCACCTCATTGTGGCCGAGAATGCCGAGAAACTCAAGGAGGCTGCGCTCTGATAATTCATAATTCATAATTCATAATCAAGCTATTATCTGATAACTGACAACGATAACTGATAACCGATAACTGAACATGACTCGCGACGAACTTTATGCCAACATGCTGCGCAAGCGCAGCTTCCTGTGCGTGGGGCTAGACCCGGACCCCAGCAAGATGCCCATGTCGCTCAACGGCGACCTGTTAGCCTTCAACAAGGCCATCATCGATGCCACAGCACCATACGCCATCGCCTTCAAGCCCAATCTGGCCTTCTATGAGGCGCATGGCCCCGCCGGTTATCAGGCGTTCGAAGATACCGTGCGTTACATCCGCAAGCACCATCCCGACCAGTTTATCATCGCTGATGCCAAGCGGGGTGACATCGGCAATACCAGCAAGGCTTACGCCCGAAGCTTCTTTGAGACACTTGATGTCGATGCGCTGACCGTGGCCCCCTACATGGGCGAGGACAGTGTGACTCCATTTCTGGGCTACGATGGCAAATGGGTGATTGTGCTGGCCCTGACCAGCAACAAGGGTTCAATGGACTTCCAGATGATTCGTGACACCGAGGGCACACCGCTCTACGAGCATGTGCTGCGCAAGGCTCAGCAGTGGGGCACGCCCGACAACATGATGTTTGTGGCCGGAGCCACACGCGGCGAGATGCTGCAAGATGTGCGCCGCATTGTCCCCAAGCATTTCCTGCTAGTGCCTGGCGTGGGTGCCCAGGGCGGTTCTCTGGCCGATGTGGCACGCTATGCCATGAACTCGCAGTGCGGCATCATCGTCAACTCGTCGCGCGGCATCATCCATGCCAGCAACGGCGAAGACTGGGTGGATGCTGCCCGCCAGAAAGCCGCCGCCATGCAATCCGAGATGAGTCAGCTGGTGGGCTAAAAATTCAGACGTAAGACATGATTGCCATTTACACCCTCACTTCGCCACTGCACGACGAGCATGCTGTGGCCGCGACAACAACCGAATTCCTGTCATCGCTCGGCATCGACTATGACTTCAAGGGAGGAGACTTTGCCGATTATGGCACCGCCACCTTGAGCCTCATCTATGTGCGCACCGGCGGCACCGAGGGCGTGTTCAAGACGTTGCTTCAGCAGCTGCGACAACAGTCATCACAACCCATCTTTCTGCTCACATCAGGCAAGAGCAACTCGTTAGCCGCCTCGATGGAGATTATGTCCTACCTGCATCAGCAAGGCCTCAAGGGCGAAATTCTGCATGGGTCACCCATCCACGTCAAGCAGCGCATTGCCGACTTGCTGCAACTGTCCACTGCTCGACAGCGGCTGCATGGTCAGCGTCTAGGCATTATCGGTCAGCCATCCGACTGGCTCATCTCGAGTCATGCCGACCCTATCGCCGTACAGTCAAAACTGGGAGTCGACTTGATTGAACTTGAGATTCAAGAAGTGATTGAAGCATTCAACAATATCTCTCTCGATGACTGCACTTTAGACATCCATCCAAAGACTGAGCCAGTGCCCGAAGTGACCTCTGCCCTACCCGATGCCCGCCGCTTGTACCATGCGCTGCTCCACATTGTTAAAAAGCATCAGCTGTCAGCATTCACCATCCGTTGCTTCGACTTGCTCACCGCCGTGCACAACACGGGTTGCCTGGCACTTGCACAACTTAATGCCGAGGGCATCGTGGCCGGTTGTGAGGGCGACGTGCCTGCAGCCCTGTCGATGATGATGTGCCATGCGCTGCTTGGCTTCTCGGGATTCCAGGCCAACCCCTCGGTCATCGACCCTGACACTGGCATGATGACACTGGCTCACTGCACCATTCCGTTGAACATGGTGTCGAGCTATGAACTGGACACCCACTTCGAGTCAGGCATCGGTGTGGGCATCCGGGGGTATATGCCTCTGGGGCCTGTCACTGTCTTCAAGGCCAATGGCGACCTCAGTCTCCACTTTGTGGCTGAGGGGCAGTTGATAGGCAACAAACGCAGCAACGACTTGTGCCGCACCCAGTTGCTCATCCGCATTGATGACACAGATAGCTGTAACTACTTTCTGACGCACCCCATCGGCAATCACCACATCGTCGTAACAGGCCATCACGGCCAGCTGCTCGACCAATGGTGCAACAGCTTGTAAAACCAGCATGAACAAAAGTCCCTGTCACCACGGTGGTGCAGGGACGCAAGCTGTGAAAAAGGTTGATAAAAAATAACGCTGATGCCTCCATCCCTCGCGGGTGGAGGCGTTTTCAGCTTTTATTGTTCTTCATCCTCTGGCGTATGCTCGAGGATAAGTGTCTTGGTCGGCTGATCAATCAGCTCGCTTGGGCCGAAATACTGTATGGGACCGGGATAAACATAGCACGTCTCCTTGGACCAAGTGGCACGATTGTTGGAGTACTCCAGGAAGGGGCGATCCTTCATGTCGACCAGTGCCTTGCGTATGACCGGCTTGTCCTCACCATTGCGGCGCTCAATGTTCATCATCATGGTGATGGGAATGCCACCGCATCGCCACTCTGACGACGGCTTGATCAGGTCGCGAACCGACGACATGTAGCCTGTCGCACCACAGTTGATGAGCTGGGCAGCATTGTAGCCCAGTGCATAGCAGTAGTCGGCGTCAAAGTTGGACGGGGCCGCGCAGCGACCCTCATAGCCGAAGAAATGGTGCATGGCCTTAAACTTGACATAGTCGGGATCATCCTTCTGCTTGCCCTTGTTGATTTGCTTGAGTTTCTTCTTGACCAGCGTGCTGAGCAGCTTCTCGGTCTCGATGAGCGAGACCTGGACATTGCCATGCGGGTCGCGGTCCAGCATCAGCTGGCGACCCAATGTCTTGGGCAAACTGTCGAGTGTCGACAGATTCTCGGGATCTAAGTGCTCACGGATGAACACCACCTGCGCGTCAGGATCCAGAGTAGAGACCTCAGGTTTGAACTTGGCCATGATCTCGTTGAGCTGCTCAATCAGTGCCTTGCATGAGGGGATGAACTCTATAAGCCCCTCAGGAACCAAGACAGTACCGAAATTCAGTCCGCGCTTGGCTCGCTTGACCACGATGTTTGTGATGCTGGTGACGATGTCGCTCAACTCCAGGCAGTATTCCTCCACCTCCTCGCTGATGAGGCAGAGGTTGGGTTGCGTCTGCAGCGCGCACTCCAGTGCGATGTGCGATGCCGAGCGTCCCATGAGCTTGATGAAGTGCCAGTATTTGCGCGCCGAGAAGCAGTCTCGCTCCACATTGCCAATGAGTTCGCTGTAGACCTTGGTTGCAGTGTCAAATCCGAACGAAGCCTCAATAAACTCGTTCTTGAGGTCGCCGTCGATGGTCTTGGGGCAACCGATGACCTGCACCTTGGCACCATGTGCCTTGTAGTACTCGGCCATAATGGCGGCGTTGGTATTACTGTCATCGCCACCAATGATGACAATAGCTTTCAGGTTGAGTTCGCGGATAATCTGCAGCCCCTTCTCAAACTGCTCCTCCTTGTCGAGTTTAGTACGCCCAGAGCCAATCATGTCGAATCCACCTGTGTTGCGGTACTCGTCGATAATGTCGCCCGTGAGCTCCATATAGTCGTGTTTGACCAATCCGTCAGGTCCCATCAAGAAACCGTAGAGGCGGCTCTCGGGATGAATTTGCTTGATGCCGTCAAAGATGCCGCTGATCACATTGTGTCCGCCAGGGGCCTGGCCACCCGACAGAATCACGCCCACATTGATCGGCTTGGCGTCTGTTTTCTTCGCTTTGTCATCGGGAACAAAGGTGATTTGCGGCATGCCGTATGTCATGGGAAACAGTTGCTGAATCTGCTCCTGGTCAGCTACCGACTCGGTGGGTTCACCCACCTCCATCCTCACCTGGCCACACAGAGCAGTTGGCAATTTAGGTTGATAAGAAGCGCGTAATTGTTGCAGAACACTTTTTGTAGTCATATTAGTCTCAAAAAATTTAATCCCTATTTTCAAAATCAGGCGACAAAATTACAAAAGAAAGGCCGAAAAACGGCGACAAGTGTCTCATTTTTCAGCCCTCTTTGTAATTTTTAACCTTGCCGAGTTCACAACATGCTCTTGTCACCGGCGATGACCACGCGCAATCGGTCCAGATTCAGATAACGCACAGCCACCTGCTGCAAGCGTTCGGGAGTGATGTGCAAAATTGTGTCAATCTGACGATTGAAATATTCCGGGTACACCCCATAGAGCCATGTCGAGGCCACATAACTAGCCAGTGCGAACGGGGTGTCGAGAGTTTTGACCTGGTCACTGAGCATATACTGTCTCACCATTGCCAACTCGGCCTCCGACACCAGCTCGTCACGTAGCCGCTGCATCTCACGCTTGACCTCATCCACAACCTGCCATGTGTGGTGGATGTCACATTCGGTACTCACCCCGACAAAGCCATCATGCTCCCGTCCTGACAGAAAAGCACTGATGCCGTAGGTGTAGCCCTTGTTCTCCCGTATGTTGCTCATCAAGCGACTGCCGAAGTAGCCCCCAAGCACCGTGCACAGAACACGCAGAGCCAGGTAGTCGGGATGACTGCGCCCGACTGCTTGGATGGACATCGCCACAGCCGCCTGCACACTGCCGGGGCAGTCTACCACGCTGAGCATCTGCTGTGATGGACTGAAAGTCCAATCCACAGGATTGGCCTTGATGTCATGTGAGTCAATCCATTGACTGAAAATCTGGTCGGTGGCTTTCAGCATCTGGTCTGTGACACGTCCTGCCAAAATGAGTCGGCAATTCGAGGGGTGATAGAACCGTGTATAGAACTGCCACAGGTCACTTCTGGTCATGTGAAGCAACTGCTTAGGCTGGACATCAGCCACAAGAGGATGGTCATTGCCATAGTACAGCCTCCGCAACTCGACACCCGCAAGATATTTCACGCGTCGGCGCATCGTGGCATAAGATGCCGCATAACGCCGTCTGTAGACATCAAGCTCCTCTTCAGGCATTGTGGCATGCCCCATGGCATCGGCCACGATGGGGAGCAGCCGGTCGTAGTACTCGGTCATCGCCGACAAGGTCAGCTGACTCATGGTGTCATGGTTTTGTGCCGACTTCCATGCGCCATAGTAGTCAAGTTGTTCGGCTATGTCATGTGAACTGAACGACTCCGTGCCCTCTAGCACCATTTGAGCTGTGACGAGCGAGACAAGCGGTTGACATTCGTGCATCGTGCCGCCAGAGACATAGACACTGATCTGGCACACATCCTGGTCACCACCCTCAATCACCCAAATGGGTATGCCGCACGACAATGTCTGGCAGACAGGGAAGTCAAGGTGCACGTCGGTGAACTGAGCGAGGACGGGCGGCTTTGAGCGGTCAATCATGGTTTAGGGATTTAAGGTAGGCCTCAGCCCGCTCCAAATCTTGCGGCGTATCGATGCCGATGGTCTGGTGGTTAGAGACTCCGACACGGATGTGAAAACCACTCTGAAGCCATCGCAACTGTTCGAGCGACTCGGCCTTCTCTAGCGGTGACTGCGGCAGTCGGGTGATCTGTTCCAACACATCAGCACGAAAGCCATAGAAGCCAATGTGTGTGTAATATTGATGCTGCTGGGGCCACAACTGCGGGTCCACTCCACGCAGATAGGGGATGACCGAACGCGAGAAGTAGAGTGCTCGCCGTTTGTCATCCACCACCACCTTGGGCACATTGGGATTCTGCAGGTCTTCAAACTTGCCATCTTGCGGGAACGGCCTCACCAGAGTACCAATCTCAGTCGAATCGTAGGCAAAACATGAAATCAGTTCCATAAAC
Source organism: uncultured Bacteroidales bacterium (assembly GCA_902781045.1). GTDB lineage: Bacteria > Bacteroidota > Bacteroidia > Bacteroidales > Muribaculaceae > Sodaliphilus. The sequence goes on along the minus strand of CACZHT010000005.1, from coordinate 75,382 downwards.
TGCCATGAATCCACAAAGGGCTCGTCGCCCTGAATGTTAAGAATGATTTGCTCATTGCCGCCGTTCAGGCAAAAGGCTTCGTAGCAACGGTCGGTGCCACTGCGATGCTCTGTGCTTGTCATGACGGCCTTGCCTCCGAATTTTTCTACAGCCCGACGGATGCGCTCGTCGTCGGTGGCAACAATGACGTTACCCTCAAGTGCTTCGTAGGCGCGGCTATAGACATGCTCGATGACCGGTTTGCCACCCAACAGGGCCAACGGTTTGCCTGGAAATCGCGTTGAGGCATAACGCGCCGGAATGATTCCGATTATGTGGTTTTGTCTCATTGTTCATTTTTTTGGCAAAATTACTGCTATTTTTTGACATGTGTGCAAAAATGTCAGTAACTTTGCATTTTAGTTTCGAGTTTCGTGACCCGAATTCCGAGTTTCGGGTTCTAGACATTCGAGTATTCTCGAACCAAACACTAAAACTAACTACTATATTATATGCCCAACGAATTGAGCCCACAAGAGATACAGAAACGCCGCAACCAGATTGTTGACTGCATTGACAGTCAGCAGCTCAACCAAGCCATAAGGCTGCTGTCCGAGCTAGCCGCACAAACACCTCTAGTCACGCTTCGCGAACGCCTTGAACAGGTCAAGATGAGTTATGACTTCATGCTGCGCTACCTGTCGCAGGGCATCCTTGACCCACAGCGCGATGATGTGCTGAATCACATCATCGGCCAGCTGGGCACACTCACCGACCAGTGCGTGATTGCGTTGCTCGAACGTGAGTCACCCCAGGTCATCTATGCCCGCCGCCGCGAGTTGTCCGGCACATCGCTGAGCCACCTGCTGGCAGAGTACCGCACGCAGGTCAACAAGTTGACTTTACTTGGGTCGGTTGAAGAGTCACAGCGCGACCGTGCTGCCATGCTGCAGGTGATGAAAACCTGCGAGCAGGCCGAAACCACAATTTTTAATAAGGTGTGGAGTACATTTCCCACCCCGCATGGTGATGCAGAAATCATCGCACAGTTCATCGCCGATCAAACCATGCCTCAGCCGGCGCGATGCCTAGCAGTGATGGCCTTGTTCTTGGGACTGATGACATTCTACGATGAGACCAAGCTCATCCTGCTCATTGACACCTACACTGCCAGCAATGACGCCCAGGTGCAGCTGCGTGCCATCATTTCCATCTTGCTGGTGATGAACAGTTATCGCCGGCGCGTTGAGCAGTCACGAGTGCTGCGCAGCCACATCAACGCAATGACTGAAGTCTCAACCTTTGCCGATGATGTGGCCATGGTCATGTACCGTCTTATCAGCACCCGCAACACCGACCGCGTCACTCGCCAAGTGACCCAGGACATCATGCCCGACATCATCAAGGCCAGCCCCGAACTCATCAGCAAGCTGCGCAACCGCCGCGCCGAGATTGACCCGGACGTGCTTGAGGCCAACCCCGAATGGCAAAAGATGCTCGAAGACAACGGTGTGGCATCCAAGATGGAGCAGTTCAGCCAGCTGCAACAAGAGGGCAATGATGTGTTCATCAGCACTTTCTCAAGGCTGAAGACTTTCCCGTTTTTCCACACACTCAGCAACTGGTTCCTGCCCTATCACAGCGACCACTCGGTGGTGCAAGAGTCCTTTGCCGACGACGACCACCTGTTGCGCGACATGGTAGCCCGTGCCCCATTCATGTGCAACAGCGACCGCTACTCCTTCTGCTTGACGCTGCGGGGCATCCCCGAGAGCCAGCGGCAGCTGATGCGCATTCAGTCGCAACAACAGATGGACCAGCTCGACGAGATGAAAGCAGAGCAAGTGGTGGAGAAACTCAACCTGCAACGTGACACCATCGCCACGCGATGTGTCCAGGATTTGTACCGCTTCTTCAAGCTCTTCTCTCGACGGCGGGAATTCTTGCCCGCAATGGACTCAGACATGGACTTCACTGGCATGCCCTACCTGTCAGCCTACACCGACGCGCCCGAGACATTGATGCTCATCGCCGAGTTCTATCTTAAGAACGAGTTTGACCAGGATGCTGTACACTATTACACCTTGTTACTCGGTGTCCAGCAACACACCGACCCCATCGTGCTGCAGAAGCTCGGCTTCGCCCACGAGCGGTTGGGCAACATCCGCGAGGCACTCAAGCAATACAAGCGTTATGAGCTTGCCAACGACGAGGATTTGTGGACTTTGCGACACATTGCCGGTTGCTATCGTGTGCTCCACAAGCCCGACAAGGCACTAGAATACTATGAACGTATCGACCAAATCAAGCCTGGACAGGTGTCCAACACGCTCAATATGGGTCATGCCCTGCTTGAGAATGGCCGTACCGACGAAGCACTGCAATACTACTTCAAGGCCGACCTAATGGACGAGTCCAAGCACCGCGCCTGGCGGCCCATCGCTTGGTGTTCGTTTTTGCTGGGCAACGACGAGCGCAGCCTGGACTACTACAACCGCATTATGGACAGTGGCAAGGCCACGATGTCTGACCACATCAACCGCGGCCATGTGCATCTGTGCAACCATCGTGTGGCCGATGCCATCGCCGACTATCGTCAAGCTTTGGCCCTGACCGACCACAATGCCGCCACCCTACGAGAGTCCATTCTAGAGGATTTGCCCCACCTGCAAGCCCGTGGCCTCAGCGAACAAGACATTCGCCTAGTCATCGATGCCACCATCCAGCCCTCAAGCAGTGTGGAGTAACCATACCTGGCTCAAGCATCGAGTTTGTTTTACAGCACAACAAACAACTAAAATCACACAACCAACAACTAAATGCTCTTTACTCAACCATTCGACACCCCTCATGGCCTCGTGCCATTCCAGCAGATCACGGCCGACATGTATGAGCCCGCCATTGAGCAGGGCATCGCACAGTGTCAAGCTGAGATTGATCACATCGCTCACAATCCCGAGCCTCCGACATTCGCCAACACTATCGTAGCCCTTGAACGCAGCGGTGCAATGCTCAACCGCGTGCTGGGCGTGTTTTATCCTATGCTCTCGGCACATGCCGATGACCAGCTGATGAGCATCTCGCAACGCGTGGCTCCCCGTCTGGCCGAGCACAGTGCTTCTATCACGCTGAACCGCGACCTGTGGCTGCGCGTCAAGAAGGTGCATGACACATTCGACAGTGCAGCACACGACCGCGAAGACTGGATGCTGCTCGACAAGACCTATCGCGCATTTGTACGCAGTGGAGCTTCGCTCGAAGGGCCTGCACGCGACCGCTACCGCGAGCTCACCAAGCAACTGACCGAGGACTGCCTCAAATTTGAGCAAAACCATCTCAAGGCCACCAACGCCTTTGAGTTATGGCTAACTGCTGATGACCTGACAGGTCTGCCCGAAAGTGCCATCGATGCCGCGACTCATGCCGCCAGCGAACATGGCCGCAAGGGCGAGTATCTGTTCACACTGCATGGTCCCAGCTACATGGCTTTCATGAAGCATTCAGACCGCCGCGACCTGCGCGAGAAGCTCTATATGGCCTATAGCACGCAGTGTACCAGCGGCGAATACAGCAACATGGAACTATGCCACCGCATTGCCAATGCTCGGCTCGAGTTAGCCCAACTCATGGGCTACAAGACCTTTGCAGACTATCGGTTGACCAACTCCATGGCACAGACTCCACAGGCAGTGACCGGCATGTTGAGCCAGTTGCGCGACGCCTACCAGCCCGCCATGCAGCGCGAACTCGAACAACTGACTCTATTTGCCTCAAAGGCCGAGGGGCATCCTGTCCAGCTCAAGCCCTGGGACTACAGCTACTATGCCAATAAGGAACGCGACAGCCGATTTAGCATCAACGATGAGCTACTGCGGCCTTACTTTCCGCTGAACCGTGTCATTGATGGGGTGCTGGGTCTGGCCACACGGCTTTATGGTCTGCACTTCACTCCCAACAATGAAGCTCAAGTGTTTCATCCAGAGGTCAAAGTCTATGACGTGACCAACGAGCAGGGCGAGTGGATGGGCGCACTCTACACCGATTTCTTTCCGCGCGAGACCAAACAGAGCGGTGCCTGGATGACCGCATTCCGCGAGCAGTACCGTGACCAGGCCGGCAATGACGTGCGTCCGCTGGTGACCCTGACCATGAACTTCACACGTCCCACTGCCAGCAAACCATCGCTGCTCACCTTCGGCGAGGTGCGCACGTTCTTGCATGAGTTTGGACATGGGCTCCACTGCCTGCTGTCTCGTTGCCGATATGAGTCGACCTCTGGCACTAACGTTTTCCGTGACTTTGTCGAACTGCCCTCGCAGTTCCACGAGAATTTCCTCACCCAGCGCGATTTTCTCGACAGTTTCGCCCGCCACTACTTGACCAATGAGCCCATCCCCCAGGAGCTCATCGACCGCATCATCGCCGCATCGCAGTATGGAGCCGGCTACGCTTGTATGCGCCAACTCTCGTTCGGTTTGCTCGACATGGCATGGCATGGACTAGACACACCCTATCAAGGTGCCATTGATGCACTCGAGTACGATGCCATGCACCCAGTGCAAGCTTTTGAGCCAGTCGATGGTTGCCTGATGTCGCCGCAGTTTGGCCACATCTTCTCGGGCGGCTATGCGGCGGGCTATTATGGTTACAAGTGGGCCGAGATACTCGATGCCGATGCCTTCAGCAAGTTTCAGGAAGACGGAATCTTTAACCCCGCCACAGCCCGGTTGTGGCACGACTGTGTGATGTCTCGTGGCAGCAGCGACATGCCCATGACGCTCTATGAGCAGTTCCGAGGCCGACCGCCGCGCATCGATGCCCTGCTCCGCCGTGATGGAATGATAATAGACTAGCATTGAAAAATTGCCACGACACAGTCGTGGCAATTTTTCATCTGATTGTCAGCAGAACGACGTTCTCGACATGGTGGGTGTGGGGGAACATGTCGACGGGCTGAATCTCGACCACGCGATACTTGGTGTCGAGCAGGGCCAGGTCGCGTGCTTGGGTGGCAGGATTGCAACTGACATAAACGATGCGGCTGGGCTGGGCTTGAAGGATAACACCAACCACATCGGGATGCATGCCTGCACGTGGCGGGTCGATAATCATCACATCGGGACGGCCATGCTCGGCCACAAACTGGTCAGTAAGCACGTCCTTCATGTCGCCGGCATAGAACAGGGTATTGTCGATGCCGTTGACACGCGAGTTCAACTTGGCATCCTCAATCGCATCGGGCACATACTCAATGCCGATGACCTGGCGTGCTTGACGCGCGACAAAGTTGGCGATGGTGCCTGTGCCTGTGTACAAATCGTAGACCAGCTCAGAGCCGGTGAGTGCCGCCATGCGACGCGCCACCTTGTAGAGTTCATAGGCTTGAAGCGAGTTGGTCTGGTAGAACGATTTCGGGCCGACGCGGAAGCGCAGTCCCTCCATCTCCTCCTCGATGTAGTCACGGCCGCTGTGCAAAAGGATGTCCTGGTCAGCTATTGAGTCGTTGCACTTGAGGTTGATGACATACATCAGGCTTGTGATCTGGGGGAATCGCCCTCTGATGGCATCCATCACATCGTCAATCGCCACCTGATTGGCCTCGCCAAAGACAACGACCAGCATAATCTCACCCGTGCTGGCCGTGCGCACCATGATGGTTCGCAACAAGCCCTGGTTGTTGCGAATGTCGTAGAACGAGTGGCCACGCCCGATGGCATAGTCGCGGATGAAGAGGCGAATTTCGTTGCTCACCTCGGGCTGCAACCAACAGTGCTTGATGTCGAGCACCTTGTCGAAACTGCCGGGGATGTGGAATCCCAGCGCGTTGCGGTCATCGAAGACCTCGCCACTGCGCATCTGCTCGGTGGTGAGCCAGCACTTGTTGCTAAAAGTGAATTCAAGCTTATTGCGGTAGTGACAAGTCTGTGTCGACCCCAGGATGGGATTGATGGGTGGCAGCTCGACCTTGGCAATGCGCTGCAAGGCATCGACCACTTGCTGTTGCTTGTACTGCAACTGGCTCTCGTATGGCAGGTGTTGCCACTTGCAGCCACCACAGATGCCGAAGTGCTGGCAGAACGGCTCGACGCGCAACGGACTGGGAGCTACCATGCGGACAATCTGTCCCTCGGCAAAGCTATGTTTCTTGCGGGTAATCTTCAAGTCGACGATGTCGCCTGGTGCACCGAATGGAACGAAAACAACCAGGTCATCCCAGCGCCCGAGGCTCTTGCCCTCGGCCGCAACACCAGTTATCTCGAAATTCTCAATCGTGGGGAGTTCTTTCTTCTTGCGTGACATGATGCGTTAATTGTGGGTGCAAAGGTAGTGCAATTTTGTCTAGTGGGCAAATCAAAATTTGGCTATATGTCCGAGAATTGTTAAATTTGCAGCCCAAAAGCAAAGGAAAAGTGGAAAAATATCTGGAACAGCTCAATGAGCAACAACGCGAGGCCGTGCTCTACTGCGATGGACCACAACTGGTCATTGCCGGTGCCGGATCGGGAAAAACACGCGTGCTGACCTACAAGATTGTGCATCTGCTGCACCTGGGTTTAAAACCCTACCGCATTATGGCTCTGACGTTCACCAACAAGGCCGCCCGCGAGATGCGCGAGCGCATCCAGGCACTTGTGGGTGCAGATGTGGCCTCACAGCTGTGGATGGGCACGTTCCACTCCATCTTTGCCCGCCTGCTGCGCATCAACAGCGAACGCATCGGTTTCCGCCACGACTTCACCATCTATGACCAAGCCGACTCGCGCTCGCTCATCAAACTCATTGTGCGCGACATGCAGCTTGACGACAAGGTCTACAAGCCCGCCGTCATCCAGTCACAAATCTCCAACATGAAAAACGCTCTGTTCGGGCCAGACGAATATGAGCGCAACAAGGGTCTGCGCGACGATGACGAGCGTGCCGGTCGTCCAGAGACATACCTTATTTATAAAGCGTACTGGGAGCGATGCCGCATCGCCGGAGCAATGGACTTTGATGACCTGTTGTTTTACACCAACATTCTGTTGCGCGATTGCCCCGACGTGCTCGAAAAATACCAGCAGATGTTCCAATATGTCCTGGTCGATGAGTATCAAGACACCAACTTTGCCCAGCACATGATTGTGATGCAACTCACGCGGCAGCAGAACCGGCTGTGTGTGGTGGGCGATGACGCACAGAGCATCTACTCGTTCCGTGGTGCCAATATCACCAACATACTGGGTATGAAGAAGTTTTACCCCGACCTGGTGACCCATAAACTGGAACGCAACTACCGTTCGACACAGACCATCATTGAAGCGGCCAACTCGCTGATAGAGAAAAACAAGAACCAAATTAAGAAGCACATCTTCTCGAAAAACGATATCGGTGACAAAATTCCTGTCATTAAATGCTTCAGCGACTATGAAGAAGCATACGTTGTGGCCAACCAGATTGCCGCCATCAAGGCTCGACAAGGAGACCGCTATGAGGATTTTGCTGTGCTCTACCGCACCAATGCCCAGTCGCGTGCGCTAGAAGAGGCCTTCAGCAACGGCGGCCGACGTGACAAGCACGGCAACGTGCGCAACGCCATCCCCTATAGGGTATATGGCGGACTGTCGTTCTACCAGCGCAAGGAAATCAAGGATGCCGTTGCCTACTTCAGGCTGTCTATCAATCCTGATGACGACGAGGCCATCCGTCGCATCATCAACTACCCCCTGCGAGGCATCGGCGACACCACTGTGGGCAAGATTCAGCACTGCGCCATGGAGCATGGCGTGAGCATGTGGCATGCCATCTGCCACCCCGATGAGGTTCAGCTAGGCGTAAACCGCGGAACACTCAAACGCCTCACCGACTTCGCCGATCTTATCAGAGGCTTCATCCGCATGACCCAGGAGGGCACAGATGCCTATACGCAGGCCAAAACCATCATCGAGCGCACACAGCTGATGGCCGTCCTAATGGGCGACAAGACACCGGAGAATATCAGCCGACAGGAGAACCTAAACGAACTGATGAACGGCATCCATGACTTTGTGGACAATCAGTTGGAAGAAGGCAACACCGACAACACGCTGGGCAACTATCTGGCCGAAGTGTCGCTGCTCACCGATCAGGATACCGACCAGAACGATGGAGACTGTGTCACCCTGATGACAGTGCATGCCGCCAAGGGACTGGAATTCAAAAATATCATCATTGTGGGTGTTGAGAAAGATTTTTTCCCGTTAACAATAAGAGGTATACCACTGAGTCCAAATGACATAGAAGAAGAACGGCGTCTGCTCTATGTGGCCATCACTCGCGCCATGCGCACATGCGTCATCACCTATGCCACTTCTCGTTACCGCAATGGCGAGACACAAACAAGTAAAATGTCTGAATTCTTGCGCGACATCGACCAGCAATACCTGCAAATGACAGCCACCAGCAATGCCGGCGGCACACCATCGTTCGGACAGATGCGAAAACGCTGGAATGACGAGACCGATCGGTGGCAGGTCAACGACTGGACCGACGAGAGTCCAACCATCGAGCGGCAGGAACGCCCTGTGAGCCGCCCCACCCTCTCGCCCACCAGCACAACAACTCCACCAGCGGGATTCAAACCCGTGAGCAAAGCCACAGCGCCTCCAGTGGCAACCGGGGGCAACTTCACTCTGCACACGGCCAACGAGCTGAGCGAAGGCATGACGGTGCTGCATCCCAAGTTTGGCCAGGGCACCATCACCCTCATCGACCAGACTGGTGCCGATGCCAAAATCATGGTCAACTTCAGCGATGTGGGCATCAAGACAATGTTGCTCAAGTTTGCCCGTTTCCAGATTGTGTGAGATGCAGCATTACAACCGCTAATTGCGCAAATCATATCATAACCCGACACTCGGGAAGTCAATAGGATTCGCGCAATTAGCGGATTACTGTACTGAGAGAACTTGACTAAAACTGATTTTCGACAATCTCGGTGAGGACATCCTTGATGTCGAGGCCGGCTGCACGCACCTGCTGGGGAATGAAGCTGGTGGCGGTCATACCAGGCGTGGTGTTGATCTCGAGCAGGTTGATGCGGTCACTGCCATCCTCATTTTTTGTGATGATATAGTCGATGCGTATGATGCCGTTGCAGTGCATGATTCCATAGATGCGAGAGGTGAGCTCTTGCAGCTGATGGGTCAGCTCATCGCTGATGCGTGCGGGTGTAATTTCATCAACCTGGCCATTGTACTTAGCATCATAGTCAAAGAACTCGTTGTCGGTAACCACCTCTGTGACAGGGAAGACAACAGTTTTCTCGCGGGTCTTGTAACAGCCCACGGTGACTTCTGTTCCATTTAGATAAGACTCGATCATCACATCATCGCCCTGCTCAAAGGCCTTGGCTAGAGCCTGTTCCAGCTGATCGGCACTCTTGACTTTCGACACCCCGAAACTCGAGCCGTTGGCCACAGGCTTGACAAAGCATGGCATGCCCAAGCGTGTCTCGATCTCATCGGGCGACAGACGGCTCTCGTCATCACGACGCACAAGCACACTCTCGGCAGTGTGTACACCGAAAGCACGAATATAACGGACAAGAGCAAACTTGTCGAAAGTCAGAGCCTCAACCAGCACATTGCAGGTCGAATAAGGAATTCGCAACAGGTCAAAGTAGCCCTGCAAGATGCCGTTCTCACCGGGTGTGCCATGGATAGTAATGTAGGCATAGTCGAAGGTGACCTTTTTACCATCGGTCATAAACGAGAAATCGTTTCGGTCGATGGGTGCAGTGGTCCCATCGGACAACTTGGCATGCCAGTCAAGGCCTCGCATCCACACGATGTAGATGTTATACCGGACATGGTCAAAGAAAGAATAAAGTCCCTGCGCCGAACGCAGCGACACCTCGTGCTCAGACGAGTCGCCACCACACACGATGGCTATGGTTCGCTTGGTTGTCATCTTTTTCTAAATTATCAAGTAAGAGCAATCTTCTTGCCTCTTGTTATTGTGCGTGCAAAGTTACAAAGAAGTTTTGAGTTGTGGCATGTTTTTGGGATTTAAGTGCCATCGGGTGGAGAAAAATGTGTAACTTTGTCGGTCAAATAGCAAGCAACATGGACATCAAGGAACTATATCGCCTCTACTGTGCGCATCCTGTCATCACTACCGACAGCCGCGACTGCCCGGCAGGCAGCATCTTTGTGGCCCTGCGGGGCGAGACCTTTGACGGCAACCGTTTTGCCTCATCAGCACTGGACAAGGGCTGTGCCTACGCCCTGATTGATGACGCTCAGCTATACGCCCAAGCCGCCGACCCACGCATGATTCTGGTCGACGACACGCTGCAAGCGTTCAAGGACTTGGCTCGTGAGCATCGCCGCCAGTTTGACATCCCTGTCATTGGCATCACCGGCACCAACGGCAAGACCACCACAAAGGAGCTGGTGAGCGCCGTGCTGCAACAGAAGTATAATGTCATGGCCACCGAGGGAAACTACAACAACGACGTGGGCGTGCCCAAGACACTGCTGCGCCTCAATGCCGACCATGAGATAGCCGTTGTCGAGATGGGAGCCAGCCATCCTGGCGACATCCAGACACTGGCCGAGACGGCCGAGCCCACCTGTGGCCTCATCACCAATGTGGGCAAGGCCCACCTACAGGGCTTCGGGTCGTTTGAAGGTGTGATCCACACCAAGGGTGAGTTGTATGCCAACTTGGCCTCGCGCCCCGACAGTGTCATCTTTGTGAACCGTGACAATCGCCATTTGTGCGGCATCCTGCCCACCGGCACCGCCACAGAGGGCTACACGCAAGACGTGACCGACACGGACGCGCGTGTGTGCGGCCAGGTTGTGGCATGCGACCCATTCTTGCGACTGCGCTGGCGCACCACGGATTGTGAATGGCACAATGTGGCGACCCACCTCATCGGCAGTTACAATCTGGACAACGCGCTGGCTGCAGTGACTGTGGGGTTGCACTTTGGGGTATCGCCCCAGCAGATTTGTCATGCACTAGAGAACTATGTGCCCCAAAACAACCGTTCGCAGCTCACTGAGACAGAACATAATCACCTCATTGTCGACGCCTATAACGCCAATCCCACCTCGATGGCCGCTGCGCTCGACAACTTCGAGTTGATGCAAGTGTCGCCCAAGATGGCCATCCTGGGCGAGATGCGCGAGCTGGGCGAGAGTTCCGCCATCGAACACCGTCAGGTGGTCGAAAGGCTGCAGCGTTGTCACCTCGACGAGGTGTGGCTGGTGGGCGATGAGTTCAGTGCTATTGACTGCCCCTATCGCAAGTTCCATGATGTGGACGAGGTCAAGGCAGCCATCACACAACAGCGTCCCGAGGGCCGTTACATTCTCATCAAGGGGTCAAACGGTATCAAGCTCTTCCAACTTCCCGCGCTGCTCTGACAATTGCCACCGCGCGGTTCGGCTAGCCCTTGACTGTAATTTTGGGCCGAACTTTTGCAGCATTGTGCGAAAAGCCGTATCTTTGTGGGCTAAATGTGACTTACCTTATAAAACTAAATAAACAAACTCTATGCGAAAAACAATTATTGCCGCCGCACTGGTGGCGTTATCATCCACTGCTATGGCACAAAGTAGTAACTTTGACTACAACGTGGACCGTTTTGCTGACATCCAGGTGCTGCGCTATCAGGTCCCCGGGTTTGACGAACTGTCGTTGAATCAGAAGAAGCTGGTCTATTATCTGACCGAGGCCGCCTTGCAAGGTCGCGACATCCTGTTTGACCAGAACGGCAAGTACAACCTGTATGTCCGCAAGGTGCTTGAGGAGATTTACACTCGCTATCAGGGCGACCGCAACAGCCAGGACTTCAAGGGGCTGGAGCTGTATCTGAAGCAGGTGTGGTTTGGCAATGGCATCTATCACCACTATGGCATGGACAAGTTTGTGCCCCAGTTCTCGATTAACTTTTTTGTTGACGAGTACAATAAGCTGCCACTGACTGCGCTGCCCATCAACTCGTGCGACCGCTGCACCGAGGAGGGCAAGTGTGACAAGGCCGCCCGGTTACGCAAGACGCTGGAGAAGGTGATCTTCGACCCCACCTTCATGCCCAAGAAAGTCAACCAGGCCGATGGCGAGGATTTGATTCTGACTTCGGCCACCAACCTCTATGAGGGTGTGACGCAGAAGGAGGTCGAGGACTTCTATAACGCGATGAAGAACCCCAACGACACCACGCCCATCAGCTATGGTCTGAACTGCAAGGTGGTCAAGGAGAATGGCAAGGTTGTCGAGAAGCCTTATAAAGTGGGCGGCCTCTATTCGCAGGCCATCGTCAACATCGTCTACTGGCTGCAGAAGGCCGTGAAGGTGGCCGAGACCAGCGCCCAGCGTGACTACATCAACAAGCTGATTGAGTTCTACGAGACAGGCTCACTGCTGACCTTCGACGAGTATTCAATCATGTGGGCCGAGGACACCAAGAGCCAGGTCGACTTTATCAACGGCTTTATCGAGAGCTATGGCGACCCACTGGGCATGACCGGCTCGTGGGAGAGCATCGTCAACTTCCGCAACAACGCTGCGTCGCACCGCACCAGCCTCATCAGCGGCAACGCACAGTGGTTTGAGGACCACTCGCCCGTCGACCCGCGCTTCCGCAAGGAGAAGGTCACCGGCGTGAGTGCCAAGGTCATCACCGCCGCCATCCTGGCTGGCGACAGCTATCCCTCTACCCCCATCGGCATCAACCTGCCCAACAGCAACTGGATTCGCGCCGCTCACGGCTCGAAGTCGGTCACGCTCGAAAATATCACCGATGCCTACGACGAGGTGGCCAACGGCTCGGGTCTGAACGAGGAGTTTGCCTACAGCCAGACCGAGATTGACCTGATGAAGAAGTACCTCACGCTGGCCGATAAGCTGCACACCGACCTGCACGAGTGCCTGGGCCATGCCAGCGGTCAGCTGCTGCCCGGTGTCGACCCTGACGCGCTCAAGGCCTACGGTGCCACGCTGGAGGAAGGCCGTGCCGACCTGTTCGCCCTCTACTACCTGGCCGACCCCAAGCTGGTGGAGCTGGGCATCTTTGACAGCCCCGATGCCTACAAGTCGGAGTACTACAAATATATCATGAACGGCCTGCTGACCCAACTCTACCGCATCGAGCCGGGCAAGAACATCGAGGAGTCGCACATGCGCAACCGCAAGTTCATCAGCGAGTGGTGTCTGCAGAAAGGCAAGAAGGACAAGGTCATCGAGCTGGTCAAGCGCAAGGGCAAGACTTACGTCAAAATCAACAACTATGAGAAGCTGCGCGGATTGTTCGCCGAATTGCTGGCCGAGGTACAGCGCATCAAGAGCGAGGGCGACTTTGAGGCCGGCCGCAAGTTGGTCGAGACCTACGGTGTGAAGGTTGACCCGAAACTGCACAAGGAGGTTCTGGCTCGCTACAACTCGTTGGATATCGCCCCCTACAAGGGCTTTGTCAACCCCGTCTACAAGCCGGTGTATGACGCCAGCGGCAATATCACCGACATCAAGGTGACCTACGGCGAGAACTATGTCGACCAGATGCTGCGCTACAGCCGCGACTACTCGCCGCTGACCAAGTAGTATCTAATTTATAGTTTAAAGTTAAGAGTTTATAGTTATGAGTTGTTTCCTTTCTTACTCACTCTAACTATAAACTCTTAATGATGATGTTATGCAAGAGACACTGAAAGAAATAAGGCTGGCACTATTTGCTCGACGCAATGGTGTTGTGGCCGATGCACTGCGGGCCAGTGGCGACCCACATGAACTCATCATGGGTTGTCCGCTGAGCGACATTACGGCTGTGGCCCAAGTCTATGAGCCATCAACCGAGTTGGCCGAGGCCTTGTGGGCCGACCGCAAGCACCGCGAGTGCCGCCTGATAGCCACCATGCTCTACCCCACTGCTCAGTGCAATCAAGCGACCGCTCTGCGTTGGTGTCACGATGTGATGAACGAGGAGGAAGCCGATATACTGTGCCATCGCCTGCTGCGTCGATTGGAATATGCCCCCGCGCTCATGATGCAGTTGCTTGATGAGACATCATCGCAGGTACATTGCATTGTGTACCGCAAGATGCTGAACTTGGTGGCGACGCAGCGCACTTTGCACGATGAGCCATCACCGCTGTTGCGATACACTGCGTTCCGCCTGATGCTGAACTTGGTGGTAATGCGTCGCATTGAGTTAGACCCTGAATTGCGTCTCACCGTTGAACTCGAATTAAATGGCAACCCGTCACACTCGATGCTTCAATTGCTCAAAAACCTGCTTGAAGAATGATTTTTATCATTTTTCTTGCCAAAAATTTGTACAGTTCAGAAAAAGGCAGTAATTTTGCAGCGTGAATCGGAGAGAAAGCCGGAACACATGACTAGGAAAGATGCCGGAGTGGTCGATCGGGGCGGTCTCGAAAACCGTTGTACGCTCTGCGTACCGTGGGTTCGAATCCCTCTCTTTCCGCACAGACAGTGTAATGAATGCCAAATTCATTACACTTAATTTTTAACGGACTTACTGTGGGCGTTGCGCTTGTCGTTGTGCTGTGCAATATCGGCCTTGGGCATCACATCAGGCTTGGCTCGCGCATTGGTGGCAACAACAAACAGTTTTTTGGGGCATACAGTGTTATGCCGACCATAACCGATACGAAGCCGGAAACGGCCAAGTTGTCTATCCAATGATTGATTTCACTGCGCTGGCTGGAATCTGATTCTGACGTTAAAAAATGCGCAATTCTTTGGATTTCTGATCCGGAATATGTAACTTTGTGCCGAACATTTAATACAGACGACAGCAATGAATGGAAAAGAAATATGCGAAGTTCTGCGCGACATTCGTTGTCACATAGCCAGCGCCAATGACATTGCTTATGCTCCTGCTGAATGCGACCACCAAGGCGAATGCTCTGGGACCTGCCCGCACTGTGAGGGTGAGTTGCGCTATATCGAGCGACAACTGCGTCTGCGCCAAGCCATGGGCAAGGCTGTGGTTGTGGCAGGCCTCACGCTGAGCACAGCCGCATTGACTCCTGCCCTAGCCCAAACGCAGCAATCCCCTCAACAAGTCGCCACACAACGAGCAGAGCCTCGACTTGTGGATGCAGCCCCTGGCGACAGCGATATTGTGGTTATTAGAGGTAATGTTATCGATAAGGAAGATAAAGAACCCCTCATCGGCGCAAGCATAGTTGTCATAGGCACCCAACATGATACTGTGACAGACTTAGATGGCGCTTTTGCGATCAGGGTGAAGCGTGGCAGCAAGTTGTTAATCAAGCATATAGGAATGAAGACTTTAGAGATTGATGCTAAGCAACACATCAATAACACTTTTGTCATGGATTACGACCCTGATGCTGCACTAATGGGCGAAGTCCTCATTGTAGGGCCACAGATGCATGCTGTGGATGCTGATATCTATCAACCCAACCATAACTAATTGAAAACTATGAGACAAATTCTTATTATTGCGGCTGTGTTGCTTGCAGCCAGTTGCAGCAGTCATGGCAAGTATGAGTCGGATGGCCAAGTGGTGCGCTACACCTACTGGACGTTCAGTTTCGGGCAAAGATATGACACCTTGCCCGGTGCCGACGCTGCGACGTTCAAGAGTGTGAACGATTGGCTGGGACGAGACACCCAGCGCGTCTACTTCCAGAACAAGCTGGTGTCCAGTGCCGACCCAGCAACCATCGAAGCCAAGCATTATCCTTTGTTCTGCGACAAGAATGACTACTATTACCAGACATCGCCCATGCATGTGGCAGACATGAGCACGTTCAAGATTCTCAAGCGATTTGAGGATGACTTCTGGGCCAAAGACTCTCAGTGTGCCTACTTTGACACCCTCCACATCGCCGGTGTTGACCTTGCCACATTCAAGGTCAAGAGTATCACCCATGCTGTCGACAAGAACCATGTATATCGCTTCGGCAAGATTCTGCCGTTGGCCGACCCCGCCACCTACGATGAGGATTGGAAAGGCTACTACAGCCGCGACAAGGCACACATCTGGTATATGGGCGAGCTGCTTGAGGATGCCGACTATGCCACATTCACCGTCGACGATGACAACCGGGCTCACGACAAGCACGGCACCTATCATGGTGCGGAGCGAGTTGAATGAGTTGCATGATGTGACTCACAGTCGAAAAAGCGACTAGGAGACAGAAAAATTAAAGAAAAATTTGCAAATTGAAAAACTTTTTGTATCTTTGCCGTGCGATAAGTAACAATTATTCACTTTAAACGCATTTCAAAACATTATGAAGAAGTACTTACTGATGCTTGTTGCGCTGTTCTCGCTTGCGCTGTACAGCTGCACAGAGAAGGGTGCCACCGACAACAAGGCAGCCGCACCTGAACAGACTGAAAGTGCCACAGAGGCAGCAACTGACGGTAAGCTGACCCCGACTGGCGATCCCGAGAAGGATGCCCAAGCTTGTGCCGACTTTATGGTCAAGGCCATCGAGGAGACTGATTTTACCGACAAGGAGTCGCAGAAGAAGCTTGAGGAGGCGATGAAGTCTACCGAGGAAACCTTTGAGAAGTACTACAGCGAGAAGGGCGAGGAGGCCCAGAAGGCATTTGACGAAGCTGGCAAGAAAGCAGCTGAGAAAGTCGACCTTGAGGGATTGATGACCAAGAAGGTCATGGAAGCACTCGATGCCGCCAAGGGCAAACTGGGCGAGAAGAAGTAAGCCCGCTCAGTCGCAACAGCACTGGACTGAAAATCCCGTCCGCCACAAATATGGCGGACGGGATTATGTCATTATTAACATGACAGATTGATCACATATAAAGCCGTCGGTCCTCGAAGTCAACCTCGCGATCCAGCTGGCTGATAAAGTCCTCAAACACCTCGCGCTCGACATCGCCCAGAGCAAACTCCTTCTCGGCATCTTGACGGATGAGGTCCACCCACTTGTGCCGGGCTTCCTTGTAGTCGGCATGTATGCGGTCCAGACTGTCGTCGCTCAGTTCGTCCAGTCCATAGTAGTCAAGCAACAGCCGGTAGCTCCATGCCCACCGCAGCTCGTTATAGTCATCGTTGATGCCCTTGAAGCGATAAATCAGTGCCGAGATACTGTCCAGTTTGCCCGAGATCAAGTCATCGATGACCAGTTTCTCCTCGCTTTCAGGCATTAGCAGCCCCGACAAGTCAATCCAGTTGCCCTCGCCGCGTTGAGTGCGAGGCTTGGTGGGCCGATGCCGCTTGAGCACTGCCCCCATGTAGATGCGTAGTGCCAGGTCGTAATACATGATGCCACGTTCAAGCCACTCTGACTTGATGACATAATCCTGATACTTGTAGTTCTTGCCGGCATTGGGCTTGTGGTCGCGCAGGTCTTCCAGGATGCGCTTGCCTCGCAGCACCTCGCTGATGGTGAAGGGGCTGAGCCAGTCGAAGTTGACACAGCTCTTGCGGTCGGCCGAATTGCGGCGGTCGCGTTTGGGCCACTTGCGTATGTCACGGTAGAGTCCCACAGTCGCAAAGTTGCGCCCAGGCACCAGATACATCGTGTCGCTGTAGGCGATGAGATAAGAAAACGGCAGGTCGCGTGTGTCGGGATGATACATTAGCTTGCCGAACAAGACCGAAAATGCCCCAATCTTGGCCGGCATGAGCAGGTATGCGCCGCTTGCCGTCTTGACACCCCGCTCAAGCGTGCCATAGTGCATGGGCCCCATCTTGTAGGCATGGTTGCTGAAGTTGGTGGCCGACCCGGCGTTGTAGAACGAAAACATGGCCCCGATGAGCAACGAACTCTTGTGGTGACTGACCGTATAGGGTCCACAGAATGCCGCGCAAGCCTCACCATTACTCATGTAGGAGTTGGCAAAAAAGACACTACTAGCGGCAGTGAAACCAATCGACAGCTCACAAGCCTCGCCCACAAAACAGTCCACCATCTTGACACTGCCAGTGAGCTTGCTGCCACCACTGACAATAGAGTTCTCGCAGATGACACCAGTGCCAATGTGTATGGGATTGTCAGTCGTACTTGCAATTGTGCAGTCGTTGAGGCGCGCCGTGCCCTCGATGCGACAGGCATCGCCGATGACGGCATTAGTGATCTGGTTGGTGTTGACAATGGCCACATGGTCGCCGATGGTGGTGCATCGCGGCCTAGTCGCCGCCACAGTTTCGCCAATGAGGCGTTTGAGCGTGGCCATCAGCTTCTTGTCGCTGGCATGATTGACCATCAGTGCCCCGACCTGACTGTTGAGTCCACTGAAGATGATAAGGTTTCCCTTTCCGGCCTCGTTGAGCACAGAGATGAGCGTTCCCTCGCCATAGTTGGCCTCGCGGGTAGTGTTGATGGTACTGACATTCGACACTTGGCAACAGTTGCCTATGTTGACATCATTGATAAAGTTGCCGATGTTCTCAATGAGACATTGGTCGCCGATGGTGACATTGCGCAGTGTTGCATTGTTGATGCCACAATGCTTGACAAAGCCCTCGGTGACCTCGACAGTACCTTTGGTACTGCCAATTCTGGCCCAGCCATAAAAAGTCACGCGGTGACATGCTTCGGGCTCAAAACCTTTGGCCACCATCACCAGTTTCCAGTCCTCGGCCTGGCAGCCATTGCTCTGCATGATTTTTATCTCATCCTCGTTGAGGCTTCTGTATTTCTTCATACCTTGTTAGAATTGAGTGCCACAAAATTACAACAAAGTATCTAGAATTTAGGATTCCAAAGAATCTTTAACCAAACATTGCTTTTTTCAGCGATATCTTGAACCAATTTAATATTTGTTCAACAATATTTAAAAGCATTTGATGTGGTCATAAAATAGCGAGGGGTCATGACTCTGCACGAGTCATGACCCCTCTGCAACTCAGGGTTGCTTAACGTGAGTTCGATGAAAAAGTCGATTAAACTTTAGCGAACGACCTTCGAAACGTTGGTAGTGCCATCGGCATAGCGAGTGACAACGACATTGACACCGTTGAAGGGCACATTGCTCATGCGACCAGACATGTCAAGGTAGTTGACGGCAACAACGCTCTTGCTGGCGTTGACGTTCTCAACAGCTGTTTTGGGCGAGAGAGTAACATTGACCAGAATGTCGTTGCTCTGGTTGCCGAAATTCATGACTGCCTCATACTGCTCATCCAGATTATTCTCACCATAGACAACATTGATAGTGCAGTTCTTGGTGTAGTCAAGACCCTCAATGACAAATTCGCCATTCTCATCGCTGGTGGCGGTGAAGTCCTCACCACCATTCTGGCTGATAACGATCTGAGCGCCAGAAACGGCCTTACCATCTCTGACAACGGTGCCAAACACATCGTGGGTGTAGTAGTCCAGCTGGTAAGCGGGCAGCGTGTTGGGCTGCAGATCCAGAGCCTCAACGATAGCCTCGAAAGCAGTCTGATAAGCAGCAGGAACCTTAGCGTTCTCAGTGCTCATGCCAGTGTAGAAGGGGAAGAAGCTGTTGCGATAGACAGCGGGAACCTCCAGCTCGGCCTCGGTGACCTCAAAGTTGAACATGACATCCTCGGGGGTCGACATGTTGAGCGTGATGTAAGCGCCCTCGCCCAGATAGTAGAAAGGCTTAACATCAAACGGCAGCTCGACAATGTAACCATCCTGACCCTGCTCGGGCATGGTCATCTCGGTCATGTTGGCCACTCTGAAGTCCTCGACGGGCAGCGGCATTTCGCTGAGCGACAGGTCGATGTTGCGCAGGATAGTCTCGTTGGTGTTCTCGGCATAAGCCTCGATACCCATGGTGCGGTTGGCCTCAAGGTTGGTGCCATTGAGCATCAGCTTGTTGACCTCAGCAAACTTGGGAAGTCCATCCAAGTCTTGAGTAGTGGTGAGGCACTCGACCTGGAAGCTGTTGAGCTTCAAGTTAACACCCTCAACCAGCATACCAGCCTGGTTCGAAATGATCTGGCGCTCATCGGCCTTGGGAGCCTTGACGAACGATTTCACAGTCTGCTCGGCGGTGGTAGTCCACTCAATGCCCTGAGCATTCACGGCACCGGCAAAAGCCGAAGCCATCATTGCAAAGATAAAAATCTTTTTCATAAAACAAGAATTTTTTAAAAAAACTATACAAATAAATAATAACTCACTAATTACAGGAATGCTGAGATGTCATCATCAATGACAAAACATATCAAACGAAATCCAGCACAACAACTACGGTCATGGCACTCAACCGCACATGACATGAGAGCCCGTTTTGGCCTCTCCATCCAGTCAATAGTTCTAGTTTCTAAAACTTAAAACTCAAAATCGCCACAGCAAGCCGCTATGAATCAGCAACTTTGGACATCATGAGTAAAAGAAACTATTACTACACGCTGCAAAGGTAATAATTTATTTTGGAACTAGAGCAATTTTTTTCAAAAAAAATTACTATTTTGTAGCGTTTTTTCAAATCAGGTAGGACTCAACATTATTTACACTCATCAGAACCTATACCCCATTGAAAGCGTGAAAGCAAGATTCCGCACATTGACACCGCTCGCTTCCATGACCGACCGCACACCCAGATTGGCTCTGGCCTCAGCCACCCAGTGACGAGTGATATCGAACGACGCGGCCACAGGTATCATCACATCGCACTTGCGTGTGTACTTGGTGAATTTGACATACCTGTTGCCATTCTTGGCCCCTGCCGCCACGCGATAGGCCGGCTCTACACCGGCCTTGATGGTCCAGCGCTTAGCGACATGGAAGTCTGCCATCACAGGCACACCGACGTAGCCAATGAGCAGCGTACTGGCCGATGTGGGGACATCGCTGTGGATGTTCGACCCGATGAGCAAACCTTCCACACCCAGCTGGACTCCCCACTTGGGTGAGAAGCGGTATTCCACGTCCACACCAGCCACAGCCCCCACACGCAACCGCGACCCGGTGGCCTGCTTGCCCCACATGGTGCTAGCAGTCATGCCCAGGCGCGGCATCACAGTCACCTTGCGCACCTGTTCCTGCACTTGCTCCTGCCCTGCGGCATGAGCCATTGCCATGATGGCAATGCAACAGATTATCCAACGTCTCATAGTTCTAGTTGTCATTTGTTATAGTCTGGCACGTTACACACCAAGCGTACAGCTTGTCAATTATTCACCAATACCCAGCATGAGGTTAATGCAGACATTCACATCGGCGATATCAACCTTGCCGTCGCCTGTCAGGTCGGGGTCGTTGACGCAGTCGGCAGCGGTCCACTGTCCGAGCATGACGTTGATCAGGGCGTTGATGTCGGCAATGTCCACATTGCCATCACCCGTCAGGTCGCCGGGCTTGGCCGGTGCGCCATCCTGCTGCAAGGTGAAGGTCAGGTCAATGTCGTTGTCGATAGAACCGAAAGATGCCAGCACCTCGTCTTGCCCGCATGTGGCACTCTTGGCTACGATGCGATACTGGTGGGTGTAGTCAACATTCTTCACCTCGATTGCAGTGCCCGGTGTCACAGCAAAGAAGCCATCGGCATCACGCGTCACGCCCTGCACCTCAACAATCCGCTTGGCAGTCTCGTCATAGATGTAGAGCAATGGACGACCGTCAGGCTGGCCATCGGTGATGTCATCCTGTGCGATGGGGTTCCCGCTGCGATCCAGGAGATTCACAACCACAGTGATGTCGTTGGTGTAATATTTCCACCTGAATGCAGGCAGCTGATAAGACTCAGCCGAGACCATGCCATCGACCTCGACTGTTGTGCCGCCAGTCGCCGGCCCGCCATAACCATAGTTGCCTGTGCGATAGAACGCCGCAATCTCATTCACTGCGGGCGCACAGACATAGTGAAAATCTATCAGCTTCCGAGTCTCTGCCCGATTTCTGATGGACATCAGGATGTTTCGTCCCTCATACTGGAACACCTTACCGTTATCAAACGTCACATCATACAAAGGCTTTGGGCTCTGTTCTGTCGCGCCGCTGGGTAGTGTAAACGTCTGTCCGTTGCAGTACTGCCAGTCACTTGTCAGTCCGTCCAAGTAGCCATTTTTCTTCCACCCGTCACTTACTGTGGTGTGTTCAATGCTTGTCTGGTCGGTGTGCTTCATCCAGCAATAAATCATCAGCACATTAGAGTACTGACTGTCATAGTAGCCGTCGAGTTGGTAACCAATAATCTTAGCATTGATGGGCAGTGCATCCGTAGCCGAGTTTTGCAAGTCCTGCGGGGTGATGAGACAATCATTGTAGACCGAGTGGGTCATTGCCGTGTCTGACACGCCATAAACAGTGGTGATGACAAAGTTTCTGTACCAAAGCCATGAGTTGGGTGTCCTCTGGAATGTGGCAATTTGTTCAGGTTGCTGTAGATTGCTCTTAGCATAATCCGCATTATGGCCTACGGTTGCCTCGGCAGTCAGAGCCATCACACAACACGTTGTTAAAAGTAATTTCTTGAGCATGGTGTTAAATATTTAAAAATGTTCTGTCTTCTCATGTTCAAAGTTGTGTACTGTTGCGACTGTTATTACATCTCTAAACGCACACAAGGAAAAGAATTGAAGATTATAAGAGAATCAAATCAATATGGTCAACTCGATATAATCAACTCATACTAGACCAATATTATCAGATTGCTTCCAATCATGTGGCAGCCAAAGATTTGATAGGTCTAATAAAGTATTCCTTCAGCTTAATCGTAAAAATAGTGCAAGACACCTTGTCACACTCCACCGCTTTCAGCCGCATAGTGACATGTCTGTCAACGCTTCTCGTCCCAGCCGAAGGGGTGAGTAGAGAGCGGGAGCCGTGCCAACGGGTGGTAGTCGCCCTTGAGTCCGATGGGTGTGGCGTGACGGATGTCGCTCACAATCTCAATGCACGGCCTTGCCTCACTGATGCGGAATCCCTCTCCGGCCAGAATCTTCTGGTAACTCTTAGTATGCAGCTCGGTGAATCCCACACTGAACTCAAATTCGTCGCCATCGATGTTAAGCGTGCGGTAGGTCCGCTTCTCGCCCTGCACAGCATTGGGTGGCAGACACTCGGCGTTGATGCTCAGGAAATAACGCACATGCGCCTTTTCCAGCTCCAAGTATCCCGCCACGCGGTCAAAGCTCATCACATGCACTATATTCTGCTTCACAGGACCGAACACCCACTGAAGCATGTCATAGAAGTGCACGCCGATGTTGGTCGCCACACCGCCACTCTTGTGTATGTCGCCCTTCCATGAAGCATAGTACCATTTGCCTCGGCTGGTGATATAAGTCAGGTCGACATCGTAGATTTTGTCCTTGGGGCCGTTGTCGATTTTCTCCTTTAGAGCCACAATCGAGTCGTGCAGACGCAACTGCAAGATGGTGTAAGCCTTGTGACCGGTGGCTCGCTCCACCTCCAAGAGATTATCGATGTTATAAGGGTTCAGTACAAGCGGTTTCTCGCAGATGACATCCGTGCCCAGCCGCAGTCCATAGCGTATGAATGCGTCATGCGTGTAGTTGGGAGTGCAAATGCTGAGCCAGTGCAACGGGTTGTCGGTTAGCATCTGTCGCGAGCAGAACCGGTCAAACTGCTCCTGCTCGGTGAAGAACGAGGCTTCGGGGAACGAGCTGTCCAGTCGTCCCACACTGTCAAAGCGGTCGTATGCCACCATCAGGTTGTTTCCTGTGTCGGCGATGGCCTTGATGTGCCGCGGTGCGATATATCCCGCAGCACCAATGAGTGCAAAGTTTTTCATTAAAATTATTATCTGTGTTCTTTTATAGCACCAGGATTTCAAAAGGATGAAAGACGCCTAGCACTGCCAATATATCAGTTATAAAAAACAGAAATCAATCGATGGGCTGATGCAATGTGCGCATGCACAATCCAACTCAGACAATCTGTGAAAACCCACATAGTGCCATAGAGGAAACGCAAGCCACTATCCAAATCAGCTACTGCAATTCAGTCAATAGCGCAATCGCGCAGTATTCTCTCTGGGCCACAATTCTCGCAACACCCTCTCTGTATATTTACCAAACCCAGGTCCAAATGCTGATTGGCTCAAGCCAGGATTGGCATTCCACTCAATAATGACTGGATCTCCGGCCTCATCGATAGCCACATCCCAGCCTATCAAGTTGAAGAAGGGCAACTGATAGTGAAGTCTCTTAACTGTTTCAACAGCTTTGTCGTACGATGGTATTTCAAAACCATCTAGCACAACTCCTGAGTCGGTAACCTCAATTCCATCTTCGGCATATCCACCAAAGGCATATTTCCCCAGCTTTCCATCTTCGGAGACGATTGTACTAATTCCGCCCGCGCACTGGTTGTCAATAACCTGCCCTTTTCTGCCAATGCGCACAACCGAATAAATCAGCAGAATTTCCATTCCAGAACGATAAGTCAATATTCTGATTGTATTGACTGAGGTCGGATTGAGTGCATTCATTTTCTCATGCTGACGCAATCGTTCTTGTATCTGGAAGTTCTTGCCATATTTGTTGAATAGCTCTTTCAGATTAAGTCCATCAATATTTGTGATGCCATTTGTAACCTCAAGGCCTTCAACTCCCTTTCCGCTGTATTCCAGAACAGGTTTAATGATTGCGTTCTTCAGATTGCTGCATTTCTCTATCACGTCATCCTCTGATATCGGTTGCCCATCATAGTAGTAATACCCATTCATACGCTTCACAATGGTTCGTGGATGTTTTACATTGGGCAACAGAATGTCCACCATGTTTTTATCGGCATAAGCATTGCGATAGGGCACCATGTTAGCCTTGGGTTGCAACTCAACATGGTAGAGGCTGATAGGGACATACTCTTTAGAGTAGATACCCGTTCGCGAGTAAAAATACTCATGCGATTTCAGAGATATCTTTTTGCCTATGATTCCCTTATAGAACTCTTGAATCTCATTTATTTGGTCTCTGGTCAATCTCTTGCGATCGACAAGCTTTTTCAGATTTCTTCCGACCTTTCTCTCATGATATCTATATGCTATTTCTTTATGGCATATAAACATCAAATTGCGGATTTTTTTTGCAATATTCATTAAATCGTTTTTTAAATACTACTATTTTTTACCTTGAGCATCATTTGTCTCTTGAAGACCACGAATCAACAAACTTCTTCTGGAATCATTCTTGACAAGATTGACAAGCGCGGTATCATTATTTCGCTTCAAGACTACCCTCACTAACGTCTTAAACAGCAATATAACCGATGATTTTAACGAGACACTATGAAAAGACTGATTAATAATTGGCATCTCCTGATTTTTCATCAAACGGCTACATTCCTTATTCAATACCCTTGAATATGCCTCTTTGTCCGTAAGGTAGCTGCACAACCGTCTGTTGTGTTCATCCCTATCGGTAGAATGCTCAACAGATATGCCAACATTTCCCTCATTCCTTGTATTAATAACTTGATAAGTTATGCCATCGACACCAAAGCTAACAATAACGCACAAACCTTCATACCAATGAGGACGATTCCATGCCCTATAATCATAATTATCCTTGCTGTTGAACAAAAAATTGCCAAGGCTGTAAAAGATTGGTTTCCCCTTATACACTTCCCATCCCTGTGGGCAATGCGGATGAGTTCCTATCACAGCATCAGCACCGTATTCAATAAAATCTCGGTAACGAGAAATTGTTTCTGGCATAGGAACATCGATATACTCAATGCCGTCATGCGGAAGAATTACAAGATAATCAACTTTTTTCTTTGCATCAATGATAATGTGATTGACTTTCAGGTCATTTATCCATGCACAAGCATAAGAATCCTTATCTGTGAAAATATCAAAAACCCCGGATCGGGCAGCGTAGGTCAAGGCAAGAAATCCAATCTTCAGACCATTCTTTTCTACAATTTTAACTTGATAAGCGTCATCATATCTGCCCGAACCAAAAATTTTTCCTGAGAGACTATCTACCGTTTTCTTCCATCCTTCTATACCATAATCAAAAGCATGATTGTTGGCGAACGAGAATAGGTTGAAACCTAGATTAAGCAGAAAAGAAGGGGCATCGTCGTTTTGAAAAAATCGTCCTTGAGAATTAGAAGAATTTTTAGGCTTCAAAGGCACCTCGAAATTCACAACCTTCCAATCACAGGATTGAATCAGCTCTTTCAATTCGTCCGAAACAGAGATTTTTGAAGTTGATGGTTTCGAGCAAAAATCCCCAGAGAAAAACAAACGAATATTACTCATTTTTTATATCCTCCCATGACAAAAAAGTAATGTCGCCTATTTTCTTTAGCATACTAACATGCACTTGCATAGGCTGTCTTTCGTGTTTAAGATACGATACACTGTCATCAAGAAGTATTCCATCTTTATAATTGGGATGGCAGTACAGTTCTATTATTTGTGATTGCCTTATTGACTTATGGCACGAAAGGAAATAATCGATGTTAGTGGATGGGTATGATTTCACCTTTGGATTCCAACTTATCATCGGGAATAGCCTATATCTAAGGGATTTCTGGTGGAGCCCAATATATCGCACCGATTTTATGCCATATTTACGAGTGAAAGCATTTAGTGCAAGTGCGACAGGAAATGTCAAGTTGTACCACAAATGAAAATCAACATGAGTATTATTGCCTTGTCCTCTTGTAACTTCAATGTATTTGTTGTACTGAGCTACTAATTCGTTATAGACGATTTTCCACTTTCTGATATCAGTAATGTTACGTGGCAATCCTCTATATCTAATGAACTTCCCATCTTCACAAAAAAAAGAATCCCTCTTCATGCCCTCGGTAAGTGGGGCATCATCAGAATCTTCGTGCAATAAATTTGCCGATAAATTAAAATGAAGATGAGTCTTCCCAGCATAATCCCCACTCATCATGAAATCCACTGCTTCTTCAAGGTGCTTGCCCGTTACAATTAGGCCTGTTGATTGAATCAAACCCTGCTTGAGAGAATCATCAATCGCCTTGTTTCGAGCCACACTTTTTCCAAAATCATCAGCATTCAGAATAATTTGTATCATATAATTCCATCAAATGGCAAAACGATAATTAGGGGCTTATCTTGATTTAGATCTTGATTTAAATCTATTTGGTATGACACTAATAAAATATGTATAGGCTTCAGGCTTGAAAAAGAGCGACCATCCAAGATACAAGCAAAGATAGACAACCAACTGTATCAACCCATTAAGGTAAATACCAAGATTGAGCCATTCACCCAACAAAAAGCATATACCGGCTATTGTGACAGACACAGCCCCCACTGAAAAGAGATCTCTGATTTGGTGATACCACTTATAGCCAATATGCTTCGACACTAGTCTGATATTTATAAAATAAGAGAACCAATAGTTAAAAACCACACCAGCAAGCAGCCCTTTCATGCCATAACACAATAGCCCAACGACAACAGCGCCAATACCTACAATGCGTTTTACGATGGTCCATTCAAACATTGTTTTGCTTTTTCCAATTGCAGAAATGGACTGCAAATTCACCGCCTGCAAACATCCAGCAAGCCCAGCAATGCACAGCGCTTGGAAATATGGCACACTAGCCAACCACCTATCAGAATAAAGTATAATAAATATCGGTTTAGCAAGCAATAGAAATATAAATAGAATGGGAAATGAGAAATAAGCTAGCGTCATGGTAATCCTTTTGATTACCATGGCCATAGCCTGCCTGTCGTTTTGCAACTCAGCATACAATGGGAATGTCACCTGAGTCATGATAGATGAAATGCTCTGTGAAGCTAAGGTTTCTGTTCTTTGAGCCTTAGAATAATAACCCAAGGTTGCCGCGTTGTAGAATCGACCAATCAAAAGCCCTTGCAATTGACTTCCGAACTGATTGATTAAATTTGTCAGAAACATATAGAAACCAAAGCTAAACAACTCCTTAAATGAGCTCCAGGAGAAGACAAGTCTTGGTCTCCATTTTACCAAAAACCAAAAGGCAAAAGCAGGAATTATTGCAATAAGTAGATATTGTGTAACTAAAGCCCAAACACCAAACCCATTATATGCCATGATGATGGTTACTGCTAACGAAATAACTGAAGACACCAGAGCCACGATGGACAAGAGTTTGAAGTTCAATTGTTTTTGCAGCTGGTTTTGCTGGACAACATTAAACGCATAGACAAATAGGACTATACCATAAACCCGCAAGACATCGCTTAATAATGGTATTTTGTAGAAACGTGCTATTGTTGGAGCAGAAATGAACAAAATGACATAAAGAATCATCGACATCAGAAGATTCCAAAAGAATATAGTTGAATAATCCTCTTGGGTTGGTCGTTTCTTTTGAATCAAAGCCGAACCGAAGCCACCGTCAATGAATGACTCTGCCAATACGACAAAAACGGCAAGTAAACCAATGCAACCATAGTCATACGGAGTGAGCAATCGAGCCAAAATGATACCCGAGACGAATTGAATTAGCATCTTCGAGTATCTTTGGACAGCCATCCAAATCATACTGGACACTGCTTTCTGTTTCAGCTTTTTTTCCGCCATTATTGCCTTTTTATCCTTGCGCAAAATCAGACAAATATAAGAATTTATCAGTCAGTTTACCGTCTTTTATGATAGTAGCGCCGGTAATTACCTTTGATTCTTCGCCTTTCAGCAATGGCTCTAACACATGCGGAATGAGCATCTCACCAAAATATTTGCTGGCATCCATAGGTAGGGCATTGGGACATGTATCAACAGCTTCGACAGTGATGTTGTTCTTGTTGGCAAATAATGCCTCTTCCTCTTCTGTTATTGGGTTATAATCATAATACGGATCTTGATGCGTTGCTGACCTAATAGTAGATTTGATGCTACCCATAATATCGCATGTAACATCCCCTATCATACGGATGCGATTATCTGGGCTTCTGAGGTCATCCTGACTTAGATAAACGGGTGCATCATTAGACCAGAAGTGAGCAGAGATTAGCACATCAGTCTGTTTTGCCCATCGCATGAAATCACTCTCGTATGCACTAGGATAGTCTGTAAAATGTTTAAACGAGAAAACACCGCCATCAACTCTACGTACCAGTCTGTCCACATCAGCCACGCAGTAAGTCAAAGTGTCAACTTTGCATTCGTTCAAATAATCTTCTTCACAGACACGTTTCGCACCTATTTGGTCCAGGACATACTGAGCACCCTGTGACACGCGGCCAGCCCCTGTAACCAGCATTTTTACCGCCGGTAATTCGAGATTTTTCAGAGTATCAATCAACTGCTGTAGTGTAAATCTGACATCAGGCTGCGGCAATTCGAAACTATCGGTTTTTAAGCCATATCCTCGCAGTGTATAATAGACACCAACCACACCAGCCCACCATCCAAAGGCACAGACACGTACACCTCTATCATCGACTAGATACTCGTAGTCAGTAAATGTAATTCCTTTATGTAAAAACGCCTGTAGCAACGGACGATTATATTCCTGCATCTTAGCAATGTGACCGAAGAAAACATAGTGCTTACCAGAAAGCAGAGTATCAATACTAGCTTCTTTGATGCCAAACAGCACATCACAGTCAGAAATATCATCAACAACCCTTACTCCTGCTTTGCGATATTCATCGTCAGTAAACGCTCTTATATCGCTACTCTGAACTACAATCTCAGATTCAGGAAATTCCTTATTAAGTCTGGCAACCTGTTCGGGTGACAAAGCCACACGATTATCTACAGGTGTTTTGGTCTCTTTTAAAAGTCCAATTTTCATTTTACAATACCTTTATGAGTCATTTAAATAATTAGCTCATATTCTTTAAGTAATATAGCTAAATTTCAAAAAGTTTGCAGGCCACGAATAATCCGGCAGATATAGTAACAGCTAAGGAAATGGAATACCTCAAAGACGCAAACGAGAGGCTGACGAGAAAGCTCATCGCCATTCTTAGCGAGAAAGAATGACATACACGGCGTAAGCCTTGGATGATGCAGCCCAAATGTGTCCCGTAACACAGTCTACAGGGGGGGCTCAATTACACTTATCAAGTAGGCAGTAGGATCTATCGTCTGACTCTCAATGTTCTTTTTTTCGTGATCAGAGTCACAATCGGTGAGAAGAAGTCGCTGCACAATCTGCAATGCTTGTTCCTTGTCAGTTGTTTGAAAAGCCCTGTCAGGATAGTGCTCACATTGGTAGTCAATATACCCGCAATGCAAAGGATTCAAGTACAGATAGGGGACGCCATGAATAAATGATTCTGATGCCATTGTTGCCCCTTCAGCCACCATAAATTTGGCATAAGCCTCCAAGTCATGCATTTTTTCAGGCGATATTTTCAACAAATAATCATCATAAAAATGATCATTTACGTTCTTTTCTAGCGATACAAACACCCGATAGTGCTTAGCTATTTCACTGACAATTTTCTTCTTCACATCATCAGAGATAGGATGTGCTACCAAATCGTGATGCGCATCATACGCAATATAGCGCACAATCACATATTCACCCGGCTTAACACCCAGTTCATCAAGAACAGCTGGATTCTTCTTATAATATTTGCTGTGCAGATACAATTGTTCTACATAAGCATTAAAGCGTACTTGCTTCGTTCCGTCCCCAAGCTGTTTTTGGAAATAAAAAGGAGTCAGCACTTTAGAACAGAATGGCAGATATAGCTTCTGATTCATTACATTATGCTCCGTGTCATCAATAAGCACACAGGGTTTCCTGAACAAAAACGATGTAACAGCACAAGCAGAAGAAGCGAACCCCATATAAATGTCAGGATGAAAAGAGAAAGACTTCTTCGCCACCCAGCCAATCATACGAAGAATATTCATCAATGATGCTATCGTTCCTTTCTTTTCAGGGCGCTTATTACGGATTGTATGCTCAATGCCATAGTAATCAAGCAACTGATTAATCATTGGACTATCTCTGTTGATTACAAAGAATTTGTGTCCATGCGCTTCCATTATTTTTATAAAATTCTTGAAATAATGAACATGCGCGGGATGATTTATATCAATTAATATCTTCATCGTTTCATTCCAATTATTTACTGGTTTTTCCCCTAAAAATGATGTTACCTATTGTGCCAAAAAAGTATTTGATATCGGTGATGAGCGGATGTTTGAGACATTGCTCAATGTAGTGCCGTTCACTAGCCTGCACCTCTTCGATGGTCTTGGGAGTGTGTTTGTCATAATAGAATGGCGGCAACAGACCTGGCCTCACCTTAATGCGCAACTCTTGCATCTCTGGTGAGTATAGGCTGAAATAGTGGCGCGAAAGGGGACGGACACCGACAAGCTTCAGCTCTCCCTTAAACATGTTCAGTATCATCGGCAACTCGTCAATCCATAACTTGCGCATCCACTTGCCCCAAGGGGTAACACGGTAGTCATCAGCAAACTTGCCACCCTGTTGCAAGTGGTTGTGCTCATAGATATATGGCTGCAGATATTCGCTGTAAGGATACATCGTGCGGAACTTGTAGACACGTATCAGCTTGCCTCCCTTGCCCACACGCTTGAGGTAGATGAGCGGTGAGCCAGAAGGAATGTCATTCCAGATAGGTTCCTTGACCTTGCGTGCCAGGACGAAAAACTCACCCTTGCGGAATTCCTCGTCGACCACCTCATATCCAGCTCGATACATACGCCCCAGAACCTCCACACGATGATATGTGCGATTCTTCCCCTTGGTGATAGCCATGTAGATGCCACGACTCCATTTCATTTTGGGCAGGACTCGGTGCCAGATGAAGTGACACGCATAAATCACATGGCGCACCCCCCAGATGTGGCGGTTCATGATCAACTGCCGCTTTAGCACAGCAGTGTGTGCGTGACACCACAGATAGCCTCCATCTTCCAAAACCTCATTAGCCCGATTGAGCAAAGTGTTCAGATGGCGAATCTCATTCAAAGCCCTCTTCTCAACAATGACCTGCGGTTTAACGTCACGAAACTGAGCCAAATCATCGCCTTCGTCAGTGTCAACGATAACCGTACTTGTGTCAAACTCACCCTTATGTGCGTCAAGCCATGCAAGAGCTTCATCAAGTCCCAAATGCTTGGTGGCCTCAAAGATACGCACCATGTCAGCATTTGTCACATGACTGTCTGCCATGTGCGCACCCTTGTCAACGCCTCGCTCGGTATAGTTTTCCAATTCCATGTCATCCTCCCAGGGATGCCGTCTGTGCACTCGAAAGCTCATAAATTCATTTCTTTATAAAAATGGGGACACATAGATCATTCAAAATGATAACCTCTCGGACTAGGCATCGAATAAAGAATCACACCTTTACGACCATTTTCAATCATCATTGGAATCACTTGTTTTGCACGAAATGCAGTGATTCCCAAATTACTTACTGATGAGTGTTGATACTTGATGTATTTTCTCAGAAACTTCCTCTCCTTAAAGAAACCAGGCAACGTCCTCTTTATGCCATCATAGCAGTAATAAGACTTTGTCTGCCCATCATAGTCGATGTATTGATGTTCGATTTTCGACTCAGAAAACATATCTCTAAAATAGGGATAGTCTTTCCAAAGCACCCCCTCGACGCAATGCACCATTGTTCCGAAAAAATATTTGCTCAAGCCGAGTGTGAAAACAATACAATCAATCTGCGATAACTTGTAATAAGGAGATTTTTCATCCCAACAATTATCGCCCAAGTGATGCTCGTTTAATAGAAAATCGGCCATTGGTCCTAATGCACAGACCGAGTGCCTGTCATTAATACTCCTTTTCACTCCAGGATATTTTCGGAACTCTTCAGCCAAAAGTCCTCCTTTGGTAACAGATTTCTTCAAGTTAAAGATTCTTCCTTTACGCCGCAAAGGATAGGCCGGCATTGCCAAAGTTCCCGTTGGGCCAATAACCCCCAGAATGGCTTCAATCAGCTCCTGCTCAGAACCCGTATAGTTATAAAATTCGTTCCATGAAGAATGTATGAAAACATTACTGCCTGATTTCATCCCGAAATCCTTCATAATCGCAATAATCTCGGCTGTTCCATATTTCTTTTTATATAGATATGGTCCATATTTCAGCCTAATATACTTTATGATATTGGCTCTACTCAGTCCGTCATTCTTTGGAACTCCAAAGATTTTCTTAAGAGTTCCTAAAGTCCATTGATAAATTTTCTTTTCTCTATTCATCGGGCAAACAAAACATCTGAGATTACATCGTCTTTTCTTGCGAGGCACCGTGACCAGGATAAATGATGCGTCCTTTTGCCAGATTCATAATCTTTTCCAAGGACTCGTTGGCATTCACCTTATTGCCTCCAGGCAGACTTGTAACCACCTTCAATCCTGGTATATATGAATCACCCGTAAACAAGCAATCATCCAGCACATAAGATAGGCAGCTATTGTTATGCCCTGGAGTTGCAACAGCAACAGCCTGATAGTCCTCGTTCAACTCTATCGTATCGCCATCATCAATTATTCTCACCCTTTCGGGGAAATCAAATACATAAGGCGTCTCATGATAGAATGACAGGTTTTTCTTCGAGTCAGTCAATGCAATTTTGCCGTAGACATTGGTATAGAGCAATGCGTTCGAGCAAATCCGAAAAAGGGTATTCAACCCATAGATGTGGTCAAAATGAGCATGTGTCAATAGAATCCCCGAAAGAGATTTGTTTTTCAAAAGTGGAATCACCGTTTCGACATCCCCACAATCAACCAGCCATAGAGTGTCTTCTAATTCAATAATCCAAGTGTTGGAATTAAACAATGAATTAGCAATCTGGTGAATCATACCTCGCCAACTTATCACGTGTCTAGACAACAGCTATGCAATCCCCATCAGTTCTTTTAATTCATTATAAATTCCTCTCCCCTTAAACGCCTGAGTAATATTCTCACCTGGAGGAATATTGCCTTCAATCACCTCAAGGTAGCTGGGTGTTACAGCAATATCCCATCCAACCAATCGGGCATTTTTGTTCACTAAGGCTAACTCTTTCACCAGAGCGACAACCTCATCCCAACGCGGAATTTGGTAACCTTTTAATTTAATTCCTGATCGAGGATGATGCGTGAATGTGTTCCCTCGCAAATCAATACCATCAGAACGAATCACTCCGGTTTGTAAGTCTATGGCGCAGGCAATGCCTCCCCCCATCGCATTGTCAATGCATGCATCTGTCGAGCCAATACGTATCAACGTCTCAACAATGTGCACTCCGTCATTCTTATCCAGACATGTAACAATCCTGATTGTATTTAAGGAAGAGGGATTTAACTGCCGAATTGCCTCATCATTCACAAGAAGCTCTTCAACAATATAGTTATCACCATTGCGCACATTGTGAATAAAAGGTGATTTGTTTTCGGCCTCAATCTTTTCAATTCCCCTCCCAAAGCACGAATCTAATGGCTTGACAATGACAGCCCCCAATTCATCGATAAATGATTCAATGGCTCCGGCCTCAACCGTTCTGGAATCAAGCCATTTGCGATGAATGAAATTTTTAAACTCTCGATTAAAAGCGGCCTTATCCAGAAAAACAGGTTCAGCCAGCTTACTCATTCTTTTAAGGGACTTACTTCTCTTGAAAGTCAGATATTCGTTCCTCGCTTTGTGGTCTTTTCGATAGAATTCAAATGTAAGGTAGTTCTCGACATTACTGCCATATCTTAAATAACTATACATAAAGTCGCAAAACAACCTCACCTTATTAGACATCCATTGACTCCCACCAGACTTCTTGATAGAAGCCGCAGCCATAGGAACATTGACATATCTGTCCCTCAGAACAAATAATGCTTTGCTAATTGCACTTTTTATTGCCATTACAGTCGTTGTAGATAGCTAAACCTCAACAATTTCACTCAATTTACAATCAACAAAAGGAACGATTGCCGTTGACCAACTCATCCCCACCCCAAATGCGCTGAGAAGCAATGTCTTGTTCCCTGCCATTTTTCCTTTCAGCTCACTCACAATGGTGAGAGGGACCGAGACAGATGATGTGTTCCCATATTTTGCTATAGTTGCCGGGACCTTCTCAGCAGGCAATTTCAATTTCTTTGCTATATGATTGTTCATAAAGTCATTAGCCTGATGGAAAATGACATAGTCCAGCTGCTCTACATCTACATTAGCTTGAGCCAATGTTCGCTTGATGTCCTTAGGAATGTGAGACAGGACAAAACTAAACACATCGCCACCTTTCATGGTTCCTTGTTCGTCATTGCGTCTGTTTCCATATTCGTCGACAACGCGCTCCTTCAGTGTTTCCGCTGAACTAGGATATCTATACCCTCCACCCTTTATCATAATCAGATCGGCCAAAGAGCCATCAGAATGGATAGAGAAATGACTCTCACCAAACTTCGGGTCACACTCAATCAGTGCTGCCACTCCTCCGTCACCAAACAGAAAAGCAGTACGCCTGTCTTTAGGCGAATATACTTTTGAACGCGTTTCGCCGTCGAGTAGTAATGCCTTACGGATACCACCTGTTTGCATCAGGCCATAAACAACAGATAAGCCGTAGCTGAAAGCAGCACAACCCAGATTGATATCAAAAGCCATGCAAGTCTTCTCCAGGCCAAGTCGGTCTTGAAGCAAGATTGAAGTCGCAGGCATGCGATAATCAGGAGTCTGAGAAATAAAAACTAACAGGTCAATCTCACTGCGATCAACCTGATTGTCTTCCAACAGTTTTTCAGCAGCGGCAAAGCACAAGTCAGACGAGCAGGTATCTGGATCGGCAAATCGGCGTTCATATATACCGATTTTGTCTACAACTTGCTTGACCTCCTCGGCCGGGAAAAACTCAGTGTATTCGTAATTGTTTATTACATGGTGAGGCACAGCGGCAGACATTGCCGTTACGCCAACTCCTTTGAATGTTAGATACGCCATAAAAAAACCTTATAATGAAATGCCTCCGTCAATTACAAAATCTTGTCCTGTCACCCAGGACGCAGCATCACTTAAAAGATAAACAGCCATATAAGCAATATCCTCAGGACGACCGTATCGTTTTAAAGGGTACCGCATCATATCGGCATGCAATTGTTCTTCTGTCACTGTGCCCCTGTGAATTAAAGGTGTCTCAACCATTCCAGGGCAAATGCAGTTGACACGTATCAGCCGATGAGAGAATTCTAACGCACAGTACTTTGTTGCAGACAACAGAGCAGCTTTCGACGTTCCATAAACAATGGCACCAGCACTGATATCGTGAGTACCTCCAATAGAATCAAGAAACACCACGGAAGCACTTGCTTTTAATTTCTTCGCTTTATAGAGCAGCCTAACTAATTCAACTTGTGAGAAGAAATTAGTCTCAAAAACTTCTTTAAACTTATCCTGGCTAGCAAACTTGACAGGAAGCGTCAAGCCTATTCCAGAGCACAACACAGCTCCATCCAACGGTTCAACAGCAGCAACTAGATTATTTACTTCATCAGAATGAGTCAAATCAGCAACCAGAAGCTTATGATGGCATCCAGAATGGGTAGATAATGAGTCTAAAGTGTCTTGAAGACGGTTGACATTTCTACCCGAGACATATAGTGAAGCCTCCATTTCTGCACACGAGAGAGCAATCTGCCTACCAATGCCAGAAGACGCACCAGTAATCAATATACTCTTTCCTGACAGAGAAAATGGATTCAGTCCTTCCATTCTTTTACTACAATCTCGAAGACACAAGGTTAAACAGGTCCTCTACTGTTTTGCTATTGCGGATATCATCACCCTTCAGTGTCACATCGTACTCTTCATCAACCATTGCTATAACCGACAAAGCGACAAGCGATGACCACTCTTCAAGGTCATGATAGTTAGTCGACGCAGTGATCTCACTTGCATCTGTCTCATCGAACTGTTCAGCAAAATTCTCAATAAATTTTTCTAATTCCATAATCTGCTATTTATAATCATTAATATACTTGATATCTCAATACCGAAGACATCCCTAAACAGAATGCCCATTATCTTCAATAACAGCAAGTTCTGTGACTTCATCCTGAGCCGGCTCTGGCAATAACGTCATAGCCAGCAGAACACAGATAAAGCTCATACTATCAGCCATATCTCCACTAATCATAGACCTTAGGAAACACATCAAGAAAAACAAGAAAATGTATGAGCCATTACGAGACAAAAATCTAAAGTAAACCTTATTAACATTTGTCATCATGAAACAAGTCAAGACAGCTAAAATAAAAAGCAAACCAACTATGCCCAACTCATCAATTACCTCAAGAAAGAAATTATGCGGATAAGCCTTGTGTGCATACAAAACATAGCCCCCAAAGCCAACTCCAAAAAAAGGATTAATGTCCATCACAGCAAAAGGTGTTGTAGTGTCTCGATTTATACTATAAGATAAATCACCGTCTTCATTGATCATCTGGTCGTAAGAAGAAGAGCCTAAATTCGATATCATGAAGTACACCAGGACGGCCGCTATCGCTAATCCTATTAGTCGAGTATATGGAATTGGTCCCTTTTGCCCCAATATATATCGCAGAAATGCAATTGCCAGAAAAATTACTAACGTCTGCCTAGTTCCCGACAATAGCAGAACCCAAAATGATATGGCAATTATAGCATAAGTCATAACGGCATTGTTTTTGCTCCAGTCAGAATCCATCATGCAGAAAATGGAAGGAGCCAAAGCTAGATACCCAAGCGTCTGATAATTAACCACTTCAGTATACGCTTCATTGCGGCCAATCATGTCACAATAATCTCTGAAGTATGAAAAGTCAAGGACAGCCGAAGGTCTAATGCCGTATAATTGAGCAGACTGCGACAAGTAGAAAAGGGTTAAAAGTAAGAAAGATACTGCTATTTTCTTGTTTGATATTTCATCAGATTGAACAAAAATCAGAAAGACTGTCAACCAAATAAGCCCTCTGACAGAGAGTTTCATAATCTTAT
This sequence comes from uncultured Bacteroidales bacterium, assembly GCA_902781045.1. GTDB lineage: Bacteria > Bacteroidota > Bacteroidia > Bacteroidales > Muribaculaceae > Sodaliphilus. The sequence goes on along the minus strand of CACZHT010000005.1, from coordinate 37,583 downwards.
CATGTGCATAAAAAGTCCCAGGTCCTAACAAATACTCCACCAGAAAGAACCCAATCAAGATTAACAAGAAAAAGTAAGAATGAAACGATTTACTCAATACGCTAAAAATCTCATTACGCAGAGCAATAATGCCAAGGACCAAAAAAAGGACAATCGTAGACAGGTATAATGACTGGGAAGCAAACATACGCCCAAACATACTGGATCCAAACAGCAAAGCGAAGAAACCAAATTCTTTTCTATTAAATGTGAATAATCTAATGAGAAGAAAGAAAAGCCACACATACATGTTGATTATACCAACATAGTAAGCAACAAGGCCTATGAAACACACAAGAACTAACGCTGTGTTAATCCTATCTTCACTATTAGACAAATTGACATTCATAAAAATTTGATTCGCATGAAATGTTTGATTTCACAATATGCAAGATGCATCATGCACCGAATGGACACTTTATGAAATCCGATTGACTTCATGTGCCTGATTGGTGCGCACTACTCTATTATAGACTCCTTTTTGAAGCATAATGCTACAATGCCATGACGACATTTACATTAATGCTACCAGAGGATGTTACAGCGATGTGAAGATTGCATTGCAAATTGTTGCCACGTCGTCGTCCGACAAGTATGGATGCATGGGGAGTGAGAGGACGGTTTGGCTCAACAGTGCCGAGACTGGACATTGTGATGCGACAGAGCCATTCTGCTTTGTTTGCAATGACCTGAAGGCGGTCTGCAAGTGCATAGGCGTTGGATAATAGACCATAGCCGGTATACCTTTAGATTTTAGTGCCGCCTGAAGCGAGTCTCGCATGTCACGATTGTCAAGCTGAATGGTGTACTGCGCCCAGCTAGAGCCAAACCCATCGGGAATGTCCGGAGTCTTGACCTTTCCGCCCAGCATTGATGTATAGCACTCGGCTACACGATTGACGGCCTCCAGCTCATAATCGGCAAACGCCTTGAGCTTGACTTGCAGGATGGCAGCTTGTAGTGTATCAAGTCGCGAGTTGAGACCGATGCGCACGTTATCATACTTGAACGCACCCTTGCCATGTACACGATAGGAGTCGGCAAGCATGGCCCATTCATCATTATTTGTAAACACAGCTCCACCATCGCCATAGCAGCCCAGAGGTTTGGCCGGGAAGAAAGATGTTGTGGCGATATCACCAAAACTGCAAGCACGCTGATTGCCGATGGAACCACCGAAGCCCTGTGCACCATCCTCAAGGATAAACAGACTGTAACGGTCGGCCACTTGACGTATGGCCGGATAATCGGCAGGCAGACCGAAGAGGTCAACAGCAATGATGACACGCGGTCTGAGCTTTCCCTCGTCAATAACTTGACGAATGGCACGCTCCAAATCGGTGGGATCAACATTGAAAGTGTCGGCATTGACATCGACAAAAATGGGTGTTGCCCCCTCAAGGCTCACTACTTCGGCCGAAGAAAAGAACGTGAAATCAGGCACAAAGACGGCATCGCCGGGGCCGACCCCCCACACCTTTAGCGCAAGAGTCAGCGCATCGGTGCCGTTGGCACAACTGATGCAGTGATTTACGCCGACATATTGGGCAAGCTGTTGCTCAAGCACTTTGACTTGCGGGCCCATGATGAAAGCACCAGATGTTGCGACTTCAATCATGGCTTGGTCGATTTCGGCTTTGAGAGCCTGATATTGTTGTTTTAAATCGCGAAATTGCACTTGCTTCAAAACTAAAAATTGAAAAACAAAAATTCATTTAATCATTCTACCAGAGAATGAAGTCAAATCAGTTCATTCTTGTGTCAAGGTGTCAGTGGTGGCATCGTGATGATAACGGCGCCCACAAGAGCACTGCAGCGAATCGTCCAACCTTTTACCACACTCACACACCCAGCCAATCTGACGGGCAGGCACACCTGCCATGAGAGCATAGTCCTTGACGTCACGAGTGACAACAGCCCCGGCAGCGATGAGTGCACTGCGCCCCACAGTATGTCCACAAACGACAGTGCAGTTGGCGCCGAGTGAAGCCCCCTCGCGGATGAGTGTGCGAGCATAGATGCCATGAACGGGAAAGTGTGCGCGCGGTGTGACAACATTGGTGAACACACACGAAGGGCCGCAGAAGACATTGTCCTCAATCTCGACACCCTCGTAGACCGACACATTGTTCTGGATGCGTACGCCGTTGCCAATGATGACATTGTTGCCAATGTTGACGTTCTGACCTAAAGAGCAGTTGCAGCCCAGTCGCGCACCACGCTGAATGTGGCAAAAATGCCAGACGTTGGTACCCTGGCCAATCTGAACATCATCGTCGATAAAGCTAGAGGGATGAATCATTTTATAGCAATGGATGTGTGATGAATTATTAATGTGATAAAATATAGAACGTGCCTCATAACTGTTTACAAGTATGCGATATAAAAGATTCTAAAAACAATTCCCATATAATGAGAATTTGCCCCGATGTGTAATCCATGCTTAGTTTGGTATACACATCGGGGTAGTCCATATATCGCAACAAGGCTTTATTTTTGGTTAAAGAACCTCAATATTGCTCTTGTCTTTAACGTCCTTAGTGACGTTCTTGGTGTCAAAGATTGCACGTGCGTGACTCTGAACAAAGTCATAGTCGATTGTGCTGTGCGATGCAGTGATTACAACGATGTCGGCACTCTCAATCAACTCGGCAGTCAGAGCCGGTTCGCCCACATAGTTCTTCCCATGATCACGGAACTTGGGTATGAAAGGATCGTAGAAGACCACTTCGGCTCCTTTCATCTTCAGTCGCTCGATGACGCGGATTGCCGGAGACTCACGATAGTCGTCGATGTCCTGCTTGTAGGCCACACCCAGCACAAGCACACGACTCCCGCTGAGCGATTTCTGGAATCGGCGGTTGAGTATATCAGCTGTACGTGCCACACAATACTCAGGCATCCGATCGTTGACCATCATCGAAGCCTCAATCATCGATGTGTGGAAACCATATTCACGCGCCTTCCAGCTCAAGTAGTATGGATCAAGGGGAATACAGTGGCCTCCCAGACCTGGACCGGGATAGAATGGAGTGAAACCGAATGGTTTAGTTTTGGCAGCCTCAATGACCTCCCACAGGTTAATGTTCATGCGGTTGCACAAAATGGCCAGCTCGTTGATGAGTCCAATGTTGATGTTTCGATAAGTGTTTTCAAGAATCTTAGTCATCTCGGCTACTGCGGGCGACGAAGCACGGAACACATCACTCTGAAGTACCGCTTCGTACATCGCTGATATCACCTCGCTCGCATCCGCACCGAGACCGCCCACCACCTTGGGTGTATTTTTGGTCTTGAACTGAGCGTTTCCTGGGTCGACACGTTCGGGCGAGAAACCCAAGTAGAAATCCTCTCCACACTTAAGACCAGAAGTCTCAAGAATTGGTTTAATCAATTCCTCAGTAGTGCCAGGATAAGTCGTCGACTCAAGAACGACCATCATGCCACGGTGCAAATACTTAGCAATAGACCGAGCCGAAGACTCAACATAGCTGATGTCAGGCTGCTGGTGCGCATCAAGGGGTGTTGGCACACAAATGGCTACGAAGTCGACATTGGAAATCTCGCTAAAGTCAGTGGTAGCACGGAGCATACCCTTTTCGACCAGCTGTTTGAGGTCACTGTCAACGACATCACCAATGTAGTTGTGCCCCGAATTAACTAAGTCAACTTTCTCTTGCTGCACATCGAAGCCGATGGTGCGAAAACCCGCCTTAGCCTTCTCTACGGCCAAGGGCAGACCAACATAACCCAGACCGACAACGCCAGCCACAATCTGATGGTCTGCAATTTTTTTAAGTAAGATTTCTTTCATCTAATGTTTAATATTAAGAGTAATTATTTGTTTGCGTCATTTGTCGGTATAACCACTATAAGAATAGCCATATCCGTAACCATATCCGTAGCCATAACCGTATCGACTATGCTCGGTTTCTGTACCGTTGAGTATCAGAGCCATGTTGTTGAACTTCTTGTCGGTATAGAACTCATCGATAGAGGGAAGCATGTCGCGAACCATGAGGCCGGCACGGATAACAAAGAGCGTCATGTCGGCCCAACGTGCGATGACATTGGCATCGGCCACCAACTCAACGGGCGGGCAATCGAGAAAAACGATGTCATATTGCTCACGCAGCTCAGTGATGAGCTGCTCGAGCTTGGGGCTGAACAGCAACTCTGCTGGGTTGGGCGGAATGGCTCCAACGGGAATCACGTCAAGCTTGCCCTCATTGCTGGTAATTGGTACGACGATGTCTCTCCAGTTGTCAAACTTGCCATTGAGATATCCTGAAACACCGATATTGGGCGACTGGACATAACATGAAAGCGATGCGCGACGCAGGTCAAGGTCAACGACAGCTACACGCAGCCCCTTGATACTGAAAGTCATGGCCAGGTTCATCGAGACAAACGTCTTGCCCGACTGGGGATTGGCCGAAGTGACCATATAGACCTTGCGATCCTGCGACTGCCCCATGAACTCAATGTTGGTGCGCACGATACGGAACGCCTCGTTGATGACGTTGTGACTCTTAGGTTTGATGACAATCTGGTAGTGGTCTTCACGCCGCTTGTTGCCGGTAATGCGGTCGAGGAGTGAACGCTTGTCACGGCGACCATACTGTGGGATTTCGCCCACAAGGGGAGTCTCCATTCCATCAAGATCTTTGCGCCCACGTACACGATTGTTCATGTTCTCGCGAATGTAGAGCAACCCCATGGGGATGAGCAATCCCAACAGCAGTGCTGCCATGAAGACGCGTTTGCGGTTGGGCGATGTGGGCGACATTGGCCCTGTGGGCGACATGATGATACGGGTGTTATAGGACGTAAAGGCCTGCGAAAGTTCGTTCTCCTCGCGTTTTTGCAGGAGGAAGAGATAGAGCGACTCCTTGACCTTCTGCTGTCGTTCAACCGAGAGGAGGTACTTGGCCTGCGAGGGGTTGCTGGCCATCTTGGACGTGTTGGTGCCCTCGACCGAGCGTAACCCCCGGATTTGCGCCTCAAAGGTGCTCACCTGATTGTCCAGCGAGGAGATGAGCGCAGCGCGCATTGATGTGAGCTGCTTGTCCATCTCGACAGCCAGTGGGTTGTCCTCGCTACTGTTTGACACCAAGCTGTTGCGCTGTAGCAACTTGGAGTTATAGTCGCTAATCTGTGCCTCGATAGCAGGGGCGTTGATTCCCGAGTTGGCAGGCAACAGCTGCGAGTTGCCCGACTTCTTGACATGTTCACGCACATAGCGCGCCATGTAGAGTTTGTTACTCAGGTCAGAAATCTGCACACTCGCTTGGTTTGCTGTGGTCATGGCCATGTGGGACGCAGCATCGACATCTGGCACGAGGTTTGAGCTCTTATAAGAAGAGATGTCATTATCGACATTACCCAGGTCGTTCTCAATGACAGCCAGTCGCTCGCCGATAAACTCGGAAGTGCTGACTGCAATCTGGTTCTTGTCTTTGATCCAGTTCTCGTTGTACACCGCGACCAGCATATTGAGGAAATCCTCAGCTCGCTGGATGTTGACATCACTGAACGAGAGGTCTATGATGTCGTTCATCTTATCATCGAGCACAACAGTCAGTTTCGACTTATAGGCTGTAACAGCCGACATGAGGTTCGTGCGATGGACATATACATCCATCTTGTCGCCGACCAGTGCAGCATAGTTGTCGTTGGCAGCGACCATAACATTACCGAGTGGGGTCTTGACCTCAGTGTTGACCTTGGCGGTAATGGGTTTCCCATCGCCGCATTTGTCTCCATTACGTTTGAAATTACTAAGGGTTACAGTTCCGTCCTTAGTTAGCGACGCTGTACATGAGCCGTTGTCATGGTAAGCCATGCTGCGGAAAGAGAGTGTCACAGGCAACGTCTGCCCATAGAGTGTCTGCTTATGGAACGTTCCGTCTGTGGTATAGGACACATCTACTCCCAGACGCTTGACCACCTCCATAATCAGGTCGGGAGACTGGAAATATACCAACTCGTTGCGAACATTGGAACTGCTGCTGAACACGCCCATGCCTGAAACCGAGCTTAGTTCAGAAGCCAGCGACTTGTCACTCTTACCCTCCTTCTTGACCTGCACGGCCGATGAACGAGTATACACAGGCTGTGTGCACAACAAGTAGGCAAAGGCCAAGCCCAAGCACACCACCAACGAGATGAAAAACCACAATTTGTGCTCGAGACAAATCGAAAAAAGATCCTGCAACCGCAGATACTCGCCAGACTGATGGCGATCGGAAGACACTTTTTTGGTTACTGCCATAACTATTTCAGGAGGTTATTTTTTGACAATCATGAAGATGACCGACGTCACCGATGTGACCAACGAGGCAACCGAAATCCAGAAAGATGTTGAGTAAACATTATTGCCGTTGACCACCGACTGGCGCGCACGATACACGTTGGGGGTGACATAGACCACGTCGTTCTGCTGCAGATAGAATGCCGGCGATGAATATAACTCATCGGCTTTCTGCAAGTTGAGGACATAGGTTGTGGTCTGGTTGACCCCGTTGGAGCGTACCACCTTAACACTATCGCGCTGCCCCAAAATGGTCAAATCGCCGGCCATGCTCAATGCATCGAGCACAGTGATGTGGTCGCGGTCGAACTCATAACGTCCAGGCTTGTTAACCTCGCCCATGACATTGATGGCCATATTGCCAAACTCAACCGTAACGTGCGGGTCGTTGACCAGCTTGCGAGTGAGCAACTCGTTCTTGACAAGCTGTTCAACCTCGTGCCTTGACATGCCAGCAATATGCATCGTTCCCAGCACGGGGAAATCGATATTGCCATCGGGGTCGATGGTGTAAGCCGACATGTACTGCGACGAGCTGTTGCCCCACCCCACTCGCAGGGTGTAGATGGGCAGATTGAAAAGTTCACTGAGCCTTGAATCCTGGCTCTTGATGATGATGCAAATCTTGTCATCGGGTTTGAACCTGATGTCCAATACCTGAGCGATGGCATCGGTCTGGCCATTCTTCACATCGGATATATAGCCGACGTTGGGGGTTTTGCAGCTATAAAGCAACATGGCGACAAATGCTGTCGCCAGAAGTGACTGCTTCTTCATAATATTCGTTGAGATTGTTTGATTAATTATCTGGTTCGTTGTCGGGGAGATAGCGCAAGTGCTTGCGTGGGATGCCGGTGATTGCCGCCGCAATGGTGTGCTGGATGGGTATGACCACACAAACATTGCCTTGGATGCGCTTGATGACCCCCGTCACACCGGCAAAGGTACCATCAGTGATTTGCACCCGCAGTCCCGGCCTGCAGGCAAAATCAAGGTTGTCAAGATAGATGACCTTGTCGTTGGCCTCGGCCGTGACCCGGATAAAGTCGTCCATGTGGGTGTCGGGCACCATCAGCGGCTCGGTGTGCTTCCAGCCATCGTTCTCAATGACCGGGTGCATGATGTAACGCAGCACGACAAAGGGTCCTGTGCGTTTTATCACACTCAGCCGGTCAAGGCTTGAACGGACGAAAATCAGGTTTTCGACAGCCGGGGTGAACTTCATGACACCACGCACCTTCTTGTACTGCATGGCGACATAGGTTGCCTGCACCGCTTCGTCCTGCTCAAGCAAATCCTTGAGTCGTGCCAGGCGTGGCGCACTGGAGTAGCTAACACGCATGGGAAACCAATGCACATCAGAACGCTTGAGCATCAGGGCAGGGTGACAAGTGGAAACAAAACCTTGGGGTCACCACACAAGAGTGCATGGAGACTCGCATAAAAACGTATAGAATAGAGTCTTATTGTACTGAATATCAGTGACATAAAAAGACATTTCTTTCAAAATCTCCCTTGAAAGAGATTGAAAATTGCTGCAAAATTAGATAAAACATTCGAACTGCACAAATATTATAATGAATTTTTGACTGCATTTTCACCTGTGTCCTGAAAATGGTAAAAATGTGACAGCGCAATGTTCCAAATCGCCACAAACGCCATCCTACTCCACAAACCACAACGTGGAGCTTATAGCTTAGGGCGAAGCCGTCAATGACCTTAGAAAATGTGGGGAAGCTTTTCGGCTTTTCACTTACAAGCTTCAGTTATTCCTAAAATCCGCAACTAATAGTCATTCGGACTAATTTTGCCGTCTGGCCCTCCTTCAGAGTAATCTCCCGCCCCTACAGCAACGATTACGTGTGATTCGCACACAGTTTCCCCTTACCCCGTCAAGCAGTACAGGGGTTTTATGCTGTTCTTAATCCTCGAAGTCGAATACTCATCCGTCAGTGATTTCAAAAGGTGTTAGATATGCCTGATTGTCCGTGTAGATGTTCAGCTCATAGTGCCTAGCCGTCCTTATCCACTTGGCTGGCACGCTGATGAACTTGAACACGAAGGCTTTGATCCGGCTCGTGTTCTTCAGTCCGAAGGCTTTTGAGTCAAGCCTGCCCATGAGGAACCTGTAGAAGTTTCGTATGAGAGCCGTCAGCAGCAGGAACACGGTGTTCTCAGCCATGAAGGACTTTGGCAGCCTGGCCCATCCGAATCCGTTGTTCATATCGTCGAAGATGCGCTCCTTGCCGCCCCTGAGATTATAGAACTCCACAATCTCACGATTGGTTGAGGTGTGGTCGTTGGTCAGAATGCAGCGGTACGAGTATTCTCCCTCCCACAAGTCCAGCTCGCCGCTGTTGCGGCGCTCCCGCTGTACGACGAGGCGGTAAGCCTTGCCCTCCCACTTCTCGACGATGATGGAATTCAGTTCATACTCAATGCCGTTGATTTCTTCGCGCTGCCATCCGCGCAGTGTCAGCAGACTGTCATAAAGTGAGCTGCAGCGGTTGGCACGGATGTAGAAGTGCTCGGAGTGCTTCTCGACGGTTTCCACTATCTCGCGTGAGCATGAGCCGCAGTCCATCCGTGCGCGCTTGATGCGGATGTCGTTCTGCTCAAGGTTCGAGAAGATGCGCTCCAGCGTGTCGGCCTGGTGGAAGCGCACGTTGGTGTTACCGTCGCGGTTCTCTATGCCGACGATGAGGTCGCCAATGACGGCAATGCCGGGGCTGTAGCCTCTGAACTTCTTGTAGGTCATCTTTGCGTCATACTTCTCCGTCTCAATGAACTGGTGGTCGAAGTCCAAGTCGTATGATTCACCGGCCACAAGCTGGCCTGTGTGCAGCAGTGTCTTGACAAGCAGGGTGTTCAGTTTCGAGGCTGGATTGAAGTCATAGCTCTTTCCCGTGTCAGAGGTATAGGTCGTGTTGGCGCAGCTCAGCTCAGAGATTCCCCTGAGAATGGTGTCAGAGCTGCATGTGCGCAGGGTTGGATGAAGCGAGAGATGTGGCATCAGGTGGCTTGTCACGTCCTCCACACAGTCGCCGCCACAGAAGTAAACGCTTGACAATGAAGCTACAATCTCACTGTACTGATAGCCGTATGACGTGCACCGCAAACCCAGTACTTTGTCGATAACCGGACCTGCGAAACGCGAAAAAAGCTCTCTCATGTGAAAAATTCCTCCAAAAGGAGTGATTTTCTCAGATTTTATGCTTATCTTTGCCATGTCATTGATGATTTTTGCTTGTCATTGAATGCAGCACTAAAGTAAGTGAAAAATCTGACATGGCAAAATCCTGGGCAACTTTTTGTTGCTCAAGAACTTGTAAATAAAGTTAAACTAAAGTGCTGCGGAATTTAGGTTATTGACTTATAAATTCGCAAGAATTGTTTGCAAAACAGAAAGATTTCAGTAAATTTGCAGCCAAAAACCCACAAAAAAAATAAGATATGAGAAGAACAAAGATGTATATCTTGAGCATCGTGTCTCTCATGCTCTGCGTGGCGCAGAACATTGCAGGCACGACATTTAGTGGAGGCCGAAATGACTTCCGAGACGAAACTATCTACTTTGCCATCACCACGCGCTTCTATGACGGCGACCCAGGTAATAACACCTACTGCTGGGACGGCTCGAAAGACGCTGCTGTGCACGACCCCGAGTGGCGCGGCGACTTCAAGGGACTGATTGAGCGTCTGGACTATATCAAGGCACTGGGATTCACTGCAGTGTGGATTACACCAGTGGTACAGAACGCATCAGGCTTTGACTACCACGGCTATCATGCGATGGATATGAGCCGAGTGGATGCACGATATGAGAGCGATGACTGCAAGCTGCAAGACCTGATAGACGCCGCCCATGCGCGAGGCATGAAGATTGTGCTTGACATCGTCATCAACCACACGGGCAACTTCGGCGAGGAACACCTGTGCAAACTCTTCAATCGCGACTACAGCAAGCCACAGAGCGACCTGAGCCAGTGCATGGTGCCCTGGACACAGAGCCAAGGCGGCAAACTGCAAGACAACTATATGAACTTGCCCGGTGCCCAGCAATATGCCGACCGGCTGACCAAGATGAAGAACACTGATGGCCAGAACCATGACAGCCACAACCTATGGCACCACTATGGCAACTTCAACTGGGATGAGCCCAACCGATGGTGGGCACAAATAGCAGGCGACTGTGTGGACCTGAACACCGAGAACCCCGAGACGTACCAGTACCTCATAGACTGCTACGGGAAGTTCATCGAGATGGGTGTGGATGGATTCCGCATCGACACGGGCGGACATATCTCGCGCCTTACATTTAATAAGGTGTTCATCCCGGCATTCCAAGCCCTGGGCGAGCAGTACAAGCACAAGCGTCTGAACCAGTGCCCCTTCTATATGTTTGCCGAGGTGTGCGCCCGATTCAGCGATGTGACCTACCGTGGGCAGCCGTCACTGTCACCCTACTTCTACACCTGGCAGAGCGACGCATCGCTGCTCGCGCAGTGGGATGACGACCCGGCCTACTGGCAGAACACCGCCATCTACGAGAGCACCGACCCCGCCACACTGCATAACCAGAGCCTGTGCCTTCAGGAACATGAGGCTAATGCCAGCGAGAGCGGACAGCCACGCAGCAACAATGCACTGCTTGACGGCAATGACTACCACACTCCCGACTACAGCCGTGCCAGCGGCATGGGCGTGATTGACTTCACTGCTCACTGGAACTTCCAGAACGCCGGCCGCCTGTGGGGAGTTCTAGACAAAGATAACCTATATAATGATGCTACCTACAATGTGATGTATGTCGAGAGCCACGACTATGGTCCCGACAGCTTCGAGCGGTTCAACGGCGGCACCGACCAGTGGGCCGAGAACTTGTCGCTGATGTTCACCATGCGCGGCATCCCATGTCTGTACTATGGCGGCGAGATTGAGTTCCGCAAGGGTGTGGTGATGGACAAGGGCACAGACTTGGCACTGACCAACACCGGACGCGCCTACTATGGCGGTTATCTGACTGGCGAGATTGAGGTGAGCGACTTCGGCGAAGTGAGCCGCGCCACTGGCAACGTGGCAGCCACATTGAGCCGTCCGCTGGCGCATCACCTGCAGCGCCTCAACAAAATTCGGGCTGCGGTGCCGGCACTGCGCAAGGGTCAATACAGCAAGCAGGGTTGCCAATCCAATGGCGGCTATGCCTTCAAGCGCCGCTACACCAATGGCGACATCGACTCATACGCCCTGGTGGCACTGAACAGCAACGCGACATTCACCCATGTGCTGAATGGCACATACCGCGATTGCATCACCGGCGATGTGCAAGTGGTGACCGATGGCACTCTGTCCACACCATCGTTCAGCGGCAAAGGCAACCTGCGTGTCTATGTACTGGACGGTCCGGGCAAAGTGGGCGAAGACGGTCCTTATCTCTACGACAGCAACCGTAATATCCCCGCCCAACTTGCATACGACGGACATGAGGAGGACTGCGACCCCAACACGCAATACATCACTGGCGGCTTCACGCCCCAACCTGTCACCGACCTGCAGGTCTATGAACCTGTGGTCGACGAGGATGAGTTGAGCGTGTTCTACGAGGCTCCCATGAGTTCGGGCCGCATCACCACTTGGGTGTGGAACAGCAGCAGCAACTACACTGGTGGCAGCTGGCCTGGCGCTGCGATGGAGCTGATGGGTTGCACACCCGACAGCACACGCAAGGTCTACAAGTGGACCTATGATGGCGACTTGACCACAATGCCCACCGGCATCATCTTTGTGGTCGACGGCACTCAAACCAGCGACCTTACCTATCGCAACCATGGCTACTATGTCGACGGAGTTTGGAATCATGAGGTGACACGCTACACCACACCCGCCCCCACCCTGACCATTGACAAAGAGAGCGGACGCTACACCGAACCAGTGACCGTCACCATCACCGCCTCGGAGTCGACTGCCACCATCGTCTACACGACCGACGGCACACGTCCCACACCAGACAGCAAGACGGCCACAGGCATGGTGACACTGACCCTGACGGACAACACCACACTCACCGCTGGGGTGCTGCAAGATGGCAAGGTGCGCAACGTGCTTGTTCGCGAATACATCTTCCACGGATTTGAGCCTCGGCGCGCCACCATTTATCTAAAGGATCCCACCAGCGCACCCGACAACTGGAGCCAAGTCTACTTCTATGCTTGGGACCAGAGCGGCAGCCTGCTGGGTAGCTGGCCAGGCCAACTGATGACAGCCGACAACACAACTATGGTGCGAGGCACACGGTTCTTCAACCAGTCGTTCGACATCCCGGACGAGGACTACACGTTCAACATCATCTTCAGCCAGGGAGATGGTGGTCATCAGACCATTGACATCACAGAACTGAACCGCGACACTTACTTTGAGATATCTTCTACTTCCAACAAGTATACAGTTCGCGACATCACGTCCGACTATGCCGCACTGACTGGTGATGTGACCGGTGACGGTCAGGTGGACATTGCCGATGTCAATGCCATCATCAATGTGATGCTCGGAAGAAATGTGACCGACGAGTCTAGAGCTGCATGTGATGTAAGCGCAGATGGGCAAGTAGACATTGCAGATGTCAACACGGTCATCAACATCATGCTGGGCAAATAGGCATTTTTGAGTCCAAATTGAGCCTTGTTTCGGCAATTTTTGAGGGCAAAAAGCTGACAATCAGCCTTTTGCCCTCAAAAATTGTTACGCTGAAAAATTTGCGTAGTTTGTGGGCTTGAACTACCTTTGCACTACGATTTGAAAAAGCCCTGTGACTATGAACAAATTATTCGCCTTACTGCTCGGACTGTCAATTGCGACACTTGCCCTAGTGTCGTGCCATGAACATCGGTCCGGGCAACTCGAGCAAGCCGATGCGCTGATATACACGCAACCCGACAGCTCGCTGGCACTGCTGCAAGCGGTCGATACCACCAGCCTGACCGATGATGCTCGTGCCTACTATGCCCTGCTATGGACACAGACGGCCTATCGCAGCGGTCGGTTTGAACTTGCTACCGACTCACTGGCTCAAGCGGCCCTAGACCACTACTCGCGGCATCCCGAGGAGCGCGAACGCCATGTGCGAGCAATGATTTACATGGGACTGCATAGCGAGATTCACGAGCAGCCTGAGCTGGCAATGCAATTGTACAAGCAGGCCGAGGCCACTGCCGACACGACCGACTATCGCAACCTAGCGCAAATCAACTATCGCATCGGTCAGCTGTTGTCGAACATGAACGTCATGAACCAGGAAGACCTGCAGCACTACGAGAAAGCACTCACCTATTATATTAAAGTTGGCGACACGTTGCAAATCATCTACTCACTGCTGGCCACTGGAGCCTTGATGCGCAACGACGGCATCCAGAAGGCACGCCCCAATCTGGAGCATGCCTATCGCCTGGCACGTCAATGCGGCGACAGTGCCAACTGTGCCCGCAGCCTGGAGTACCTGGCCCGCGGTTACTTGAAGGACTCAATCCACGAGACAGCCAAGGACCTGGCCGTCTACTGCGTGCAGCACTATCCTTCCGCCCGATATACTGTCGATGCGATGCTAGACGCAGCGTGTGCCTACGCACTGATGGGCCGCAACGACTCGGCTCAACACTACCTGGACATGGCACCACAGCCCGATGCCAACCAACAGCGCGAGTCGATGCGTCTGTTCTGCCTGAAGGCTATGGCCCGCAACCGTCACGACATCTTGGACTATATTGCCTATAATGAGCAGCGCGAGCAGCTGCACGACTCGCTGCGCGGCAACCCCATCATTGCACGCCTGCTGGCCATCGACCGCGAGTTTGACACCCGTCAACGACAAGCAGCGCATGCCGAAGCCCAGTCACAACAGCACAACATGCTCGTTGTCACTGGCTTGACACTGCTGGCCATTGTTGTGCTGTGGCTGCAAATCTATCTGCGCAACCGCCGACAATTCAAGGGGCTGAAAACACAGATTGAGCATTTGAAACAGGAGCAAGCACTGCAGAAAGTAGCATTCGAGAACAGTCGCACATCTGATGCACACCTCAACCAGCGCCTTGCCGAGCTGCTGACGGTGTATAGCGGACTGTGCGACAGGCTGATTGCTATGAGCAATGACTATCCCGAAAAAGTGTTCTACAGACAGTTCATGAAGGAAGTCGAATCGTTCACGCAGCGCGGCGAGTTGCTCGCCGAATTGCAGAAATACATAGATGACAACAACGACAGTGTCATGTCGCAGTTCTTTGATGAGCACTCTGACCTGAATGAAAAAGAGCGCGGGATGATTATCCTCACAGCCCTTGGCATGCGTTCGTCCAGCATCGCGGTCTGCCTGGGACTAAAGAGCGACGGTGTCGTGCGCTCGTTGCGTGCAAGGCTGGCCAAACGACTGGATTTGGACGTGCCGCTGACCGACTACCTTGCCGAAATTGTTAAAAATCGCCCGTTCATCTAGGTGTGTTTCGGCTGCAATCGGAGTTAAACCTCCCATAATCAAGTCACTGAGACAAAAACGTGTTTCGCTCAAAAATTTGCAAGGCTCGACAGGACATAGTACTTTTGCACTACCGTAAGTCATGGGTGAACGCCCTCAACAGCTTTTTGAAAATTATGAACTTAAAAAATATTACCACTATGAAGAAATTCTACACAATCATGCTGGCGGTGCTGCTGAGCAGCATCGCAGCGCAGGCACAAGAGGCCGACTACCAGCCACTAGTGCGCGAGGGGGTGCGCTGGGTTAATGTCCATGAAGCATTCCACGGTGACTATTCATGCTACTTCTACAACTTTGAGTTCCGTGGTGATACAATCATCAATGGTAAGACTTATAAAAAGTGTTATAAATACACTGGTAAAGCACTCGACTTGAGCAAAGACACAGCCTACTGTGCTATGCGCAACGAGGGTCACAAAGTCTATGAGGTGCCATTTAATGGCCTTAATGAGAACTTTGAAACAGCCTGGTGGTCATATTCAGAAAATGAAACTATCTGGAATGAGTTAAACACCACTGGCGAATTCACACTTTTCGATTTTGACAACCCTTTTGATCCCTGGGATTGGGATGAAACTCCTAGCCGCATGAGCCCAAAGATGGCTGCAGTGATGGCCAATTCATCATTGAAAGAAAACTTCATCCCTGGAATCGGGTTTGACACCGAAGATTTTGGTGATGCGTTTCATCCTTTCGTTGGTATATGTACCTGTACATATTATGATACATACGGTTTCCATCATCTGGAAGACCTTGATGGCAACATTCTATATCAGGGAGCCGCTTTCGACCGTGAAGAGAACATTTATTCTCCAATAGTCCGTGAGGGAGTCGTGTGGGAATATCTCTATGTTAACGAAGATAATACCATGAGCGTCGAGCGTTTCCAAATTGTGGGCGACACGACACTCACAGATATTTCAGGCTATAAGTTGCCCAAATACAAGTGTTATCGTTATTTTGAAGAGCATTTAGATACCACCAAAGTTAAAACTGTAGCCTATTTGGATGAAGAGAGTAGAATCGTTTCAGTATCAACTACGCCTATTGCTACACACGACAAGGAGAATTTCTTAGAAGAATTTGGTTGGACGTATTCTTTGCCAACTATAAATAGTCGAGGATATGAGAGCTTTGGAGAAAGAGATGTGTACAACTTCAACTGGATGGTTACCTATATGAATAACCTCAACGAGTTCTATAATTGCGACTACTTCTCGCTCAGCGACACGACCGTAAAGTATGTGCGCGTTGGTGACCAAATGAACCGCTATGCGTCCATCACCGGCATCGGCATGGTGGACGGCAAGTGGATTGAAGGTGTGGGAATCGACGGATATCACACAGGCAACCTCATCACCCCATTGGCTCCCAGCGGCGAGACCGGCACTCAAGGACTCATCCGTTTGGCAGACCTCGATGGTAATACGCTATATGAAGGTGCCTATTACAATACCTACTATGGCATTAAGTACGATGTGAACCATGATGGTATGGTGGACATTGCCGACATCAACATCTTGATCAATGTGACGCTGGGCTACGATGTGCCTACTGGGCATCAGGGTCATGACACCATTCCTGCCGAAGCTGCCGAGAAAATCATGGACGTGACGGGTGACAAGCACGTCGACATCACCGACATCAACACTCTCATCAACAAGATGCTGGGCAAATAGAGTCTCACGTTGCTTGCGCTGATTATTTAGGCATGAAGCTCAAGCAGATGTTGCTGATTGATTTGACTTGCAGAATCTGTGTAAAGGATTGACTTAGGGGAGGAAATGCTTCACAGCACTTTATTCTCGTCGAACTCACATTAAGTTAGGGGCGCGGCAATGCGTCCCTAACTTCTTAATTATAAATTCCTACTGCTTAATCAGTTAGTAGGTGAGCTTGGCTATGACTGGGTAATGGTCGCTGGGGGTGTGGCGACGGTAGGTCTTGACACGCACCTCGGCCGGTCCACCATTGGTTTGTTCGCTCACGACACTGCGCTCGTCGGGAGTCCAATAGCCATTGGTGAGGATGCCGTAGCTCTCGACCTTGAATCGTGGCGACACAAAGATGTGGTCGATGCGCTCGCTGGTCTTGGCATCTGGGTCAAAGTCGACGAACGTGCCATTCTCGGCAAACCGCAGCCTGGCATAAGCGTAGGTGTCGTGCAGCAGCCCACTCTGGCTGAATGTACGGAATATCTCATTGGTCTGGTCGACATTGAAGTCGCCCGTGAGGACAACCGGCGCTCCCTTGGCAATCGTGCGGATGCGATCAACCACCAGCTTGGCTGCCTCGCGGCGCGCTATGATGCCCACATGATCCATGTGGAGGTTGAAGAAATAGAACGTGAGTCCACCCTTACGCATCTTGAACTTGCCCCACGAGCACACGCGACGGCAGGCAGCATCCCAGCCAAAACTCACGCTGTCGGGTGTCTCACTGAGCCAGAACGTGCCGCTGTCTAACAGACGCAGACGGTCACGCTTGTAGAAGATGCACGAGTACTCGCCCGCCTCTTTGCCATCATCACGCCCCACTCCGGTGTAGTCATAGCCGTCGAGCATCTGCAACATGTCGACGAGCTGGGGGTGTGTCACTTCCTGGGCACCAAAGGCGTCGGGAGCCTCAAAGTTCATCTGGTCGCAGATGACCTTGCAGCGCGTGCGCCACACCTCGCCCTGCTGTTCGTCGCTGGTGGTAAACAGACGTATGTTGTAGGTGCCCACCACGAGGCTCTTCTGCGCCGCGGCTGCAAGTGTGATGGCCATGATGGCCACTAGTAAGATTGTCCTTTTCATCGTTTTATAATTGTGCTAATGTGGAGATAGCCGCCAGAGGGTCATGAGCCTTGAAGACGTAGTTGCCGGCAACGACCATGTCGGCCCCTGCTTGTGCGAGCTGTGCTCCTGTCTGGGCATTGACACCGCCATCAACCTCTATGATGGCTTTTGAGCCAGTCTCGACGATGAGCTTGCGCAACTCCCGCACCTTGTTCAGTGTCTGGGGGATGAACTTCTGTCCCCCAAAGCCTGGGTTGACACTCATGAGTAGCACCAGGTCGAGCTCGGCCACGATATCGCGCAACATGCACACAGGCGTGGCGGGATTGAGTGTGACACCAGCCCGCATGCCCGCATCCTTGATTTGCTGCACCACTCGGTTGAGGTGCGGACACACCTCATAGTGCACATTCATGATGTCGGCGCCACAATCGCGCACCTCGCTGACAAACTTCTGTGGCTCTACAATCATCAGATGCACATCCAGGGGTTTGGTGCAGAGTTTCTGCACATGTTTCATCACAGGAAAACCAAATGATATGTTGGGCACGAACACGCCGTCCATCACATCGAGATGAAGGTAGTGGGCATCGCTGCGATTGATCATGTCGATGTCGCGAGCCAGATTGCCAAAGTCGGCACTGAGCAATGAAGGAGATACGAGCATCTTATTTTTAGTTTAAAGTTAATAGTTTAAAGTTAATAGTTATTATACGGATTTGATAAACAGCGATTAATGCTTTGACCTGTACTTGTAGATGATGTAGCCGATGACCAGAGCCAGGAGAGCGAAGCCGGCTATCTTCATATAGTGACTGTAGTGCTCAAGTTGGTCAAAGAACATGGCATCATTGGGCACAGCGAGATAGAGCATATAGCCCATAGCGGCCAGTACGATGTTCCACACCCCTGCACCAAGGATGGTGTAGAGGCTGAAGGTGGCAAAGTTCATCCTCGCCAGTCCGGCAGGGATGGAGATGAGATGCCTGACCACAGGCAGCAGACGTGCCACAAAGATGGATGCTGGACCCTTGCGCTGAAAGAAAGCCTCGGCATGCTCGAGCTTCTCACGATTGAGACGCAACAGATGCCCCACCCGGCTGTCGGCAAAGGCATAGATGATAGGGCGACCTAACAGCACAGACACACCATAGTTGATGATAGAACCCAGATAAGCTCCGACAGTAGCCATGATGATGACCATGACGATGTTGAGCGACGAGTTGTGCTGCAAGGCAAAGTAGGCGGCCGGTGGCACAACCACCTCGCTGGGCAGTGGGATGATGCTGCTCTCCATGGCCATGAGCAGGATGAGCGCAGGATAGCTCATGTGATCTTTGAGCCAGAAATAGAGGTCGCGTGACAACTCTCCCGTTGATGGTGTGGCACTTTGTGCGCCATGAGTCACAGCCACGATAGCCGATGCCACGACGATGGCAGTGGCAACAATGACCATAATGAGAATCCAGATGTTATTTTTCTTCATTGAGTTGAAAATTAAGATTTATAAGATGCCGACTGCACAGAGCATGCGGCGGTAGGCTTCAGCCTTCTTGTCCAGTGCCAGAGGATAAGCCCGTGACGAGGAGGGCATGCGCCAGAGTGTGAAATCATGCTGACCCACACTGCATGCCACAGGCTGACCAATGGGTGGCAAGCCGACACCAGCCATTGC
Organism: uncultured Bacteroidales bacterium; assembly: GCA_902781045.1. Classification (GTDB taxonomy): domain Bacteria; phylum Bacteroidota; class Bacteroidia; order Bacteroidales; family Muribaculaceae; genus Sodaliphilus. The sequence continues at coordinate 18,249 of CACZHT010000005.1, read as the reverse complement.
AGCTATCACGCTTGTAGCTTTCTCGCCAGCGGTGACCACGGCACTGATGGTGGGATATTGGTCAAGAAACCCATTGAGGTCAATCGTCTCGACAATCTCAAGAAACTTGTCGCTGGCGTTGTCCTTGAGCCGGCGCACGGCCATAGCGGTGTCCCACAAGGCAATGCCCCGCTCGTTCAGAAACGCCTTGATGTCGTTCAATTTGAATCTGCAGGCCTGTGCATCCCAAAAACAGTCACGGTCACCACTGAAGATCAGCCCCATGATGCGCCACATGTCATTAATCTTGTTTGGATAGAAGAAATCCATCGACCACCGTTCGGGCTTGGGTGGAAAAGTGCCAAGCATGAGCAGTCGTGGCCGTGGCGGCACAAATGGTGGCCAAGGATGTCGTTCGATGTCAATCGGTCGGTTCATTTTGGTTGCAAAGTTAGTGAAATTTCAGTTCATGGGTCATGTTTTTGGCAAAAGTTATGCTTACTGAACATTTTTTTAGTACTTTTGCAGACGGAAAATAAACTCAAACACATAATCACATGAAGAAAACAACCCTCCTTATGCTGGCCATTGTGGCGCTTTTGCTGGCCAGCTGCGGCTCGGGCAAAGACGTGCCCTACCTGATTAATGCCAATCAACTGCCGCAAGACGTGCTCAACGCTGCCGCTCGCATGAATGATCCCACACTGATGCCTGGCGACATGCTGCAAATCAACGTCTCGGGGCCGGATGCCGATGCCGTCAAGCCATTCAACAAAACGGAGTATGTCAACTCGACTCACAACTACAGCAGCAGCTCGGGGCAAGACAATTCAATATTCTACTACCTGGTGGACAACAACGGCAACATCGAGTTCCCCATGTTGGGTACACTGCATGTGGGAGGCATGACAGTGAGTGCACTGCAAGAGCATGTCGCCTCGCAGATTTACCCTAAATACCTGACTGTCAAGCCTGGTGTCGAGGCACGCATCCAGAATTTCCGGGTGTTCACACTGGGTGAGGTGGGCAACCCCGGTGTAGTGCGCGCTCCCAACGGTCGTCTCAACATCCTTGAGGCTTTGTCTCAGAGCGGAGACTTGAGCATCAAGGGTCGGCGCGACAACATCATGATTGTTCGCACCAATGCCGACGGCAGTCGTGTGGTCAAGACGGTGAATCTCAACGACCCGAAGTTGCTGGTGTCGCCCGACTTCAACCTGCAGCAGAACGACATCATCTACGTCGAGCCCAACGCCAGCCAGGCACGGTCGTCATGGAGTATGCCTCCAGGCCTGACACTGGGCTTGTCACTGCTGGGCACCATCATGTCGGTCACCACATTTGTGATCACGCTCACCAAGTGACGAGAAGAGAGTAATGAGAAAACGAGGTCGCGCAACCTAACAGTTCCGCGACCTCGTTTTGTTTTATTGAGCTTCCATAGTCAGCGTGAGGCGATTGCCCGTATCAATGTGCTGTCGGACAAAGTTGCGGACATCGTCAACAGTGAGACTGTTCAAGGTAGCGATATAGTCGTGGTCGAAGTCGATGCCAAACTTAGTGTAACGCCGCATGATGTCCATCCAGTAGGTGTTGTCGTCACAATCCTCGGCATAGACTTTGCGCAGATATTGCTTTGCCTTATCGAGTTGAGCGGCAGTGACACCATGTTCAACGACCTGCTCCATGACTTGCTCAATGACCTGCCGTGTCTCACTAGCCTTCCCTGTTGTGACAGTGACATTGAGTGGCATAAAGGTGACCGGACCGTCCTGTCCGTTGTTGTCGGCAGTGACACTGCAGTGAGTGTCGACATGATAGGTCCATCCGCGCTTCTCACGAATCTCATCACGGAAGATTTCTCTGAATATCTGCGTACACACCTTGGCCAGCAGCGTGTTGCGCAGGGTATACGGACAGTCGCCAGTCCAGAAGTAGTAGACCTTGTCCTGTGGGTTCTCCATCTTGCGGCTCCACTGGTTGAAAACCTTGCCACTGAACAGACGATAGCCGATGTCCCGCGGTTGCTCAATGCGACCGCCACCAGGCAAAGCGGCAAGATAACGCTCGGTCATGAGCCTCAACGAATCCTCGTCAAAATCACCGACTATATATGCCGTTATGTCGCTCACGTCGCTGAAACGGTCCTTATAGACCTCCAGCACGCGATCGGCACTGGTTCGGTCTATCTCTGCCTCCGACAGACGCTCGCCTCCTAGAGGATGGTGGTTCCAGACCCCGGCAAAAATTGAGTCGGCAAACTCAAACTTGGGGTCTGCCGCGCGATTGACAAGCGAACTGCGTTGGTTTTCCAGGTAAGTCTGAAAGGCACGCTCATCCTTCTGTGGCGATGTCAGTCGCAGGTAGAGCAGCTGCATGGCCGTCTCAAGGTCGCGCCGTGTTGAGGCTCCCTGAAATCCCTCCTCGGTCTTGCTGACAAAGGTGCGCATGGTCACATCCTTTCCGGCCAGCACCTTCTTGAGCTCGCTGGCAGTGAACTGCCCAAAACCCATGGTTGCCGTAATGCCTGAGAAAGCCTTGAACGAAGGTGCATCCTCAGGGCGATAGTTCTGCGACAATCCTCCAGGGCCGGCACCGGCAATCACCATCTCCCCTGGCTTGATGTCGGTCTTCTTGACCATGACCCGCATGCCGTTGGAGAGAGTCCACTGCCGTGCTCCAAACTGCGGTACGTCACACTCGGCCACAATCTTGCCCGGTGTGGGCATGACTGTGAGCAGACGGTCGGCACGGAGGGTGTCAATGTAAGCCTCGACCTGCATGGCGCGCCCCTGATGGAAAGCATCAATCAGCGACTGACGTGTGGGCAATGCCACTCCCGGCTTGTCGGGAGCAAAAGTCATGAGCACCACATTACGGTCGGTGGCACTGACCAGCGATTGCAGGTGCCGATTGACCTCGTCAAGTGTGACCTCGCCGATGATGCGCTGCATGATGCGGTTGTTCTCGTCAATGCTTGGAATGGGCTCACCCTGGAGATAGGCACGGACAAAATCACGTGCATAGCGAGTGTTGGCATACTTGTCACGTTCACGCGTGAGCTTGTCGAGTGCAGCCTGATAGGTGAGCCGTGCCCGCCGCAGTTCACCCTCGGTAAAGCCATGCTCGGTAGCCCGCTTGACCTCTCGAGCCATCCACTGCATGGTTTTTTCGGCCATTCCGCTCTTGCTGATGGCATTGAACTGCAGAGCATCACGCGACTTGCTCAAGATGTACTGGCGATCTCCCACCCCCACATGCGTGAACGGGGCATCAGGCTCCTGCTTGAGGTCGGCAAACCGAGCCGATAGCATGTTGGTCACCAGATAGGTGAGATAATCGTTACGGAAGAAGTCGGTTGTGGCCATCTGCTCGGCAGTGAGTCCACCATGCTTGAAGAGCAGCCGCACACTGGTTGACGGCTGCTCGGGGTCGCTCTGCACAGTGGCAATGATTTGTTCGTTGTCGGGTACCTCGACTGGAGTGACTGCCACCACGTTTTTGGGGTTCTTCAGCTTGCCGAAGCGAGCGACAATGCGGTCGACCACCCAGTCGGGGTCGATGTCGCCCACGACAATAATGCACTGGTTGCTGGGATGATACCATTTCTTATAGTAATTGCGCAGCTCCTTGTGCTTGAAGTTCTTGACCACATCCATCGTGCCGATGGGCATGCGTCTGCCATAGATATTGCCGGGATAAAGCTCAGGCAGTGCACGCTCGAGCATGCGGTTGTTGGCCGCCGTGCGATGTCTCCACTCTCCCTCTATCACACCTCGCTCCTGGTCTATGTCCTTGCCTTTGAGCAACAGGTCGTGACTCCAGTCGCTGAGCACTAGCAGACACGAGTCGAGTGCAGTGAGCCTGTTCGTAGGCACGTTGCTGATGTTGTAGACAGTCTCATCTGTCGAAGTGTAGGCATTGAGGTTGGCACCGAATTTGACTCCGATTGACTCCATGTAGCTGATGAGCGTGTTGCCCGGAAAGTGCTTTGTGCCATTGAAGCACATGTGCTCAAGGAAGTGCGCCAACCCCCGCTGGCTCTCTTCTTCCTGAACAGACCCTACACGCTGTGCAATGAAGAAATCGGCGTGATGCTCAGGATAAGTGTTCTGCTTGACATAGTAGGTCAGCCCATTGGGTAGCACACCATGCCGCACGGTGGGGTCGGCCGGCACATGGTCGGCAGCCAACAGCTGCATAGTTGCGGTGGCCAGTGCCACCAACAAGAGTTGCTTGATTTTCATGAGAATTTCGTATTGTGCTAGAAAATGAATGAAATCGAAGTGAATAAATGATGTGTTTGGTTGCTGGCCCAGTAGCGGCCATGGCTCCAATCAACCTTTGCGCGCAGGACATAGCGCCCAGTGACAGGCACATCGGCAGTAAGTGCAGCCGTCCAAACGACACGATTGTGCGACTGGTAGCCGAAATCCCGTTCAATGGCCCGCTGAAGCCCCATCAATTCGGTTTTGGTGGCCGTGATCAACAATTGGTTGTAAGTGGGATGCACCCACTGCACACCCATGGTCAGCACCATGAACAGGTAGCGCAAATCAGCACCACCCTGCATGCGCACAGCAGCCGTTAAATCATCGATTCGCCACCGGCATTGCGGGTCGGCATAGATGGTGTTAAGGTGATGATAGTCAAGTGCCGGATGCAGACCAACAAAGGCTTTGGTCCAGTGATGTTCATAGACGCCTTCAATGCCGACATTGAAACGGTTTTCGTGATACATGTCCAGCTGGCCTATCTGTTGATAGACCTGTGCTGAAGGGTCACCAAAGACATTCTCGGTGCCCACTCGACGCGATGCAGCGAGATGAGTCCTAGCTCGCCATGACGATGCCAGCCATGTCGCCTCGGCAGCTAGTGCGTTGTGGGTGACATGTGACATGGGCAACTTGTTGAGCGAGGTGAGAACATTGTCAAACGCCAGCCGCGAGACCTGCACGGATGCACTCACACCTCGTGCCTCAATGGGGTGCATGTCGAGCGAGGCAGCCCACTGCTGCCCCTTATAATAGGTACTATAGCCCGTACCGGCAAACCGTCCATAGTCATTGGTCAAGCCAGTGAGATGATAGAGCTTGTCGCTGCCCAACTCGCTATAGAACGACACATTGTTGGTCTGTTTATAGTTCTTGAACGCTAGTGAGACCGCAACAACATAACGACCAATGAGACAGCCAATTCCTGCTTTTAGATCGAGGTCGGCTGTGACATTGCGCGGACGGGGATCGACGCGACGGTAATACAACCCCGCCTTGTAGCCGACAGATGCTCCCCAGGTGATGCGTTTTCCCAGATAGGAATAGCCACCCATGAAACTGTATCGTTCCAGGTTCATAGTGTGAGTGTCGACACTGTCGGCCAGCACATAGGGGTAGACCATCTGCAAGTCACTGGTCTCGTTCCACTTGATGCCGCGCTGCCGGCCATTGTTGTAGTACGCCCGCCCCCACATGGTGCTGTTGCCGTGGTGCATATAGGTGCTGGCATCAAACGCCGTCACCGTCTCGTGGTCGCCCAGCTGAGTGTTGATTGGTTCATCTTCATGCCGCAATTGCCACGAGAGCTCAACCTGGCTGAGCGAGTAGGTGTGATTCCAGTGCTTGAGTGCGGGGTTGTTCCATACCAGCTGCTGCAGGTTCTGAGACTCGACATTCTGTAACCGTGCCTGTTGGCTGGTGGTGAAGTTGTCAGTTACAGCACCTGTCTGCAGTGCCATTATTGATAATATTGTCAGAAAGGCATGTCGGTTCATCGGCTTGTTTGTTTGGGTGTGATGCCGTCCCATGTGACGCTTGTACAGGGCGTGCCCTGTATATCGATGGCAGTGCCTTGACGCTCGATTTCACTGGGTGTGCAATAAGCATTGAAGTCATCAGTGCTATTATTGGTGTCTTTGAGCACTGGGTGGCCTTCTCGCAGATAGAGCATCTTGCGCCGAACGCTGTGGAAGTATCTCGACTTGTCGTGATCCATGGTGCCACAGTGCGTCCACCCGCGATCAAGTGCCGGTGCGGTAACATTCCAAGCATACTCAGCCGCCACACTGCAGTTGACCGCATCAACAATCCAGCGGTTTGGCACCATGAAGGCTTGCTGGCTCATGGGATAGGTTCCGGCTTTGGCGACGACGACATAACGATAAGTATAATAGTAATTTGGGTCGGCTAGAAACAGTTCTTTGTCCATGGGAATACGCGCCAGTGCCCAAGCTCTAAATCCACGATTGTGCAGCACAAAGAACGAGAGTGTATAGCAGTACCACTTGTCCAGGTTGGTGACTGTGGGGCCATCGACATCGAGGTTCGAGGGTTTGGTCGAAACATCATACCACTCAAAATCGGCATGGCTACAATCAAACGAGTTCTGGTTTGCCACACGATGGTCGATGCCAGTGTCTACAATCCACAATTCCTCGCCGGGCTGGACAGGATAGTCACGCCCACTGCCGGGAATGGTGTAGAGTGCCTGGACTGTCATGGCGGTGTCCATGACATTGGGCTTATAGTTATACTTCTGCGTGGTGGTGAACTTTGACTCTAGCAGTGTCAAGCCGTCGGCATAGAGCACATGGTCGGTGTTGTTGTAAATCTTGATGTAATCGTCGCCGTAATACTGGTTGCCGTTTGGCCGCAGCGTACCAGTGAAGAATATCTCGGAGATAACAAAGTCATCGTTGACCACCGTCTCGTATGCCGTCAGCGTGATATTAGCTGAAGTGCCTATGACTTCGACCGATGGCGCAAAAGCCTGTATGTGCCGTGTCACTGGCTGGTGCGTGGCGGTATCGGTGCAGATCACATCGGCATCATAGCTGATGTCGTACAATCCCGTCCTCAATTCGAGGTCAGTCTGAGACATGTAGATGGCTGTGCGGCCCGTTGTTACGTTTTTCACTTCAAATCGCTCATTGGTCACCTCGCCCATCACACCTTCGGGCATAACCAGCTGCACAGTGGGCTGCACCAGCGCGACACTGTCGCCCAACTTGTCGTCGCAAGCAACAAACATCAGCGCGACCACAATGATTGTCAATATTGCTGTATTAATCTTCATCAAATAGAAACTAAAAACTAAAAACTATAAACTCACATTCAATTCCATACCGAAATAGGGGTCGCTGATGCGGCGTATGGTAAGCCCATTGCTCTTGTAGTCGGGCAAATAGTCGATCAGACGGTTGGCAAAAACTGCCACCTTGAGGTGTTTGCCTATCTGCTTTGTAGCCTTGAAATTGACATAGATGGCAGTGGGCACTGTCTGCCGGACGAACAATTCATCGCTGTAGGTGCGCACGAGGTAACGCAGCATCGGATCACTGCTCATGGCCTCGATGTAGGGATGCAACTGGCCATCGGCCACATCCAGATAGCTGTCGGGAACACCGTTCTGCCACAGCCGGCGTGTACTCACAAACCAAAGACACTGCACCGATGTGGTGAAGACCAGTCCCCATCGCGTGATTTGGGTATCAAACATCAGATTGGTGTTCAGTTGATTGTTGACGCGACCATCGTTGCAGTTATAGTAACCGATGTAGCTGTTGCGCACAGCCTCGGTACCCACCACATCACTCACAGGCTGGTAGAGCATCTGCGAGTTGCTGTAGGTCGACCTGAACCAAGCGCCTGTCAAAGTCAGCGCCGTGCGCAGGGGGTGCCATCGCGCAGTGGTCAGTGTGAACTCGATTCCCTCCTTGTCGAGTCGGCTGCCGTTGGTCACCTGGCTGTATCCGTCCAACTCGTGGACGATGGACGATGGTATGGTGTCGAGCAATGGCGGTCCGGTGACATACTCAGCCTGAATGCCTTGGGCATCATACTTGGTGTATTCGAATGGGCGGTAGAGCGTGCTGTAGCGGTAACCCGAGCGCAACCGCTCGCGGAAGTAGGTGACCGAGAATGTGTTTTTGCCCCACTTTCCGCCCAAGCGAACCTCCCACTTGCGATTGGTGGCAGGACGCAGACGGTAGTTGACAGTGGGGTCGATATAGGTGCGCAGACTGATACGACTGTGCTCCAATGGGTTGAGCACATCGTAGTAGTTGAGCTGCACAAAGTCGTTGTAGTGCACCTGTGGGTAGAGATAAGTCACAGTGGGCATCTTGGTAGTGATGCCAAAGCCAGCGGCCAAATAGAATTGCAGGTCTCGTCCCCCCAGTCGCCAAGTGGGCCAAGTCCACTTGATGTTGAGCCGCGGATCCAAATAGGGCCTGCCGCTCAGATGATATTGCCGTTCAAGCCCCACGAGCTGAATGGAGCGTAGCCCGGCCTGCAGCTGCACGTTGTGCGCGCCCATCGGCAGGGTGGCATTGTCCTCGGCATAGAACGAGAGCACGTTCATGGCCGGTATGTCCTTGTAAGCCCATGGACGAGTGGTCCATGCAGCGGCCAGCGGGCGGGTAAGGTCATAAACCTGACCATCGCCATAGTTTTTCGACAATGTCCACTCACCACCTATTTTATAATTGTTCAGCAACTGCCCCACCCCAGCCTTGCCTTCGGCCTTGATTTTGACAAAAATATTGAGGGGCTTACCGTCGCTCACATAGTCGGCAATGTAGGAGTTGAGCAGATACTGCCCGTCGTGCACACCCTCTTCCATCGAGGTGGGTGCCACCGATGCCCGCTGAGGAGCCACCTCTTTGCGGCGCTCCAAGCGGTCGGACTGATAACTGACACTGGTGTTGAGATTGATGTTGCTGAGCCATGCCGTTTTGTTGAGTGTGAACGTCAGGTCACTTGTGTAGTTAACTCGATTGTAACTCGAACGATACTCGTTGACCTTGAGATAGCTCAAATCGGGATCTTGCTTGGCGTTGTCAAACGAGCCAGTGTAGTCCACTCCAGTTATCCAGTTAGTGTCGAACTCCGCCTTTTCCCACCTCAGATTCAAGCGAGCCGAGAGATTGATCCGCTTGTAGTTCTCCAGGTTGTTGCGGGGGTCGACTTTGCTGTCTAGATATCCTCCATCGATGTTCATGATGTGGCGCGTGCCAGCCAGGTAGAAACCTTTGCTGATGGACACCAATTTGCTGTATTCGTCGGCCTTGAAGCGGGCAGTGACCGGCGTGGCTCGGCGCAGACGCTTGATGTTGACCATTCCGCTGGTGAGATTGCCATATTCGGCACTGGGAATGCCCCTTACCACTTCGACACTCTCGATGTTGTCGGTCGAGAGTGTGCGCATGTCCACACCCTTGTTAGTCATGTCCTTACGAAACTCCGGTGAAGTTTGGTCAGTGCCAGCGTTGGGGACGTTCTGCATGTTGGCATCGCCATTGATGGGTGCTCCATCGACAACAAAGAGCGTGCCCAGCGACGTGATGTTGTAGTCCGGATTGTCGCTGGCCGCTCCGTTTGCCCCCAAGTTGCCGGTCTCGCGCAGCTTGATGGCGTTGACACTGCCCATGTCAGGGTCATGGCTGATGTTGCCCGGCAGCAGTTCCATCAGGTCGCTGAAGCTGGTGGGCTGCAGGTGAGCCATGGCATCGCGGTCGATGCGACTGCTACTGGTCATGCCAGTGGACTCCTTGGCCGTGACGACAACTTCGCCCAGCATGCGTGTATCCTCGGTCAAATTGATGTCCAACAAATGGTCGGCACTGATTGTAATGCGCTGGATGGCAGTTTTATAACCAACATAACTCACAGTAATAGTGTATGTTCCAGGCACCAAACGCAGATAGTATCGGCCGTCGGCATCGGTGGCTACCGACTTGCCGCCTGGCTGCGCTGTGACTGTGGCAAACTCAATGTACTGAGCCGTCGTGGCATCGCGCACCGTGCCCTGCAGCAGCACGCCGGCAGCAGAAATACGCAGAACACTGATTATCAGCAGAGTATATAGAATCTGGATTCTCATTAAATGATATAATAAATAATGTGCAAAATTACAACTGCCTCATGCTGTGGACAATACCAACATTTGGGGAATTTCGGTAGCGAAAATCCTAAAAACAGGTGATTTCATAGTTTGTATTGCAGCAGTAATTTTGCAAACGAAAATGAAACCTAAAAAAATAGTTCTAAACGCAATGAAAAAAATCTACACATTAACTCTCGCGCTGCTTGCATCGACATCAATGCTGGCCGGCGCACAGTCGCTCAGCGACACCCAATCACTTTGGGCCAAAGCCATCACCAACAGCACAGCCTCAAGCACCAGCCAAGGCTCTGACATGGTTCTTGCAAAGGATGGCAGTATCTACGTCACCGGAAGCGCCGGCTCGTTGAATGCCAACGAGAACATCCTCTTCGGCGAGGATGTCATCGGCACCGGTGTGACGACCTATGTGGGCACCTCCACCTCTGGCAGCCAGCAACTCTTTCTGTGCAAGGTGGCCTCTGATGGCACCCTGCTGTGGAGCGCCTACACCACCAATGGCGAGGTCGGCACCAACTCGACTTACTTGGCCAGCACCAACGACGGTGGCGTGATTGCATTCGGCAAGATCCACCACACTCAGGGTGCCGAGAACAGCAACCTCGAGTTCAAGACCAGCACTGGCCAAACGCTCAACTACGAGTGGGTCATTGATGACGGGCACCGCTATTACTATGGCTTCCTGCTCAAAGCCACTGCCAATGGCGAGATTGAGTGGCTCAAGATGATTGAAGTGAGCCATGAGGCTATGCCCAGTGCCACCACCTACAGCTGGGGCACGCCCGAAGCCATCTATCCTGCCGGTGTCGGAGTGGATGAGCAGGGCAACATCTATCTTGCCGGGCGGCAGAACCTGGACTTGTATGTCACCAATGCAGATGGCTCAACAGTTACCGTTCCAGCCCACAACAACGAGGGGTGGGATGGCGACTCGCAGAAGAGCGTCGGCAACACCTTTGTCCTCAAGCTGGATGCCAATGGCAACTACCTGAATCACATCACCACCGGTGGGCAAGCAACACAAGATCGTCCGCTGGCCATGACGATGGCAGGTGGCAGAATCTACTTGATGAACCTGATTACAGGCATTGCCGGCACCGATGTCACCCTGGGACAACTGACAGTGACCCCTACCAACGACATTGCCAGTCTGTCGACTGCCTGTCTGGACACCAATTTGCAGCCCATCTACTTCAATCTCTATGACAACACCTTGAACGGAAGCACAGTCCAGACACCCAATGTGTGCGTTTATGGCAATGACCTTTACCTGATAGGCAAGGCTAAAATCAGCTTCAGCATCGACGGTGAGCAGTACACCACTCAGCACACACGCGACGGAGTCGTTATCAGAGCCGATGCCACAACCGGTCAACTTACCGGAGCCTATATCCGCCAAGTCAACCAGTCAGGTTGCTTTGATGCTTTTGTCGACAATGACGGCAATCTGTTTGTAGCTGGACATAGCTTGCTGGGCCCAATGAAGATCCAGCAACTGGACCAAGACCTCCAGCCCATTGACGATGTAGACCTCATCAGCCGCACGAGCGACACCCAGTGCCTGGTCAGCGATGGCAACAAACTGTATGCCATGGTTCGGTTTAACAACACGTCAAACTTATATGGTGACCAAATTGCCTTGACATCGAACAAATTTGCCTGCATGGTCGCCGGCTTTGAGTTGCCATTTGACGTTGCGACAGGTGTCGACCGCATCAGTGCCGAACAGACATTGCCTGCCAACAACAACGTCTACACCATCGATGGCCGCATGGTCAAGAAGGGCGACACCAGCGTTGACGGTCTGCCCGCAGGGCTTTACATTGCCGGCGGCAAGAAAATCGTAGTCCGCTAAGATACAAGAAATAAAAAAGAGTGATTTGAACCAAGCCCCACCTCTGATGGATGGGGTTTGGTTATTCAATTTAAATTCATAGAGAATGAAAAAAACAGTTTTTCTGACAGTAGCAGCATGGGTGACTTTGGGCATGAATGCCCAAGTGAACGACATCACCGCCCAATGGTGCAAGCTGCTCGACGCCAAGGCTCCTGACATGGGTATCGACATGATGCAAGCCGGAGGCAGCCTCTACAGCCTGTCGGTGACAGGCACTGTCGTGGGCGACGGTGCATCGGGATGGGACCACGGCTACAGCGACCCCACCGCCACCATCTATTATGACGGCCAAAGCATTGCCACCGGCGCAGCCTACGAGGGATCGGGATATAACAACAATCTGAATGTGCTCAAGACCGACCTCAACGGCAACCTGCAGTGGTGCGTCTACTCGACCAGCGGCGATGTCGCCTCGAACAATGGCGGCATCGTCAGTGCCCCGGATGGCGGAGTGTATGTGTCGTTTGTCGTCCGCCACACCGACAATCTGCGCACTCAACCCATCCGTCTGGTCGATGCCACAGGGCAAGAGACACTGATTGAGTGGCAGCTAGATTCGCCCGAAGCCAAACGCTGGTGGCAGGGTGTAATGATGAAGGTTAGCGAAGCCGGTGCCATCGAGTGGCTCAGGCTGATTGAGGTGAGCCATGCCCCACAACCCAGTGGCAGCGGCGACAACATCAACCACACCGGCTCGGCATTCTACATCTATGGCATGGAGAGCGACACCGATGGCAACTTTTACCTAACAGGCCGATATGCCAACCCCATCACGCTGACCGGTGCAGAAGATGCCATCACCCTGACCCCACACAACACCGAGGGCTGGGATGGTGACGCACAGAAGACACGAGGTGACCTGTATGTCATCAAGTGTAATGCCGATGGATATGTAACCGGCACGCTTACAACCACCGGTGTAGCCAACAGCGAATCGTCTTCAACATTGGCCATGGCAGGCAATGACCTGATTGTCAACTTCATGGTCACTGGGGCCACAGCCAGTGGCAGCACCATCGGCCTCGATGGGCATGAGATAAACATCCCGAGCAGCCAGATGAGCATGGTCACGGCACGCTTTGACCAAGACTTGCATGTGCAGTGGGTGCAGCTGTTCGAAGGCGACGAGTGTGGCGGTCGCGGCAGCGTGATGCAGAGCAACCACATCAATGTCATCGGCGACACGATGTGGCTCACAGGCATGGGCAACTTCACACTAAACAACGAGGATGGCACGCAATCGATAGTCACAACCAGCGGCAATATCCGCGAGGGCTATGTCATCAAGTGTGACGCCACGACCGGCAAGTGGCTGAAAGCCACCTGCAGCAAGGCGGGCGTGCTGGCCGGTCTGAACGGCATCTGCGGTTATCTGGGTGGATTTGAGGACAAGGAGGGCAACTTTTACGCCTACGGCTACACCTACGCTTCACGCGTTATCGAGACTGACGATGACATTGAAGTCGAGGGGTACGGCGTCATTCTTGTGCAGCACGACAGTGAGACACTCATTCCGACCGACTTCTGCAGCCTCATTGCCGGCGGCAGTATGTCGACCGCACAAGAGTTTGTGTTGAAGGACAATGTGATGTACACCCTGTCGCGTGGCCGCGATGCCGACGACGAGCAGTATGCCCTAAAACCCATCAACAGTGACCTGCGCATCCGCACCCAGAACTGGGCCACCATACTTGCCGCCTTCGAACTGCCCTTTGCAGTCAAGGGCGACAACCAGCCCGGCACAGTAATAACAGGCGATGTCGACGGCAACGGCACGGTCGACGTGGCCGATGTCAATCTGATCATCAACGTGATGCTGGGCAAGGGAAGCCTCACCCCCGACCCCTCTCCGGAGGGAGAGGGGAGGTGTGATGTGACGGGTGACGGCTCGGTCGATGTCGCTGATGTCAATGCAGTCATCAATATCATGCTGGGCAAAAAATAGACACCGAGTTTTATCCTGTACATCAACTATAACTGTGGCCTACACCTGTGGCATGGGTGTGGGCCACAGCTTTCTTTGTGACAAAATGTCAGTTTTTCTGCCATATAGATACAACTATATGACATTCAGGCAGTTATTTAAGGAGGCATGAGGATTGCTTGTTGCTTGAAGTGAGAGTCGAGAAGAAAATGCAGGATGCAAGAATCGACGCTGATTGTTCTCAATTCTCAATGAAAAGACAATAATTCTAAATTACAATAAAATGAACTTCAACAATTTTACAATCAAGAGTCAAGAGACCATCCAGAGGGCGGTGCAGACAGCCCGTCAGCATGGTCATCAAGCCATCGAGCCCGAGCATCTGCTCAAGGCCGTGATGAGCGAGGGTGACTCGGTTGTCAAGTTTGTGCTTCAGAAGCTTGACATCTCCCCCACCATGATTGAACGCCCCCTGGAGAACGCACTGTCGCGTCTGCCGCAAGTGGCAGGCGGCGAACCCTACTTGAGCAACACCGCCAGCCAGGTACTGGAAAAGGCCAACGAGCTGGCTCAGAAGCAAGGCGACCAGTATGTGACCGTCGAGGTGCTGCTCATGGCACTGTTTGAGGTCAAGTCGGCCGCATCGACCATCCTCAAGGATGCCGGCATCACCGGTAAAGACCTGCAGGCCGCCATCGCCCAGCTGCGTCAGGGCCGCAAGGCCACCGGCCAGGAAGCCGAGGAGCAGTACCAGGCGTTGAGCAAATATGCCATCAACCTCAACGAGCGCGCCCGGCAAGGCAAACTCGACCCCGTCATTGGCCGTGACGACGAGATTCGTCGAGTGCTGCAAATCCTGAGCCGCCGCACCAAGAACAACCCCATCCTGATCGGTGAGCCCGGCACGGGCAAGACCGCCATCGTCGAGGGGCTGGCCCAGCGTATCGTGCGCGGCGACGTGCCCGAGAACCTGAAACAAAAACAAGTCTACTCGCTCGACATGGGCGCACTGATTGCCGGCGCAAAATATCAAGGCGAGTTTGAGGAGCGACTCAAGGCCGTCATCAACGAGATCACTCAGGCCCAAGGCGAAATCATCCTGTTCATCGACGAGATCCACACCCTGGTGGGTGCCGGCAAGAGCAGCGGTGCCATGGATGCCGCCAACATCCTGAAGCCTGCCCTGGCCCGAGGCGACCTGCGCAGCATCGGTGCTACCACGCTCGACGAGTACCAGAAATACTTCGAGAAAGACAAGGCGCTGGAGCGACGGTTCCAGATTGTGATGGTCGACGAGCCCGACGAGGAAAGCGCCATCGCCATCTTGCGTGGCTTGAAGGAACGCTACGAGAACCACCACAAGGTGCGTATCAAGGACGATGCCATCATCGCCGCCGTTCAGTTGAGCCAGCGGTATATCAGCGACCGTTTCTTGCCCGACAAGGCCATCGACCTGGTGGACGAGGCCGCCGCCAAACTGCGCATCGAGATGGACAGTGTGCCCGAGGGGCTGGACGAGATCTCGCGCAAGATTTCGCAGCTCGAGATTGAGCGCGCCGCCATCAAACGCGACGGCGACGAGCAGCGCATCGCCC
This sequence comes from uncultured Bacteroidales bacterium, assembly GCA_902781045.1. Taxonomy (GTDB): domain Bacteria; phylum Bacteroidota; class Bacteroidia; order Bacteroidales; family Muribaculaceae; genus Sodaliphilus. The sequence goes on along the minus strand of CACZHT010000005.1, from coordinate 2,954 downwards.
AGCTGGACAAGCAGTTGGCCGAGATGCGCGAGCGCGAGAACGAGTACAATGCCAAGTGGCGCAGCGAGAAAGAGCTGATCAACCGCATCCAGCAGAACAAGATTGACATCGAGCAACTGAACTTCGAGGCCGAGCGCGCCGAGCGCAATGGTGACTATGGCCGTGTGGCCGAGATACGCTACTCGCTCATCAAGCGCAAGCAGGACGAGAACCTGTCGCTGCAAGAGCAACTGCGCGGCATGCAGGGCGACAAGGCACTCATCAAGGAGGAGGTCGACAGCGACGACATCGCCGAGGTGGTGAGCCGCTGGACGGGCATCCCAGTGACCAAGATGCTGCAGAGCGAGATGGACAAGTTGCTGCACCTGGAGGACGAGCTGCACAAGCGTGTGGTGGGCCAGGACGATGCCATCCGTGCCATCAGCGACGCTGTGCGGCGCAGCCGGGCCGGGCTCAACGACCCGCGCCGCCCCATCGGGTCGTTCATCTTCCTGGGCACGACGGGTGTGGGCAAGACCGAGCTGGCCAAGGCCCTGGCCGACTATATGTTCAACGACGAGAACATGATGACGCGCATCGACATGAGCGAATATCAGGAGAAGTTCTCGGCCACAAGGCTCATCGGCGCACCTCCGGGCTACGTGGGCTATGATGAGGGCGGCCAGCTGACCGAGGCTGTGCGGCGCAAGCCCTACTCGGTGGTACTGTTCGACGAGATCGAGAAGGCTCATCCCGATGTGTTCAACGTGCTGCTGCAAGTGCTGGATGACGGCCGTCTGACCGACAACAAGGGTCGCACGGTCAACTTCAAGAACACCATCATCATCATGACGAGCAACCTGGGTTCGAGCCTGATACGTGAGCGCTTTGAGCACCTGACGCCGCAGAACCGCGAGCAGGTCATCAGCAAGACGCGCGACGAAGTGATGGCTATGCTCAAGCAGACCATCCGTCCCGAGTTCTTGAACCGTATCGACGAGACCATCATGTTCACCCCGCTCGATGAGCAGCAGATCAGCCAGATTGTACGCCTGCAGATGACCGGTGTGCAGAAGATGCTGGCACACAACGGCATTACGCTCGAGTGGACCGATGCTGCCGTGCAGCTGCTGGCCCAAGCTGGCTACGACCCCGAGTTCGGTGCCCGTCCCGTCAAGCGTGCCATCCAGAGCCTGGTGCTCAACCCGTTGAGCCAGGCCATCATCGGCCAGCGCGTCAACCGCGACCGTCCCATCGTCATCGATGCCGCAGGCGGCGAGATTGCCTTCAGCAACTGACGCCACCGCTGAGCCCCTACGCAGTTTCTAACTCATGCAGACTCAGCAGATTTAGCAGATAAGCTTATTCGGCAGATTCTTTACAAAACAACTTACACAACTATAACAACATGCCTAATCGTTGTTGGTGTTGTGTGAGTTGTTTTTTAATCTGCTGCGCAGTGGAAGTCTGCAAAATCAAGGCTATCCGCTAAATCTGCAATATCTGCATGCCTTATCGAACCACGAGAAATGCTGTGGCAAAAATCGCTCTGGCAAGAAAGTTTTCCACAACCAACTAAATATTACAGAGATTCACACTGCTATTTGAAAAAAAATCCCTAACTTTGCACTATCAAGCTAGATGTCCCTTCGCATATGATGCTTGAAATAGCGATAGGATGACAAGGATTGCAGTTATGAAGGAAGAATACAACAAGCAACTACTCAGCCTACTTGAGCGACACAAGTCGTTAGGCATTGGGGAACAGATAGACTATCAAAAATTCTATCTGTACTCCATCATTGCACACTCTACTGCAATTGAGGGCAGTACAGTGACTGAAGTAGAAACGCAACTGCTGTTTGACGAAGGCATCGGGGCTAACAAACCCTTGTTGGAACAGTTGATGAACCTTGATCTTAAGGTCGCATACGAATATGGCATTCATTGGATTAAAGGGCACGAGCCTATCACAGTCGACTGGCTTGTCAAGCTGGCAGCAAAAGTGATGGCCCGAACGGGCAGCGAGTATAATACATTAGGTGGTTGTTTCTCGGCCGCACGAGGTGAATTGCGAAAATTGAACGTCACAGCGGGAATCGGTGGCCGTTCATACATGTCCTATCTGAAAGTGCCGACACACCTTGCAGCCTTCTGCGAAGAACTCAATGAACGTTGCAAGACCATTGATGCCTCTGATGCTTGTGCTGTTTATGAACTTAGTTTTTGGGCGCACTACATGTTGGTGACCATTCACCCATGGGCTGATGGGAATGGCCGAACCAGCCGACTATTGATGAACCTACTCCAGATAGAGTTTGATGTCTTGCCTACCAAGGTGCTGAAAGATGACAAGGCTGAGTATATTCAGTCGCTTGTTGATGCTCGTGAAAGTGATGACATCAATATTTTTATCGATTGCATGACTCGCCTGCATTGCAAACATTTAAAAAACGATATCGACCAATATGTCAGTACAACGGCTGAACCGATGGTCGATAAATTGGCAATGAGACAGGAAATGGTCGATAAATGGTCGATAAAGCCCTCGTTGGCCCAGAAACTGGTCGATATTCTGCATTTTATGGCCGATAATGATGAAACGACCACCGATGTCATTGTGAAGCAGTTCGGTTTTACTGCCACAACAGCCAAGCGCTATCTTAGACAACTCACAGAGTTTGGATATTTACAGTCACAAGGCGGCAACAAAAACCGCACCTATCGCAAGGTAGCCAGCAGAACATAATCCTCACGCGGATGGAGCATTTTTATGGAAAACAACTTGCTCAATAGTTGTTGGTGTTGTGTGAGTTGTTTTTAATCTGCTGCGTGGGAGAAGTCTACGTAATCAGTATCTGTTCAGCGATTGCGTTGGAGACGCTAAAATGCTTCGAAGAAGCTATTTGTTCGAAAGACCATGCAAGAGGGCCGGAGGTCCTCGCCGCTTGGTCCACACAGGAGCAGAACAAAAG